>NZ_PPRT01000001.1 GCF_002902725.1 Staphylococcus caprae
AAAGCACTTACATTCTTATAAAGACTGGCATGGATGATTAAATATGTCGGCATACGTATTCAGTAGAGTATGGAAAAATCAAAGTAGATAGTGTAGAATATGTTTCTATATTTACAAATTTTCTAAAAATTATAAGAAATTAATGTACAAATTAAGATAACTCACGTGACACATCATTATTTAAGCTAATTATTATTAAGTATTATATGATTTAAAAAGAGAATTGATGTGTGATAAAGTTTCTTAATGTATTATTTCTAAAAAAGCAGGGGAAACTTTTAGAAAGTTGTTTCGGGAAATTATATTAAGATGAGTTAGTCTTTCATGAATAGGGTTTCTAATTCAATAGGAGGAAAAGTGATTGATGGATAATTCAAGAGCATTTAGGGGAGATAACCGCCTATTATTAGGTATCATATTAGGGGTTATCACATTTTGGTTATTTGCACAGTCGTTGGTTAATTTGGTTGTGCCGTTGCAATCATCTTATAACAGTGATATTGGTACGATAAATATCGCCGTAAGTTTATCAGCGCTATTTTCAGGTTTATTTATTGTTGGGGCCGGAGACTTTGCGGATAAATTTGGGCGTGTCAAACTCACATATATTGGTTTGGCCTTAAATATCATTGGTTCAGTTCTTATTATCATCACGCCTTTACCAAGTCTATTAATCATTGGTCGCGCCGTTCAAGGTTTGTCAGCAGCTTGTATTATGCCGGCAACCTTAGCAATTATCAATGAATATTATATTGGTACAGCTAGACAACGTGCTTTAAGTTATTGGTCAATTGGATCATGGGGCGGTAGTGGCGTTTGTACTTTATTTGGTGGTATGATGGCTACCAATTTAGGTTGGCGTTCTATCTTTATCGTTTCAATTGTATTGACTATACTTGCTATGTTTTTAATTAAACACACACCTGAAACGAAAGCAGAACCTATTGGAAACCAACCATCCAAGTCTAAGAAGTTTGATGTCATAGGCTTAGTCATTCTTGTCGTTTGTATGTTAAGTATTAATGTTATTATTACGCAAACATCGAATTATGGTCTATTTTCTCCAATCATCTTGGGTTTAATCGCAGTGTTTATCATTTCTTTAATTGCCTTTGTGATATATGAAAATAGAGTTAAACATCCACTTGTTGATTTCGAGATATTTAAAAATAAAGGCTATACCGGCGCGACGATTTCTAACTTTATGTTAAATGGTGTAGCTGGCGGTGCTTTAATAGTAGTTAATACTTACTACCAACAAGAATTAGATTTTAATTCTCAACAAACGGGTTATATTTCACTTACATATTTAATCGCCGTCTTAATTATGATTCGTGTGGGCGAGAAAATTTTGCAAGAGTTAGGACCTAAGCGCCCGTTACTCATGGGAAGCGGTCTAACGGTGTTAGGGTTAATTTTACTATCGTTAACATTTCTCCCGGATTTCTGGTATATCACAGCAAGCGTTGTAGGATATTTACTATTTGGTGCAGGTTTAGGAATTTATGCCACGCCATCAACAGATACTGCAGTAGCTCAAGCACCAGACGATAAAGTTGGTGTTGCTTCAGGTGTATATAAAATGGCTTCCTCTTTAGGTAATGCCTTTGGTGTCGCAATTTCAAGTACAGTTTATAGTGTGCTTGCTTCTCAATTAAACTTATCATTAGGCGGTTTTACCGGCGTTATTTTCAATGCCATTGTTGCATTCATTGCTCTAGTATCGATTTTAATTTTAGTACCGAAAAAACAATCAAATTTATAAGTGATTTAAGACTAGGAAAAATAGTTTTGTTTCTAAAAGGTAAACAAAGCATTGAAGGCAAGTTGCCTGCTGAATAGCATGAGCCTTTTAGGAACTGTGAAACTATATTGAATCTCCTAGTCTTATTTTTAGATAAAATTAACAGAAAATTTAGAAAAAAATACTTATGATGCATTGACGCGCAGTAACAAAAGTTGTACTTTAAAAACAAAATCACTCAATTAAAGGGGGATGGCTTGCATGAAAATAGCAATTGCTGGTTCAGGCGCACTCGGTAGTGGATTCGGAGCTAAATTATTCCAACATGGTTATGATGTGTCACTTATTGATGGATGGGAACCACAAGTCACGTCAATTCAACAAGAAGGGTTACACATCGATATCAACGGTTCAATGTATCATTTTAATATTCCTATGTATCGTTTCTCTCAAATTCCACAAACTGAAGTCTACGATATTGTCTTCCTATTTCCTAAATCAATGCAACTCAAGCATGTTTTGGAAGACATACAACCTCATATACACAATCAAACAATTATTGTGTGTACAATGAATGGTTTAAAGCATGAACGTCTTATTCGAAATTATGTTGAAGAATATAGAATTGTACGTGGCGTAACAACATGGACAGCAGGAATAGACAAACCAGGACATACGCACCTCATGGGAAGTGGCCCTGTTGAAATAGGAAGTCTCGTTCCTGAAGGAAAAGATAATGTTAAAGTTGTGGTGGATATTTTAAATAAAGCTGAATTAAATGGTGTTGAGAGTGATAATTTGCATCAATCCATATGGAAAAAGATTTGCGTCAATGGAACAGCCAACGCGTTATGTAGTATCTTGGAATGTAATTTAGCAACATTAAATGATAGTAGTTATGCTAAAAATTTAATTTATCAACTGACACAAGAAATTGTTCATGTGGCTACAACAGATAATGTTTATCTTAATGTAGATGAAGTATTTGAGTATCTGATTAATTTAAATGAGAAGGTAGGACCACATTATCCATCTATGTATCAAGATTTAATTAAAGATCACCGTAAAACAGAAATTGATTATATTAATGGTGCTGTGGCTCAATTAGGTAAGGAAAATAATATACCAGCGCCAGTTAATGCATTTGTAACAAATCTTATTCATTCAAAGGAAAATCAATTGAATGCGCAATAAAATTAAAGAAACAGCTTACAAGTTATAGCCTAATTAATGATTTCAGATATAAGGTTGAACGTATGCTGTTTCTTTTTTATTAATTTAAACGCTATCTCATGCTTTAGTATTTTACAAAAGGGTAAACAAATACACGTAAGATAAAAAGGAGATGAAATCATGTCCAGTACATGTCGACGTATCATAGTTACAGGAATTGTCGGTGGTTTTATTGGTGGAGCTGTGAAAATGGGCTGGGAAGCGCTTATGCCCCCGAGAACACCTGAACGTGAAGAAGAACCACCGCCTTTGACATTATTAAATCAAGTCGGATTACCTGAAAAAATTAAAAATGCCTCGTATACTTACAATCAGAATGAAATTCCTCTGACGGTCATGGGTATTCATTATGGTTTCTCAATTGTGCATGCGTTTGCGTATGCCGTCTTAGCTGAAAAGTGTTCCAAAGTAACTGCATTAAGAGGTGGTTTATTTGGAATTGCTGTTAATACCTTTTTCCATGAATATCTTTTACCGCAAATGGGATTAACTCCAAAAGTTGAGGAATTACCGAAAGAAGAACGTATTTCAGAATTATTAGGACATATCGTTTGGATGAATGCCATTGATTATGTCAGATCTGCTCAAAAGTAGAGTAGATTTGGGAATTCATTTTCAGAAAAATAGAAAGAGAAGGTGAATAAATTGAGTAAAATATTCGTAACAGGTGCAACTGGATTAATTGGAACAAGATTAACAAAACGTCTCAAAGAGGAAGGACATGAAGTTGCTGGTTTCACAACATCTGAACACGGCAAACAAAAATTAGAAAGTGCTGGAGTTCAACCCTATGTAGGAGACATCTTAAAGGCTGAAACGATTGATGCAGCGATTGAAGCATTCAAGCCTGAAATCATCATTAATCAAATTACTGATTTAAAAAATGTAGATATGAGTGCTAATACTAAAGTGAGAATTGAAGGCTCTAAAAATCTTATGGATGCCGCACTTAAACATAATGTGAGAAAAGTCATAGCTCAAAGTATTGCATTTACGTATGAACCTGGGGAAGGTTTAGCGACTGAGGAGACGCCTTTAGATTATAATTCAACAGGTGACAGAAAGATTACTGTAGACGGTGTTGAGGGTCTTGAAAAAGAAACTGCACGTATTGATGAATATGTGGTACTACGTTTCGGTTGGTTATATGGGCCTGGAACTTGGTACGGTAAAGATGGTATGATTTATAATCAATTTATTGATGGAGATGTTACTTTAAGTGATGGTGTAACATCATTCGTTCATCTTGATGATGCTGTAGAAACATCAATTCAAGCGATTCATTTTGATAGTGATATTTATAATGTTGCTGATGATGAGCCAGTTAAAGGATCTGATTTTGCAGAATGGTATAAAAATCAATTGCAAGTTGATCCAAAAATCAATATTCAACCTGCGCAACCATTTGAAAGAGGCGTAGCAAATGATAAATTTAAAGCACAAGGTGGTACTTTAATCTATCCAAGTTGGAAAGATGGTATGGACCCTATAGAATAAAATAAAGGCACGATTTAAAGTAAGACATTGCAATCATTGATTGCGTTTACGTTTCACTTTAAATCGTGCTTTTTTAATTTTTTATTTATTCTATTTCCTTTTCTTGATTCTGATTTAAATGCTTTTTAAGATTGGCAGCTTCTTGACGTGCCCGTTTACCATAATAAGAGTGGGCAAAATGCATTTGTATAATCAAGAAACCAGCACTTATACTCCAGTATAATCCTAGAGCTGAAGCTGAAGTCAATGAAGCATATGTAATAAATATGGGTGACACAACCATGATGACATAATACGTTGTTCGTTGATCTTTAGGATAATGTATTGAATTGACTAACGGCTGAATAAAATACATACTCGCTGCGATAATAGTCATAATTAAGTTAGGTTCTGTTAAATTAAACCATAAGAAATGAGGATATTTAGTAATACCATCACTAGTAGGGTATTTTAAGCTCATATATAGTCCCATAAGAATAGGGATTTGAATTATGACAGGCAAGCATCCAATCATATTTTTAAATGGATTAATACCATATGATTTATATTTCTTCATTAGTAATTGGTTTGCAGCGTTACGTTCTTCTTGTGAATCAGCATTTTTAATTTTCTCTCTAATTGCATCTAATTCAGGTTTTACTACTTTTGTTTTTTCGCGCATCATATGCATATTTTTCACTTGAATCAGCATTAAAGGAAGTAAGATAAATCGAACGATGAGTACAATCACAATAATGGCTAAACCGTAATTATCATGAAAGAGTCTCCCTAAAAAATGAAGTAAGCCATCCATAGGTTTAACAAATGTATTGTAGAAAATGCCGGTCTGATTTTCTTTTTTAGAATAATCACAACCAGTTAAAAATATAATCAAACTTAACAATACTAGAGTGAGTCGTTTATGCATCGTCATCTTCCTTCTTCTTTCTATCTCTATTTGGATAACTAAATTTTATCAAAAAATTACATACAAAGTATTAAAAAAGCAAAAAATTGCACATCCTAAAAGTAACAAAATACGTACTTTTGAATGTGCAATCGTTCCTAAATGTTAAAAATCTTTGCTTAGATGCAATAAAATGCAATCTATGTTTTTGGCTGACGTGTCAAAATAACAACAGAAAGCCATATCATAATCATGAGCATGAAAATATAAAAACTAGCGATGAGCCACTTAGCATGAATCGGTAACCATGATAATACGAATGTCCAGCTAGCATTACCTAAAATAAATAATGGAAGCAAGTAAATGGCGATACTAAATAAAACAAAGAGTGTCAGTAGGAGTAAAAAACTGATAAACGCAATTTTTCTTTTATCATATACGATTCGTTTAAGTTTCAATTTATTTAAGCGACTTAGACTCAGTATCAGAAATATAAATGTGCCAATACATGAAAGAATTGTAATTGTGTGATTAAAATTTGTTGATTGATCAATTTTTTGCTCAATAGTTGTATAATGCTCATTATTTAAAATTTGCGAATTTAAATTGTCAGTTAAATTTGTAACTTGTGAAGAATTCATATTCGCTAATACGACAATGCCATATGATTTTTTCGGATTTAATAAAATTTCAGATGAGAAATTGTCTAAAGTACCTGTGTGATAAATAGTATGGTCATTCGAATTAATAAACCAACCTGCACCATAACCATTTGCATCTGCTACACCCTCAGATTTATAAATAGACTGATGGGATTGTTCAACAATTGATTGTGTTTTGTCGGAAGGATCCAATTGCATTTTAATCCAATTTTCCAAATCTTTTGTGCTAGACATCATAAATGCTGAAGGTGTATCCCCAATATTGAATTCTGGTGTGGTTTTTTCAGTGTCACCACTGATTAATTCATAACCGGAAGCCTCATTTTTACCTTTTTTACTTGTAGTTTTAAACGTCGTATCTTTCATGTTTAAAGGTGATAATATATGTTCCTTAATATAAGATTGGTATGATTGGTGTGAAACGTTCTGAACAATGAGACCCAAAATATCGTAGTTCATATTAGAATATTCAAAGGCATCTCCAGGCGTTTCATTCAGTTCTTTACCTTTCGCATAGTCTACTATATTTTTAATACTATTATAGTCTTCAGAATAATGATCTTCTTCAGTGATATCGCTAGGTATACCACTAGTATGACCGAGTAGTTGCTTTATTGTAATGTCCTTTTTTTCATCATCATAATTCATATAAAAACCAGGTACATATTTTGATACTTTATCGTTTAAACTCAGTTTACCTTCCTTAGCAAGTTGTAGCACACTGTATCCAGTAAATGCCTTTGTATTTGAAGCAATTTCAAATCGAGTACGGGGTGTTACTTTTGTTTTCTGACTTACATTAGCATAACCATAACCTTTATTTAAGAAGATTTTATTATCTTTAATGATTAATACAGAAACTCCTGGTATTTTCCCATTTCGCATTGCTGAATGAACAATGCTATCGATTTGCTTTAGCGAATGATGTGTTAACATCGTTTCGGTTTTACTATGTGCTGTATAGTGTTTTGTTAATATACCGCTCATTAAAAGCACCATCATTACGAAAGCAGTGATAATAAAAGGTTTTGTTTTCATTATGCCATCCTCTATCAATTATGTATTGTATTTTTGATTGTACGCAACCTAGATGTAATAAGTGTGTTTATTATAACAGTTTTCGTAAAGATTACTTCATAAGAAGACTCATCACGTTGTTGACAATCTTTTTGTAGTTAAAATAATTGGTAATTTACAACTAAAAATAAGTGTATTATAACACTAATTGAGTAAACTATATAATAAAAGATATCATGAAATCCTATACATTTTCTAAAGATGGGAGTATAGTTTAGCCATTGATAAAGAGTTAAAGAGGTAGGAGTCATGTTCAATCAATTTAAAAGACTTTTGATCGGTAGACCAAAGAAAAATAGAGATTTGAAGGATGAGAAAATAACTAAATTCAAAGGTTTAGCAATCTTATCTTCTGACGCATTATCTTCTGTGGCATATGGGCCAGAGCAGATTTTAATTACTCTATCAGTAGTTGGAGCCGGTGCTTCATGGTATACTTTGCCAATTGCTGGTGCGGTACTTATTTTACTTGCAGCTTTAATCATGTCATATCGACAAGTGATATACGCCTATCCTAAAGGTGGAGGCGCGTATATGGTATCTAAGACGAATCTCGGCGAGAAATGGGGATTGCTCGCAGGTGGTTCGCTATTAGTCGACTATATTTTGACAGTTGCCGTAAGTATTTCATCGGGTGCAGATGCATTTGTAGCTGCATTTCCGAATTTATATCATTTTAAAGTATTAATTGCTTGTTTATTAGTTTTATTCATATTAATCATGAACTTGAGAGGATTAACTGAATCGGCAACAGTGTTATCCTATCCAGTTTATTTATTTATCATAGGTTTAATTGTATTAATTATTGTAGGAACATACAGAGTTGCAACTGGAGACATTCAACCACATATGCATTCGACTGTGGGGACTGCAGTACCAGGAGTGACTTTATTCTTGCTGTTGAAGGCATTCTCTTCTGGGGCATCATCTTTAACTGGTGTAGAAGCGATTTCTAATGCCGTGACTAACTTCAAAGATCCTGCACCTAAAAATGCAGTTAAAACACTTATCGCAATGGGTTCAATCCTTGCTGTCTTACTTGTAGGAATAGTGGGGTTATCTTACGTTTATGGCATTATGCCACAAACTGAAACAACAGTATTATCTCAATTAGCATCAAAAATATTTGGTAATAATGTTGCTTTCTATTTCGTCCAAGCAACGACAGTAATGATATTAGTACTAGCTGCTAATACAGGATTTACTGCTTTTCCGATGTTGGCTGCATCAATGTCTAAAGATAAATACATGCCACGTATGTTTATAGTTCGTGGAGATCGTTTAGGTTATTCTAACTCGATTATTGTATTAGGTGTATTGGCAATTATTTTGATTATTGTATTTAATGGAATGACAGAAAATTTAATTCCTTTATATGCCGTTGGTGTGTTTATCCCATTTACACTCGCTCAGTTTGGAATGGTTTTAAAATGGACAAAAGAACGACCTAAAGGTTGGGGGATTAAATTATCATTTAACTTAGTAGGCGGAACAATAACGTTTATCGTGTTTATGATTTTATTAATTACTAAATTCACTCAAGTATGGCCAATATTACTGTTCTTACCATTTGTTGTGTCCGTATTTATCAGAATTAATACGCATTATAAAAATATAGCTCAAGAATTGCGTTCAGATATTGATGTACATGATATTCCTGTAGTGGATCGTAATTTGGCTATTGTGCCAATACCTAGTATTACGACTGCGGTTGATAAATCGATTTATTATGCACAAATGTTGGCTAACAATGATGTGATTGCAGTACATGTAACTTTTGGTGATGAAGATGATAAAGCGTTGATGGAGAAATGGAAACGACACTTCCCAGATGTAAGATTAGTCATCCTACATTCAGAATATCGAAGTATCATTCGTCCTATTTCAAGATTTATCGACAAAATTCGTAAGAAAGCAAATGATCAAAATTATTTAATTACAGTGGTTGTGCCTGAATTTATTCCTAAGAAACCGTGGCATAATTTATTGCATAACCAAACAAGTTTTAGATTGAAAATGCACCTCATCTATCAAAAGAACATTATTTTATGTACAATTCCATTTAAACTTAAAAAATAAAATTTGCACCATTTAAAATAGAGAAAGGCTCAGAAAGAATGTGTTAATCATCTTTCTGAGCCTTTTATATTGAGGTATTCAATGATTTATTAAGTTCTATTCATCTGATTCATGTGATAGGACAATTTCATTATAGTTGATGTTTTCACGTATTTGCGTTGCGACTTCATTTGTAATTTTATTACGCTTAATTAATTCATCTAATACACTTCTTTGTGTATATAAACCTTCTAATTTCAACTCTCTTTGAATTTCAGGAACGAGTTCATTTGTGTTTTGACCGCTTTCTTTAGATGTCTTCGTGAGATGACGGGAACGGCTACGTAACATTCTGGATAGTGAATAGTATTGATTAATGACTAAACTCACTTCTAATACATTTGAACTATTTTGTTCTTCCTTCATTCTTAAAACAATATGATGATTAACAATTCTTAATATCTTTTGAACTTGTTTATAACTTCCGTAAAATTGTTGCTTTCTAATTTCACGTTGTTCTTTCAATTCTTTTCGAGAATTTTTATAAGCTTCGCGTTGTTCTCTAATTTTTTCTTTGTTTTCACTAGACGATTGATGTGCTTCTTTTAATTTTGCATGCGCTTGTTTATGAACTAAGCGTTCTTCTTTTCTACGATTTTTTCTAGCTTTGAAACGTAAGTAAATCATTCTGAAGAAACGTGTGAATTTTTCAACGAAAGTTTTTTCATTATACGCTTGCGTTGCATCCATGACGCTACGATAATCACGTAAATTTGTTGCATCGATTTTGCCACTATTGATAAGTCGTTCCAATGTCTCTGTTTCAACATCTTCAGCAATATCTTCTAATCTCCGAAGTTCCTTCGTATTCTTATTATCTGGCTCTATATTTAACAGAAATCCTAATTCTTGGAAGTATTGGTTCATCACTTGTCTATAATCTACTGTTGGCTGTTCTTTAGATTCCTTTTTAAAATGATCTATCACATGCTGAACGATGAAAATCTTAGCCGATTGATAACTCATACCTTTGAATTGAGGTTCCTCCTCAGAAGGTGTAATCAGAGGTAAGATGACTTGAGCTAAAATTAAACTAATTAAGACCATTAGCGATGCAATAAATAATAAATCATTGCGATATTCAAATTGATGTCCATGATTAATCATATACGGTAAGGTTAATGCCATTGAGAGTGAAATTGTACCGTGTATTCCACACATTGTCATAATGAATGCATAATGTGATCGCTTTGGAGGTGTTTCTTCATCATCCGACTCATTCATATAATATTGAATATTTTTCGGGAAATAAAAATCTTTATACCATAAGAAGACCCATATAAAGCGAAATACATAGATTGCAAGTGCGATTAACAAAGTAATCGTAATTAGGAATTTAATATTCTCAGGTTCTTCTTTAACAATTTCCATCACGACTTCGGGTACCATAAAGCCGAGCACCACAAATACAAATCCATTTAATGCGTAACTTAGCGTATTCCATATCTGCGTAAAGTTCATTTGCAATTCTGTTTGTGCACGGATTAATCGGTCTCGTTCTAAACCATGAATTAAACCTGCTACAACGACAGCGATAATGCCTGATGCATGAAGTTCTTCGGCCAAAAAGTAAACAGCAAATGGTGTAAGTAGTTGGATAAATGTCAAAGTATTATTGTCTTTAAGCCCTTTATTCGCTGTAAGGTAGATACGGACTCTGACAACAATAATGCCAAAGATTGCACCAACTAAGATTCCAATAATAGTAGAAATAATAAATTGTTCAATGGCATTCATTGCAGAAAATACACCTGTCACAAGTGCAGTGACCGCAATTTTAAAGGAAATGATACCTGCTGCATCATTCAGTAAAGATTCACCTTCAAGAATCGACATTGATCCTTTAGGTAAAACCTTTCCTTGTGTAATCGCAGAAACAGCTACAGCATCAGTTGGACATAGGATGGCTGCAATCGCAAAAGCGGCTGGCATAGGTAGCTCAGGCCATATCCAATGTATAAAATATCCAACGCCGATGACAGTTGTAAAAACTAATGCCATTGCCATCAATATAATTGGTTTGCGATATTCGAGTAATTTAGATCGCGAAACGTGTGTCCCCTCAACGAAGAGGAGAGGTGCAATGACGGCCATCATAAATACTTCGGAATCAAATTCGAAGTGCATTGGGATAGGTAGGATGAAGATAATCACACCTAAACCGATTTGAATAAATGCAGTAGGTATCTTCGGAAACATATTATGTAAAACAGAACTTACGATTACTGCAAATATAAATATTAAGAAAGCTTCTAATAGTTCCATATGATTCTCCTCTATAAAATCAATAACATATATTTTACCATTTCATCGTATAAATAGCATGATTGCAATGTTTAAAAGAAAATATAATCATCTATTTGATTATTACCCGTAAAAGAAGAGATACATACAGATGATAATAATTGATATAAAAAAGGGAGTAGTGACAGCAATATAATTTTGCTTAATTATATTGCGACCCCACTCCCATGATATTTGGATGGATATACCCCAATCCTCTTTATTAAATTTAATTTATGTGTTTTCTGCATGCTTTTTATCGAGTATGCGTTGTTTTTTAGCTAAAGCTTTAGCATTCGTTTTGTACTTTTTATAGTAGAAGAATAGGAAGATAAACCAAATTGGTGAGATAAATATTGCCGCACGCGTGTCATTACTAAAGAATAATAATATAAACACGAAGAAGAAAAAGGCTAAAACGACAAATGCAACACCTTGACCACCAATTAATTTAAATTTACTATTTCGATGTGCTTCAGGATTCTTTCTAACATAAACAATATATGAAACGATAATCATCGCCCAAACGACTAAGAATAGAACAGTTGATAAAGTTGTGACATAGATGAATAACTTGATGGCATCTGGGAAGATGAAATTTAATAATGCAGCCACTAATAGCGTGATTGATGAAACAAACATTGAAAGGTAAGGTACACCATTGCTATTCGTTTTAGTTAACACTTTAGGTCCTAAACCTTGTTTAGCCAAACCGAATAAAATACGGCTATTAGAATAAATACCACTGTTAGTTGCTGAAGCTGCAGCAGTTAATACGACAAAGTTAACGATGCCGGCTGCAAATGGAATACCAATTAAGCTGAATAATTTAACGAATGGACTACTGTCCGGATCAATATTATCCCAAGGTATCACTGACATAATGACTAATAAACCACCAATATAGAAGAGTAAAATTCTGACAGGTACGTTGTTAATTGCTTTAGGTATTGTCTTTTCAGGATCTTTCGTCTCACCTGCAGTTACACCGATTAACTCAATACCAATGAATGAATATACTGCAATTTGGAATGACATTAAGAATCCGAATGTACCATGTGGGAACATTCCACCGTGTTTAACCAAGTTTGTAAATGATGCATGACCGTAGTGCGTCTTAAATGATAGGAAAATTAAAGCCAATCCAACGATTACCATCGCGACAATCGTTACCACTTTAATAATTGAAAACCAAAATTCAAGTTCTCCAAACAATCTGGCACCAAGTAAGTTAAATGAAATTAAAATCACTACAATAAATAATACAGTGAGCCAATGGGGGACTTGAGGATACCAATATGCAAAATATTGCCCCATAGCTGTTAAATCAGACATACTTGATACTACCCAACAAATCCAGTATGTCCATCCAATGACGAAGCCTCCGAATGGCCCTAAGTATTCATTTGCAATATCCACAAATGAATTAAACCTAGAGTTACTTAATAACAATTCTCCCAATGCGCGCATAAATGCGAATAAAATAATCCCAATAATCATGTAGGTAAATAACAGTGAAGGTCCAGTTAACGAAATCGTTTGTCCAGAACCTAGAAACAATCCAGTACCAATCGCGCCACCAATTGCGATTAATTGAATGTGTCTGTTATTCAACTCTCTATGCAACTGTCTAGCCATAGATTTCCTCCTCAGAAAAGCAAATATAAAAGCGTTTTCTTTCGTTTAATAATATAGAAATGAGTTGAATAAAGCAATAATTTTCAGAAATATAAGTAAATACATTTATTGTAACATTTGTGATAATAAATACTTATGATTTTTTAGAATTATCAAAATATTCGAACGCAATCATTTTAATTTATAAAAATTCATTAAAGCTAAAAATTATACTTAATTATAATCCTTATTCTTCAAATAGCAAGTCATTATACAATACTGATTAATTAACTTTGATTTCTTGATATGTAATAATAAATATTAATTTAATCATAGTTGAGAAGGGTTAAACGATGAAAATAGGAGCAATTTCAGATTTACATGTAGACCGTCATCCAAAATTGGAGCAAGATGAATATTTAAATGTCTTGAGTCAGGTTATTCAACAAAGAAAGCTAGATATCTTATTAATTGCGGGAGATATTTCTAACGATTATCAAATGAGTTATCATTTTATAAAGCAATTAAAGGATAATATTAATATTCCGACATACTTTATACCTGGGAATCACGACTTATGGTCAGATGACTCTGATAAAACATCAACTGAAATTTTAGATTACTATAAGTCTAAAGAAGAATGTCTAATTGGGCGACCTTTCATTATTAATGACGAATGGGCAATAGTTGGAAATACAGGTTGGTATGATTATAGCTATGCCGATACACGGTTTACTCAAGATAAAATCCAAAAAGGTAAACATTACGGGGCAACGTGGCAAGATAAAGTGAGAATGGATTGGTCACTCTCTGATCAACAGCTATCTAAAATAGCAGCGAATAAAGTAGAAGAGGATATCAAGCAAGTGGGTAATCGGAATATCATATTAATGACGCATATTGTTACACATCCTCAATTTGTTGTGCCAACACCACATCGTATTTTTGATTTCTTCAATGCGTTTATAGGGACTCACGATTTTGATGCTATCTATGAAGCATATCCTATCAAATATAGTATTATGGGACACGTTCATTTTAGAAAGGAAATTAAGGAAAATGGAATAACTTATCTTTGTCCGTGCTTAGGGTATCAGCGACAATGGAGAACGCCAGATATGGAGATGGAAATGAAGCACGCACTAGTAGATTTTGATATTTAGTTTTTAAATATAATATAAACGTAAAGAGGTTAGGAACTTTATCATTTATGCTCTGGGAAACCGATTAACGGCGTCCCAGAAGTAGGATTTTCGGCAGTAACACATTTACAATTCGACAAAATTTGAGAAGCAATTTTACTCATTGTTTGGTTCTGCTCAAATCCTGAACACTTTTATCCCGACCTCTTTCATTTAATTAGGATTGATATACACACACATTTGACCGGGTGCATCATAACTACGTTTTAATTTCGATTTTTTAATCTTAATAATCTGTTTTTTATTGGGGATAATCGACGGCATGATGATACCTTTTGCTATCCGAGTCCATAGAGGGTCGATATAATAGTAGTGAGTGTCATCATAACCGATAAGTAAAGTGACATGGATATTAGATACGAGTCGTGTAGGTTGGTCATCTAAATGAAAAACGCGATGAAGTGGTCGGGTGCCTAAACTTGTATGATAAATAATGACAGGTTGGCCACGATTGATGATTTGTTCAAGTTGTTCCAAACTCTTGCCTGTACCATTTACTACACGTTGATCATATTGTTGTAAAAATGGGACAAAAGCATCTGGAAATATCGTTTGATGATAACCAAACTTAACTAGAAAAGGATGTCCCACGTAACCTTTGTATGGATTATTTGGATGGGTAGGCCATTGACTCATGATATGAGTGGCTTTGATTGAATAATGATTAAACTGGAGTAACATCGCTGCAGAAACACCCTCACAACCCATCACCATAGGTATCGGGAATAATTGACTTATAGGTTTAACTGGTAGAATCGTTTTCTTCATAATTTTTTCCTCAACGTACTAGTATTTATGTAGTATTAAATATTATATAACGTACGATTCATTTAGTATATTAAAATGTTTATTCTTTTTCATAAGGTTATTATTGTGAAAAGGGGTTATAAGATATTTGAGTAAAATTTTAAACGGTGGTATATCAAATGAACTATAATATAAAAAATCTTGAAAAAAATAGGGTTATTGGTGTTTACAGACATTATAAAAGTGGTGGACACGCACAAAGCAATATTGCAGATTTCTGGGAAGATGTACATTCAATGAAATTGGATGAACGATTAATTGAAAAAAGTGATAAACAACTTAACGGACTTTTAGGAGTATGTATACCTCATCAAGATAAAACGATGGACTATGCGATTGGTGTTACTAGCACTGACGACCCACATGATGGATTAGATACATTTTATTTAGAAGGTGGAAAATATTTAGTAGTAGAAGCGAAAGGACCTGTTCCTAAAAGCGTTCAACAAACAATGAATCACATTCATCGCGAGTTGATTCCAAATGAAAATATCGAAGTTAAGCAAGCACCATTTTTCGAATTATATAGAGAAGGAAATACAGAAAGTGATAACTATATTACAGAAATTTGGATGCCAATTCATTGATTGGTTTTACAATAGCATAATTGTCTATATATCATTTCTAATATGGTATGACAGAGACTTTGAATAATAGATATGATCATAGCCTCTAAAATGATGTTACTTAAAAGTCATTTTAGAGGCTATGATATTTTGAATGCGGAAGTATTGGTATTAGGAAACCTTTTTAGAATACAGTTTGAAATATATGATTTGTAGTGCAACAAGTAATATTGCAGTGATACTAATAATCATTAAATAGGGTGTCATGTCATGTTCTCCGTTTAAACCGACGAGGGGAGATATGATTCCACCTAAGATAAATTGGAACAATCCAAGTAAACTTGAAGCATTACCACTTCCACCTGTACGTTCTTCCATTGCCATTGAAAAGCCTAATGGTGCAATTGAGGTTACTGGTGAAATGTTAATAAAGAACGCAATAAGTAACACATATAAGGGCAGATGGAAAGTTAATGTTATGACGAGTAATATCACTCCTGCAATTTGTATAAGTGTTAAGTAAATTAAAATTTTATGTCTACTTATTTTTTCAACTATGAGTGCGACAAGCTGACTTACAACGATTAAACCTACACCATTAATCGCTAACATAACACTAAATTGTGGAGCACTCATATGATATATCCTTTGGGTAATAAAAGGAGATGCTGATGAATAACTAAATAGCATCACATAAGTTAACCCTTGTAATAGCATAGGTATAACAAATGCTGGTTTTTTAAGTAAATATATGAAATCTTGTAGAATATCTTTGAAATTAAGACGATTTTGGGCTGTGTGTATGTGTGAAGGCATTTTCAAGAAAACACCAACCAATACAATGACAGCGATGAATGTTAGAAATGTAAATATCATTCTCCAATTAGAAATGGATAATATCAATCCGCCTAGAAGTGGCGCTAATATAGAAATAATCCCATTCACTACCATTAAAGATGCTAAAAACTTAGCTAACGCATTACCATCATACTTATCTCCAACTGAAGCTTTGGCAATGACAATCGCGCCGCCACTTGTTAATCCTTGAATGAATCTCATGATTAAAAATAAAGTGAGATGTATAGTGAATACAGAAATCATTGATGCGATGAAGTATCCTATCATTAAAATCATTGCGACACGTCTACGACCAAAAACGTCTGAAATCGGACCGAATAAAAATTGCCCGAGTGCGAGACCAATCATTGCAAAGGATAATGTAAGTTGTATTTCTGAGGTTGATGTACCAAAATCATGCTGAACTTTAGGCAATGAAGGTGTGTATGTATCTATTGTGAGCGGGCCGAAAGCAGTCATTACTCCTAGAATAATGATTAATATCATTGAGAAGTGCTTGGCACTTGAATTTGTCATAAATAATCTCCTTTGAACAAGTTATAGCATTAATTATATACGTTTTACATATGTTTGTAAGTATTAAACTTTAATCTGAAATTTAAAATAAATAAAAACCCTAGAAAGCTAGTTGATTACATTGCTTTCTAGGATTTAAATGGATTCGACGATTGGGTATGAATTGAGTTGCTTTAATTATTTGAATTTGAGCTGTTACCGTTAAGAATACTTTCTAATTTTGATTTAATGCTATCAAATTTAGTGTTGATATCGTCAAGCATACTATTGATTTTACTTTGGTTTTCGTTGTTTTGTTGTGCGTTGTTAGCATTTTTAAGTTTTTCTAGTTGTTTTTGATAAAATTGAGTAAATTTAGAGTCGGCATTGTTTTCTTCTTTTTGTTTTAATTTGTCAATTTCACTTTGTAATTTATCAATTTGAGATTCACTGTTTTTATTATTTTTAATATCACTTTTAGCAGAATCCACTTGTTTGTTGATGTCATCATTCTGACTTTCAACTTGTTTTTTATAATTTTGAGACACGTTTGGATCGTTATTTACTTTATCATCATTGTGATTCATGATTGCGCGTGTTACGAATATCGCTACCACAATTAATAATATAACGACAAGTGCGATGAGCCATTTTTTAGTTCTACTTGATTTTTCATTTTCTTCTTCTAATTGTTGTTCCCGACGATAGTCACGGCCATTGTAGTAACGTTCCGGTTCATCTTCAAAGCCTCTGTTATCTCTATGTTGATTTGGTCGTTGAGTGTTTGGTCGATTTTGAGATTGTGCTCTGTTTCGATATTCATCTTCTTCAGCTCGTCTTTTATGATTTTGATATTGGTTATCATATTTGTAAGAATCTCTATACTTGTCTGTTCTTTTCATAATGTCACCTCATTAATAATGGTAAACTTCAATGTCTTAGATTTAATTATAAATTTAATTTGATTAATCGTGCGATGTTTGATGCAGTTCTTTGAAGATATTTGGGTCCATTTTCAAGAGCAGTCTTAATATCGCATGGATGTTCAACAATACTAAAGACACTATCAATGCCGTGCTCATACACTGCTTGATAATTGGTTCCGAGACTACCGCAAATTGCGATAACTGGAATATCAAAGACTTTGGCCGATTTCGCAACGCCTATAGGTGTCTTACCGTAAATCGTTTGTTTATCCAGTTGACCTTCTCCTGTAATGACAAGATGTGCATCTTTCACTCTTTCTTGAAAATGTGTTTCCTCTAGAACAAGTTCGATTCCTGGTTGTAGCTTAGCATCTAAGAAAGCGAGTAATGCAGTTCCCATTCCGCCAGCTGCACCTGAGCCAGGGCTATCTTTAACACGCTTGTGTAATTCTACTTCAATTTTATCATGATAGTGGCTGAGTGCGGAATCCAACTTTGGTATCATCTTTTCTGTTGCGCCTTTTTGAGGTCCATATACTTGGGTTGCGCCATTTTCACCTAACAGTGGGTTAGTTACGTCACAAGCCACTTTAAAT
Organism: Staphylococcus caprae; assembly: GCF_002902725.1. Classification (GTDB taxonomy): domain Bacteria; phylum Bacillota; class Bacilli; order Staphylococcales; family Staphylococcaceae; genus Staphylococcus; species Staphylococcus caprae. The sequence goes on from NZ_PPRT01000001.1 coordinate 18,568, forward strand.
TCTACGTCATGTAGTAATGGATTCATTTGAGAGATATCAATACGATGAATGGAAGATAATGCTGCGCCACCCTGTGCAATATCTTTATCGTCAACATCTTTAAAGGAAACGCCTAATGCTTGCAACATTCCGACGCCGCCGTCATTCGTTGCGCTTCCTCCAATGCCTAAGATGATTTTTTTAACATCATGATGAAGTGCATGATTAATGAGTTGTCCAGTTCCATATGAAGATGTGTAAAGTGGATTTCTTTCATCTTCTTTCAATAAGTCAAGGCCGGAAGCAGCCGCCATTTCGATGATTGCTGTTTGATGTTGATCACTTATGGCGTACATTGCTTCAATTTCTCTATGAAGCGGGTCTTTGACTTTAGCGGTGTATGATGTCGCGTTTAAAGATTCTTTTAAAGCCTCAGTTGTACCCTCACCACCATCAGCCATAGGAATTAAATCGAATGTAATATAATTACCCCAGACCTCTTGAAATCCTTGTTGAATGGCTTGTGCTACTTCTTTCGCTGTCATGCTCTCTTTAAATGAATCAGGTGCAATAACAATTTTTAAATGTGACACATGATATCACTTCCTATTAGTATGTCTTATTTCTATTTTATATAAAAATGAACTTCAACTAAAGTAATGTTCATAATTATCTTAAGTAAAAGGATGTATTTTATAATATTATATGTCTATAATAAAATTTAAATAAATCATGTTTTTCATAGAACATCAAGACATCACAGAAAGGATAAGTTATGAATCAAATTAAACAACACGAACAACTTTATTGGTATATAGGTATTATTGTTTTCTACTTCATTATGGCTATTTTAACGCCATTATCGTTTGTAGATTGGCATTGGTACTTAAATTCTCATTTGAGTTCATTGAGTCACGATCTCATGCAGAATAATGGAAGATATTTAGGGAGTTTTTTAGAAATTATTGCTATGCATAGCGCAATCTTCAAATGTTTAAGCTATACGTTTTTGTCATGTTTCATCATCTATTTATGCACCATGATAGTAAATGTGAACAGAAAATTATTGTTTATTATTATAACTTTTACTTTATCTATTATTATCCCAAGCTCAATTTATAGTGAGACTTATGGATGGTTTGCAGGATTTTATAATTATATCCCTTCATCAATCGTTTCGCTTTTTATTTTATATTCTATTATATATATACTTTATGGTGAGAAAGAAGCGAGTATCAATCATCTTTGGCTTTTTTTAATCGCATGCTTATTCGGCCAATTATTCATAGAGAATATGACAATATACAACAGTTTAATGATTCTCATAGGTTCAATTATTTATTTCTTTCAACATAGAAAGCTCAGTTATTACTTAATTGTAGGATTTATGCTAAGTTTTATAGGTGCGATTATCATGTTTTTAAATCCGATTTATTTTGAAATTATTGAAGGGAAAGCGGCATATTATTTAATTTCAGATAAAGGGGGATTCATACATAAAGCAGGCTATACATTGTTGATGCAATTACCAAATTATATCTTTCTTGATCAATTTATAATATTAACTGTTATATCACTACTAGTAGCGGGCTTAATACATAAAAATATAATATTTAAAACGAAGCATATCATTTTAAAAATAGTACTATTCAGTTGTTTATTTAGTCTACCTGTCTATAAGGTATTGATTTATAATCAATTTCATTTCGAATTGTATACGAAATCATTTTCAATCGCTGTTTTAAATTTACTAATATGTACCGTTTATTTTGTAAGTTTGATTTACTTCATTGTATTAGTGATAAATGAAAGATATCTGAGAGCCATCGCAATAAGCTGTCTCGTGTCTATCGTATTAGCAACGTTACCTTTGTTATTTGTTGCGCCTTTAGGCCCTCGGAACTTCTACTTTATTTATGTACTATGGATGATACTTGTACTTTGTTTTGCAAAACAATATGGTGAAAGTATTAACAGTGCTACAATTTGTATAAAAACGCTAGTTTGTATACTAAGCTTTATTTTAATTGTAGGATTTAGTTTGATTTATAATAATAGTGTGCATAGAATTGAAAATATTGAAACGCAACTTAAAAATGGTAAAAGTCATAAGAATATCATTCTAGAACGTTTACCATTTGAAAGATACACACATTTAACAACACCTACACAGGAAAGGGACTTAAATGATCTCAAGGCATATTACGACTTACCTAAAGATTTAAAATTTAAAGTTGTACCTTTTGGAGTAGATGGAGAATAAATAAAGGAGACACATAATGAGATTAACCCAAACACATTATGAAATTATAAAATTTGTAATAGTGGGTGGAATCAATACTTTAAATTACTATATTGTATATTTATTACTTCTAAAGTTATTAAATGTTAATTACTTAGTCAGTCACGTCACAGGATTTATTGTGAGTTTCATCATTTCATATTACTTAAATTGTTATTTTGTTTATAAAGTCAAACCTACCTTAAAAAAGTTTTTGAGTTTTCCGTTAACGCAAGTTGTGAATATGGGGATGCAAACGCTATTGTTATACATATTCGTGCAATGGTTTCATATTTCTTCAGAAATTGCACCATTTGTAGGATTAGTAATTACAATTCCAATTACATTCATCTTATCTAAATGGCTGTTGCGAGATTAAACTGTTAACCATACCATCTAAGTCGATTGAGGCTTAGGTGGTATTTTTTATATGAAAAATGATTTAAGAAAGTGCCATAAAAGTGAGGCATATTTGATAAAATTAAATTAATAAATTAGGTAAATCTAAAAATTTAATTAGTTTGTTTACATAAAAAATACAGAAATAAAAAAACGTTGTAATAGCTCGAATATTGATTCATACTATGATTACTAAAGGAAAATAAGGTGGTAAGTTCGCATGTCTCAAAGTGAAAATTTGAAGATAGCCCAACGTGGTGCCTACCTCAGTTTAGTCGTTTACATCATCTTATCGATAACCAAGTATGTAGTTGGATATATGTATAATTCAGCTGCTGTAAGAGCAGATGCTTTAAACAATATGACGGACATTCTTGTATCAATTGCTGTTATTGTAGGTCTTAAAATTTCTATCAAACCAGCTGATAAAAATCATCCTTATGGTCATTTGAAATCTGAGAATATTTCAACGTTATTAGTTTCGTTCATTATTATGTTTGTAGGGATTCAAGTCGTTATTGAAAATGCGCCAAGATTAATCACGCATGATAGACATGTCCCGAATATCATGACTATTATTGTTAGTGTTATAAGTGGTGTAATTATGTTAGGTGTATTTTACGTTAATCACAGACTTGCTAAGAGAACAAAAAGTAGTTCATTAAGTTCAGCCGCAAAAGATAATTTATCTGATAGTTTAGTTAGTATCGGAACAGCAATTGGTCTAATATTTACACAAATTGGATTTCCGATTGTCGATATTATTTTAGCGACATTTTTAGGATTGTTAATTATTTATACAGGTTTTGGAATCTTTAAAGAGTCTATATTTACTTTAAGTGATGGCTTTAATGAAAAGGATTTGGAAGAGTATCGTAATGATATCTTGGAAGTGGAAGATGTTATTGATGTGAATAGCATTAAAGGTAGATATCATGGTAGTAGTATTTTTCTTGATGTAACGATTGTGGTTCAATCTGATTTATCTTTATATGAAGCACATCAAATTTGTGATAGAGTTGAAAATCATTTACATGGTAAAGGCATTTCGTCAGTATATGTTCATCCAGAACCTAATGATAAGGAACATCATATAAATGATGACTCAATATCATAACATATCAATAGACCTTGCTCTTTGTTAATGTGAGTGGGGTCTATTTTTTTATGAGTTAGGATGATGAATTTTAAAAATTGGTGAGCGGTCAGGATATTACTAAAATAGCCATACAATTGTTTGGGAAATATGGGAATTGCGTTTTATAATAAAAGTAGTGAGAGAAAAGTGTGGCCAATTAAGTAATTTAAACTAGGAAGGTGTTTTTCTTATGCCAAAATTAATATTATGTCGTCATGGACAAAGTGAATGGAACGCTAAAAACTTGTTCACAGGATGGGCAGACGTTAAGTTATCGGAACAAGGTATTGAGGAAGCGAAAACAGCAGGAAAAAAAGTAGAAGAAAATAAATTGGAAATTGATGTTGCTTATACATCATTACTTACAAGAGCTTTAGAAACAACACAATATATTTTAGCTGGTTCTGATCAACAATGGATTCCAGTTCATAAAAGTTGGCGTCTCAATGAACGACACTATGGTGCACTACAAGGTTTGAATAAAGATGATGCTCGTGAAAAATGGGGCGAAGAGCAAGTGCATCAATGGAGACGTTCTTATGATGTTCAACCGCCTGCAGAAAGTGAAGAACAACGTGATGATTACTTACGCAATCGTAGATATAATCACTTAGATAAAAGAATGATGCCGTACTCTGAAAGTTTAAAGGATACTTTAGAACGTGTGGTACCTATATGGACTGATCGAATTTCACAACATCTATTAGATGGAGAAACAGTACTTGTGTCTGCACATGGTAACTCTATAAGAGCATTAATCAAATATTTAGAAGATTTATCAGATGAGGAAATCGTCGGATATGAAATTAAGACAGGTGCACCACTTGTTTATGAATTAACAGATGATTTGGATGTTAAAGATAAATACTATTTATAATATAGAAAAATAACGCAAGCCATTAAATGATAAAGTATTAAATTATCATTTAATGGCTTTTCTATTGTGAAGTTATAAGCTGATAGTAAGGAAATTTAAGAATAAAATGTTTAATAGCTTACCCAATTCGGGGAAATGATAACGATATCGTAAGTTGATTCACATTCAAATAAATATTTTTAATGATATTTGCATAGTTAAATTTTAGAAATTATTTAGCTCTTTTATGTTGTTTAATAATCTTTAAAGCACGTTTTCTTGTTTTGATATTTGGACTGTTAAGATTACGTCGTGCAGTTTGTAAATCTAGTTTCATATCATTTTCCTCCTTTTCTAGCTATATTATGGAAGAAAAAAGTTTATTTGTAAATAGTAATTATTACGATTTACTAAAAATAGTTATCCTTTCTCAAAGGCACTAACAATTTTTGAAGTTATTTTCAGTAGTAAAATGAGTCAATTATATGATTGATGCACTCAAAATATGTATAATAGGCAAATATCTAATTGATAATTTATAAAAAGGAGGGATAATCATGTCTTTAAAAACCAAGTTAGTCATGATTATTACAATGTTACTTGGTGGATTCTTTGGATTATTAAATGAGACACTATTAACAACTGCATTACCAAGTATTATGAAAGATTTTCATATCCAATATTCCCAAGTACAATGGCTAACGACAGCGTTTCTACTCACGAATGGGGTAGTCATTCCATTGTCAGCTTTAGTCATTCAACGCTTTACAACAAGACAAGTGTTCTTAACGGGAATTCTGATTTTCTTTATAGGAACAATTGTCGGAGGTTTCAGTCCTAATTTTACAATTTTATTATTCGCAAGAATTATTCAAGCCTTAGGTTCAGGAATTATGATGCCATTAATGATGACAACCATTCTTGATATTTTCGAACCACATGAACGTGGTAAATACATGGGCATCTTCGGACTTGTCATTGGTTTAGCGCCTGCGATAGGACCTACGCTATCAGGTTATTTAGTGGAGTATTTTAACTGGAGATCGTTATTCCATGTCGTTGCACCTATTGCGGCAATCACATTTATCATTGCTTTATTTACCGTTAAAAATGTTGGCACAAACGTGAAAGTGCCTATTGATATCATTTCGATTATATTATCTGTCTTTGGATTTGGTGGTCTATTATATGGTACAAGTTCGATTTCACACGATGGATGGGATGATCCAATTGTCATAACAACAATTATTGGCGGTATCATACTCGTAGCATTATTTATTTGGAGACAATCTCATCTTGAAACGCCATTACTTAATTTCGGAGTATTTAAAAATAAACAATTTGCTATAGGATTATTAATCATGGCAGTAACGATGATTTCCATGATTGGTTCAGAAACAGTACTACCTATGTTTGTTCAAAACCTATTAAATGAGTCTGCACTTGATTCAGGACTTATACTTTTACCTGGTGCGATTGTCATGGCAGTGATGTCTATGACTTCTGGTGCTATGTATGAAAAGTTTGGTGCCAAGCCATTAGCTATCATCGGTATGTTAATCGTGATTATCACAACCTCTTATTTCGTAGTGATGGATGAACATACATCAACAATTATGTTAGCAACCGTTTATGCGATTCGTATGATAGGTATTGCTTTAGGATTAATGCCAGTCATGACACATACGATGAATCAATTAACACCAGAAATGAACGCACATGGATCTTCCATGACGAATACAGTCCAACAAATTTCCGGTTCAATTGGTACGGCAGGTTTAATTACAATCTTGAGTCAGGCGAGTCAACATTTTTCACCTAAAATGAGTGACTATAAAGGTATGAATAAACAAGAAATGATTGGTCAAATTAAAATTGATACGATGCTTCATGGTTACCATGCTGGATTTTTATTTGCGGTTATTATTACAGTTATTAGTTTCCTATGTACATTTATGATTAAGAAAACTTCCAAATCTAAGACTCAAGAGTAAACATGCGTGCGTGTTTTTGAGTATAAAAAATATATTAGAATATTCTGAACACTTGATATAAAAGAACTTCTTATTGACTATTATAATTTTAAAGGATAAAATATTTTTATTCCGATTAGAATAATAAGAATAAGGGGTTTAGATAAATGAAGAGACTTTTATTTTGCGTTATCGCATTAGTTTTCGTGTTAGCCGCATGTGGCAATAACGATTCTTCAAGTAATAAAGATGGTAAATCAAGCAGCAAAGATGATAATACATTACGTGTAGGTACTGAAGGTACATATGCACCATTCACTTTCCACAATAAAAAAGACCAATTAACAGGTTACGATATTGATGTCATCAAAGCCGTAGCTAAAGCAGAGAATTTGAAATTGAAATTCAATGAAACATCATGGGATTCAATGTTCGCTGGATTAGATGCAGGACGTTTCGATGTTATCGCTAACCAAGTTGGTGTCAATAAAGACAGAGAGAAGAAATATAAATTCTCAGATCCTTACACATACTCAAGTGCAGTATTAGTCGTTCGTGATAATGAGAAAGATATTAAATCATTTAATGATGTTAAAGGTAAAAAGCTAGCACAAACATTTACTTCAAATTATGGTCAGTTAGCTAAAGATAAAGGTGCTGACATTACTAAAGTTGATGGTTTTAATCAATCAATGGATTTATTATTATCAAAACGCGTAGATGGTACATTCAATGATAGTCTTTCTTATTTAGATTATAAGAAACAAAAGCCTAATGCTAAGATTAAAGCAATTAAAGGTAATGCTGAACAAAACAAATCAGCTTTCGCATTTTCTAAAAAAGTAGATGATAAAACAGTTCAAAAATTCAACGAAGGTCTTAAGAAAATTAGAGATAACGGTGAATTAGCTAAAATAGGTAAGAAATGGTTTGGTCAAGATGTTTCTAAGTCTAAATAGTGAACAACAACACGCTTTAGATGCAGCAAAACAAGCATTTGGTCCAATGTTAGAGGGATTGGTGAAATACTCAATCCCTATTACTATAGTTACATTTATATTAGGACTTATTATTGCCTTGTTTACTGCATTGATGCGTATTTCAACAAGTAAAATTTTAAGAGGTATCGCACGCGTTTATGTTTCAATCATTCGAGGTACACCAATGATTGTTCAGTTATTTATTATATTTTATGGTATACCAGAGCTTGGAAGACTTATTACCAATGATGCGGATAATCAATGGACATTAGCACCAGTTGTAGCAGCAATTATAGGATTGTCATTCAATGTAGGCGCTTATGCATCTGAAATTATTCGTGGAGGTATTATTTCAATTCCGAAGGGACAAACTGAAGCGGCATATTCAATCGGAATGAATTATCGCCAAACAGTTCAGCGTATTATTCTACCACAAGCGATACGTGTTTCTATCCCTGCATTAGGTAATACATTTTTAGGGTTAATCAAGGATACATCATTATTAGGATTTATTCTTGTAGCTGAAATGTTCAGAAAGGCTCAGGAAGTAGCTTCAACTTCGTATGAATATTTAACAATTTATATTCTTGTAGCTATCATGTATTGGGTTGTATGCTTTATCATCTCTATTATTCAAGGATGGTATGAATCACGCATTGAAAGAGGGTATCGCTCATGATTGAATTAAAAAATATCCATAAGTCTTTTAATGATACAGAAGTGATTAAAGGTATCGATTTAACAGTCGATAAAGGTGAAGTTGTGACATTAATAGGACGTTCAGGCTCAGGAAAGACGACCTTACTACGTATGATGAATGCATTAGAAATACCAACTCAAGGTTCAGTGTTTGTAAACGGTAAAACCTATACTGAAAAGGATAAAAAATCACAAATCGAAGTGCGTCAACAATCTGGTATGGTCTTCCAGAGTTATAATTTATTTCCACACAAATCCGCATTAGAGAATGTGATGGAAGGTCTTGTTACAGTTAAGAAAATGCAAAAAGCTGAAGCTAAAAGTAAAGCAATGGAACTATTGGAGAAGGTAGGTTTAGTGCACGTTAAAGATCAACGTCCCCATGCATTATCAGGAGGGCAACAGCAACGTGTAGCCATTGCTCGAGCGTTAGCTATGAATCCTAAAGTCATGCTTTTCGATGAACCTACATCTGCACTTGACCCAGAGTTAGTAAATGATGTATTAAAGGTAATTAAAGAACTAGCTGATGAAGGTATGACAATGGTCATTGTTACACATGAAATGCGCTTTGCTCGAGAAGTTTCAAATCAAACAGTCTTTATTCATGAAGGTGTAATCGCAGAACAAGGCGCACCAGATGAATTATTTAATCATCCTAAAACTGAAGAATTAAAACGCTTTTTAAATGTAATTAACGAAGAATAGTAGAAGTAGAGGCTGAGACATAATTAAATGTTTCAGCCTTTTTTAACATATTGGCAGTAGATGTCTGAATTGAAAGTTCGCTTATATCAAGCTTCTTTCAATCCTAGCCATCCTTGCCGGGGTGGGACAACGAAAATAATTTTGCTAAATTATATTTCTGTCCCTCTCCCTATTTTGTGTTAGAATAGGTGTAATTTAATTTTTCAAAAAAGAACAGTTTGAGGAGTGAAAGAATGGAGCACTCGATGAAACTCTATGTTGAGCCATTTGAAGCGGTTCGCAACAATAGAAAGACGATAGAAATAAGATTAAATGATGAAAAAAGACAATCAATTAAAATAGGAGATACGATTGTTTTTACAAATATAGAATCGCCTGAGAAAAAAATGAAAGTAAAAGTGTTAGAAAAAAGAGTTTTCGATACTTTCCAACAGTTATTTAATTATTATGATAATGATGATCTCGGTTATAGTGATAATGTCTCATTAGCACAAAAAGTAGCTAGTATTTATAAAATTTACAATCAAAATGATGAATTAAATCACGGCGTTGTAGCTTTAAAAATAAAATTAGTTTAATCATAAATATGACTGTATATAAAAACTACCCCCAAAGTCAGAGACCTTGAGGGCGGTGTAAAAGGTTGAGACTAAAATATATTCTCAAAAGAATCAAGTAGTATTGATGGCGACACGCCTGCAGGAATAGCATGAGTCTTGAGACTACTTGCAGAATTTATTGATTTTTAAAAGACAGGCTACGCAGTAGCTGATTGATATTGAGCTCATAAAATGGCTCAACATCTAATCATCCTTGCGGGGGTGATAACACGAATTCTTTATCACTCCCAAGCCATGCCCGCGGCAAGGGAGCTGGTCAATACGAAGTGATATTATAATCTAGTTAATGTCTCAACAGCACAACTTCTATTATTTACGATTTTCTAGTGTTTCTTTTACTCTATAGAAAATAGGTTTAATCGGTTTGATAAAGTCCCCGATATATTCATAAACATCAGCATTAAAGCCTTCTTTGAACTTTTGAACACCTGCATCTTCAGCATCTTCACTAAAGTCCCCAGTAATACCATAGAAATTATATCGATCAATGTTATGTTCTTTTGCGAACTTAATCATTTCCCATTGTAAACGATAAGCTCCCATATACGCATTATATTTAGGGTTTGAACCACTTGAAAGATAATATACTTCATGTTCATTATAAATATACAATGCTGCAGCTAAGTTCAGTACTTGTCCTTCTTCATCAATTTTTTCTTTAGTTTGTTTGATTTTACGTTCATTACTATCAAATTGTTGTTTAACTTGAGTATATTTTGTCTTATTTTTCTTAGAATTAGGATTCTCTTCAAGCGTTTGTTCAACCTCTTTAAGTTGCTTTTCTAATTCTTTATGTTTGTCTTGTAACGTATTTAAATAATCTTGTAAGTCAATGTAAGCAAGTTTAAGCATTGCATGGTCTTCATATGTTTTTTGCATATCTTCGAAATATGGTTTTTCACGGAATTTGAAACCATGTTTCTCTTCGGCCATTTGGAAGAGTTCAAAGAACGTATCAGTTTCTTCGATAGGAAGTGTTTTAACTTGGACGCCCATTTCATATGTTTTCTTAATATTACGGCGAGTTTGATAATCCATTTCTTTCAATAACTGATCTTCGGATTTATCTTTAAGATTTAGAACGGATAGCCAGCGAATTTGGCTCATCGTATCGTAACCAACTGTATAGCCTTGGTGTTTATAACCTAAGTCTTCTAACGTTTTAATGAAAGGTCGATTATCAAATGATTCGATAATTTCACCTTCAGCATTTCTTAAGTTTTCTAACAAGTAAGGGTCAACAAGTACATATAAACAGTTGCGCTTTTTCAAATAATCTGTGAGGGATTTGAAGAAGAAACGAACTAATGTCAAGTTGCGATAATCCATCACTGGACCTCTATGTGTGTAGAAATATTTAAAGAATTTAAGTGAACGTGCTTCTGTTAAAAGACAAGCAGCAATGACTTTATCATTGTCATCCTTAACTCCCACAAGATGAACGTCACCTTTCATTTTATTACGGTTATTATAATGTATACTGGATTGTGTATAATGAGAAAAGTTTTCTGAAGTAAATCGATCAAATTCTTCAGATGTCAAGTTAACAAATTTCATCATCAATCTTCCCCTCTATGTCGATTTCGTTATCAATATTGTCATGATTTATCTATTTTACCAAACTAAAGGCATCATTACATATAATAACACAAATAATAACGTCATACTTTTGTATGAGATAAATTTACCCCAACTTAAATAATCTTAATAAAATCATAAAATTAAGAATAACTAGCATCGTAGCTCTATTCGTTATATGATAGAATTTATAATGAAAGAGTGAGATTCTAGCATTGCTCATTTTTGAAAAGGAATTCAATGAATGTATAATGTATAGACTTTCACGGTAATTTAATTTTCTACTAATTAGAATAAGTAGAGAGGCAGGAGTGAGTAGTTTGAAGAAATTGGCAGTTTCTTTAGCTGTAATCGCACTATTGTTAGCAGGTTGCAGTAGTAGTAAATACACAGATAAAATTGATAAAGCTGTGAAAATGCAAGACAAAAAACAAGAAAAAATTGCTAAAAACGATTCAGGCGATGAAGTCAAACATTTTGATAAAAAAGATGCAAATATCTATGTTTTTAATAAAGGGAAATATGTCATTCTAGCTTATAAACCATTAAGTGATGATGCAGAAGTTCATTATTATACTTATGAGTTTAAAGGTAAAAAGGCACATTACAAAGAAAACTTTAATTCAAAAGGTTATTACCAATCGCATGAACCTGACTATAAAGAAGAGAATATGAAATAATCGCGTTTTAGCAAGAAGGAGCACCAATGAAAAAAGTAATTGGATTAATGAGTGTCATAACTATTATTCTATTGTTTGGATGTTCAAAGCAACCTAGTTCTACTAATGATGTACAAAATGGAAAGCCACTCATAGTGATGTATGGTGATTTTAAATGTCCATATTGTAAGAAAGTAGAAGACAATGTGATGCCTAAATTAAAGAACAACTATATTGATAAAGATAAAGTAAAATTCCAATATGTGAATTTAGCCTTTTTGGGAAAGGATTCTATTATAGGTTCTAGGGCACAACATGCAGTCAATCACTATACACCTAAGTATTCACTCCAATTTCAAAAGTTAATGTTTGAGCAACAACAAGATGAAGATAAACAATGGATTACTCATAAATTAGTAGATCAACAAATTGATAAATTAAATATAAGTCAACATAGTAAAGATAAAATTAAAAAAGACTATAAAACTAAAGATTCTGTATCATGGAAAGCTGCTGATAAAGATAAACAAATAGGTAAGGAACATCATATTAAACAAACGCCAACAGTATTTATTAAAGGTAAAAAAGTTAAAGACCCATACCATTTCAGTAGTTATGAAACATTATTGAAAGACAAATAATACTGTCTTAAAAAGAAGATATAAACGTTTTTAATAAACGACCAGAGTATTGATTTAAATTGGCCTCTATAGTGAATGTTAAAAATTCATTATAGGGGCCATTATTTTATTTTGATTCATTTTGAAGAACTTTTTTACCATTCAAATAGATATCAATCATACTTTTTTGAAAAACACCTTGTAATTTAGTGAAGTTAGGTTTATACTTTTAAATCGTAATAATTACTATTTAGGAGGCTGTTTATGAAAAAGGTATTAAGTTTATTATTCATTATCCCTTTATTTGCTGTAATTTTAACGGCGTGTGGAAATGATGATAACAAAAAGCAAGATGGGAAAGTCACTATTAACACGACAGTGTACCCACTTAAATCTTTTGCAGAACAAATAGGTGGAAAGCATGTTGATGTGAAATCAATTTATCCAGCAGGTACGGATTTACATAGTTATGAACCTACTCAAAAAGATATTTTAAATGCGAGTAAGGCAGATTTATTTGTGTATACTGGTGACGATTTAGATCCAGTCGCTAAAAAGGTTGCAAGCACAATCAAAGATAAAAACAAAAAACTTTCTCTTCAAGATAAATTAGACAAATCAAGTTTACTCCCTGACCACCATCATCACGGTGAAGAACATGAGGGGCATGAGGAACATGAACATCATCACCACGGAGAATATGACCCACATATCTGGTTAGACCCTAAAATGGATCAAACATTTGCTAAAGAAATCAAAGATACGTTAGTTAAAAAAGACCCTAAACATAAAAAAGAATATGAAAATAATTATAAAAAATTATACAAACAACTTAATGATTTAGATAAAGATATGAAAAAGGTCACTAAAGACAAAAAGGACCATACCGTATTCATTTCACATGAATCAATGGGTTATTTAGCACATAGATATGGATTCAAACAAGAAGGTATTCAAAATATGAATGCTGAGGATCCATCGCAGAAAGAATTAACTCAAATTGTTAAAGAAATCAAAGATAGTAAAGCGAAATATATTCTTTATGAAGATAACGTTGCGAATAAAGTGACAGAAACAATCCGTAAAGAAACAGATGCGCAACCACTAAAATTTTACAACATGGAATCTTTAAATAAAGATCAACAAAATGATAAAGATATATCATATCAATCATTAATGAAAGAAAATATTAAAAATATAGATAAAGCTTTATCAAACAATACAAAAACAAAATAGCAATACGACATTGAGTCCTCAGTCGAATGATTGAGGGCTCTTAATACCTTTTAAAATGTATTTCTGTTACGATAAAGACACTAATAAAACAGAGATATAATGTGAGGGTTAATAATGCCAATAAAAAAAGAAAAGAACAGAATTATTTTTTCTAGAACATTTAATGCACCGGCGAATAAAGTATTTGATGCATATACTCAGAAAGAACTTTTCGAGCAATGGTTTTATCCAGAAGGTGCTTCTATAGAAGTGTATCAATTTAATGCTGTTGAGGGTGGAAAAGCATTTTTCGCAATTAAAGCACCGAATATGACAAGTTATACAATTACGGAATATCAGAAAGTACAAAAGCCACATCGCCTTGAATACTTAGATTATTTTGCAACGCCACAAGGAGAGAAAGATACATCTATGCCAGGTATGCAAATTTTAATGGATTTTAAAGAGAGTAATGGCAAGACAACTGTAACTTCTACATCTGTTTTTCCAACACAAGATGCTGCTCAACAAGCTTTAGATATGGGTGTGGAACAAGGCATGAACGGTACCTTAGACAATTTAGAAGCGCTATTAGAGAAATAGATGTCATAAATATGTCAGAGTCAAAAAGTCTTATATCATATATAATTAGAATTAAGAAAATATCATGCAAGAGAGGTATATATGATGAAACAAAGATATTTGAAAGTATTGGGACTTTACACATTAACTACTGGCATATCCACAATGTTAGTTACTTCTAATTGCGTATCTAATAAGGCATTAAGATTTATTTTAAGAACAGCACTCGGATACGGCATATTTGCATATTGCTTACACTTTTTAGCTCAACGTAAGCGCAAATAGATCTCAACGTCACTCTAAAGTAGGGGTGGCGTTCTTTTTTTATGGAAAATAAAATTTAATATACACTTATCGAGCGCTAACTAATATAATGTAAAAGTATCATTAAATGCGTGAGGTAGGGAGAGAAAGTAAATATGTTCAAGAATAAGAAAAATATTGAAGATACATATGCTACAAAAGCTATAGTTCACAACATAGCAGGTCAAGTTCAAATGAAAGAGGTTATGGCGGATAAGACGCCAACTCGTTATGCATTGAAATCAATGATGGCTGGGTTCTTACTATCTATTGTTACGGTTTTCATGCTCGCAATTAAAACACAATTTGCGTCTACACATAATGATGGATTAATTAACTTAATGGGTGCCATTTCTTTTAGTTTGGGACTTGTACTTGTCGTGCTTACTCACTCTGAGTTACTTACAAGTAATTTTATGTATTTAACAGTGGGTTGGTACTATAAAGTAATAAGTATGAAGAAAGTCGTTTGGATTTTTATTTTCTGTTTTATTGGGAATATTATTGGTGGATTTATTCTATTCTTCTTAATGAAGTTTTCACACGTGATGACGCCTGAAATGACAGACAGTTTAACAACACTTGTTCACAAGAAAACAGTCGAGTCGACATGGCTCAACATATTAGTTAAAGGTATTTTTTGTAATTTCTTCATCAACATAGGTATTTTTATATCTTTACAATTTAAAGAAGGATTAGCGAAAGCATTTTTCATTGCATGTGGTGTCATCGTCTTTGTCTTTATGGGCTACGAACACGTTGTATTTAATGCTGGTCTATACGCTGGTATGATTTTCTTTAATGCAGATGCGCTATCATGGATTGACCTCATTAAGAATATTGTCTTTGCATTTATTGGTAACTATATCGGTGGTGGCATTTTCGTAGGTTTAGTGTATGCATATTTAAACGGTAAACGTGACAGTTTATCTCAATAAACTTTAGCAGGTTCATTTTTTGAACCTGCTTTTATTTTTGGAAAATAATAAAATGACAGCTAATGACATGAGTACGCCTTCATATTTAAAAAGATTAATTAAATCATATAAGCTCAAATAATGGACATCGATAAGCCGACAAGGTAGGCTATGACTCATGTTCATTGTTAACGTTTGGGAGTGAAAATATGTCAGAAATAAATATAAGAATAGCAAATACAGAAGATGCAGAAGCATTACATCAATTAATGTATGATGCCTTTACACCGTTAAGAGAATTAGGTATTGATTGGCCATCAGTGAATGCGGATTTAAATATGGTCAAAGAAAATATCGTGAATAATACGACCTTTGTGATGGAAAAGGATAATGAAATGATTTCAACAATCACTGTTAGATATCCATGGGGTAGTGTAAGAAGTATATCTGGATATCCTTTCGTATGGTGGTTTGCTACAAAGCCTGCTTACGATGGACAGGGATATGGGAGTCGATTATTGAAGTATGTAGAAGAGGACTTCTTAAGAGATACATTAAAAGCTGCTGCGGTCACATTAGGTACTTCCGCTCGATTACATCCTTGGTTGCTACAAATCTATGAAAAGAGAGGATATGAAATATACGCAGAACATGAGAATGACGATGGCGATTTAGGTGTGATTATGCGTAAAATATTGATACCTGAACGATTTGAAGAGAAAATACTAGGACAACCACCATTTTAAAAACTGAGATAAGATTGATTAAAAAAACATCACATTTTAAATCAATAATATATAAACGAGTGATTGGCTCAAAAGAATTATTCTCAAAAGATAAACGAGGTATTTATGGCGAGACTCCTGATTTCTTTAAAAATGAACTTAAGTGCGAAGCACTTAAGTAAGCAATTCTAATGATTGAAATCAAAGAATTGCTTTAAAGATCAAGGCTGAGACGGCACCCTAGGAACGCGAAGCCATACAATACGAAGTATTGAATATAAAAGTAGCAGTAAGAAGATTCTAATTGAAATCCTCTTACTGCTATTATTTTTTGGAACTCTCTTAAATTAAGATTAATTTCCCAAATTCTACTTAAGAGATTATTCTTTTTTACTTACTTTATAATCAATTAAATATATAGACTCTGGTGTAACGTTGAAGTTTTGAACTTTGTTGCTTACACCATCTATTTGACTGTTATAAGTGATATAACTATTTGGTATATCATCTTTAGATTTTTCTAAAATATCATTTGTCACTGACGCACGTTGTTTTTCTCCAAAAGTCGTATTTAACTTATTAATAAGTTGAGTTACTTCTTCGTTGTTGTAATGACCTTTGTTGAGTGCACCATTTGGTAAGTACGCTGTATTGAAGAAGTAACCTGTATCACCACGAGGTACAGTTAAATAACTATACATGGACACATCCCATGCTTTCGTATCTTTTAAGTAACCATCAATATCATCTACATTACGTAATTGAATATCAATATTTGCTTTTTTAGCTTCAGATTGAATGACTTGGCCAATTTTAGGTAATTCTGGGCGTCCATCATAAGTGACCATATTGATTTTAAGTGGGTGAGATTTCGTATATCCTTCTTGTTCTAATAATTTCTTCGCTTTTTTAATATCTTGATTTTGAACTTTTCCATTTTCCACTGTTTTAAGTCTGTGATTGAAAGGTCCTGAAGCGGGCTTAGCATAATTTTTAGATACATCTTTAGCAATTTCTTTACGATTGATAATCATATCAAATGCTTTTCTAACATTTTTATTCATCTTTTTACTTTCATGATTGTATAGTAGTAAATGTGTTCTAAATCCTGATGTACTTTGGATTTCTGCTTTTTTCGAATTTTTTACATCATTGATTCGATCTATTGGCACATCAGTCGTTAAATCAGATTTGCCTGACAATAGATTATCTACACGTGTATTACCATCTTCGTGGTAAGTTACATTGATTTTCTTCAATTTAGGTTTTCCTTGCCAGTAATCTTTGAATTTAGAGAGTTCAAGTTTTTGTGAACGTTTGTAATTATCTATTTGATAAGGTCCTGTACCTACTGGCTTATCACTCACTTTACTTTTCGCTTTCACATCGTAAATCGCTGCGAATGGACTCGCCAATTCTGATTTTAATTCAGGATAAGGTTCTTTAGTTGTTATTGTGACTTTTTGTCCATCTGCATGAATTGATTGAATCGGCAGTGAACCTTTTAATAAATCACTTTTCTTCATACCTTCTTCAAGACTTTCTTTCACTGCTTGACCAGTTAAATGTCTTCCATCTTGGAATTTAATTTTATCTTTTAAAGTCAGTTCTAATGTACTATCTGATTTTTGTTTATAACTTTTAACTAATAGAGGTCTAACTTTCCCATCTTTAGACATTTTGAAAAGTGATTCTAAAGCACCTACTTTAACAGGGATGTCAGTCTCGTAAGGCGCAATTGACTTCGTCTTTAATGGGATATCGATGTTTAAGGTATCTTTATCAGTTTTTGAATGATTACCACAGCTTGCTAAAATAAAAGATACCATTACAATAAGAATTATAAACTTTTTCATAAAACAAGTCCTTTCTATAAATAAATGAACATAATATGTGATAGGAGAACGATATGTCTAACATTAAAAGTAACATTATCAACTACTGGAATAAGCGATCTCAATCTTTCGTACAACACAAAAAAGAAGAGCTTCACAGTGAACAGGCACAACTTTGGGTTAACGAAATTGAACGCTATGTTCATCTAGATAGTATACAAACCATTTTAGATATTGGAACGGGAGCTGGGTTTTTAGCCATTTTATGCTCCAAACACGATTGTGATGTGACTGGTATTGATATTTCACCTGAAATGATTCATCAAGCTCAGAACTTATCACAAGAATTAAACGTTCATATTCAATTCAAAGTGATGGATGCTGAAGATTTAAACTTTGCGGATGACTCCTTTGATCTTGTCATTGCTCGCAATGTGACTTGGTTAATGACAAATCCTTCCAAAGCTTATGAAGAGTGGTTAAGAGTATTGAAACCACACGGTCATCTTTTAAATTTTGATGCGGATTATGGAAAAGATAATTTTACGCAAATATCAGATTTGTCGAATAGTCATGCGCATAACGATTTAGAGTTTTCAATGCTCAAAGAAAGTGAACATCTAAAAAATGCGATAGATATTAATCAGCACACTCGACCAACATATGACTGTCAGATTCTAGAAAAATGTAATGTATCTAAAATAGAAGTGGATCAAAGTGTATCTCAAAGAGTGAATCGTCCACAAAGTCAATTTTATAACCCATCTCCGTTATTCGGTATACATGTTGTTAAGTAAAATAGCATAGTTTTAAATATTATTATTTTTAATTTTAGACATATTTGTTATTCGCTAACATATTGATTATATAACTTATAATGAAAAATTAAAAATTTTTGTCAGATTTAATGACGTAAATAATTTCGTGAGGACATTCCCTCATGTTTGGAATAAGGGGATTCCCTACTTTTTAAAATAATGTGAAAATAATCACAAATATTCGAAAAATTGTTATACAATGCAGTTGAAAGGATTGGTAATAGTGATAGGTAACATATTAGTCGCGCACGGTATGAGAAAAGGTGAACAAAACAGAGCATTAGAAGAATTTATTACTACACTCCTGAAAAATGAAGACTACCATTATGAGTTGGCCTTTCTAGAAAGTGATACTCAAAATTTAGAGATTACAATGGAAAAAATGATTGAAAAAGGAGTTTCAAGATTTAGAATTGTTCCATTACTCATATTTAGAGCGATGCATTATATCGGTGACATTCCTGAAATTTTGAAAGAAATGAAGGTCAAACACCCTCACATAAAGAGTGAAATGAGTGAACCACTTGGTACACATCCTTATATGAAAGAACTTGTAGAAAAAAGAATTGCTGACGTAAAATTACAAGAAACATCAAATGCTGCAACGGTTATTATCGCGCATGGTAACGGAAGTGGTCGATTTACGAAGGCACATGATGAACTTAAAGAATTTGTTAAAACAATTGATTCAAATCAACCAGTATACGCTAGAGCGTTATATGGTGTTTTAACATTTAGAAATGACTTAGACGAAATCTCAAAGAACTATGACGACCTAATTATCGTGCCACTATTTTTATTTGATGGTCGCTTAGTTAATAAAGTCAAACGTCTTATTTCAGAAATGGACATTCATTGTGATTTGCATATCACGCCATCAATCAATTTTGATACGATTTTAAAATTGATTATTCGTGAGCGTTTGGAACAATTGAATGTTTAATGTTACTTGACTCACTACTTCCTTAGTTTAGACCTTATTACCAATCCTTTAGCAACAGATGGTAAAGTAATTTTTAATGTTAGAGGAGCATATATATGTCTAAACAAAAATTAGTAATGATTGGCAATGGTATGGCAGGAATCAGAACGATAGAGGAAATTATCAATCGTGATGCAGATCGATATGACATCACTGTCATTGGTAAAGAACCTTATCCTAACTATAACCGCATCATGTTATCTAATATTTTACAGAATAAGATGACTGTAGAAGAAACAATAATGAATAGTTATGATTGGTATGCTGAAAATCGTATTGCTTTAATTAATGATGACCCGGTTGTAAAAGTGAATAGAGAAGCTCAAAGTGTTATGACGCAAAGTGGCAAAGAAGTCAATTATGATATTTGTATTTTTGCGACTGGTTCAAAAGCGTTCGTTTTACCTATTGAAGGTTCAGATTTACCTAGCGTGATTGGCTGGAGAACAATTGAAGATACTGAACGAATAATCGATATTGCCAACAAAAAGAAAAAAGCAATTGTAATTGGTGGGGGATTACTTGGTTTAGAATGTGCTAGAGGTTTACTTGATCAAGGCATGGAAGTCACAGTTTTACACCTTGCTGAATGGCTTATGGAAATGCAATTAGACCGTAAAGCTGCCGACATGCTTAAAGCAGATTTAGAAAAGCAAGGTATGCATTTTGAATTACAAGCGAACACTAAAAAGATTATAGGAAATGACGATGTTGAAGCTGTCCAACTCGCCGATGGTCGAGTCATCGAGACAGATTTAGTTGTGATGGCGGTAGGTATTAGACCTTATACAGAAGTTGCTAAAGATGCAGGATTAGACGTTGAGCGAGGTATTGTAGTTAATGATTACTTACAAACGTCTGACGCTCATATTTATGCTATAGGTGAATGTGCGCAACATAATGGTAAGGTATACGGCCTTGTAGCTCCTTTATATGAACAAGGTAAAGTACTAGCTGATTATTTAACTGATAATGAAACGAAGGGCTATAAAGGTTCTACAACGTTTACTTCATTAAAGGTTTCAGGTTGCGATTTATATAGTGCGGGTCAAATTGTGGAAAATGAAGAAGTACATGGCATTGAAATCTTTAATAGTATAGACAATATCTATAAGAAAGTTTATTTAAACAATGGACAAGTCGTAGGTGCGGTATTATATGGTGATACAGACGATGGTTCTCGTTTTTATAATATGATGAAAAAGCATGAATCATTAGAAGACTATACCCTTGTGTCATTATTACACAAAGGAAATGAAACATCAGGTACGTCAGTTGCTGATATGGCTGATGATGAAACAGTATGTGGTTGTAATGGCGTGGACAAAGGAACGATTGTTAATGCAATTACTAAAGAAGGACTTACATCAGTAGATGAAGTAACGCAATCAACGAAAGCGGGTAATTCTTGTGGTAAATGTAAGAAACAAATAGGAGAAATACTTCAATACACTTTAGGAGATGACTTTGTTGCTGCGAAGCCTGCAGGTATTTGTAGTTGCACAGATTTAACTAGAGATCAGATTGTGACACAAATTAGAGCTAAAGGACTTAAAACATCCAAAGAAGTCAGACATGTTCTGAATTTCAAAGATAAAAATGGATGTCCAAAATGTCGTCCAGCCATTAATTACTATTTAAATATGGTATATCCATTCGAACATCAAGATGAGAAGGAATCACGCTTTGCGAATGAACGCTATCATGCCAATATTCAAAATGATGGAACATTTTCAGTGATACCTCAAATGAGAGGCGGTGTGACTGATGCCGATCAATTAATTAGACTCGGAGAAGTGGCTAAGAAATATAACGTCCCATTAGTTAAAGTTACTGGGTCACAACGTGTAGGCTTATATGGTTTGAAAAAAGAAGAACTACCTAAAGTATGGGAAGACTTAGGTATGCGTTCAGCTTCGGCTTACGGTAAAAAAACACGTTCAGTTAAAAGTTGTGTAGGGAAAGAGTTTTGCCGCTTTGGTACGCAATATACAACACGTTTAGGTATTAGACTTGAAAAAACATTTGAATATATTGATACACCTCATAAGTTTAAAATGGGCGTTTCAGGTTGCCCAAGAAGCTGTGTTGAGTCTGGTGTCAAAGACTTTGGTGTCATATCAGTCGAGAACGGTTTCCAAATCTATATTGGAGGTAATGGTGGCACTGATGTCACTGTAGGGCAATTGCTCACAACAGTTGAAACAGAAGATGAAGTCATCCAATTATGTGGTGCGCTCATGCAATATTATAGAGAAACCGGCATCTATGCAGAAAGAACAGCACCTTGGCTCAACCGTTTAGGCTTTGAAAATGTTAAAGAAGTTTTATTGGATAAAGATAGACAACAAGAGTTATTCAATCGAATTATGGAAGCTAAAAAAGCAATTGAAATGGAGCCATGGCAAGCTATTGTAGAAGATAACAATGCACAAAAAATCTTTGAAGTTGAGAAGGTGTAATAAATGAAAGCAATGGAAAAGGTAAAAGTCACTACTATAGACGCGTTAACGCCTCTTATAGGTAAAAAGGTTATCGTAAACGAAAAAGAAATCGGCATCTTCTTAACTGAAGATGGAAAGGTTCACGCTGTAAGTAATATATGTCCGCATAAACAAGGGCCATTGTCAGAAGGAACAGTGAGTGGAAAGTATGTGTATTGTCCGTTGCATGACCAAAAAATAGATTTGGATTCAGGAGAAGTTCAAGAGCCTGATACAGGATGTGTGAGCACATATCAAGTTGAAGTGATTGATGGAGATGTCTATCTATGTCTGTAGATTCAATGGGCAAGGTTTACCTGGTCGGAGCAGGCCCTGGAAATCCTAATTTACTAACCAAAAAAGCAGAAAAATTAATTAGAGCCGCTGATGTGATTCTCTATGATCGCTTAGTTAACCCATTGATTTTACAATATGCACCTCCACATACTGAAATGATTGATGTAGGCAAGAAACCTTATTTCAAACATATTCAACAAGACGAAATAAATATGAAAATGGTTCAAATGGCTAAAAAATATCATTGCGTTATCAGACTAAAAGGCGGTGATCCAGCAATATTTGGGCGAGTAACTGAAGAAATCACTACGCTTAAAGCGTATGGTATTGAACATGAGATTGTACCTGGAGTGACTTCAGCGAGTGCAGCAGTTGCATCATTAAATACTGGCTTAACAATGAGATCAATCGTACCAAGTGTCACTTTCTCAACAGGTCATTTTAAAGATTCGTCCAATCGAGAAACAGATATTCGTAATTTAATTAACGGTGGTACTTTGGCTATTTATATGGGAATTAAACGATTAGGTCATATTATTGAACAAATTACAGCTTACACAAACGAAGACTACCCTATAGCAATTGTATTTAATGCCACATGTTACAACCAACAGGTAGTGACAGGTTATTTAAGTACGATTGAAGAAACGTTAAGTCAAACTCATTTCGATGGACAACCAGGTATCTGCATTTTAGGTTCGTTAGTGAAATATATCGATCAATCCAATTTTAATATGGAGAAAATGGCTGAGGATGTAATGCCAACGTTATACCTTATTAAAGGTGATAAAGAACTGGCTTTAAGAAAAGCTGAAGAACTGTATGAAGAAGGGAAACAATGTTTATTAGATTATGATGAGCAATATCACCCATCACAACAAACCATTTATCAAAATTTAATCAATCAATATCATATTGAATATATTGAAGTTTAGAAGACGCTATCCTTCTTATTTTAATTTACTTTGCTAATGAAATGAGACCATGAATTCAATTTCGAATTCATGGTCTTTTTTAGGGATTAAACATGTTTAATTAGGCATTTCCCTAATATCTAAACTTTGTGAAAAAATATACAATCTATTTGAACGTAATAACAATGATAGGAATGTGAAAGTAGCAAATGCATTTGATAGTAGGAGGATATTATTGATGGGAAAATTTGGATTAAATTTCTTTAAACCGACTGAAAAGTTTAATGGAAATTGGTCGGTTTTAGAACATAAGAGTAGAGAATGGGAGAAAATGTATCGCGAAAGATGGAGTCATGACAAAGTTGTTCGTACAACGCATGGCGTCAACTGTACAGGTTCATGTTCATGGAAGGTGTTTGTGAAAAATGGTGTTATTACGTGGGAAAATCAACAAACTGATTATCCGAGTTGCGGACCGGACATGCCTGAATTTGAACCTAGAGGATGTCCGAGAGGGGCTTCATTTTCATGGTATGAATATAGTCCACTTAGAGTGAAATATCCATATATAAGAGGTAAATTATTGGATTTATGGACTGAAGCATTAGAGGAGAACAACGGTCATCGCATTGCTGCTTGGGCTTCGATCGTTGAAGATGAAGAGAAAGCTAAAATTTATAAGGAAGCTAGAGGTAAAGGTGGACATGTAAGAGCCAATTGGAAAGATGTCACCGATATTATTGCTGCGCAAATTCTTTACACAATTAAAAAAGATGGACCAGATCGAATCGCAGGCTTCACACCTATACCGGCAATGTCGATGATTAGTTATGCTTCAGGCGCTCGATTTATTAATTTATTAGGTGGAGAGATGCTTAGTTTCTATGATTGGTATGCAGACTTACCTCCTGCATCGCCACAAATTTGGGGAGAACAAACGGATGTACCAGAATCAAGTGACTGGTTTAATGCTGCTTACATTATTATGTGGGGCTCAAATGTACCGTTAACACGTACGCCTGATGCACATTTTATGACAGAAGTCAGATATAAAGGGACTAAAGTAATTTCAGTAGCACCTGATTATGCTGAGAATGTAAAGTTTGCTGACAATTGGTTGGCGCCTCATCCTGGTACTGATGCTGCTGTAGCTCAAGCGATGACGCATGTGATTTTACAAGAATTTTACGTTAATCAACCGAATAACATGTTTATAGATTACGCAAAACAATATACAGATATGCCTTTCATTATTATGTTGGACAAAGATGAAAAGGGTTATAAAGCTGGTAGATTCTTAAGAGAGGGCGACTTAGGAATTGAAAGTGAAAATAGTGAATGGAAACCAGTGATTAAAGATATGGTCAGACAACAGTTTGTCGTGCCAAATGGAACGATGGGACAACGTTGGGAAGAAGGTAAGAAATGGAACTTAAAATTAGAAACAGAAGATGGTACTCAAATTAATCCAGCTTTATCAATGACAGACGATGATTACGAATTACAGACAATTCAATTTCCTTATTTCGATAGTAATGGTGATGGGATATTTGAAAGACCTATACCGACTCAAACCATTCAATTAGCAAATGGTGAAGAAGTTTGTGTAACGACTGTTTATGATTTGATGACAAGTCAATATGGGATCCAACGCTTTAATCATGAATTAGAAGCACAATCATATGAAGACAGTACATCTAAACACACACCTGCGTGGCAAGAATCAATCACAGGCATCAAAAAAGAATTAGTCATTCAAGTAGCTAGAGAATTTGCTCAAAATGCTATCGATACGAATGGGCGTTCTATGATTATTATGGGTGCCGGTATTAATCATTGGTTTAATTCCGATACGATTTATCGTGCCATATTAAATTTAGTAATGTTATGTGGCTGTCAAGGCGTAAATGGAGGTGGTTGGGCGCACTATGTAGGTCAAGAAAAGTGTCGTCCAATAGAAGGTTGGAACACAATTGCATTTGCTAAAGACTGGCAAGGGCCACCACGTTTGCAAAATGGTACAAGTTGGTTCTACTTTGCAACAGATCAATGGAAATATGAGGAATCAAATGTAGATCAATTTAAATCTCCACTAGCCAAAAATATTAAACATCAACATCCTGCTGACTATAATGTAACGGCTGCACGATTAGGATGGCTTCCATCTTATCCTCAATTTAATAAGAATAGTCTTTTATTCGGTGAGGAAGCGAAAGAAGCTGGAGACAATTCAAATGAAGCCATTCTGAAAAGAGCGATAGATTCGGTTAAAAACAAGGAAACACAATTCGCAGTTGAAGATCCTGACTTAAGAAAGAATCATCCTAAAACACTCTTTGTTTGGAGATCTAATTTAATATCTAGTTCAGCTAAAGGGCAAGAATATTTCATGAAACATTTATTAGGTACGCGTTCAGGTTTAATGGCAGAACCTAATGAAGACGACAAACCATCAGAAATTAAATGGAGAGAAGACACAGTCGGCAAATTAGACTTGTTGGTGTCATTAGATTTTAGAATGACTGCCACACCACTATATTCTGACATTGTTTTACCAGCAGCTACTTGGTATGAAAAACATGACCTATCTTCAACTGACATGCATCCATTCATCCATCCATTTAATCCAGCCATTGATCCATTATGGGAATCACGTTCAGATTGGGATATCTATAAGACTTTGAGTAAAGCTATTTCAGAGATGGCTAAAGATTATTTGCCAGGAACATTTAAAGATGTTGTAACAACGCCTTTAGCACATGATTCTAAACAAGAAATCGGTACAGCATATGGAGTAGTCAAAGATTGGTCTAAAGGAGAAGTGGAAGGTATACCAGGTAAAACAATGCCTAATTTCTCTATTGTAGAACGTGATTATACTCAAATTTACAATAAATATGTCACAGTTGGTCCTTTATTAGAAAAGGCCAAAGTTGGGGCACATGGTGTAAGTTTTAGTGTTTCTGAACAATACGAAGAATTAAAAAGTATGGTAGGAACTTGGAATGCTGATAACGACAATTCAATACGACATGGTAAACCACGTATTGATACAGCTAGAAAGGTAGCTGATGTGATTTTAAATATTTCTTCGGCTACAAATGGACAGTTATCTCAAAAATCTTATGAAGATTTAGAGAATCAAACTGGTATGAAATTAAAAGATATTTCAGAAGCACGTACGTCTGAAAAAATATCGTTTTTAAATATTACATCACAACCTAGAGAAGTTATTCCTACGGCAGTCTTCCCAGGTTCAAATAAAAATGGACGACGTTATTCACCTTTTACAACCAATATTGAAAGACTTGTACCTTTTAGAACCTTAACTGGCAGACAAAGTTATTATTTAGACCATGAAATATTCCAACAATTTGGCGAAAGCCTGCCTATTTATAAACCAACTTTACCACCTATGGTATTTGGTACACGTGATAAAAAGGTTAAAGGCGGACAAGACGCCTTAGTGCTTAGATATTTAACGCCTCATGGCAAATGGAATATCCACTCAACATATCAAGATAATGAACGCATGCTTACTTTATTTAGAGGTGGACCTGTCGTTTGGATTTCTAATGAAGACGCAGAAGCGCATGATATAAAAGATAATGATTGGTTAGAAGTCTATAACCGAAATGGTGTGGTTACTGCAAGAGCAGTTACATCACATCGCATGCCAAGAGGCACAATGTTTATGTATCATGCTCAAGATAAACACATTGAAACACCAGGATCAGAAATTACTGATACACGAGGTGGTTCACATAATGCACCAACAAGAATTCACTTAAAACCAACGCAACTGGTTGGAGGATATGCTCAAATAAGCTATCACTTTAATTATTATGGACCAATCGGAAATCAAAGGGATGTTTATGTGGCGGTAAGAAAGATGAAAGAGGTGAATTGGCTTGAAGATTAAAGCTCAAATAGCGATGGTCTTAAATTTAGATAAATGTATTGGTTGTCATACGTGTAGTGTTACATGTAAGAATACATGGACAAATAGACCTGGTGCGGAATATATGTGGTTCAATAATGTAGAAACTAAGCCAGGTGTGGGATATCCAAAACGCTGGGAAGATCAAAGTCATTATAAAGGTGGCTGGATTCTAAATAAAAAAGGGAAACTCGAATTAAAGTCTGGTAATAGATGGTCAAAAATTGCATTAGGAAAGATCTTTTACAATCCTGATATGCCGCTCATCAAAGATTATTATGAACCTTGGACATATAACTATGAACATTTGACAACTGCAAAAGAAGGTAAGCACTCACCAGTCGCTAAGGCGCATTCACTGATTTCTGGCGATAAATTAGATTTAGAATGGGGACCAAACTGGGAGGATGACTTAGCAGGGGCTCATGTCACAGGTCCAAAGGATCCAAATATTCAACAAATTGAAGAAGATATTAAGTTCCAGTTTGATGAGACATTTATGATGTATCTGCCGAGATTATGTGAACACTGTCTTAATCCAAGTTGTGTTGCATCATGTCCTTCAGGCGCTATGTACAAAAGGGATGAAGATGGTATCGTATTAGTCGATCAAGACGCGTGTCGAGGCTGGCGTTATTGTATGACTGGTTGTCCTTATAAAAAAGTTTACTTCAACTGGAAAACGAATAAAGCTGAAAAATGTACATTTTGTTTTCCTAGAATAGAAGCAGGTATGCCAACAGTTTGTTCAGAAACGTGTACAGGTAGAATGAGATATTTAGGCGTTCTATTATATGATGCTGATCGCGTTCAAGAAGCGGCCTCTGCAGTGGATCAAAAAGATTTATATGAAAAACAATTAGATTTATTCTTAGATCCATTTGATGAAGAAGTAATCGCTGAGGCTGAGCGACAAGGATTAAGTCATGAATGGATTAATGCAGCTCAAAATTCTCCAGTATATAAACTCGCTGTAGAATATAAAATGGCATTTCCATTACACCCAGAATTTAGAACAATGCCTATGGTTTGGTACTGCCCACCTTTAAGTCCGATTATGAGTTATTTCGAAGGTCAAAACGCAGGACAAAATCCAGATATGATTTTTCCTGCGATCGAAGAAATGCGTTTACCTATTGAATATTTAGCAAATCTATTAACTGCAGGGGATACGGCACCTGTCAAACAAGGCTTACAAAAAATGGCTATGATGAGAAGTTATATGAGAGCAAAAGTGACTCAACAACCGTTTGATTATTCTAAACTTGAACGCTTAGGTTTAACAGAAAGCCAATTAAACGATATGTATCGATTATTGGGAATCGCTAAGTATGAAGATCGATTTGTTGTTCCGTCATCACATAAAGAAACGTATTTGGACACTTATAAAGCTCAAGGAAGTCAAGGGTATGGTGGAGAATACTTTGGCGCTAATTGTGAAGGCTGTGGCGTCGCAGTAGGTTCTGGTAAAACAGGACAAGAGATTTATAATGATAATTTCTATGGAGGGATTTTCCGTGATTAATCTTCAGAAATTACATCTTTTTCAAGAAAGCTTAGGTTATCTAGGACAACAAATTAATTTTCCGGAGAAACTTACCTTTCATCCAACAACATTCGAAGAAACCATTACACAGTCGCACCCAGGTTATGAAGAATTAAGTCATTATCGAAATGTAATGATGCAATATTCTTTATCTGAAATCAAAGCTATCTATACGGATACTTTTGATTTTAGTAAAAATTATCCTTTATACATGACATATAATAAATTTGATACTCAGAAAGAACGCGGACAAATGTTAGCTAAGTTGAAAGTATTGTATGAAATGTTTGGACTTAAAATGGTAGATAACGAGTTGTCAGATTACCTACCATTGATGCTTCAATTCTTACAAATTGCCGATTGGGAGAATGATGACCGAGCACAGGAAAACTTGCAATTAATTATTATGATTATTGAAGATGGAACTTACGAAATGGCTAATGAACTTGCTAAAAATAATAACCCTTATGCGTATGTAATTAAAGCTTTAAGAAAGACTTTAAAAGCGTGTATCGAGTCGCCTAGAGAGGTGGAAAGCCATGCTTAATCAATTTATTTGGATTATCTATCCGTATTTGTGTTTAACTATTTTCATTATTGGACATTTAGCACGCTATAAATATGATCAATTTTCTTGGACGGCGAAATCCAGCGAATTAATTGAAAAGAAACAATTAAAATGGGGCAGTTTATTGTTTCATTTAGGTGTTATTCCAGTATTCTTTGGGCATGTGGTAGGTTTATTGGTACCTGCAAATTGGCTTGAAGCGGTTGGAGTTAATAATCATATTTATCATATTGGTGCGGTATATATAGGAAGTATTTTTGGTATAATAACATTATTAGGTATGATGTTACTTACGTTAAGAAGACTTACAATCAAAAATGTAAGACGTTTAAGTTCTTTTTCAGACATATTCGTTAATATTCTTCTGTGTATCATATTGATAATGGGTTGCTATTCAACTATTTTTACGAATGCAGTCCAACCTGATTTTGACTATCGCCAAACCATAGCCATTTGGTTTAGACATTTATTTATGTTTTCACCTAATGCTGACCTTATGTTAAATGTACCGTTATCTTTTAAAGTTCATATCTTATTAGGATTCACAATATTTGCATTATGGCCATTTACGAGATTGGTTCATGTGTGGAGTGTCCCGCTTTCATATATGAATAGAAGATATATTATTTATCGGAAAAATAAAGTTTAATGAAGAGGGGATGGGTAAGTTGAAACCAGAATCTTTATTACACAACAAAAGTCTACAAGATAATTTAGATCGATTGAGAAAGAACGAAGGTTATGATTTTGGTGTAATTGCGATGTATGAACATTATCATAGATCTTCTCCTATTAAATGGAAATATGTATCAGGAAATACGAATGAACGGTACAAACTTATCATTTTAAGAAAGGGCAGAGGCTTAGCTGGTACTGTTATGAAAACAGGGAAACGTATGGTTATTGCAGATGTAGATATGGCATTAACTCAAGCCGAGAAAATAAAGTTTCCCATCATCTTGAATGAAGCACTAACAGCAGTAGTAGCAGTACCATTATGGCTTGATGAACAAATGTATGGTGTATTATTGTTAGGTCAACGAAATCATCAACCTCTTCCACAGACATTAGAACAACTTGATATACAAAGCCAAATTGGATTTTTTACAGAAATGAATTAGGTGATAACCATGCAAAGTAAACTAGAAGGCAGTATTGAAGCACTATTGCATAAGTACTACGATGCGACGACTGAAAAGATTGTCTTTGTGAATCATCTCGGTAAAATTATAGCGATGAATGACGCCGCTAGCGATATTTTATCTGAAGAAGATAATTATAATGCGATGACTCATGCAATTTGCAATCGTTGTGAAGGATATTCTAATGAATATGATATTCAATCTTGTGAGAATTGTTTTTTAGAAGAAAATCAACTACAGAAATCAAATTTCCAAGTATTTATGAAGACGAAAGATAATAAAGTAGAACCTTTTACGGCTACGTATCAAACGATTGATTCAGACAGAGGGATTAGTGCGTTTACTTTACAAAATGTCTCTCCTCAAATTGAGAGACAAGAAAAAATGTATCAACAAAAGATGTTGCATAAATCGATACAAGCACAAGAAAATGAACGCAAAAGAATTTCACGTGAACTTCATGATAGTGTGATTCAAGAAATGTTAAATATTGATGTTGAACTGCGACTTTTAAAATATAAATATCAAGATGAAAATTTAGTAGACAGTGCACAGCATATTGAGGGTTTAGTATCGCAACTCATTGATGACATTAGAAATCTATCAGTCGAATTGAGACCCTCCTCATTGGATGATTTAGGTATTGAGGCTGCTTTTAATTCTTATTTCAAACAGTTTGAAGAGAATTATGGTATTCAAATTAATTATCAATCTAATATCAAAGGTATGCGTTTTGATAATGAGGTTGAAACGGTGGTATATCGTGTGATTCAAGAAGCTGTATTAAATTCATTAAAATATGCTGAAGTAAACGAAATAGAAGTGAATATTAATAAAAGTGACAATAGATTACTAGCTGAAGTTGTAGATCGTGGAAAGGGTTTCAATATTGAGGATAAGCCTAAAGGATCAGGGTTGGGCTTTTACGGCATGAAAGAACGTGCTGAATTAGTTAATGGAAATATTAACATTGAATCTCATATTAACAAGGGAACCATCGTAACGTTAGATATACCTATATAAAAATCTTGGGGGAATTAATGTGAAGATTGTTATAGCAGATGACCATGCTGTAGTAAGGACTGGATTCTCAATGATATTAAACTATCAAGAAGATATGGAAGTTGTAGCAACTGCAGCAGATGGTGTGGAAGCATATCAAAAGGTCTTAGAGTATAGACCCGATGTTTTAATATTAGATATAAGTATGCCACCTGGCGAATCAGGTTTAGTCGCTACAAGCAAAATTTCTGAAAGCTTCCCAGAGACAAAAATTTTAATTTTAACAATGTATGATGATGAAGAATATTTGTTTCATGTACTGAAAAGTGGTGCGAAAGGTTATATTTTGAAAAATGCGCCTGATGAACAGTTAATATTGGCTGTGAGAACGGTATATAGAGGGGAAACATATATTGATATGAAATTAACCACTTCTTTAGTTAATGAATTTATTAATCAATCTAACCAAGAAGAAGTTAATTATTCATCAGACCCATTTAAAGTTTTGTCTAAACGAGAACTTGAAATCTTGCCTTTAATTGCCAAAGGATACGGTAATAAAGAAATCGCTGAAAAGTTATTTGTGTCTGTAAAGACGGTCGAAGCACATAAAACGCATATAATGAATAAATTAAATCTTAAAAGTAAACCAGAACTTGTTGAATATGCGTTGAAAAAGAAATTGCTTGAGTTTTAAATGAGTAGAACGCTCACTTTTAAGAATATAACAAACCAAAAATAGCTATGAGAAATCGATAACGGTTTTTCATAGCTATTTTTGTATTTAAAGGCTGAGTCGCGACTTTAAAGAGAGGAAACTCATCTCTACGTTCAGCACATTAATAACTCAATTTATTATAGGGAAAAAGAAGCTCTAAATCAGGGGAAATCCTTATGTTCATTTTTTCACAATCATCTTAAAATTAAATTGTAATTAGTACTGTGTCTATATCACTTATTCGCTTTTAACGACTTTTAATTTTGACCTCTTATCAGATGATAGGCGCGGTACTAATATTTGTTTACTATAAATCTTATGAAGGTGAAAACAACATGAAAAAAGGAGTTTATCAGCTTACATTACAAACGCTAAGTTTAATAGTTGGATTTATGGCATGGAGTATTATTTCTCCATTGATGCCGTTTATAACTCAAGATATTCAAATTTCGGCTAGCCAAGTATCTGTGATTTTAGCTATTCCGGTCATTTTAGGATCAGTTTTGCGTGTACCATTTGGTTATCTTACAAATATAATTGGTGCTAAATGGGTATTTTTTAGCAGTTTTATTATTTTGCTATTTCCTATATTCTTTTTGGGACAAGCACAAAGTACGACAATGCTTATGGTATGTGGCTTCTTCTTAGGAGTAGGTGGTGCAATCTTTTCAGTAGGTGTAACGGCTTTACCAAAATATTTCTCTAAAGATAAAGTAGGACTAGCTAACGGTATATACGGAATGGGAAATATAGGAACAGCGATCTCATCTTTTTGTGCACCTGTTCTTGCTGGTTTAATAGGTTGGCAAAGTACAGTAAGAAGTTACTTAATTATTATCGGTTTATTTGCAGTATTAATGTTCTTATTGGGAGATAATAAAGAAGCGAAAGTTAAAGTACCTTTAATGTCACAAATGAAAGTGTTATCGAAAAATTATAAATTATATTATTTAAGTTTGTGGTATTTTATTACGTTTGGTGCTTTTGTTGCATTTGGTCTATTTTTACCGAATTATTTAGTTCATCATTTTGAAATTGATAAAGTAGATGCGGGTATTCGTTCAGGAGTATTTATTGCACTTGCAACATTCTTAAGACCACTTGGTGGGGTGTTAGGGGATAAATTTAATGCAGTAAAAATGCTTATCATAGACTTTATGTTCCTGATTATAGGAGGCATGATTTTAAGTTTATTTGATGGTATGATTCACTTCACAATTGGTTGCTTAGCGATAAGTATTTGTGCGGGTATTGGTAATGGTCTTGTCTTTAAATTAGTTCCATCATATTTCTCAAAAGAAGCTGGCTCAGCTAATGGTATCGTGTCAATGATGGGAGGACTAGGTGGTTTCTTCCCACCTTTAGTCATCACGTTTGTGACTGGTTTAACAGGATCTAGTCATCTTGCCTTTGGATTACTTGTGTTATTCGCATTGATTGCGTTAATGACAATGATTCATTTATATAAAAAGGAAAACATCTCTAACATTTCAACGATATACGACAAATAGCTAATATATGACAAATTAATTTTACTATTTGTTTAAAATACGATTGCTTAAGCATATACATTATAACCCTCAATTCTAGATAGAGTTGAGGGTTAAATTTTATTTATTGAATTGCAATCGTTGTCGCTTTCTCGTCTTCATCGATGACTTTAGGCAATGTAACGTATAAAACGCCCTCTGCATGGTTAGCAGTAATCGCTTCTTTATTAATGTCATCGAACTTAAAATGTCTTTCTAATTCACCAGTTGAACGTTCGTTTAACTGTATT
Source organism: Staphylococcus caprae (assembly GCF_002902725.1). Classification (GTDB taxonomy): domain Bacteria; phylum Bacillota; class Bacilli; order Staphylococcales; family Staphylococcaceae; genus Staphylococcus; species Staphylococcus caprae. The sequence goes on from NZ_PPRT01000001.1 coordinate 52,825, forward strand.
TTTTGGCTTTCATTTTTAAGCTTTTTATTGGCTTTAATCAATAATATATTTTGTTCAAATTTGAGTGAAATATCTTCCTTACTTACGCCAGGTAATTCTGCCTCTACGATATATGCCTCGTCTGTGTCATAAATATTTGTAGGGAAGGCGCTTGATGAAAATTGATTATAGACTTGTTTGCCTATGTCTTTAAACAATTCGCTAGGATCATTTTTGAAAAAATTATTATTAAAGAACTCATTACTATTCATTATACTCCACCCCTTAAAAAGTGTTAGATAATCAATTGACGATAGGACACCTAAATTTCAACTTCATTATATAAATTGAGTTGAAATAGGTAAAGCAAGAACACTTTTAAAAAAGAGGTATTTATATAAGTTTAGTAGGGATTATGAGTAAAAAAATATTTGGTTCGTACGAGAGAATAAGACAAAAGCTTACTATACATACTGTTGTTATTAAGTTGTGCCGTTTATGCCGAAGTTGAATGTGTCAAAGATTTTCAAAAAGTCTACTTTTGTCTCTTCTCTGCTAGTATTACTTTTCTAGATTTTTATCAAAATTTTTAGAAACAAAATTTTGTAAGTTCGCAATTAATTCTTTAGCTTCATCTTGATTGATATTAAATTCACTATAAACTTTCATCGAGATATCTGATAAAGTCTTTTTTATTTCTTTACCTCGTTCTGTTAGTGAAATTTGGAGATTACGTTCATCTTTCTCTTCACGGCTTCGAACGACATAGTTTTTCTTTTCAAGCTTTTTCAATAAGGGGGTCAGTGTTCCCGAGTCTAGAAATACTCGTTCACCAAGTTTTTTAATATTAAGTTTCTCATCATCTTCGATCGCCATTAGTACTATGTAACCTGTGTAGGTAAGTTCATACTCTTTAAGGTAATTCGTGTACTTCTTAATGATTTCTTTGGACGAAACATAAAATAAAAAACATAATTGTTTACTTAAATAACTATTCTCTACATACATTAAATCTCTCCTTGTTAAAGTAACAATATTATGAAGTGTATGACTTGTCAAGTGCTGATTTCATCACTATAATCAAATTGTTTTAAATTAAATTTAGGGTGCAATTGAATCAAATTTATTTGATTGTAAAACTCAAACGAATATAGAAAAAGGGGAATTGAGATATGAGCAGAATAAATGATTTTAATGAAATACTTAATGAAAGAAAATCGGTAAAGGTATTTGACAGTGACTATAAAATTCCACATGAAGAAATGGATGAAATCATAACTAAAGCTACAAAGGCACCTTCTTCAGTTAATATGCAACCATGGAGAATTGTCGTTGTTGATAGTGATGAAGGTAAAGCTAAACTTAAAGATGCATTTGGATTTAATTCAAGACAACTGACGACATCATCAGCAATGATTATTATATTTGGTGATTTGCAAAATTATGAAAAAGCGGAACAAATTTATAGTGATGCTGTAGACCAACAACACATGACTGAAGAAATCAAAACGCAAATGTTAGAATGGATTCTTCCTTATTACAAAGGACTTTCAAAAGAAGGTATGAAAGATATTGTAAATATCGATAGTAGTTTAATGGCAATGCAATTCATGCTCACAGCTAAAGCTTATGGATATGATACAAATCCAATTGGTGGTTTTGATAAAGAAAATATTGCTGAAATTATCGGTTACGACTCAGAAAGATATATACCTGTGTTAGCAATTGCTATTGGTAAAAAAGCTCAAGAAGCACATAGCTCTGTTAGATTACCTGTTCATGAAATTAGAGAATATTTATAATATGAGTTTGCTATTGATGAAGTAAGATGAGAACATTTTGTTACAATATGAATGAATCTCTTTAACAACAATCATAATTAGTTCATACTTAACAAGATAAGTATAAAAGGAGTTTCTATCATGAGTAGAAAACAGGTTATTTTTAGAATTATAATTATATTAATCATTTCTCTTATTTTAGCTGTTGTATTTTTCTTTGGGCTAAAAACTTATCAAGGTCATAAAAATATTGAACTTATGGATAGCTATATTAAAGAACACCATCTTCAAGATAAAATCAAAAAACAAGAGACTTTATATAGTGCGAAAAAAGGAATGTATTATAAACAAATTGTTTATAAAGACGAACGCAATGTGACTTATGTACTTCAACCGATAAGTACGAATAAAGGTATTTTCTCTGAAGGTTTTGATAGTGAAACTAAGAAAAGTATCAAAAAAGCTAAACATAGTGATTTCGATAAAAATTATAAACCCTCTAAATAAGTTGATTTTATGACACACGATTTCAAATAAACGTTGGAATCGTGTGTTTTTTACAATATTTATTGTTTTTTCATGCGGAACTTTAAAAGTTTTATTCATTATCCAAGTTAAAATTTATGTAGATATTTTAATTTTATCTGATATAATTAGGTGATGTCAGATGAAGGGGAGTTTGCATTATGGCTCTATTCAAGAGAAAAATAAGTTTACCAACGCAAGTTATTATTGCATTGGTACTAGGTGTCATCGCGGGGCTTTTATTATTTGGACAAGATAATGTAGCAAATTACATTAAGCCATTTGGTGACATTTTCTTAAATTTAATTAAAATGATTATTATCCCGATTGTATTCTGTGCATTAGCCTTATCTATTTCGAATTTAGGGGATTCAAAAAAGGTAGGAAGCTATGGATGGAAGGCAATCCTTTACTTTGAAATTATAACAACAGTCGCTATAGGGTTAGGGATTATCATAGGTAACTTGTTCAAACCAGGTTCAGGTTTAGATCCTGATAAATTACCTAAAGGCGATATTTCTAAATATCAATCTTCAGCACAATCAGCTGAACAAGCTACAACATACGGTAATCATTTAATTGATACTATCGTAAATATTGTGCCTACTAATTTATTTGAATCTTTAGCAAAAGGTGATTTATTACCAATCATCTTCTTCGCTGTTTTCTTCGGCTTAGGGTTAGCTGCTATTGGTGAAAAGGCAGAACCTGTTAAAGGTTTCTTAAATGGTACATTAGAAGCAGTATTTTGGATGATTAATAAAATTTTAAAACTCGCTCCTATTGGAGTATTTGCATTTATATGTACTACTGTTATGACATTTGGCGCATCAGCTTTAATTCCGTTGTTAAAATTATTAGTTGTAGTTGTTTTTGCAATGATCTTCTTTGTGGTAGTTGTATTAGGCATCGTTGCAAGAATGGTTGGAGTAAGTATCTTCTCAATCATGAAGATTTTAAAAAGCGAGTTGTTGCTTGCATTTTCAACTTCAAGTTCAGAAGCAGTACTACCAGTTATTATGAAGAAAATGGAAAAATTTGGTGCACCAAAAGATGTGACATCATTTGTTATTCCGATTGGTTATTCATTTAACTTAGACGGTTCAGCATTATATCAATCTATCGCAGCATTATTTGTGGCTCAAATGTTTGATATTCATTTATCATTAACACAACAAATCGTGTTGATGGCTACTTTAATGATCGCTTCAAAAGGTATGGCTGGCGTGCCTGGTGTATCTATTGTAGTTTTATTAACAACACTAGGTTCTATGCATTTACCAGCACAAGGTCTTGCATTAATTATCGGAATTGACCGTTTATTAGACATGGTTCGTACATGTGTTAACGTGATGGGTAACGCATTATCAACAATTGTTATTTCTAAATGGGAAAATGTTTACGATAAAGAAAAAGGCCAAGAGTACCTTAAAACACTATAAAAATTTATATCTGACATTTTTAGCGAATCTTAAAACTTTAGTTTTTAGATTCGCTTATGCATTTGTCCAAAGACAAATGTATACATAAGGAAACTTTAGTTTTTAGATTTCCTAAAAAAAGACCTTGAAATGAAACAGATTCTTTCATTTCAAGGTCTTTTTTATCATATAGGTATGGCCGTATTACATGCCGTGGTGCATACCTTTCATATCATGTATTTTAGACATTAATCCATGTGGAACATCATCATGATCTACTTTTTTAACTTTAGTAATTTTACCTGATTTTTCATCTTTGAAAATCATGACAAAATCTTCTTTTTTCACTGAAACGTTAGCATTTGATGGTAACTTAACATTTTTCTCTATTTTTTCATCTTTTTCGCTAATCATTTTGTCTATTGTAGTACTATTTTTCATAATACCGTAATACGTATCTTTTTTACCTCCAGTCATCATCATAATGACAAGTACAATACATACAATCAACATGATTGCGATAAGTCCGAAACCTAAGGCTTTCTTATTTTTCATAGCTGTATAAAACTCCTTTATCTATATTACTTCATTTATACAAAACTTCTAATCACTTTGCAATTGTATTTAAAACATTTTTAAAATTAAAAACGTTAAAAATTCATAGAATGATAACATTTTGATAATCAAAAAGCCCTCTGCCATCAATTTCATGACAAAGGGTTCGAATAAACAGTTAAACTTCTATTGTAATAGGTGTATCTAAATCATCATCATTCATTAACTTAATTGATTTAGGTTGTACTTTTAATACACATAATTCCGGATCTTGTTTTGAATCGAAGAACGTCTTATCTTGAGTTTCCCATAACCAATCAATCACTTTTTGATCTTTAACAACCTCAATTTGAGCATCAATTTCTACAAAACTATTATTTGTAGTCTCGTTATAACCTAATAAGATATAGGCATAAGGGTTATCTTCAATTTCTTCCACTTTTACTGAATTAATGTTTGTTTTAGTATATAAAGTTAAATCATCATTGTAAAAAACCATATATCTACTATTAGGTTTATTATTATATGCAGTTGATAATACACCGACTTTTGAATTGTCTAATACTTTTTCTATTGCTTGAGTTGCTTGTTGTTTATCCACACTCATCATCTCCTTATTCATTCATATATCCAATCGGAGACGATATTAAACCAAAGCTTTATTGACTTTTATAACGGTTTAATGCAGATATATTTCACCTCATCATGTTTCAGTGTAAGTTGAAATGGTTTGTGATTTTCCTCTTGGACAGCCAATTCTGTTTTAGGATGATTACATTTATCTAATTCTTCAAGAATACTTCGTTCAATGTATAATAACTCTTTACTTTTTGGTAGTAAGTTCTGAATTGAACCATGTTCATTGTTTAAAGTATTAATAATGATGAGAGAATTTACATTTAATTGATTTTTGAAAATGAATTTCTGCTTACTATCAGATAAGTAACGGTCATTAATTTTATTAAATAATAGAAAATGATAATTTCCGCCTTTACGACTCATCAAATAGTTGTTTCCAACTTCCAATGGTTCATCTACAAATGAAGCAACCATTTTGTAGATATGCATTAAAGGTAGCGGGCTACCATAGCTATTGAATAAAGAAATATATTGTGAATCGTCATCAATAAGTTGATAGCTAATTCCACCACCGTATCTCATTAAAGCGATTAAATGACATACTAAATCTGATAATTGCAGAGGGTTAGCGCCATTATTAGTATATTTAAAGCATTTTAATGATAGATTGTTATAGACAAATCTTGTGGAAGAGATTCCAGAATCTAACATAAACTGTTTATAATTTTCAAAATGTGTAGATGAGTGATGATATGTTTTGCGTTTATTTAATAATAAATTTTTAGTTTCAAGATTTTCGATATCAATAAAATAATAGTCGAAATTTAAACGTTTCATGATGTCGTAGGTATGATCAATCGACGCAGATTCACGAAGTAGGCCTTCCACAGTCATGCCATATCGGATTTCCCTATTTTTATTTTTAATTTTCAAATGACATAGATGAATTTCATTGACTGACATGCTCTCTGAATCGAAGACAAGCATGAGTTTAACTAACTTTTTATTAGTTTTGTAATCTTGGTTACTTTGTAAAAATGACAATATCACTTGATTAATAGCTTCAAATTGTTGTGTAGTTTTTATTTTCATGGCTAGGCCGATATCTTTTTCGAATAACTTTTCAAAGCAACGGTTTAATAAATTGAAATTGATATGACTCACGACAATGTCACTAATGTCTTGAATGAATACGACGGGTTGAGGTAAGTATGAAAAATCGATGTCATAATACTCATTGAATACGAACTGAAATAACTCATTAAAGTTTTCGAAACGAATAAACGCTTTAGAACTTTTGGTGCGATCTTTAGGATTAAACTGGTCAATATCTTTTTCAGTAATTTCAGTAGCGAGTTGGTCATTAAATTCAAATTGGTTAATTAAATCTTTAAATTCTGAGTAACTTTCATTACTAAATTGAATCGTAGGGTTTAATTCAATTTTAGAAATATAAGATCGGAATTGCTTAGGACTAAATCCTAAATAATTTTTAAATTGGTTTGTAAAATTTGTGTGACTGCTAAAGCCAGAATGTTCAGATATCGCATTGATAGAGTCATCAGTAGATAATAGTAATTTAATCGCATGTATCACTTTTAAACTTGTGAAGTAGTCTTTAAAGTTCATATTTAAATATCTTACGAATAAGTTTGAACAATATGATTCTGAAATATTGCAGTGCTGTGCCACTTGACGTAGTGATAACATTTCTGAAACTTTGGTATGGATATAAGTTAAACCTTCGACAAATATAGGATGGTTGATAGCAACTTTAGGAATATATTTTCCTTTGTACCTAATTACTGACTCTTTATATAAAGTTTGTATAATTTTTGAGATTGCTTGATTATCTTGTTCCTCATTATTCATAAATCGATGGATAGATTGTAGAATAATATTTTTAACAAAACCACTTGATTGCAATAAATGTCTGTCAAAGTAACATTTAAAGAATTGATTATCTTCATTATAAAAATAAAAAACAGGTATAGAGAGCGTAACTAAATTCGAGGATTGATTAACGTAATAAATATCTGTTTGATTAATAATAGCGATATGGTTGTCTAAATCCTTCGTTTCTCCATTGATTGTAATCTTAAGATCATTTGTTAATGAAAACATGAGAATGATTCGATTAATATTGCGAGTAGGGGGCGAATGATGATGTTTATATATATTTAAAAGACAAGTCATGATTTAGAAATAGGCTCCTTATTGAATATTAAATGTTATTATAATGTATTCTTGTTGAAATAGTAATAGTGAAAAATAAAATTTTTTATTCGTGATGTTAAGCAACCTATTCAAAATTATAAGTAGTGTACAATACAAATAATTATTTAGGAATATAGAGTTCTTATTTTGGAAATTTTAGATAGAGTGCAAATGAATTTTTTGGTACATAATAAATATAGATTTCGACACAATGTAAATTCAAAAAAGAAGTTGATGTAAAGTCTTAGACGATTTACGATTAATTTTAAATTGAATTAATTTTTGGAGAGAAATCACAGCAATTAAATGTACGATGTTTGTTTATTACATCTAGAATCGACAACAGAAAAAAAGAAACATCAAAAACAACACATATTTTTCTACCTTTAATTGTTTAACTATCCCAATAGAATAAACAACAAGAAGAATTCAGTTATACTTAATAATTTTCTCGAAACTTATTCATCAATCATCTTAGAAATAGGCATCTAGAAAGTAATGGCACCATGGAATAAGAAAATGTTCAAACAACTAAGAATCAATTACATCATGAGACGAACATTCTTTCTTTAACAACCAGAATCAACATCAAGACAAACTAATGTAAAGACAAATTATTAAAATGTATAAAACAACTTTAATTAAACAACTAGAATCTACATCTATGAACATTTAAAGTATAATCGATCAACAACAATTGTTTTAGTAGCAACAATTAGAAAATTTTTAGTTAAATTACTCTCCCCCGAAGTACGATTAATTTAAAAGAAAAACAATTCTTGTGGTGCCATGATAAGTTTTATAACTTATTAAATATCAGCTTAATGTTTTAGTTATTAGAACCCATTAACAATAAGACGAGTCAGTACATCAAAGTTATTATCATCAAGTCTTATATCAAAAATATGGGGCACATCTTAGAAATCCAAATCTTTTTTCAGAATCAAATAGCACGTACATAATTGCAGTAAAGGCTAGGGTATAATTATATCCTGGCCTTATTTTAATTGTTTCAATACAGTACTATTTTGAAGATAACGCACTTCATATTTGTCTGCGAGTTCTTTCAAATAATTAAGGAGTGTTAATTGATTGAGCTGATTATCATTAAATTTATTTTTTAATAATAATGCTTTGTGTTGTTCTTCATCTGTTGCTACTTTTTTGAAATATCCCCACATATGATCATAGGCATTAATAATAGAGCCTTTAGTTGGTGTGATTGCTAATGCATTTGCAATTTCATTTTGGACCTCTTTTAGGGAGGGGTCACCTTTTAACATATCTCTAATATTGTCATATGCATGTTGATGATGTAATAAAACATGATATTTTTCTTCACTCCATAGTTTCTCAATTTTTCCTCGTTCTTTCATGATTCACTCACCTCAATTCATATATTTAACAATACCCTTACACATGATTTTAAAATTACGTGAATACTGAAAACCATTAAATGCGTATTATGGGTATGTAGTCAGATATATTAGAACCTTTGATTTCAGACACTTTAGCATGTTGTTTGTTAATAGAGTTAGACAATATAAAAATGCCTCAGAAAGATTGTAACTTACAGTCTTTTTGAGGCATTCGTGTTTTAAATGATTCATATATTTAATCTATAATTTCTGTTTGCGCCATAAGAAAATACTTACAATTGCAACAAGTATAAGAGAAATACCTACTACAATAACCCATGAAGCATAACTATGCGCATCGATTGGCAATGGTACGTTCATACCAAAGAAACTAAACACTAATGTTGGGAGTGTGAGAAGTACTGTGAACAACGTTAATGTCTTCATTATCGTATTCATATCATTAGAGAGTAATGAAGCATACGAGGTTGTGATACTCTCAAGGATACGTTGATGTAACTCGGTTGTTTCAATCGCTTGATTGTTCTCGATTACTAAATCTTCTAGTAATTCTTCGTCTTCTTCAAAACGCTTAATTGCAGGTAATCGGAATAACTTTTTAATAATGGTATCATTACCTTTTAAAGCTGCTAAGAAGTAAACTAAACTTTTTTCAACTTCCATTAATTTAAATAGTTGTTTATTTGTAATATTATTTTTCAAATCTTTTTCAATACGGATTCTCGATTTATTGAGTAAACGTAAATTCCTATTATAGTGATTCGCAATCGTTAATAAAATTTCGAGTGCAAAGCGACTATGAAAATTTAAATGAATGTCATCTTGTCGTGCGAAATTCTCTAGGAATTCATTTTCAGCGTCACAAACAGTCATAATCATACCATTACCAATAATGATACCAAGAGGGATTGTGACAAATGACAACACACGTCGGTTGGTTGAATTGACAATAGGTAAGTCGATGATGATAAGTGAATAACCTGTATCTTCATCGTATTCAATACGTGCGCTTTCTTCAGAATCTAAGGGGTCACGAATGAAGTCTTCAGGAATATTGTAAAACTCCATTAAATTTTCGATTTCTTCACGTTCAGGTTCAACGACGTTAATCCATGACGCGCTATGATCCACTGTAGTTTCTATGATTTCATTTGAATTGCTACTTGCATGTTTATAAGCAGTAATCATAACTATTATTCCTTTCAAAATCTTTTATATTCTATACTTGATTAACAGTTAGATTCTTAAGCGTCTAATTTAAGCATTGTTCTTTTGATATTTATATTCAGCCATGATACGTAATGGTCCATTAAAAACAATTTTATATATATGATGAGTGAGTTCTTCAACTGAAATACGATGAGGATCTAGAACCCAATATTTAATTGTATTAATTGTAGCTCCAGCTACATAACTATGAAAATACATTTCCGGTATACCATCGATTTCATGATTGATACTCATATATCTACTCATATTTTCTTTCATCAGTTCACTTATTTTTTCTTCAAGTTTACTTGTACGTTCTAACTGTAAAATTGTATGATAAAACTCCAAATTATCATCAATATGTTGAAGGATTTTTGTCAGTACATTTTCAATAAAGAGTTGAGAAATCTCTTCAACAGTTTCTCCGTTTATATGGTTGAAATGTGTAAGATGAGAAAGCTCTGAAATACATTCATCTTCCATGTCAGTTAGCAACATATATTTATCTTCATAATGTAAATAGAACGTACCTCTATTCACGTCAGCTTCAGATGTAATGTCTCTGATAGTAATCTTATCTAGATCTTTGTTCTGTAATAATGTTGTAAATGCCTTCTTAATGGAAGATTTTGTCTTTCTAATGCGCCTATCTTCTTTCAATTAAATATAACCTCCCGTAAAATAATAGACAATTTACAACAATGTGTTCAATAACAGACGTATCTCTATAAATTGATGATTGTTAAATTGTTCTTACCTATTATAATAGACAACGTGAAAATTATTCAACACATTGTTCAATAAAAATAGGGAGGTCATTTCATGAATATATTTAAAAGTAAATTATTATGGTTCGCGCCTATTGCTGCGATAGTAATTTTAGTTATTTTTTCTTTAGCATTTTATCCGGCATTTAATCCTAAACCTAAAGATTTACCAATTGCCATCGTGAATAATGACGAAGGTACAACAATTCAAAGTAATAAAGTAGATATCGGTAAAAAAATTGAAGATAAATTATTAGATAGTGATTCAGATAAAATCAAATGGGTCAAAGTTGATAAAGAATCTGATTTGCAAAAAGGTTTCGATAATGAGAAATACTACGGAGCAGTTGTCTTTGAAAAAGACTTTTCAAAAAATGCGATGAGTAAAACTCAAAAAGTTGTCATGGATAGTAAAAAATCAGAAATGAAAGAGAAAGTTGAATCTGGTGAAATTCCAGCACAACAAGCTCAAAAAATGAAACAAAAAATGGGTAATCAAAGTGTTGATGTGAAACAAGCAAATCTTAAAACGATTGTTAGCCAAGGTTCTAACTTACAAGCATCAAATATTGTGACTAACGTTTTATCTGGCATCGGTGAAAACTTAAATAAACAAATTACAAAACAAAGTTTATCTACACTCCAAAAGCAAAATGTAGATGTAAGTCCTAAAGACATTCAAGGTATTACTAATCCAGTTAAAGTAGATAATCAAAAAGTCAATAAAGTTAAAGACCATCAAGGTAGCGGTAATGCACCATTCTTAATGTTCATGCCAGTATGGATGGGCTCAATGATTACTTCCGTTCTATTATTCTTTGCATTTAGAACAAGTAATAACTTTGCAATTCAACATAGAATTATCGCTTCAGTAGGACAAATGGTTACTACTGTTATAGCAGCATTCTTAGGAAGTTTCGCTTATATTTACTTTATGAAAGGTGTCTTAGGATTCCACTTCGATCATCCTAATAGAGTGGCGCTGTTTATCGCTCTAGCAATTATGGGATTCGTTGGACTTATTTTAGGAATTATGGTTTGGTTAGGAATGAAATCATTACCTATCTTTATCTTGCTCATGTTCTTCAGTATGCAAATGGTTACATTACCAAAACAAATGCTCCCTGGAGGCTATCAAAAATGGGCATACGGTTGGAATCCATTTACTCATTACACTACAAGCTTAAAAGAACTTATATATATGAATAAAGCCATAGAATTAAACGGAACAATGTGGATGTTTATCGGCTTTATGATTTTCGGTATTGTTTCAAGTTTAGTTGCTGCCATTGTTAGAAAACACAGCACTAAACGTACTGAAGTACCATCTTAATATGACCAATACAACGTTAGCTTAATAATAGCTAGCGTTGTTTTTATTTTAAAAAAATTCATTGAGCATATATATGATATTTGGTGAACTAAAAGAAATACAAATGAACAAAAGTAAGCGTTTACACTATGAAAACGAACATAAATAAGCTAAAATGTTGTTATACATAAAGACAAGGAGATGGAGAATGATGTCAGTATTAGATCAATTTAAACTAGATGACAAAGTCGCAATTGTGACAGGAGGCGCATCTGGTTTAGGCAAAGCAATGGGGAAAGCTTTAGCAGAAGCGGGAGCAAATTTAGTCATCGCTGATATGAATCTGGAAGTAGGTCAAGAAACTGCTAAAGAATTTGAAGAAGCAACAGATAATAAAGCAATTGCTTGTGAGGTAGATGTTACAAATTTAGAACAAGTCAATGCAATGGTCAAAGAAACGATGGATACTTTCGGACACATAGATATCTTATTCAATAATGCTGGTATTAATGAGCATGTGAAATTTGAAGATATGCCTTATGATAGATGGAAGAAAACGATGGACGTGAATTTAAATAGTATGGTACTTGTAACGAATGCGGTAGGTGAAGTATTTCGCAAGCAACAACATGGTGTGATTGTAAATACATCTTCCATGTCTGGCGTAATTGTTAATTCACCTCAACCACAAGCTGCATACAATACATCTAAAGCAGCTGTTATTATGCTTACGAAAAGTCTAGCGAATGAATGGGCTGAACATAATATTCGAGTCAATACGATTGCACCAGGTTATATGAAAACAGAACTCACTAAAGACTACTTTGCAAAAGGTGGCGACATGATAGATACGTGGATGAATATGACGCCAATGAAACGACCTGGCGTTCCAGAAGAATTACAAGGCGCAGCATTATATTTAGCATCTGATGCTTCATCATTTGTAACAGGTTCTGTTATTACAGTGGACGGCGGATATACAGCACTTTAATTAAGTTGAAAAAAGTTCATAAATAGGAAAAGGTTTGGGTGTAATAGCCCAAACTTTTTATGTGGACAAAGTAAAAAGCAATACGCACTAATTTATCAGAAAATTAGAACTTTAATATATCGGATTGACGTTTTCGATATACGTGCTATTATATTACTTAGATATCTAACTAAATGAGGTGGAACAATGAATTTAACATTTCAATATTTGATTCGTAGTCTTGCACATCAAATGAAGAACTACGCAGATAAAAGGTTAGATGACTTTGGTATAACTCAAGAACAAAGCCATACACTTGGTTACATTTATCGACATCAAGAAGAGGGAATGACCCAAAAAACATTATTAGAAGCCTTTGATCGAAAAGGATCTACAGTAAGTAGTACTTTGAAAATTCTTGAGAGCAAAGGACTCATATACCGTAAAGTCAACCCTAAAGATACCAGAAGCAAACTTTTGAAACTCACTGATGAAGGTATTACACTGGTTGAATCATTTATTAAAATCTTTGATGAGATTGAAGAGAATATGTTAAAAGATTTCACCGACAATGATAAAGAAAAGTTAAGAGAATATTTTGATAGAATGATGAACAATTTAAAATAAATGCAAGATTAGAACTATAGTGTTGAAATCATCTGTACTTTAGTATGTGGCACAAAGGTTCTAATCTTAAATTTTAAATATATAGTTAGATATCTAATTATTAGGTATCTAAACAAAAAGAAAAGGGAGTTTATGAAATGAAAGACGAACAACTATATTATTTTGAGAAATCTCCAATTTTTAAAGCAATGATGCACTTCTCAATTCCAATGATGATTGGGTCATTACTTAGTGTTATTTATGGTATTTTAAATGTATATTTCATAGGATTTTTAGATAATAGCCATATGATTTCAGCGATTTCACTTACTTCACCTATTTTTGCTGTGTTAATGGGATTTGGTAATCTTTTTGGCGTCGGTGGAGGTACATTTATCTCTCGTTTACTTGGTGCAAAAGATTACAGTAAAGGTAAACATGTAGGAAGCTTCTCAACATATGCAGGTTTTATTCTAGGTATTATCATTGCAATGATAGCTTTACCTTTTACAGATCAAATCGCACATATTTTAGGTGCTAGCGGTGAAACATTAACGTATACAAGTAACTTCTTAAAAGTGATGTTTTTAAGCTCACCCTTCGTCATTGTATTCTTTATTTTAGAACAATTTGCACGCGCTGTGGGGAAACCTATTATTTCAATGATTGGTATGTTATCTAGTGTAGTTTTAAATATGATTTTAGATCCTATCTTCATTTTTGGTTTAGATTTAAATGTCGTTGGTGCAGCATTAGGAACAGCAATTTCTAATGTAGTTGCCGCACTCTTTTTTGTGATTTACTTTTCAAAAAATAATGAATCGATATCACTTCGACTAAAAGATGCAACACCTACATCTGAGATGTTAGCTGAAATCTTTAAAATAGGTATTCCAGCATTCTTGATGGTCGTATTAATGGGCGTGACTGGATTAGTATTAAACCTATTCTTAGCGAAATATGGAAACTATGCGATTGCAAGTTATGGAATACAGTTTCGACTTGTTCAATTTCCTGAGTTAATTATTATGGGATTGAGTGAAGGCGTAATTCCACTTATTGCATATAATTTCGTATCGAACAAAGATAGAATGAAAGATACAATTAAAGCGGTTATTATCTCTATTGCAATCATTTTTGTGATAAGTATGAGTGTTGTATTACTTTTCGGTCATCAAATTATCCAATTATTTAGTACAGATGTTCACATCGTTCATCTTGCGACCTTCATGTTAAAAGTCACTATGACATCATTACTTCTTAATGGTATTGGCTTTTTATTCACTGGTATGTTACAAGCTACAGGTCAAGGACGAGGTGCCACAATTATGGCGATACTACAAGGGACTGTAATCATTCCAGTACTATTTGTAATGGAACATCTTTTCGGATTAACTGGTGTGGTATGGTCATTATTAATTGCTGAAACACTTTGTGCTTTAGCAGCTATGCTCATCGTTTATTTATTACGTAATCAATTAGCTGTTGATAGAGACGAATTACTTGCAGAAGCATAATTCAAATTAATCTATAGGCAAGTTTAGAAACAGTATTAATGAAGGTTTCTAACTTGCCTTCTTTTTTGTCTAAATAGTGAAAAATTAGAATTGTTATTGTTAAGTAAAAATGTAAGCTATATCATTGAAAACAGGGCAAAATTTATAAGGACATATAAGAGGAGGTTTCAATGTTACTACGTAATAAGATGTCTAAGTACATCATTGCATTGGTAATTATATTTTTCATGACATTGGTTCCAGCCTTTGAACATCAAGCTTCTGCACATGCAACTTTAGAAAAGACTACACCTCAAGAAAAGGGTGTTGTTAAAGAAAAGCCAGAAGAAATTCAATTGGAATATAACGAACCTGTGAATGCAAAATATTCAAATATAACATTATATAATGATAAAGGTAAGAAAATCAGTGAAGTCAAGCCGACGACCTCAGGATGGTCTAAAACTTTAGAGTTCCCTGGTGATCAAATTGCTAAAGGAACAAATACGGTTGAATGGCATGCAATTTCTGCTGATGGCCACGAGGTCAGTAATAAATTTGAATTCTCTGTTGGAAAAGTGACTGCCAAAAATGTAGACACTTCAGATGCTTTTTATGCGCAACCAAGTTTTTGGTTCGGTGTCTTTAGATATCTGACAGAGGGCGCGACAATTATTTTAGTTGGCTTGTTCTGGGTAAATGGTATTGCCAAACGACGAGGTTTACGACAATTTAATGTCTTACCTAAACAAGTAGGCGTTACTTGGATAATGGCAATGACATTACTCATGTCGATGATTGTTTACATGATGACACTCACGTCAGATGTGTTAAATGATATTTTAACGTTAAAAGCAGATGTCATTATGCAATTTCCATATATTATTAGTTCAATTGCTCTAATCGTGTTATTTATATTGATGACACTTAAAGATATGGAAAAAGTATGGTACTGGTTGGTATCATTTGCGATGATATTAGCAATAGCGATGTCAGGACATGCTTGGTCACAACATATACCTTTATGGTCTATCATCATAAGAACCTTACATTTAGCAGGTATGACATTATGGCTAGGTGCCTTAATTTATCTCATCTGTTATGCCAAAACTGAACGCGGAAATCAATTAACTAATGTGAGACAGATGTTGTTAAGAACAAATATCACAGCAGTAGCTATATTAATTATTTCTGGCGTGTTGATGGCGATAGATGAAACAAACATACTGACAATTTGGAGTCATCTACAAGCTTGGACTATATTTATGATCATCAAAGTGATTGGTACTTTAATCATGATGATTTTAGGTTTCTATCAGACAACCAAAGCTTTAGGTAAAAGAAATAAAGTAAATCAACCGACATTATATATAGAACTTATTATCGGTATAGCATTAATCTTTGCTGGCGTGATGATGAGTCAAATTAATATTCCAGGTTAAGGAGGACAATGATGTTACGAAAATTAATATCTATGACAGTGATTTTATTCTTTGCAATAGGGTGCTTTAAATACGCTGACGCCCATGTCACGCTAAATCCTAATCAAAGTGAACCAGGATCTTATGATAAATACGATGTGCGTGTGCCTGTCGAACAAGATGATAATACTGTAAAAGTTGAATTAAAAGTACCTAAAGGTGTAAATGTTGCGAATGTTGCACCAGTACAGGGATTCAAACATCATTTCGAGAAAGATAAAAAAGGCAATATCACTAAAATTACTTGGACAGCAACAGGGAAAGGTATTGGACCTAATGAATTTATCGAATTCCCAATCGTTGCAGCTAATCCAGAAGATGAAGGTACATTTAAATGGAAGGCATATCAAACATATGACAATGGTGATGTTGTAAAATGGACTGGTAAAGAGGACAGCGAACATCCTGCACCAACGACTACAGTGAAAAAAGGTGCGAGCGCAAATAATAGTAAAGCTGATGAATCAGCATCCACTGGTGGTGGATCTATCGCTTTATGGATAGTATCTATATTTGCAATTATTATTTCATTAGTTGCTTTATTCAAACATGCACGTAATAAAAAATAAGTATTAGCTAAAAATTCCTGAGGGGATCTCAGTAATCCTTTTCAGGGATTTTTATTATTACCACAACGATTCTTCGTGATTTTGTCACTTTAATATTTAACAATATGTTCTATAATATAATCGTGAGGGAGGACTCATCATGCGTAGATTACTATATTCTTTTCTTTTTTATATGATTATAGGATTACTAAGTGGTTTTTATTATAGAGAATTAACGAAAGCGCATCATTTTACGGGCGATACACAATTAGCGCTTGTACATACTCATACACTCATATTGGGGATGTTTATGTTCTTACTATTATTACCACTTGAAAAGGTATTTAAATTAAGTAGTTATTATTTATTTAATTGGTTCTTCATCGTTTATCATTTAGGTGTCATTGTGACAATTGGAATGATGACAGTTAAAGGCACACTACAAGTTGTTGGTGCTAAATACTCTCCAGAAGCATTAGCAGGCTTTGCAGGTATAGGACACACTGGAATGCTTGCAGGACTGTTATTACTCTTCTTTTTACTCAGACAAGCCATCATTACAGAACCCAGAGATTAACGTAAACTCGTGAGATATTGAACTCACGAGTTTTTTATTTTATGAGCGTCGTTTTAATATTTTCACTCTTCTATTTCACTATAGTATAATGATTGTGTGTTAAATGATAACTATTATCATTGGGGAATATCTGATGTAATTTACATACATCATAGGAGGAAATCATATGGAAGACGTTACAATTATTGGTGGCGGTCCAGCTGGATTATTTGCAAGTTTCTATTCTGGATTAAGAGGGATGTCAGTTAGAATCATAGACGTGCAAGATAAATTGGGTGGCAAAATGCAAATTTATCCAGAAAAAATTATTTGGGATATCGGTGGCGTGGCACCTAAGCCGTGTTATCAAATTATTGAAGATATGATTCAACAAGGTTTGCATTTTCAACCTAAAGTCAATTTGAATGAACGTGTAACTGATATACGCAAAGTTTCAGAAAGACATTTTGAAATTGAAACAGAAGAGGGACATATTTACGAATCTAAAGCAGTTATTTTCGCCATAGGTGGAGGTATAATCAATCCTAAACCACTTGATATTAAGGGAGCAGAACGATATCAACTCACTAACCTTCATTATGTAGTGCAATCATTTTCAAAATTTAAAGGCAAAAATGTGCTCATTTCAGGAGGCGGCAATACAGCATTAGATTGGGCGAGAGATATTGCTAAAATCGCCAATCGTGTTACAGTCATCTATCGAAAAGCAGAAACGAGTGGTTACGAAGCGATGAATAGGATTTTGGAAAATCTTGGTGTACAATTATTGCCAAATACTAAAATTAAGCAACTCATCGGAGACGACAATGAGACACGCATCCGTCAAGTTCAATTAGAAAATGTTGAGACTGGTATAACAGAAACTCAAGACTTTGATGAGGTGATTATTAGTCATGGTTTCGATCATGAGAATCCACTACTCAAAGATTGTACATCTCAATTTGAACTTTATGACGAATATCGTGTTAAAGGATTTGGAAATACCACAACGAGTGTCGATGGTATATATGCTTGTGGAGATATAGTGCATCATGATGCAAAGGTTCATCTTATTGCAAGTGCGTTTAGTGACGCAGGTAATGCTGCAAATTTAGCCAAAACATATATAAATCCGGAGGCAGCTACTGAAGGCTATGTATCAAGTCATAACGACATTTTTAAAGAATCTAATGAAGATATCGTTAATCAATATCTGTATTGAGTTGAATGAAAGGACGAAATAGGGATGGCATTAGTTAAATTTGAGGCGCCTAAAGTTCAAGACTATTGTGATTTAAGAGTGAACGCAGGTATGAGTCCTAAATCGATTGAAGCGGCTGAAAAGGGGTTACCCAATGCTTGCTTTAACGTCACAATTTATGAGCAAGAAACTTTAATAGGTATGGGACGCGTAATTGGTGATGGCGGTACCGCATTTCAAATAGTAGATATCGCAGTGGATAAAAATCATCAAGGTTTAGGCTATGGTCGTAAAATAATGGAAGAAATTATGACTTATATTGATAGTGTTGCAGAAAAAGGAACTTACGTCAGCTTGATGGCAGATTATCCAGCAGATCAACTTTATGAAAAGTTCGGTTTCAAAAGTACAGAACCCTATTCAAAAGGAATGTACATCAAATATTAAATTGAAAGCGCGCGAGTGGGTATCAGATTCACTCGCGCGCTTTTTCATACATTATTTATACTTAAGCA
The DNA here is from genome assembly GCF_002902725.1 of Staphylococcus caprae. Lineage (GTDB taxonomy): Bacteria > Bacillota > Bacilli > Staphylococcales > Staphylococcaceae > Staphylococcus > Staphylococcus caprae. The sequence goes on from NZ_PPRT01000001.1 coordinate 71,922, forward strand.
TTGAAATCAATGACAATACGTCCAGTATTTTCATGATTAATGACTTTTTCAATAGCATCAGGAATGTCCTCGAATGAGATAATATGCTTGATATCATGTAATTGATCAGGTTTTAAATCTCTTGCTAATCGTCTCCATACGCGTCTACGTAATTTAATAGGTGTAAATACAGAATCAATACCGATGATACTCACACCTCTTAAAATAAACGGAAAGACAGAACTTTCGAATTCCGTGCCCCCAGTCATACCAATGACAGCTACGCTACCATTATTATCTAAGCGTTTAACAATATAAGGTAAGTTCTTACCACCTACTGGGTCAATGGCAGCTTGCCATGTACGAGAAGCAAGTGATTTATCATCATTATCAGGTAAACGGTCAATTACTTCAGTGGCGCCTAATTCTTTTAGTTGGTTATCAACATCTTTACGACCTGTACTTGCGACAACATCGTATCCTAAATTATCTAGCATCAGCATTGCCAATGTACCAACACCACCAGTCGCACCTCTTACAAGCACTTCATTACCTTCAATTGACATGCCTGCTTTTTCTAACTTTTCAATGGCTAAACCAGCAGTATAACCTGCTGTTCCATAAATCATCGCTTCTTCTAAAGTTAAACCTTCAGGCAATTCAATCACCCATTCTGATTTAACACGGGCATATTCGCTAAATCCTCCATAGTGACTTACTCCTAAATCATAACTTGTGACGATGACTTTATCTCCAACTTCAAAACCAGGTGCATTTGTTTCTTCTATCGTTCCTGCCAAATCGATACCAGGGACCATTGGATACTTTTTCACGATAGCATTATGATCTTGTGCAGCTAACGCATCTTTATAATTGATACCTGAATAATGTACTTTGATAAGGACATCTCCCTCAGGTAAATCATCTTTTGTTAGGGTTTTATATTCTTGTGAAACTTTGCCATTCTCGTCTTGATCAACTATAAAAGCTTTGAATTTTTCAACCATTATCAGTCACTCCTTCAAATGTTTTATATATCAACTTCGCATAGTTAAATGTATTCATTGGTTCTAAATTTACTTAATTATTGTTTACCCAGTAATTTTACTTTTTAAAATGACTATCTTTATAAAGTACCTTTTCTCATTTAAAAATTAAAATGATATTTTGATAAAAAGTTAAAAGAGTTGTTATTGACACAAATAACACCCACGAATATAATTATCATGATAATGATTATCAATTGAGAAGTTTTGCATGAATCTCGTTGGGTGATTGAATGTCTAAACAATACATAGTTTAAATATTTTATGAGGTGAAGTAATGAAGAAATTACCAGTGATTTTATTAGCATCATCATTGTTATTAGCAGCATGTGGAAATAATGACAGCGATAAAAATAGTTCAAGTTCTAATAATAATAGTAGCAACAGTAGTAATAAAAAAGAATTAAACGAAGCAACTAAAAAGTATGAGAAATATACAGATGGTCAACTTGATCAATTCTTAAAAGGAACTCAAAAATTTGTTGATGCGATTCATGATAATGATATGCAAAAAGCGAAAGAATTGTATCCAAAAGTACGTATGTACTATGAACGTTCTGAGCCTGTAGCAGAAGCATTTGGTGATTTAGATCCTAAAATTGATGCTCGTTTAGCTGATATGAAAGAAGAGAAAAAAGCGGATCAATGGACTGGTTATCATAAAATCGAAAAACAATTATATCAAGATAATAAAATTGATAGCACGACTAAAAAAGATGCAGATCAGTTATTAAAAGATGCGAAAGAGTTACATGCGAAAGCAGACACTTTAGATATTACGCCAAAATTAATGTTGCAAGGTTCAGTTGACTTATTAAACGAAGTTTCAACATCTAAGATTACTGGTGAAGAAGAAATCTACTCACACACTGACTTATACGACTTCAAAGCTAATATTGAAGGTGCACAAAAAATTTATGAATTATTCAAACCTACATTAGAGAAGAAAGATAAAAAGTTAAGTGCTGATATTCAAAAGAACTTTGATAAAGTGAATAAACTGTTAGATAAATATAAAGACGGTGACGGTTACAAATCATATAATGAAGTAACTAAGAAGGATAGAAAGGCATTATCTGATGCTGTTAACTCTTTAGGTGAACCGTTAAGTAAGATGGCCGTGGTTACAGAATGAGTAAATTAGATAAAGATCAATCATCGCAAATGTCGCGCCGTTCATTTTTAAAAATGTTAGGCATCGGTGGGGCTGGCGTAATGATTGGAGCAAGTGGTGTCGGAAGTATCTTCTCATTTAAATCAATGTTTGATACACCTGAAGATGAAGAGAAGGATGCATATGAGTTCTATGGCAAAGTTCAAGCTGGAATAACTACGCCAACACAGCGGTCTATTAATTTCATCGCTTTAGATTTGAAGACAAAAGATAAATCTGAAATTAAAGAGATGTTTAAACAATGGACTAAGATGGCGGCACAAATGACTGATGGTGATGCTGTAGGAAAGGAAAGCAACAATCCTTTACTACCTCCTGTTGATACAGGTGAAGCGATTGGTTTAAGTGCAAGTAAGCTCACACTTACGTTTGGCGTAAGTAAATCATTTCTTAAGAAGATAGGTATGTCAGATAAGATACCTAAAGACTATAAAGATTTACCACACTTCCCAAATGATCAACTTTCTGATGATTATAGTGATGGAGACATTATGATTCAAGCGTGTTCAATGGACGATCAAGTCACATTCCATGCCATTCATAATTTAATACGTCCATTTAGAGATGTTGTACAAGTCAAATGGTCTCAAACAGGTTTCGTTTCAGGCCAACTTCATGAAACGCCACGTAATTTAATGGCATTTAAAGATGGTACAGTTAATCCTCGTCATACTGATGAATATAAAGATTATGTATTTATTAATGATGGATGGGCTAAAAATGGAACATACTGTATTATTCGTCGTATTCAAATCCATATTGAAACTTGGGACCGTACTGCGCTTGAGGAACAAGAAGCTACGTTTGGTCGTAAACGTCAATCTGGAGCGCCGCTTACAGGTAAGAAAGAGTTTGACGAACTCGATTTGAAAGCAAAAGATAGCAGTGGTCAATACGTCATTCCTGAAGATGCACATGCACGCTTAGCGCATGAAGCCAAGACTTCTATTAAACGTCGTGCCTATAACTATGTTGCAGGAACAAATGAGAAGACGGGTGCATTAGAAACTGGATTACTATTTATTTGCTTCCAAAAATCAACACAACAATTTATTGATATTCAAAATCATTTAGGTCATAAAGATAAATTAAACGAATATATTACACATCGTGCCTCCGCAACATTTATCGTGTTACCTGGTGTAAAAAAGGGAGGATACCTCGGTGAAACATTATTCGATTAAGATACTTGCCATCTTAATTCTATTATTAACTGTATTAAAAGTAGCACCTGTACATGCAGAAGATGCTTCAATGAGTGAAGCATATGTATCGATTACAGATGCTAAATCAACAATTAATGATGATTCTTAAAAAGATAGCGACAAGCAAAAAGCGATTCGCAATGTAAAAAAAGAAATTGATGCTTTAAATGTGAAAGATAACAAAGAAGGTAAAGCAGTTAAAAGTAAATTAAAAGAAGTTGAAAATGCTAAATCTTCAGATACACAGGGAGATAAGCTATCCGAATTGACTAAAGCATTAATTGCTTATGAAGATTCTCAGTCTTCTAAAGATGCGTCAGGTCAAATCAAAGAGCTTAAACAAGCAGTAGATGCGAAAGATGCGCCCATACAAAAAGCGATTAAAAGTAAAAATCGTTCAGAATTAGAATCAATTAATAATAGCTTAAATCAAATATGGACAAGTCATGAGACGGTAATTCGTAATTATGATCAAGGAAAATATGGCACAATCGAAGTCAATTTAATGCAACTTCGTGTTGCCGTTCAAAAGGATCCGTTAGATACTAAGAAAGTTAAAAATGCATGGGATACCTTTAAATCGAGTATCGACACGGTAGATCAGAAACAGTCTTCTGAAGATAATGGAAAGTACAAAGTAACGCAATTAAATGACGAATTAGATAAAGCGATTAGTGGTATTAACAACAACGATTTAAATAAAACTGACGAAGCCTTATCTAAATTCATTCAAATTTGGCCATACGTCGAAGGGAAAATCCAAACAAAAAATAGTAGCTTATATACGACGATTGAAGACAAGATTCCTTATTATCAAAGTATATTAGATCATAGTAATAAAGAACGTGTTAAAGATGGTTTAAAAGATATTAACAACGATATCAAAGACACTGTTGGAACAGGTGATTATACCTTTGTCGATGTTATGATTATCTTCTTGCGTGAAGGTTTAGAAGTACTACTTATTATTATGACGTTAACAACAATGACACGTAAAGTTAAAGACCATAAAGGTACATCCAGCGTTATTGGTGGAGCGCTTCTAGGTTTAATATTAAGTATTACACTTGCAGTCATCTTCATTGCAACGATTGGTAACAATGGTATTGTACGTGAGGGTATGGAGGCTGTGCTAGGTATTGTTGCAGTTATCTTGATGTACGTTGTCGGCGTGTGGATGCATAATCGCTCGAGTGCGAAACGTTGGAATGAAATGATTCAATCGATGTATCAGAATGCAATTAGTAACGGTAATCTCGTATTGTTAGGTACGATTGGTTTAATTTCAGTGCTCCGTGAAGGTGTCGAGGTCATTATATTCTATATGGGTATGATAGGAAGTATTAAAACTCAAGACTTCATTATCGGTATCGCAATAGCTATTGTGATTTTAATCATCTTCGCCTTTGCGTTTAGATTCATTGTAAAATTAATTCCAGTACACTATATCTTTAGAGTTCTTTCAATACTTATCTTTATCATGACATTTAAAATGTTAGGTGTAAGTATTCAAAAATTACAATTATTAGGTTGGATGCCTCAACATAGTATTGAAGGACTTCCTACAATCAGTTGGATTGGATTCTATCCAAGCATTGAAACAATTACTGCTCAAATTATTCTTATTGTGTTGATACTTTTCTTTGTATTTAAACAACGTAAAAAGAATCATTTATAAATAAAAAGAGGTTGGGACATAATCAATTGTCTCAACCTTCTTTAACATATTGGCAGTAGATGTCTGAATTGAAAGTGCGCTTATATCAAGCTTCTTTCAATCCTAGCCATCCTTGCCGGCGGGGCCCCAACATAGAGAATTTCTTAAAAAGAAATTCTACAAACAATGCAAGTTGGGAGAGGGACAACGAAA
>NZ_PPRT01000010.1 GCF_002902725.1 Staphylococcus caprae
GTTTACAACAATATGTAAGATTTCAAAAGTGTTTGATTTAATAATGTCTAAATATATTGAAGTTTTCGAAAATTTGTTATTAATAATTATTACATTATTACAATTTCGAAAATTTTAATTTCGCTTAATTAAATTAAACTTCCTACAAACACTGTAAAATCAACCATCACACATCAAAGACTTAAAGTATACAAAATGTTAACAATATTACAAGATAATAACAAAGCACACAGACGCTATTATTTTTGTTAGTATTGGGTACGTAATAAGAAAGTATAGTAAAAAGTAATTAAAGAGTTCGATTCATGAAAAAAGACTTTTAGGGACAATAGGTCTACATATTAAACTCAATTAAAAATTTTAATTACATTTAAGGAGGAGTCACTTTGAAAAAGTTAGCCTTTGCAGTAACAGCCGCTTCAGGTGCAGCCGCAGTACTTTCACACCATGATGCTGAAGCTTCGACACAACATAAAGTTCAGTCAGGAGAATCATTATGGAGCATTGCTCAAAAATACAATACTTCAGTAGATAGTATTAAACAAAATAATAATCTAGATAGCAACATGGTGTTCCCTGGACAAGTCATTAATGTAGGTGGAAGTGCTTCACAAAGCTCAAATTCAAACACTTCTTCAAACTCTGGTTCAGTTTCTACACACAATGTGAAATCTGGAGAATCATTAAACATCATTGCAAATAAATATGGTGTTTCAGTAAATGCTTTAATGAAAGCTAATAATTTAAATGGTTATTTAATTACACCTGGACAAACTTTAAAAATTCCTAGTGGCGGTTCAGGTTCTGGTGGAGCTGCAACTACTCAAACTGGTAATGGTAGTTATAACTCACCTACTTTTAATCACCAAAACCTATACACTGAAGGTCAATGTACTTGGTACGTATTTGATAAACGTGCGCAAGCTGGTAAATCAATTAGCACATACTGGTCAGACGCTAAATTTTGGGCAGATAATGCAGCTAATGACGGTTATCAAGTAGATAACCAACCTTCAGTTGGTGCGATTATGCAAAGTACACCTGGTCCATATGGCCACGTGGCTTATGTTGAACGTGTGAATGGTGACGGAAGTATTTTAATTTCTGAAATGAATTATACTAACGGACCTTACAACACTGATTATCGTACAATTCCAGCTTCTGAAGTATCACTTTATGCATATATTCATTAATTTGTGATCATCACATAAATTCAAAATAAGAGCTCTAAGACACTTTCGCGAAAGCGTCTTAGAGCTTATTTTTGTTAATTAGATCTAGATAGAGAGGATATATCCAGCTATCACTCATTCAATTTAGTAGTGTTAGTTAAATGATACGAAAGCACCTTATCTTAATAGTATTTAAGGGCTCAATTACATGTTAATACGAAGTATTGAATATAAAAGTAGCAGTAAGAAGATTTCCATTAGGAATCCTCTTACTGCTATTATTTCTGGAATGATATTCCATGCTCTCACTCGATATCAATACAAAGTTCATCTAATAAGAACTTCATCTTTGTATATGAGATAGCATATATTTTTGTATCTTTATTTTAAGAATAGATGAATGATAAAGTATATAATTCCAGCTAAGATTGCTGAAATTGGTAATGTAATAACCCAAGTCACTACCATACGTTGTGCTGTACTCCATTTAACGCCTTTCGCACGGTTAGAAGCACCTACACCAAGAATTGATGAAGACACAACGTGTGTTGTTGATAATGGGAAATGTAGTGATGATGCTACGAAAATTGTCAATGCAGACGAAAGATCCGCTGCTGCACCGTTAGCTGGACGAATTTTCATGATATTACCGCCTACAGTTTTGATGATTTTCCAACCACCTACTGCTGTACCAAGACCCATTGCAGTGGCACAAGCAATTTTTACCCATAACTGAGGTTCTACACTAGCACCATTCTGAAGATTTGCAACGATTAATGCTAGAGTGATAATCCCCATTGATTTCTGAGCATCGTTAGTACCATGTGAAAATGATTGTAATGCTGCTGTGAAGATTTGGAAAAATCTAAAGTTACGGTTTGCACGTGTTAAATTCGCATTCTTAAACACGACTTTCACGATGGAATACATGATAAAACCAACGCAAAATGCAATGATTGGTGAAATAATCAATACGATAATAATCTTCGTAAAACCTTGATAATGTAGAACAGCGAATGATCCTTGTGACGCGATAGCTGCACCTGCAATTGATCCGATTAACGCATGTGAAGAAGAACTTGGAATACCATACAACCAAGTTACTAAATTCCAAATAATTGCTGCAATAATCGCTGCTAATACAACAACTAAACCATGCTGTAACTTAAATGGATCAACAATATCCTTAGTAATAGTTCCAGCTACTCCAGTAAATGTTAAAGCACCAATAAAGTTCATAACTGCTGCTAACAAAATAGCAGTTCTAGGTGTTAACGCTCTTGTTGAAACCGCAGTTGCGACAGCGTTAGCTGTATCATGGAACCCATTAATAAAGTCAAATATTAATGAAAATATAACTATAGCTATCGTGACAATTAAAATATATGACATAAATGAAGACTCCCTTAGCTATTTTTCATGATTATAGTTTCAAAATTATTAGCAACTGTTTGGCATTTATCAGCAATTTCTTCCATGCTTTGATAAATATCTTTTATTTTAATTAATGTGATTGGATCTGTTTCACTGTTGAAGATGTGTTTCATTGATTGTCTTAAGATTCCGTCACAGTTTGTTTCAAATTCTTTAATATTAATAGAATGAATACGCATGTGAGATAACTTTTTATCTACTAATAATCCTACAGCAAGCTTCATTTCAGCTACTGCTTTTTGGATATTTTCAACAAATTCAGCCATGTACTCATCAGTGTACTCAATTGAATACATTTCAAACATAGCAGAAGTCTCTTCCATCGCATCTAAAACATCGTCGATCGCATTACATAAAGATAGGATATCTTCACGCTCGATTGGTGTAATAAACGTTTGGTTTAAGTCAGTGATAACTTGATGCATTAATTCATCACCATGTGACTCATACGTTTTAATATTATCAGAATAAGCTTTCAAATCTAGGTGTGTATTAAAATCCATCTTACCGAATTCAATTGCTGCACGATCTAGGTTGAACACCATTTCTTCTAATTGAACCATGAACTTATCCTTTTTCTTACTAAACATTCAAAATCCTCCATTTTGAGCGATTGTCACCAATCACATTCGTAAATTTTTAATCCATAAGACAAGTGGTTTAGGAACTTATTTACAATTTTCAGAAAAAAGTAGTAAGCAACTTTCTCATTGTAAATACTATGTAAATTTATTATAAAGTAAAACATTGCGGACGTTCTTAAATATACCGTTTTGTCCCTACTTGAAAATATCACAAAATTTACATAACTACAATTCTATTTACAAATTCTTAACAAATAAGAAACTTAAATTTTACATATTTTTCTGATCAATGTGTCGAAAGTCCGAACCATTCAAATAAGAAACCTATATATCAATACTTAATACCTACTTATAACGTTCCCAACCGCTATTAAGTGAAAATAAATTGATATATGTGTTCCATGACAAAGTTAACGATTCATTTAATAAAATTCAACTATTTATTCACGACAAGCGAATTAAACAAAATAAAAAGCTTAGCATCAAAATTAAATTTACATGCTAAGCCTTTATTTTCCAGAAATGTAATAATCCGTTCCTGTCATTTCTATATTAAATTGAATGTCTAATTGTGCGTTTCGAATGATTATAGCCAATCACTGCGAATACTGCATAAATACCAGTATACACAGCCATAACAATAAAAATAGGTAGTTGATTGGTTACGCCCATAATATGCATGTATGCGAGAGATGCAAAATAGCCATGTAATAAAGCAACAATTAATGGTAAACCAAAGTTAAATATGACCTTTAGCTTAAGTCCCTTCGACATATCTTGATGCGTAAATCCAAGTTTTCGCAAAATAGAATAATTTTCAAGTTCATCCTCAGTTTCATCAATTTGTTTAATATATATAATACAGCCAGCTGCAATGAGGAACGTAATACCTAAGAAAGATGTAACAAATAGCAAGACACCTGTTAAGCTTGTGATTTCACTTGCTGCTTCACTACGTGTTTCGATATTTTTACTAATATTTTGCACAATATTCTCTAATTCTGGCAGGTCTTTCTTATGTTTAATATCAAATCCATATTGAGATACAATATTTTTACCTTTAGCGTGCGCTCTAAGACTTTGATAATCTTCATCATTTAACACTAATGTAGCCCCACCTAAATCTACATCAGCCATGAAATAAACTTTGTTAATAGCTTTTCTTAATTTTACTTTGACATGATGTGCTTTCGAACCAATATAAGTCGAGCCTTTTTTATCTACTTTTACAACGTCTTTAATAGACCCTCTAGGAATAATAATATCAGTTTGTCCCTTATCAATATTAACGTTAGGAATGTACTTGTCGCTTGTCACAGCAATGAAACTTGGTCTCGCAATACCTTCTGTAAACATATGATCCTTGTATAATTTAGCATAAACGACTTCTTTATAATTGTAATAATGTTCAACGTTACGATTGTTGAGATCATATGCCAATTGATTTGCTTGCTTTTGACTTTTCAATGTAACGTCGTGCGGCGAATTAAGTACTACTTCATTAGTCAATGTACTTCGACTTAATGCAGCGAAACAAAGTACGGATACTGTAATTGCTGAAACGATGGCCATTACCGTTAGTGAAAAAGCATTCTTTTTGATGCGATAGATAATTGAGGATGTGAACATGACATCCGTCACACTGATATTGCCATTTCTGAAGTGCTGAATCGTCTTAAATACTAAAGACACTGTACTTCTAAAAAAGAAATACGACCCTAGCACCGTTAGAAATAATATAATGAATGGCTGTAAGATAGAGTCGATATTTTCTATTAATTTAGTAGATAAAAAATATCCTCCCACTATCATAATAATGCCTAGTAATCCTAATGTGATTTCACTAAACGTAATTTTTGTTTCATTCACTTCTTTTTTAGTTAAATCTGATGCAAGTTCTGAAATAGAACGTTTGCGAATAAAAATATAACTTTGAATGATAACAAGTAAATATGCTACAGAAATGAGTACAAGTGTTTCTATAATAGCGTGATAACTAAATATGATAGATACACTAATGTTAATACCTAGTAAACGTAGCACAATCATTAGGAGTATCTTCGAACCAAAAATGCCTAAAATAATACCAACGATGGCTGTCATTACAAAAGTCATAAGTTGTTCTATCATAATCATTCTCATGATATTCGATCGTGTTAAACCAATGATTTGCAATAGCGATAGTTCTCGCCCACGTCTTTTCATAAATAAAAAATTAGCATAAAGTAAAAAAACGACGATGATGATAAAAAGAAAATAACTTCCAACTTGTGAGCCTTCTTTAAGAATGGGATAGGATTGATTGCCGTGAAGATGGTGAGCATACTTTAATGTGACAAAACTAAAATAGAGTATAACGCTGATAATGAGTGACAATAAATATATGGCATAATGTGCAATATTCTGCTTGAAATTCTTAAATATAATCTCATTAAAACTCATAGTTGACTCCACCAAGTACACTTTGAGTTCTGATGATTTCTTTATAAAATGTTTGTTTATCATCGTCACCTTGATAAATTTCGGTAAAAATCTGACCGTCTTTTAGCATCACAACTCTATTAGAAAAGCTTGCAGCAACTGGATCATGGGTAACCATGATGATTGTAGTATTAAATTTTTCATTCATTAGTTTTAATCTTTTAAGTAAATCTTGGGTGCTTTTAGAATCTAAAGCGCCCGTCGGCTCATCAGCGAAGATAATGGATGGAACATTAATAAACGCTCTTGCAGCAGATGTGCGTTGACGTTGTCCACCTGACAATTCTGATGGATATTTGTCGCTGATATCACTAATATTTAATGCTTCTGCGATACGATGATAACGTCGATTCATCTCTTCTTTATCGACTTTTTGAACAGATAATGGAAGCATAATATTTTCTTTTACTGTCAATGTATGCAAAATATTATAATCTTGGAAAATAAAACCAATATCTTTTTTTCTGATCTCAGACAATTGTTTATTCGATAGCTTTTCAAGTTGCTTACCATTTAAAGTAATAGAGCCCTTCGTCATATAATCTATTGAACTGAGTACATTCAATAACGTCGTTTTCCCTGAACCTGATGGTCCCATAATAGAGATGAATTCACCTTCATCAACGCTCAAATTAATATCTTTCAAAACTTCTTGAGCTAAATTTTTACTGCCATAAATTTTTGATAATTGTTTCACTTCTAGAATCGCCAAATTATCACTCCTGTCTTACTTCACACAACTTATCTCTTTTAAAAGTCAAAGCTAAACATGACTATTATTTGTTATTTATACTCTTTTATTATAACGACAATAAATTACAAATGTGATAATTGTAAGTAACAAAACGCATGTTTAAAATGACAATCTTGTCACTTTAGACATGCGTGCTACAATTTCATTTTGCTGTGGGAAAATGAAATAAAATGTTGTTCCTTGACCGACTTCTGACTCTACTTTCACATCAATACCCAATTGATCCTTGACGCTATGAACTAAGTAAAGTCCCATACCAGAAGATGCCGTTTCATTTCGATTCATCGTAGATGTAAATCCTCTGTCGAAGATTCTAGGTAAATCTTTTTTACTTATTCCTCTACCATGGTCTTTGATTTTTAATATGACATGACCATCTGCCATATAACTAGATAAATCGATAGTCGTATTTTCACTATATTTTAATGAATTGGAGAGAATTTGTCTTATCATCATTCTGCACCATTTCACATCTGTATAAACCTTATCAACATCTTCAAAGTTTAATTCAAACCCAATATCCTTCGCTTGACTAATATGGCGAGTTAATTGAATTTCATCAATAACCATACGTTTCAATTTAACGTGGTCGAAGTACATATCACGATTCTGTGATTCCAATCGCGTTAAGTATAGCTGTTTATCTAGCATTTCATTAATTCTAGCCCATTCAAATAATAAAGCTTTTTTACGTTGATCATCCGCTTCTTGATCAATCAGTAATTTCATTGCGGTCACGGGTGTTTTAATATCATGCACGAATTCAGTTATCGTTTGTTCATGATTTTTTATTTGTAATTGTTGTTCAACGACTTTATCTTTTTGCGTTGCAATATGACGATACAAATAATCGACCATATGTTGTTGAAATGGTGTTTCAGCTAAATCTTTATGCTTGATTTCCTCAATTTCCTTATTTTTATAAAAATGTTTCGACAAACGTACTTCCTTAACAAAGGTAAATAACAAGAAGAGCACGCTCAACCCAAGATTTAAGAACACGATGTAAGCAACACTTTCGACAGAGATATCATAATCAATATACGAGATACCTAACATGACGAGGTTAAGGAATATAATCCACATAATCCAGTTAATGCGTGATCTTACAAATAACCAAAACCATTGTAAATTATTCATGTGCCATATATCCTTTACCAACTTTAGTCTCTATCGCTTCATCCATATTGATATCTGCCAATTTTTTTCTGAGACGGTTCACATTTACAGTTAAAGTATTATCACTTACAAAGGCTTCATCATCCCATAAAGCTGTAATTAAAGTATCACGAGTCACGATTTGATTTTGTTTGTTAATCAACATTTCTAAAATAATCATTTCCGTTTTCGATAGAAAGATGGTTTTATCACCTTTTTGAATGCTATCTTTGGATAAATCAACCACAGTATCTTGCCAATTTAGTGTCCGTTTTTCTTCTACACCAAATTCATATACACGTCTATAAATTGCTTGTAGCTTTGCGATAAGTACATTCGTGTAAAAAGGCTTTTGCATATAGTCATCGGCACCGAGCTCCATACTCATCACTTGATCCATCGGGTTATCTCTTGAAGATAGGAATAAAATAGGGACATTAGATTCCTGTCTCATTTTTCTACACCAATAGAATCCATCATATTTAGGGAGTTGAACATCTAAAATAACAATTTCTGGATTAAATTTTTCAAATGTATCCATCACATTGCCAAAATCCTCTACCCCTGCAACATTGAAATCCCATTGTTCTAATTCTTTTTTTAATTCTTGAAATAACGTATTATCATCTTCGACCAGAAGTATTTGCATAAAACATCACCCGATATCTATTTTGTATATTTGAATTTCTCGCCTGACTGGACACGCCCTTGGAAATGTTTGATTCTACAATCAATTTCAAATCCTCTCATAAACAGTCCTTGAATAGGTGCTTGAATAAAGTAATAAATCGGCCAGAATAATTTAGGTATATAATCATATAAATGCACCATGACTAATGAGCTACCTTTCAGCAGTCTAAACTCTAGTTTCCCTTGCTTTTTCAGGTTAGGTTTGACCAATTTACCGCCAACTAAATGTAATGTAATAATATCTTCAGCTGTTTTTGTTTTCTTGAAAATTGCTAATGGCTTTTTACTATTTTTGCGATAAATAATGTAATCTTCATTTTCTTTTTTAGCATGGACGAAAGTCCCTTTCGTTTCATCCAACCATTGACAATAGTAGTCCACAAGTTGATTTAAAGTCCATTTTTTCGGTAATACCATTTTCATAGCAGTTCGGACATCATCATATTTAGATGGTTGTAGTTCAACATTAATATACGGCCGTTTAACTTCAACATTCGTTCGTTCAACAGGTGCACCATAAGCACCTAAGCGCTCCATTGTTTCATTATCATGGCGACTTCCAGGTATATAGATTAATTTCTTAATTTGGTTCAATGCTGCAGCCCTACCAAAATTATCTGCTGCAATTAAATTTAAATCTCTTGCAGTCGCTTGTGTTAATTTCGCAGAGTTTTTAGTTGGATCTAAATAAAATACTGCTATATCCATACCTGCCATTGACTCAACAACATTTTCATAATTAAATATATCGCTCTTTAACCACGTTATTTCTTCTGCCGAACCTTTATCTGGCTTAGGGTATTTAGATAATGCGTAGAGCTCTGCATCATTTTCAATCACGCTACTTAAATATTTACCGATGTAGCCAGTACCACCTGCAAGTAAAACCTTAGGCTTCATGGTTATCGACTCCTTAATTTCCTTATATTTAATAATTATTACTGATTCAAGCACAAAGTCCCAAACTATACTATAATAGAAACTACAATTTACTTAACTGAAAATGGAGTGTTTTCATGGCCCACGTAATTCGTGAAATTAGTATAAAAGACGTTGAAAACTTTATAGATTTGTTAAGCAAGATTTATGATGAATCAGAATTTACATTTTATAATCCTGGTGAATACTCACCTAGTATAGCGTCGGCTAGTCAAAATTTAGAAAACTACATTACCTCGCCGTCTAAAGCTATATATGTAGCAGAAAGTGACGAACAGCTTGTTGGATACGCCTTTGTCAATACCGAAACATACGAACGAACGCAACATGAAGCTGTCATCTATCTCGGTGTTAAAAAGTACTATCAAAAACATGGTGTCGGCCAAGCGTTAATTAACGCCATTGAAGCCTGGTCACTCAATCATAAAATCCGACGCATTGAAGCCACAGTTGTCACTGAAAATGGACGTGCCGTTGAACTCTTCAAAGGGACAGGATTCCAAATTGAAGGCGAACTTAAAGACAAGCTCTATATCAACGGACATTATTACAATGAATACGTAATGGCAAAAATATTGAATTAATGTTTTGTCTCATTTCAAATTTTACCACATATTAGAAATTTTAAATAACGCTATCAATTTAAAGATTGTTGCTATCAATCAACGCTCCATCAATATTGAAGTTTGATAATATTTTCGTTGTGACATCTAATTTGAATGATGATAAATAATAAGAGGCAAATCGCTATCATTTAAATTCATGATAACGATTTGCCTCTTTTTCTAGTTTATTCGTATGGATATAGTGACACACTGTTATTGGTTTGATTACCAGAATTCACATCTGTAGATTCTCCACTTTCTACACCTGAAGATGAAGTATTTCTACTTAAGAATAATAGTACTTTCTTAATATTTTCTTTCGATTCAGGCTTCTCTAAATGGAATTGATACTGATGATGTAAATGATGTGTACCATTATAAAATAGTGTATCGACAGGTACATTTTCTGATTTAAGTGCTTTATAAAATGACTTATTCTGACTGTAAAATGGATCAGCATCTCCAACTGATAAATACGTTGGCGGATATTGTTTAGTTACTTGATTAATCGTTGACATTTGAGATAAATTCTTGAAATTTGTTTCCCAATTATTCATTCCAGTATAACTTTTCATAAATAGTTGAATTCTAGGAAATTCTGTCGCTTTCACTGTTTTCATATCATAGAAACCGCCAAAGAAGATGGCTGCTTTAATCTGAGAAGGCTCAAATTGTTGTTCGAAATGCATTTCTTTACGTAAGTCTTTATTCGTTTGCATTGCAACGTATTGACTTGTTAATTGAGCCCCCGCTGAATCACCGCCAATCACAACTTGGTTGAAATCAATTGGAAGTTCATGTTTATTTTTCTTTATAAATTTGACTGCTTGATTAAGTTGTTCAAGAGGTGTTGGATATTTATATTGTGGCGCTAATGCATAATTAACATTCACGACGATGTAACCTTGTTCAGCTATTTTAGATAGTAGAGGATTTTTATATTGCTTGTCTCCTGCTATAAATCCACCTCCATGCATCCAGAAGATGACGGGTAATTTCGTATCCTTACTCATATCTGAAGGTGTTATAATATCTAATTTACTATTAGGTAATCCCTCGCCATAAGAGATATTTTGAAATAATTTTACATTCTTATTATTGATTCGTACGTGTTCTCTACCTTGTTGCTTTTCTTGTCCTTTGTCATAATGACTTTTCAAGTGCAAACCTAATACCACTGCAACTAAGATAATGATGAGTGACGTCACCAACAACCATTTATACTTTTCTTTCATTATTGATAATCCTCTCACGTCATGACTTTCTATATATTATTTATGTCTAAACTTGTTCAGGCTTATTACTTTTCCAGAAAATAAAGAAAAAGCAATTCACCTTTTAAATGAAAGACGAATTGCTTTTAAGATTAAATCAATCGTTTTAAATTGTAAAGTGTATGCAAAGTAACAACTTATGCAATATGGTCTTCATCATCATTTTTACGTTTAAAGTACTTAATGAGTACTGCTACAACAATGAAGAGACCTACGACACCCATAAATTTATATAGTACATTAATTAAATCAGCAAAACCTACGAAACTTAATACATAGGCTGCAATCATCATAATGACTATAAAGACAT
This sequence comes from Staphylococcus caprae, assembly GCF_002902725.1. GTDB lineage: Bacteria > Bacillota > Bacilli > Staphylococcales > Staphylococcaceae > Staphylococcus > Staphylococcus caprae. Next base: position 11,402 of record NZ_PPRT01000010.1, read on the forward strand.
GGTATTTCTTACTATATGGTATCGTGAAACGTGCTGCGAATGAATAGCACAATCCTAAAATTGTATTATACATTACAGCTAACATGATAAATGTTAGAACAAGCCCAATCCATGGATGAATGTCATTAGCTAAATTTAATGTAGGAATATCTGCGTTTTTAATTTTCGGATATTCTGTTTGTAGTGAAAAGTTAATTAATGCGAGTAAGATGGTATAAACGACACCGCCGAACAATGCACCAGCACCGGAAACTCTACGTTTAGATGCATCGCCGCCAATAGCAACAATCGTACTAAATCCAACTGCAAACGCAAGTCCACCATAAACAAGCCCCCAGAAAATACCTTTCCAAATGCTTGTGTCAGGTACCGTACTATTAACTTCCGCTATAGAAATATTTCCTGTAAATAAATAATATACAGCAATCAATATAACCATAACGATCAAGAATGGTGTCACAATACCTAGAGCTCTTACAATTTTATTAAAATCAAGTAATAAAGTTAAATAAATAATGATTGTCATAATAAGGGCGCCTAACCAAGTGGGAATATTAAAACTTTGGTTAAACGTTGAACCTGAACCGGCAATCATTGTTACGGCAATTCCAAATAAGAAAAAGACAAGAATGTAATCGAAAACTTTACTAAATTTTTCGCCAAAAATGTATTGTAATGTAGATTCATGGTTCGTAGCTGAAAAGGCTGTACCAATTTTAGCTACTTGTCTACCAATAAATCCTAAAATGAAACCTGAAATTAAAACACCGATATACGACCATAATCCAAACGGTGTAAAGAATTGCATGACTTCTTGTCCTGTTGAGAATCCCGCACCTACAACGATGCCAACGTATGCAAAGCCTATTTTTATTGCTTCTTTATTCAGCCCCATTTAAAAGATAACCTCCTTAGATTTTCACAGTGAGCATTATAACGTACTGTTTTTTATTTTCAACCCTGCTTGATCAACTTATAACGAAATGTATAAATCTTAGAAAAAGTGTATAAAAATAGCCATTAAAGTTGGGTAACTCTAATGACTATATCGAGAATGTTATATAATTACTTAACGTGCATCTCTATGTTTGTTTAATTCATTAATATCAACAACAATGTTGTCCATACGTTTTGCAGTGTCTTTAAGCACATTACGTGCTACATTATTATTTGGATCAAGTTTAAGAATTCGTTTAGCTACATCGAATGCTTTCTTGTCAGAAATGACTGGTTCAGGAATAGCATGAAGCAATAACATTTGTAGTAAACTTTTAACTTCATTTCCGTTAGTGAGTTTTATGGAAGAATCAGCATGATAATAAGCTGAATCTAAAGCACCTTCATATTCGCTCAACGGATATACAAGTAATAAAAATGCCAAATCATGCAATTCTGATGATTCTTCAACTTTAATCATATCCAGAATACATGTGTAAAACATCATACTTTCTACTTCATGAGCGCTAGAAATATATGCCTCTTCAAATTCCATAAAATCTGTTTCGGACATTAATTGTCTTACCTGCTCAAATTCGCCATTCAATACATGTTTCTTTATAAGATGTTGCATGGCTATGTCCTCCTATTACCCAGATTTTATTTAACAGTTATATTAATAATATCATACTTAAAGCTAAGTTTCACTCGAAAAATGAGTATTGTTTACCTCTTCGATAGCTTCTTTCATATTGCCTCCAGTTGATAACTTCACTGCCGCGGTAAAACTACCTTCAACAAGAGGTGCATTGATTTTAACAATCTCATATTGACCTTCATACATTTCAATTGCCATATCTAAATTCATTTCCGAAGATCCTAAATCATAAAAGCATAGTGCATCATCTTCTATATGATTAATCATCTTTTGTATTTCATCAAATGACGTACCAATCGAACCATCTTCTGTACCACCATGAGCCTTGATGTCGACATTATTTACCATCTGTTCAAGTAAATCCTTTGTACCTTTTGCAATATCAGCACTGTGACTAACTAATACAATCGTTGTCATTACGACTCATCTCCCATTAAAGCGTTCAGAATGTAAACCATGCTTTGCGCTCCTGGATCAATATATCCTTTTGAATCTTCTTTAAAATATGACGCACGACCTTTCGTTGCTACCATATCTTTAGTATCATCCGCATAACTTTGTAATTTTTCTAAATTTAATTTTTCATCTTTTTGAAGTGCTTCATTCGCTCTCTCAACCACGTCGTACATTGTTTTTTCATTTAATTCAACTTTACCTCTTTGCGCAATCGCATCCGCAAACGTTTTTAGTAACTCTTTTAAATTATCATTATCAATTTCGTCTTTAACGACACTCGCCATTTTGACGAAACTAAAGCCATATAACGGACCTGAGGCACCACCAATTTTAGACATAAGCGTCATCCCAGTTGTTTTAAATAGTGAAGCCATGTCACTATCGTCAATATTGCCCTCTAAATGAGAGAAACCTCGTTCCATATTCACACCGTGGTCACCATCACCAATGGCTCTATCTAAGTCTGTTAATTCCTCTTCTTTTTCTTTAAAAGTATCTGCTAAACTTAGCAATTGTGCTTTCATTTCTTTTACGTTCATCTCTGACACCTCTACATTGTATAATTATTCATCATTTACTTTTACGCATTAAAATAAAGGCTTGTTGTAGGTGCTAAAAAGGCTTTAAGCCATTCTTCTTTAGCAGGTACAAGTGTGATTGAGAAGCCTTGCATATCAAGTGACGTCATGAAATTACCTACGTACCAATGTTTTACCCCGTAATGCTTGTCATTAAATAATTCACTCAGATATTTCGTTACAATATTCAGTTCAGATTGAGGTGTGCCTCCCATACCATTGACCATGACAATATAATCATCGGCAGAGATTTCTTGTTCTAATTTTTCAACTAATGTTGAAATAATTTGATTAATTGGTTGGATGGATTCACGATGTAAACCCTTTTCTCCATGTATACCAACACCAATTTCCATCTCATTGTCTTCAATATCGAAACCATATCTACCTGTCGTAGGAACCATTGGAGGTGTTAAAGCCATTCCAATACTTTTAATTTCTGGTAGCAATATTTCTACTTTTTCTTTTATTTCATTTAATGCTAGTCCTTTTTCCGCTAAAAATCCTGCGTACTTATGAACCAAAACAGTACCTGCAACACCTCTACGTTGATCAGGCTCGCTAATAGCAATATCATCTCTAACTATAACCGTTTCAACTTGTATGCCTTCCATTTCAGCCATTTCTTGTGCCATTTCAAAATTCATGACATCGCCAGCATAATTTTTAACTATAAGTAATACCCCGTCGCCATTATCTACTGCTTTGATTGCTTCTAATATTTTATCTGGAGTAGGCGAAGTAAAGACTTCCCCACAAACAGCTGCATCTAACATACCTTGAGCTACGTAACCCGCATGTGCAGGTTCATGACCACTTCCTCCTCCAGATACAAGTGCAACGCCCGATTGTTTTTTATCTTTACGTACCACTACCGTATCTTCAATTACATCTAATTCAGGATTTGCAATTTTTAGGCCATCTAACATGTCACTTAAAAATTGTTGTCTATCTTTTATTAATTTCTTCATGAAAACCCCTCCTTATTAATTTATCATCAGTATAAAACACGTCTATATATCATCGCTAATGTTATGTGTGTCTTCTATAAAATGTTCACAAATAGACTTACCTTTTCTAAAAAATGATTTCATCTTGTTTGAAATATATACAAAAGCCGCCATTAAAATCGATTTGATTTTAATGACGGCTATAACAAATTTATACGCTTTTTGTTCTATACATGAGATATAAGAAGTATGGTGCTCCAATAATGGCAACAACAATTCCTGCGGGCACGCCAGATGGTTGTAAGATGACTTTTCCTAATGTATCAGAGAATACAAGTAAAAATGCACCAACTAAAATCGCTATAGGTAAGAAAAGTTGATGACGAGGACCCACGATGCGTTTAGCAATATGAGGTCCCATTAAACCAATAAATGAAATCGCACCAGCAACGGCTACAGCTACTGAAGATAAGATAACAGCGATAAAGAACAAGATTATTCTTTCACGTTCAACTTTAATACCCAATCCTTTCGCTATATGTTCATGCGTATTAATAATATTTAATTCATTAGATTTAAATAGAAGATACGGAACAATGACGATCATCCATGGAATAAATGCGATAACAAATGTCCAATCGTCTCCCCATATACTACCTGCAAACCATGAGGCCATAAACTCAGATTGATCTTCATCAAATTTTGACATCAGTGTTATAGAGCCACCATATAGTGCGGTTTGCATACCAACACCGATCAATACCATACTTGCTGGAGTTAGCCCATGATATTTATTGATACTGAACACAAATATCACTAAAGCTGTAGCAATGCCGCCAATTAAACTAATCACAGGTAATGCGTATACGAAGTTATCTGGCTTCACTTGACCGATTGTCACAAATAAAGCAATCGCGAAACCACCGCCTGCATTAATACCTAGAATGCCAGGTTCTGCAATAGGGTTCTTCGTTACACTTTGAATAACAGCACCACTCAAACTTAATGCAGCACCCGCTAAAATCGTAATGAGCATTCGAGGTAAACGGAAATCGATAAGAATGAGCGAATCTGTATAATCTCCTTGACCTAATAGTGTTTTGAAGAAGTTAGACACTGGAATTTTATATTCACCAGAAGCGATACTCCATGTACATGCTGCAAAAAGTAGAACAGCAAATATGATGAAAGTAATGATTTGCTTGCGTCTTAATCTAGGATCTATCATATTGAGCGCCCTCCTTTTTTAACAAGGTATAAAAAGTATGGCACGCCAATAAATGAAATAATCGCTCCTACAGGGGCTTCACCTAATAATCTTGCAAGCATATCGGCAATCAGAACTAAAATGCCTCCAAATAATGCTGTAAGTGGAATGACTTTAGAATAATCTGTACCTATAATAAAACGAACAATATGTGGCACCATCAAACCTACAAAGGCAATTTGGCCAACCATCGCAACCGCTACGCCAGCAAGTATCATAGATAAAATCATGCTTATCCCACGAATGACTGAAACATTTTGACCTAAACCTTTAGCGAGTGATTCACCTAAATTTAAAATTGTAAGTTGTTTACTAATTAATAAGATGAAAATTAACGTAATGATAACTATGGGGCCACTCCAAATTAATTGTCCCCATGTCGTACCAGAGACGCCCCCTGCACTCCAAAATGTTAGTGACTGATTTAATCTAAATACGAGTGCAACACCTTGGCTTAAAGCTGTAAGCAACGCACTGATAGCTGCACCTGCTAAAATGATTCTCATTGGGTTAAATCCATCTCGTCTAGAACGTCCTATCATTAAAACGATAAAACCACCGAGTAATGCACCTAGAAACCCTGAAACCATTAATAATAAAAACGGCGCTTCTGGGTAGAAGGCATAAGTCATCGCCAGCCCAAACGTAGCGCCTGAATTCAAACCTATTAAACTCGGATCAGCAAGTCCATTTTTTGTAACACCTTGGATAACTGCACCAGAAACCGCTAAAGCCATACCAACTAATACTGCACCTAAATCTCTAGGGATTCTAATTTCGCTAATAATATTATGATCTTGATTTTTTGGATTATAATTGAAAATTGCATCAAAAATAGTTGGAATACTAACATGTGCTTTTCCAAATATAATAGAAAGAAATAGTGCTAGAATTAGCACTATTATACTTCCTATTATGAGAGAAACGAACTTGATGTTTTCATTTTTATTTTTTTCAAACATGGTTATTTATCCCTTTTGCCTTCCCTATTACGAATACGTCTTGCAAAATAAATCATAAGTAACAAGGAGGGGTTTACCAGTTCGCGGATCTTGATCAAGAACAACATCAATATTAAATACTTTTTCTAAAATGTCTTTCGTAAGTACTTCTTGTGTTGAGCCATTTGCAACGATATTTCCATCTTTCATTGCAATAAGATGATCTGAGAAACGAATTGCTTGATTAATATCATGTAATACCATCACGATCGTACAGCCTTGTTCTTCATTTAATTTTTGGACGAGTTCTAAAATTTCTAATTGGTGGCAAATATCTAGATAAGTGGTAGGTTCATCTAAAAAGATAATATCAGTACGTTGTGCTAGAGCCATTGCTATCCACACACGTTGTCTTTGACCACCACTTAAGTCATTAATTGAACGATGACGGAAATCACTTGTTCCTGTAACTGTTAACGCCCAATCAATTTCTTTTTTATCTTCAGCTGATAAACGACCAAAGCCTTTTTGATGTGGGAAACGTCCATAAGAAACTAACTCACCAACTGTTAAACCATCAGCAACTTCAGGTGATTGAGGTAAAATTGCGATTTTCTTAGCAATTTCTTTTGTGGATTGCGCGTGAATACTTTCGCCATCTAAATTAATTGCGCCATCTTTAATGGATAATAAACGAGATAGCGCTTTGAGCAATGTTGACTTCCCACAACCGTTTGGCCCAATAATAGAAGTCACCTTACCATCTGGTATTTCTACATCTAAATTATTAATAATCGTAGTGTCTCCATAACCAATTTTCACTTGTTCTCCGTTTAAACGACTCATAGTTCCCCTACTTTCATTTATAAATAATGCATTTATATCGTAAAAACATAGTATTTTCGTTAAAAGTTTATCGTTTATTTGATTACCAACTGTAATTGATAATCATTATCATAGACTATATTATAACATCTCTATTCAAGATTGACTAACAAATATTGATATGAATTGTTTAATACATTTTAATTTTTTCGAAAACTAGACTAACGAAAACGAAGTTGCAACGAGAAATTTAATACTAAATAGATGATTAAATTATGGATAAAAAATTAAGCTCTAAGACAATTTCTTAAAATCATCTTAGAGCTAATATTTCAGGATCAATATCCAATTCTAGCGTCATTTTTATTTAAATTTATTCATCTACTAAAAAGCCATTACCATACACATCACGTACATCGTGAATAACGAGAAAAGCATTTTCGTCAATATTTCTAATGATACGTTTTGCACGTGAAACTTGTGTTTTAGAAATCACTACATAGAGCACATCTTTTTCTTCGCGCGTATAATAACCATGGCCGTTTAAAATTGTTAAACCTCTACCCACTTGTTCATCGATTGCTTTTGCAACTTCATCAGGTGTACTTGAAATAATTGTCATTGCCTTTTTCGTATTGAGTCCTTCAATCACATATTCCATTACCTTCGTTCCAATATATAGCGAAATCACTGTGACAAGTGCTTTATCTAATGATATTTGAGTTAGTGAAATCAATACCACAAGTAAATCAAAGAATAGTAATGCATAAGGTGTACTAATATCCAGATATTTATTAACAATTCTTGCTAAGATTACTGTACCAGCAGTAGTTCCGCCTGCTAATACAATAACTCCTATACCGACGCCGATACATATTCCACCAAATACTGCGTTAACAATCAAGTTACCAGTATGAACATGCCAAGATTCTGTTAAATCTAAAAATATGGAAATAAGAATCGTCGCAACGATCGTTAAATACATGCTGCGCTTACTCAAGTACTTATATCCAACTATGATTAAAATAGCGTTGACTACAAAGTTAGTAATCGCAGGTGATAAATGGAATGCATAATATAACACAATCGCTATTCCGGTAACGCCTCCCTCACCTAAATTACCAGAAATAATAAACGCATTAACGCCTGCTGAGAATATGAATGAACCAGCAATAACTAATAATATATCTCGAATTGTTTTATTCATTCAATCACCCCTTTAGTTTTTCTCTCATGTATCAAAATGGTAGCATACGCTTATAATTTCTCACAATAATATACTCACAAATAATTTTATTTTTAAGAAAAGCATTAATTATAGAACACAAATAAATTATTTTTTTATCCATACTGTGCTAGCTCGTAAAAAAACAGGTTAATAAAACGCCAATAGACAAATAAATTTAAATTTTCTGAATTTTTAATTTACTTTTAAAGAAAGGTCTGCTATAATGATTTTAACTTCTTGAAAGAGAAGTTATCTCCTTTGTGTTGTTTATAGTAACAAAACAAATTTTGCTCGAAGTACTGTGACAGTACCTAGTCCTTACCGTTACAAGTACATTAATATTCATTTCCCATAAAAGCCAAGTATAAGAAGTGTCTCCTCACTTTCTATACTTGGTTTTTATCATTTTCCTAAATATAAATATACCTCATAAAATACAAAAGAGTGAACGTTCGCTACCTACGACGTTCACTCTTTTTCATACTCTATTTATTAGAAATCATATTACCAAGCAAATAAACCTACAAATGCTGCAGTAAGTAATGACACTAAAATACCTGCAAGAAGCATCATCGGTACATACTTAGATACAAAATCTGATGTTTTCTTATCAACAATTCCTTTTAACGTACCTACAATCATACCAATCGTTGAGAAGTTCGCAAATGATACTAAGAACGTTGATATCACAGCACGATGATGTGGTGAGAATGAATTCACTTGTTTAGAAATCTCACCCATAACAACGAACTCATTAGTTACAATCTTCTTAGCCATTTGTTGTGCGACATCCCATGCTTCGTTGAAAGGTAGACCTAATAATAAAGCAAATGGATACATGAAGACACCTAAAATTTGGTTTAGACCAAAACTTCCTTTCCAGCCAAAACCTTGAGCAATTAGACCGGTAATCAGATTAATGAAACGATCGATTAAGTCTGCCAATGCGACGAAACTAATAACAAAAGCGATAATAATCAGTACTAATTTACCTGCTGCTAAAACTGAATCTCCTAAGAAAGAGAAGAAAGGTTGACGTTCGATTTGATGATCTTTAATGCTATAGATGATATCTTCTTTTTCTTCCACTGAAACAGGATTTAGAATAGACGATACAATTATTGCGTTGATAATATTAAGTGGTATCGCTGTCAGAACAAGCTCACCAGGAATCATTTGTACATAAGCCCCGACAATCGCACCTGAGACTGAACTCATAGACATCATAGCTACTGTCAATACACGCATTTCATTCATACGTTTCAGTTGTTCATTAGATACAGCCAACGCTTCAGTATTTCCTAAGAACATCATTTCAACACCAAAGAATGACTCGAATTTAGGCTGACGTGTAATCTTCGCGAGCACCCAGCCAATTCCCCCAATAATCTTTGGAAGTATATTGAAATACATTAATATATCAAATAAAGGTACGATAAGTAAGATAGGAAACAGGGCACTTACAGCCATATCCATTTGCTTTCCAGATGTGAAACTAGCGAAAGCGAATCCTGTACCCTGATGCGCGGATTCTATGACCCAAGCAATACCATTAGCCGCGCCTTTAACTCCATTTCTTCCCCAATCAAAATAAATAAAGAACCATGCTAAGAATAAATTCAAAATAACTAAGATTAATATCGATTTCCATTGGATATTTTTCCGATTTCTTGAACATAACACAGCCACACCAAGAAAGACGATTAACCCAATGATATTAATTAATAAAAACATTTGGCACCTACCTATTTAATATTTGTCATTTATATATTTATTTAAAACTCACTCAAAACTGTAAGACCATCAAATATTTAATCATAATTATCCCTATAAATATTGAACAATATAAGACTTTAATATTTTGAAAACGTTTGTTTTCCGTACTATTTGACATTATGTATATAAAAAGTTCTCTTAATCTTACAAAATTCATTATACCACTTGTAAATTTGGGTTAAAATAACGGTTTTACAAAATATTTACGTAAATAATACTAAAAAAACACGCTCCACATTTTCGTGGAACGTGACTTGATGCTAATCTGATAATTTTTGAGATGTGACAAAGTTTTTATATTTTTCATGGGATTGCATTAATTCTCCATGTGTACCTTTACCAGTAACTTGACCTTTATCAATGAAAATAATTTGACCTGCTTTTTTAATAGTAGAAAGACGATGCGCAATCACAACAGTTGTTCTACCTTCCATTAATGTTTCAAGTGCTTCTTGAATCTTAACTTCACTTTCACTATCTAAGTTAGCGGTAGCTTCATCTAATAAAAGAATATCTGGATTCTTAACGAAACTTCTAGCTATATCAATACGTTGACGTTGGCCACCAGATAATTTAAGTCCTCGTTCACCAACCATAGTGTCATAACCTTCATCGAACTGCATAATGAATTCATGACAATTTGCTAATTTGGCATATTCAATTAATTCTTCGTCTGTTACTTCTCTATTAATACCATATAAAATATTGTCTCTAATCGTACCGCTCATCATTGAGTTAGACTGCATCACGTAACCGATTTTAGTACGCCATTTTGATAGTGGAATATCATAAATACTACGATCGTTATATTTAATGTCACCACTTTCAATCTCATACATACGCTCAATTAAATTGAAAATAGTACTTTTACCTGAACCAGAAGGTCCTACAAAGGCACTCACCTTACCTTGAGGTATATCAAATGATACATCATCAAGAATCTTCTTGATGTCATATTTGAAATCTACATGTTCAAAGCTTAATTCACCATCTTCTACAAGGTCATTTTCAGACTCAGATAGTGCTTCAGTTCGTTCAATTGGCTCTTGCATGATTTCATAGATACGGTGACTTGCTCCGACTGCTTTTTTATAATCTGTAACCAAAGTAGACAGATTGATCAATGGCATAGATAATTGAATCACATAGAAAATCATTGCAATTAATGTACCTGGTGTAATAGCACCTGTTCCGATTTCTAATGCACCAAATCCAAGAATAATCGCAATCGTAAGTAACATCACGACGCCTGAGATTGGTTGAACAATTGCTGAAATTTTAGCTTGTTTTAAACCTAGATGATAGATTTTCTTTAAATTTACATGTGCATTATCTAACTCTAATCTTTCAGTATTAGAAACTTTAACCAGTCTCATTTCAGTTAACACTCTACCAAGTAAACCACTAAAATTAGCGATTTCAGTTTGTGTATTTGTAGAAATTCTTTGCATCACACGTCCTAATGGGATCATGATAAAGACAAATACTGGTATGGTGATAAAGGTTAGCAATGTTAATTTCCAATCCATGATAAATAACATGATTAATGAACCTATTAAAGTTAATACAGATGGTAATAAATTAGGTAACTTTTGAGAAATAAATTCATTAATAACCTTTGTGTCATCAGTGAGACGGCTCATTAATTGACCACTTTCGTTTTTATCAAAGAACGGCATTTTTAATTGGATGATATGTTCCCACAATATTGATCGAATGGCATATATAATTTTCTCACCAATTTTACTGAGTAAGTATAAACCAACACCACTCAGCAATGCATTGACTAAGAAAATTGCACCAAAGATAGCTATCATGCCCCAATTCATACTACTTACAGAAAATTTATCAACTAAACGTCCTGTAAATAGAGGCACTAATAAACCACTTAAACTTCCTAACGAAGTAATAATGACCGCTGCAATGATTAACCCGTATGGCCACGAAAGCCTTTTAAATAAGAAAAATAAAGGGTTTTGTTGTTTCATTTGTTATACCTCGTCTTTAATTGTCATATTTTCATTTTGCTCAATCATACTATATATCCATCTCAATCCCAAATAATAAAGTGATTCGCAATTTATTTTATTAAAGAAAACATTTAGCTTCATTGGATAGATTTATTCTTAAAAATAACTAGCACTTACTCATATATATACGAGGCTGGGACCTTTAACATTTATGCTCTGGGAAAACCGATTAACGGCGTCCCAAAAGCAGGATTTTCGGCAGTAACACTCACAATTCGATAAGAATTGAGAAACAATTTTACTCACTGTTCGGTCCTGATCAAATCCTAAACTCTTTTGTCCCGACCTCTTGTTCTACGTTCATTATAACTATGTTCTTCGTAATTGTTATTATAACACCTTTTGATTGAACTGACGAAAGTGTTTCCCTATTCTTTTATACTTTTAAATAATAAAAAACAGACATACCATCTTTGGATAGTACATCTGTTTGATATTCTAAATTATTTCGCGTCTTTACCATATAATTCTTGTTTAATCTTAGTTGTTGAGATTCCTTCTGTACGATTAAGATAAATCACTTCACATTTATCCTTTAAGAAATCAAATTCGCCTTCCCAATCGTGGCCCATAACAAAGACATCAACATCAAAGCGATCAACATCTTTTTCTTTTTGACCCCAACCTTCTTCAGGAATCACTAAATCAACATAACGAATTGACTCTAGCATCATTTTACGTTGTTCATAATCATAATAAGACTTTTTATTTTTGATTTGATTGAATTCATCTGTAGAGAGTGCAACGATAAGGTAATCGCCCATTTCACGTGCTCTTCTCAATAATTCGATATGACCATAATGTAACAAATCATATGTACCATAAGTAATTACTCGTTTCATGATACGTATTCTCCTTAACTTAAAATTTAATAAAAATTTACAATCTTAATGTAGCATAAATATTTAACCCTTACCATTAATTCAATAATAGTTGATTACTTGGTTTTTCACACTATAAATGTGCTCTAAACCGAAATTTAATGTTTATTGACTACTTTCTCAACACACGCTTGAGTGATTGCTTCCCTGAAAATGATACACGTTTCGGTAGCACTGACACTTTAAAGCGTAAGTAACCCGGACGTCCGATGCCTACTTCACTTAAAGCCTTCCTCCACTGTTGATACAAATCCTTTGTCCAATTTGTCGCGCTTTGTTCAACAGCTCTAACAATTCTAAACATAGCATTTCCGGAATAATGTGTATGTTGCATGGAATGAATATATGATATCACGCTATCCATCAATGATTGGGTCATTTGGCTATTCTTCATTAAGTGCGCTTGAATGAGATAGCTGACAATTAAATTATCCATTCGATAACTATAATATGTCTTTTCATCAGTCAATAATAATAAATCCATCACACGTTGGCGGACCTTCAAGGCATCTTTCATATAAGGTAAAAACGTATCAGCGCGTTGAGCAGTGACTGACCCTTCTCTCTCATTATATCCATAAACGATGTTAGATATGAGTTGAATATCTCGTGCTTTAGAAAATGCCCTCACGATAAATGTATGTTCCTCACAAAATACGACATCTTCATCAAAACGTAATCCTGCGTACTTAGCACTGAACAACTTCGCTCCAGGGCCAATGGATTGCATAATTTCAGGCTTACGATCAAGTGTAACTAACGCATCTTCCACTATATCTTCATGAGTAGGAATCACTTTCCATTCTCCATTTACACCTCTAGCAATTTGTCCTATCACTACGTCCGTTTCTTCATTTTTCTGAAAGGCTTCTACCAATAAATCAATTCTACTTGGTAGAAATTCATCATCTGCATCTAAGAACAGGAATCCTTCAACGTCATCAGACATTGCATCTAAACCAACATTTCTACTACGTGCTGCACCTTGGTTATCTTGATTAATGACCTTAATATTTGGATGTACTTTTTGAAGTTCTGTAAGAACGCGTTTCGTATTGTCAGTCGAACCATCGTTAACACATATAATTTCATAATCTGATTGTGTATCAACTGAGAGTATCGCACGTTTTATCGTATCTTCAGCATTATACGCCGGAATAATTATTGCTAATTTCATTGTTTCACCAACTTATTTATAAAATTAACTAACTGGCTTAAACTTGCTTTCGTATTATATTGATGCCAAGAGTGAAATAGAGGTTGAAATTCTTTCTCCGCTTTCCCTAATGCCTGAATTAAACTTGTTTCATCAGCAAATTTATATTTTTTCGGAATTTCATAATAGAAAGGATTTAAACCTCTTACTTTTTCATAGTCTTTCTCATCATAGTTATAAAAAAACGTAGGTTTATTTAATAGACTAGCTTCAATAGGCAATGAACTGTAATCACTTATAATGACATCTGCCATCACCATTAATGAAGCAACATCTATATCTTGAGAAGTATCTCTTTCGCTAATGGAAGGATGCAAGTGACTCATTAATGTATATTCTGGTAATTGTTGCTCAAATATTTCTTTATTTATTGTTCGATTTGCAACCTTCGATTCTCTATATGTCGGTACGTAAACAGCTAATTTGTTCTTAATATGATACTTCTCTTTTAATCTTTGTTGTTCTTTTTCAATATTCATATTCAAATATTTCACTAATCTAGGAAGTCCAAACTTTAACATTTGTTCAGGTTGAGCTTCAAACGATGCTTCAAAACAACGTGCCATTTCATCTCCACCAACCAAGTAATAATCTGTTGCATTATAAACACGTTTATATTGCTCGACCATCGCTTTATTATTCAAATCAACTTGGTGATCAGTAAGTCCAAAATCTTTAAGTGCCCCCGAAGCATGCCATGTTTGAATAACTGTTTGCCCTTTTTTCTTATGATATCCACCCATCATTAAGTAATAAGTGTCGATAACAATCACTTTTGCTGTACTTAACGCTTTCATGTGACTCACAATATTTTTATTCCCCGCTGGAATGAATGTTGTATTTTCCAAGCCTTCAATAAGTGAGTGATCTTGTATTTTACCAATAATTGTTAAGTGATAACCCTGTTGATGAAGCGCTTCGATAATCGGAAGTACATCCTGCTTGAAGGTCATCATCACAACAATATGGTCACGCTTTAACTTTAGTGGCTTATATATCATATTTAATAACGTAATCATTATCATATATACTTTTTTAATTAGAATTCTCATGTTTTCACCGTCTTTAATTACTCAATCGTATTTCTAAATTATATACGATTCTCTCTCACTTAGAAAATGATAGCCGCCACTTTCATGCTCGTAAATAAGTCTTAGATGGTTTCATTTTCAAAAAATGCCTCGATCCTAAATGGACCAAGGCAATTGGTATATAGTATTACAAGAAATCAGCAAAATGATCTCTATAACGTTTATGAAGTATTGAACCAATAATAAAGAATACGATGATGATGCAAATGTTATATAACATCAACTTCCAATGGTCGATAAAATACCATTGATGGAATAAAATTGCTGCACGATATGACTCAGCGATAAAGTACACTGGGTTAAACATCATAATTTTGTGAATAATACCACTTACACCATGGTTCTTTGGTACCCAAAGAATTGGAGACATATAGAATAATATTCTCATTAATGCTTGCATAATCATTTGCGTATCTCTAACAAGTATCCCTAATGTAGACGTTAAAAGTGCTACAGATGATGTTAATAAATATGCAAAAGGCACATAAATCAATAATTGTATAATATGAATGGTAGGAAAAATCCCTTTAAACATACATGCTATGATAATAATGACTAACAGTCCTAAATGACCATAGAATCTACTTGTAACAATATATGTTGGAATAATTGATAAAGGGAAATTCATTTTAGCAACTTGATTAAATTTTTGTGAAATAGATTTGGTACCTTCAAGTACCCCTTGGTTAATAAAGAACCACATACTAATTCCTACGAGTAACCAAAATACAAATGGAATACCATGAATAGGTGCATTACTTCTAATTCCTAGACCGAAAACAATCCAGTAAACCATAATTTGTAAGGCAGGATTTAAAATTTCCCATGCCATACCTAAATAGTTACTATGATTTGAGATTTTAATTTGAAATTGTGCCAGTCTTTGAATTAAATAGAAGTTTTTAATATGTTCTTTTAAAACAGTTCCAACTGCTGACATTAAACCCAACCACGCTTTCTCAATGCAATAGAACACGATCTATTGTAAAACTTTAATAATGAGTCTTTTAAACTTACTTTTTCAATTTAACTTTATTTGAAATGATAGCTTATTGTTTATTACAAGCTTATTATATTATACAATCATTTACGTTAAAAACTGTAACGATCATCATCTTTAAATTTTATGTGTATAATAAGATGCTTAAAGGAATGACAAAATTTTTAATACATTCGTTCGTTTCACATATTTCTTAAAATAAGTATATGATGATTTAAATTTTACTTAGTTTTAACAAAATCACCTATACACTTTACACCAGGTTAATAAATTTAACAACTGATGTGTTGTATATTATAATCTATACAAATGTATATAAGGAAGGTACCAAAATGAGTGTTTCGGTAAATATTGAAAATGTAACAAAAGAATACCGTATATATAGAAATAATAAAGATCGTATCAAAGATGCCTTAATACCTAAAAATAAAAATAAAACTTTCTTCGCTTTAGATAACGTTTCACTCACTGCCCATGAAGGTGATGTCATTGGATTAGTGGGTATCAATGGTTCAGGCAAATCTACATTAAGTAATATGATTGGTGGATCATTGTCCCCTACTTCAGGAGAGATCGAAAGGCATGGCGACGTTAGTGTGATTGCCATTAATGCAGGTCTTAATGGACAATTGACAGGCGTTGAAAATATTGAATTTAAAATGTTATGCATGGGATTCAAACGTAAAGAAATCAAAGAATTAATGCCAAAGATTATTGATTTTAGTGAATTAGGCGAATTTATTTATCAACCTGTTAAAAAATATTCAAGTGGTATGCGTGCGAAGTTAGGTTTTTCAATTAATGTTACTGTTAATCCTGATATTTTAGTTATTGACGAAGCATTATCTGTTGGGGATCAAACTTTCACTCAAAAATGCTTAGATAAAATCTATGAATTTAAAGAGGCTAAAAAAACTATATTTTTTGTTAGCCATAATATTCGCCAAGTTAGAGAATTCTGTACTAAGATTGCTTGGATTGAAGGCGGCAAACTTAAAGATTTTGGCGAACTTGAGGACGTCTTACCTAAATATGAAGAATTTTTAAAATCATTTAAGAAGAAATCAAAAGCTGAACAAAAAGCCTTTAGAAATGAATTAGACGAAACACGTTTCGTGGTCAAATAATTATTTTCAATTAATTTGAGCTTATCCCTTTTCAAAATATGAAACTCGTATTATGATGAAAATAAGAGTTACACAAAGTTGTCACAAATAAAGCGTAAATTAAAGAGGGTGACAGAGATAGTATCTAATAAGAAAACCCAACAATTTGCGAATTTAGTACGCTCTTACCGTAAATCTTATATTGGTAAAGGCCCAGAACAAGTTAAAGTCTTTTTCAAAGATAATTGGGCAGTTTGTCATATGTCTGGAAGTTTAAGTAAGGTTGAAAATTTTTATTTGCGAAATAAAGATTTTGAGAGTATGCTTAAATACGGACGTACTGAAGAAATTAAAGAATTATATAAACAAAATCCTCCTGTAGAGATGGAGGAACTTGTCGGAGCAAAATTCGTAAAACTTTTTACAGATGTTAATTTAGAAGACGACGAAGTAGTGTCGATTTTCGTTTTTGATAGATCAATTGAAGAATAAATTAAATATTACGGGATTGGTGTAAGGTACTCAGTGCTGTTTGCTAACCCACTTTGTTCGAATAATTATGTGAGTCATACATATATTTGAGGAGGTGGTTAAAACAAATAGGCTGAGTATTTTTTTATAAACGTTATAAGTGCTCTCATCATAGAATTACTAAAGTTTTAGTAAAAAATTCTAAATTTAGGAGTGTATAGATTATGAAAATTGTAGCATTATTCCCAGAAACAGATGAAGTTTTAGATAACCAATTATTAAACACTGACAAAGCAATCGGTCTTAGAGAATTCTTAAAAGATTCAGACCATGAATTAGTTATCTTAAAAAATGGTGAGGAAGATTTAGATAAACACTTAAGTGACATGGACATTGTTATCAGTGCTCCATTCTACCCTGCATATATGACTAAAGAAAGAATCGAAAAAGCACCAAACTTAAAATTAGCTATCACAGCTGGTGTAGGTTCTGACCATGTTGATTTAGATGCAGCAAGTAAACACGATGTAGGTGTTGTTGAAGTAACTGGTAGTAATACAGTAAGTGTTGCTGAACATGCCGTAATGGACTTACTTATTGTATTACGTAACTTTATGGAAGGACACCGTCAATCAGTTGAAGGCGAATGGGATTTATCTAAAGTTGGTAACCAAGCTCGCGAACTACAAAATAAAACAATCGGTATCTTTGGTTTCGGTCGTATTGGTCAATTAGTTGCTGAGCGCTTAAAACCATTCAATGTAACTATGCAACACTATGACCCAATCAATCAAAAAGATAACGAAAACTCTAAATTTGTTGAATTCGAAGAACTTGTAAAAACAAGTGATGCAATCACTATTCACGCACCATTAACACCTTCTACAGATAACTTATTCGATGAAGATGTGTTAAGCAAAATGAAAAAAGGTAGCTATTTAGTTAATACTGCACGTGGTAAAATCGTGAACACACAAGCATTAGTTGATGCTGTTAATAGTGGTCAAATTCAAGGTTATGCCGGTGACGTATGGTACCCACAACCAGCTCCAGCAGATCACCCTTGGAGAACTATGCCTAGAAACGGTATGACTATTCACTATTCAGGTATGACTTTAGAATCTCAAAAACGTATTGAAGATGGTGTTAAAGATATCTTAAATCGTTTCTTTAATAATGAAGCATTCCAAGACAAAGATGTTATTGTTTCTAGCGGAAAAATTTCAAGCTCAAGCTATACTGCTAAATAATTGCACTATAACGGAAAAATAAATGTTATTCTGATTCATTTTTGTTCAAAATAAAAACTCAACTATTTCAATAATTACAACCCTAACTACAAATGAAATATTAAAAAGAGGCATGGCTATTAAAAGCGCCATATCAGACTTAATAGTTACGATGTACTCTTTGTGCTTAAGTCAATGTCTAGAAGGCTAATGCGTTAACGTTATACCTTTCCCAAAAATCAAAATTGTTATTAGCCGTGTAAGTTCCCCTGTTCGCTTACACTAAGACATTGAACAAGCTTTCAACAACCTTGATATTATTTATAAATCTAATTACACACTCAATTACTTTCTACCCCTTCCCTGTGAAGTAATTGAGTAGTCAAAACCTTAAAATAATGTTATCCCTTTTCAAATAGAAAGAGAGAGGTGGCCTCCCTGAACCACCTCTCTCTATTTTTAATTATTTCGATTTCATTTTTCTTTTTTGTTTTGATACTTTTAGCATAAATTTTGGAATACTTACCATTCTTCCAATTCTCTTCCAATCAATGAGTAATCTAAATACCCATTCAATATTTAGCTTTTGGTATAACTTAGGCGCACGCTTTTTGGCACCACTTAGCACTTCAAAAGAACCTCCAACACCCATCATTACTGTTTGTTTAAATTTATCGTGATGTTTATGGATCCATTGTTCTTGTTTAGGGAAGCCCATCCCTACAAAAATATAATCTGGATTGAAACTTGTTATACGTTTGACGACCGTTTCATCTTCTAAATTGATGTAACCGTGATGATGTGCAAAAGTGACATCAGGATATTTTAAATTCAACTTACGTTCAGCCGCTTCAATAATTTCATTTTTGGAACCAAGCAAATAAACACGTTGGTGCTTAGCATTAGCAATTTTTAAGCATTCTTCAAGTAATTCAATTCCTGGAACACGTCGTCTTAATGGTTCATTCAAACGTTTAGAGGCTTTAACAACCCCCGTGCCATCAGCTACAACATAATCTGCTTCATTGATTAAATCCATATATGAAGGGTGCTCTGTTGCATAATCTACAATTTCAGGGTTAGCTGTCACTATAAATAAATTTTGACTTTCATTTTTTTCAAAAAATGATTTAATATTTTTAGTCATTTCCAACATCGTCGTGTTGTTAAATTGAACACCTAGTATATTTACTTTACTGTTATTGAATTGCTCGTTATTCATCCCTAAAGCCCCACTTCACTTCGTGTATTATTCTATTTGTATTATTTATCATTAGAATTTTAATTACTTTCTCTTTAAAAATGTACGGTCTATTTTACCACATCGAAAATTAAACTAGAAATGTTTACGTCCTAATTTACATCTAAAGTCCAAAAGCCATAAACTACATTTTCATTTATAATAAATTTTAAGTGATTATAATAAAATCTATTACACGAGGTTCACATTCATGACATACCTAGAAAACTTTTTCACAACAGTCATTCATTTAAATATTTATTTAATCATATTGATAAGCATTGTATACATCGTCATTCATCAACATCGACATAAAAGTATCAATCAATTTTTAGATGTTTACCTTAATTATATTCCAGTTTTAACACATGAGTTCGGACATGTTTTATTTAATAGACTTGCAGGTGGACGCGCTAAAGATCTTGTTATTGTTACAAGTCCTAAAGAACGACAATCAACCTTGCAACAAGGCTACGCCATTACACAATCGAGAAGTTACCTTGGACAATTCATTACTACCATTGGCGGCTATTTAATGCCACCGATTATGTTTTTAATTGGCTTAGTAGCCGCACATTATCAACATCCAAGTATTTTCCTAGTATCATATCTATTTATTTTTATTTACTTTTTAATTCTAACATCTCGTAAATTATCACCTATCATAGTCATATTGCTTATTGGAATACTACTTTACTTTTTATTCCAACATGATAATCAAATGATAATGTATGATATTGTGTCACTAAGTTATCATTTCATTTTAGGTGTCCTTTTAGGGGAAATTCTTCAATCCTCATGGACGATATTTAACCTAACCTTCCAACGTCCTAAGCCGAGTTGGGATGGCAGTGCTTTAACTGAGATTACTAGAGTCCCTACAGTCATTTATAGTGTGTTATGGATTGCCTTCAATCTCTATACAGTTTATCTACTCATCAAATATACGATTTTATAAAAAAGCTTAAGCTCTTAATGATTTACACATTTTTTCATTAAGAACTTAAGCTTTTATTGTTTGTCAGCAAAGATATTCATCGCATTCTCATAACTTAATATCGTCACTATATCGTTTCGTTTAATGATAATCACTTTGTTTGTGTCATCCTTTGAAACGATTTCGACTTCATTGCCTATATAAATGTCTTTACTGGAAAGATATACAAGTAACTCTGTTTTATCACGTACACGTCTCACTACAACATGATCCCCAGGTTCAAATTCTAATATAGATGTCGTATATAACTCTTTATATTGATGATCTCTTGGAATCACACCACCATGAGGACACGTTTCAGGATAATTCAATGTTTTATCTAAACGTTCTACAAACAAATCGGAAATGCGGTGTTCAAGGATTTCCGCCTCTTGATGAACCTCTTCCCAGTTGTATTGTAAGATTTCTATTAAAAATAACTCCAATAAACGATGACGTTTAATGATATCGAGCGTTTGGTTAAGACCCGCTTCTGTTAAACGTGCACCTTTATAGTGTTTTGTTTCTACATAGCCTTCCTTTTCTAAGCGTCCTATCATTTCACTGACAGATGGTGGTTTAATATTTAGAAATTGAGATAATTGTTTATTTGACACAAAGGATACATCGCCGTCATTCGTTAAAATTGCTTTCAAGTAATCCTCTTTTTCTTCAGTTAACATCATTTCACCTCACACGCATTCACCTTATTGTATCATGAATTCACTTGACATGTTAAAACTTCAACGTTTATTATAAAATAAATTAGGTTAACCTAAACTTTTAATTAGGAGGTTATAATTTTTGTTAAAAATAGACCAATTAAATCTATTTCTAGGGAAAAAGCATGTACTTAAAAATGTCTCTTTCTCTTTACCTATAAGTGGTGAAATTGTTGGCATCGTTGGTCCTAATGGCGCTGGGAAATCGTCATTACTGAAAGCTTTTATTGGGGAATTTAAAGCCACAGGGACAAAGTTGCTATATGACCGCCCTATACATACTCAACTAAGATATATCACATACATTCCTCAAAAAGCACAATTAGATTTAGATTTTCCTATCAAAGTAGAACAAGTTGTGCTTTCAGGTTGCTATCAAGTCATCGGATGGTTTAAAAGACCAGAAATCACCGAAAAGACTAAACTCAATCAATTGCTCAAAGATTTAGAATTAGACGAGTTACGTCATAGGCAAATTTCTCAATTAAGTGGTGGACAATTACAACGTGTACTTGTCGCAAGAGCATTAATGAGTGATAGTGATATCTACTGTTTTGATGAACCCTTTGTTGGCATCGATATTTACAGTGAACAACTCATCATGAATAAGATTAGACATCTTAAACATTTAGGGAAATTAATTTTGATTGTGCATCATGATTTATCAAAAGCTGAACAATACTTCGATCGTATTTTATTGCTCAATCAGACTATAAGATACTTAGGCGCACCTAAAGAAGCGTTATCTTCTGAACGTTTAAATGCAACATTCATGAATTTTGATAATCATTTATCACCACTTGAATCTACACAAGGGAGTGCGTGTGTTAAATGTTAGACTTCTTTAATCATTTGTTAAGTTATCAATTTTTAAATCGTGCATTAATCACTTCTATTCTAGTAGGGGTTGTGTGCGGTACAGTGGGAAGCATTATCGTTCTTAGAGGACTATCTTTAATGGGAGACGCTATGAGTCATGCCGTACTACCTGGCGTGGCATTATCATTCCTCTTCAATATTCCAATGTTTATCGGAGCATTAGTGACAGGAATGATCGCAAGTTTATTTATCGGTTTTATCACTTCTAAGAGTAAGACAAAACCAGATGCTGCTATAGGGATTAGTTTTACAGCTTTCCTAGCTACAGGAGTCATTATTATTAGCTTAATTAACAGTACAACTGACCTATATCACATTTTATTCGGTAATTTACTTGCCATTACGAATCAATCATTTTGGACAACAATCATTATCGGTATAAGTGTGATTACACTCATTATTATATTCTACAGACCTTTAATGATTTCTACCTTTGATGAAACATTTAGCCGAATGAGTGGACTAAACACTACATTAATTCATTACTTCGTCATGCTCTTACTTGCACTTGTAACAGTCGCAAGTATTCAGACCGTAGGAATTATCCTTGTTGTAGCTTTACTCATCACACCTGCTTCAACAGCATTTCTAATCAGTAAGCAGTTGTACAGCATGATGATTATAGCAAGCATCATTAGTGTAGTAAGTTCAATTATCGGATTGTACTTTAGTTATATTTATAACGTACCAAGTGGCGCAACAATCGTCCTTTGTACATTCACAATTTACGTAATTACATTAGCTAGCACTAGAATTATAAACAGACAGAAAAGAGGCGCTTTAACTTGAAGAAAATCTTTGCTTTAGCATTAGCATTTATCATGATTCTTGCAGCATGTGGGAATCAGCACAATGAGCATAGCTCTCATGGTGGTAAGTTACAAGTTGTAACAACAAACTCAATTCTTTACGACATGGTTAAGCATGTTGGTGGCGATAAAGTGGACGTTCATAGCATTGTTCCGGTCGGACAAGACCCACATGAATATGAGGTGAAACCTAAAGATATCAAGGCGCTCACTGATGCTGATGTCATTTTCTATAATGGATTAAATCTTGAAACTGGCAACGGTTGGTTTGAAAAGGCACTTAAACAAGCAGGAAAGTCTACGAAAGATAAGAGTGTGATTGCAACATCTAAAGACGTCGATCCTATTTACTTAAATGGTGAAAATGGCAACAAGAGCAAACAAGATCCACATGCATGGTTGAGTTTAGATAACGGTATTAAATATGTTAAAACAATTCAACAAACTTTAATTCATTATGATAAACAACACCAATCAACATTTAAAAAGCATGGTAAAGCCTATTTGGCTGAACTTGAAAAACTAAATAAAAATAGTAAAAACAAATTCGATGATATTCCTAAAGATCAACGTGCCATGATGACAAGTGAAGGTGCATTTAAATACTTTGCTAAACAATTTAACGTCAAACCAGGTTACATCTGGGAGATTAATACTGAGAAACAAGGAACTCCGGGACAAATGAAACAAGCGATTCGCTTTGTTAAAGACAATCACTTAAAACATCTATTAGTCGAAACAAGTGTTGATAAAAAAGCGATGCAAAGTCTATCTGAAGAAACAAATAAAGATATTTACGGAGAAGTATTTACAGATTCTATTGGTAAAGAAGGAACAAAAGGAGATTCATACTACAAAATGATGAAATCCAATATCGATACAATTCATGGCAGCATGAAGTAGTAGAGGTATATAGAAATATTTAGAATTCTCGGATGAACATATTTAGTCTATGTCACTATCACTTCCGTTCATACATTTAATACTGGACGCACAATAAAATGTGATGTGACTACTTACAACCATTCCATGATTATGTTCATCCTGAGTGATTCTAATGTATCAAACATACATATGTTGTAAGAATATAACTAGCAGTCCCATATCGTGTGTTTTTCATTTATATTACCCTCCTATAATATAAACTACATCTTTTTACACACGATATGGTGGTGTTAGTTAGGAGTATATTTCGCACAAACATAATAGAGCCCCACTCTCTCACTAAAAAATACGGAGTTATAATCACTGCGAAAACAACTCAAGCATTACTTTGTTTCTGAGCGATAAACAATAGTAATGTTACTAACAACATGTACTACTGTTACTTAACATCTATAACATCCCTCAAGTAGTACATATCAGTTCTATTCAACTCTGAGTAGTTACTGAAGCCACAAATAATCACTTGATGTGATAGCTTTCATCTATCACTAAGCTATCTCCATGGTATTTTTAATCCTCCCCCATGGAGTACCCAGTTGCACTAATTATGTTGAGATTAGTGCAACTTTTTTATTTTGCATTTATACGTGAATCATAAAATTTAAATACCAAATAAATTGAAAAAATACGAAGTAGAATTTTTGAAAAAGCCAAAACATACAATAAGTAACGTAGAATTGAATGTATAAAAAAGCAATAAAATGGATTCTAGTTGAAACCATCTTATTGCTCATATCATAGTTATTCATTTCTCTATCCAATCAATATTTACAGATTAAGCTATCGTTTTTTAAATAAGATTATGTCTTACTATCAACAATAACCATTTCGTCATAGTTGATGGATTCTCTTAATTTCAACGCTGTACCTTCTGTAATTTCTTCATCTTCAATTAACTCTCGTAAAACGCGACGTTGCTCTCTTAAAGCATTTAACTTAATTCGTGTAATGGTATCTTCACTTGGAGAATTAAAGAAATTATTCGGCGTTAAGTTGTCAATACGCATGAGATAACCATCACAAATCATACCTACTTCTAACTTGTTATCTGTTGTCGCTTCTTTTGAAAGTCGACTTACTACATTATAGTGAACTAATTTATTAATCTTACC
This sequence comes from Staphylococcus caprae, assembly GCF_002902725.1. Classification (GTDB taxonomy): domain Bacteria; phylum Bacillota; class Bacilli; order Staphylococcales; family Staphylococcaceae; genus Staphylococcus; species Staphylococcus caprae. The sequence goes on from NZ_PPRT01000010.1 coordinate 36,724, forward strand.
TAATTCGAGCAAGTTATCCGTTACGCTTAATGATGATGCTGAATTAATTTTCGTTTTAACACGACGTTTTAATAACATTCCTCTTAATGCCACCGTAATTCTTCGGAAGAGTGAGGCTTGCTTATACACTTGCGTACGTTCAGCATAGCGCATATAGTTTTCAAGCACACTATCAGTAATGTCTCCATCATCAACAAGTTTTTCCAATGTCTTAGTCTCAACATTAAAGGCAATTTTTTGAAGTCGTTCTAACTCTTTAGAGTTTTCGTCTTCCTTCTCAACTGTTTTAAGGAACGTGAGTTTATCGTGATATTCTTTAATCACATTGCCATAACGATAACTTGTTTCAAACGTTGATTTCTGATTTAAGTAATCTATGACATGCTCTAAAATATACACTCTGGCTTCTTTGAACGTCATATTTCCTACTTTCACTTTAGGTTTATCTGGCGTTACAAGAGGGAGTAAAACTTGAGCAATCACTAAACTAATAATAACCATGCCAGATGCAATAAATAATAAATCATTTCTATATTGGAATGAGTGATGATCGGCTAAGTAATAAGGTAATGTTAACGCGATAGCTAATGAAATTGTCCCGTGTACCCCACAGAGCGTCATAATCAGTGCATATAAGCTTCTCTTAGGTTTTTTCTCTGTCTTTTTATCATCATCGTCTTTAGAAATCATTTTCTGGAATGGACTGACTGATAAATAAAAATAAGGATAAAGGACATAGACCCATACAAATCTGAACAAGTATACTGCTAAGGCCACAAGTACTGTAATCACGATTAAGAATAATAAATTGTGTGGTTCAGTTTTAATAATCTTCACAATGACTTCAGGAACTAAGAATCCTAGTATTGAAAAGACAAAACCATTTAAAACGTAACCTAAAATATTCCAAGTATGGTTATAACTCATCTGTAACTGCGTACGCGTTTGAGCGATACGATCACGTTCAAAGCCATGTACAAGACCTGCAACGACCGCCGCAATAATACCAGATGCATGGAAAAGTTCAGCAATGATATACGTTACAAATGGTGTTAATAACTGAATAAAGGTAAACATATTAATGTTTTCAATACCGCGTCGCATTAATGTGAGACGGAATCGAACAAGTGCCATACCTATAAGTAGACCTACAATTGCACCACCAATAGATGCGATAAGAAATTGTTGAACTGCATCGAAGATTGAAAACGTACCTGTAATTAACACGCCAACAGCAATTTTAAAAGAAATGATACCGGCAGCATCATTAAGTAGTGATTCACCTTCGAGAATCGTTAACGACCCTTTTGGTAATACCTTCCCATTTGTAATAGCTTGAACTGCAACCGCATCAGTAGGACATAATATTGCTGCTATCGCGAATGCAGCGCCAATTGGTAAATCCGGCCAGATCCAATGTACAAATAGACCTACCCCAATGACGGTTGTAATAACGAGACCTAGGGCCATCATCATTACGGGTTTAATATACTTTCTTAAATGTACTCTTGAAACATTAACCCCTTCAACGAATAATAACGGCGCGATAAGCGTTACCATAAACAACTCAGAGTCAAAGTTAAATTGTACTGGAATTGGAGTGAGATATAACAACATCCCAAGAACGATTTGGATAAATGCAAGAGGTACTTTAGGTATGAAAGTATGGACAAAGGAGCTTACAATAACTACTGTAGTAAAAATGAGTAAAGTTTCAAATATCTCCAAACTTTCACCTCTCTATTAATTTTTAATTGAAAATTAAGTAATAAATATCAAATATAAATGTCTCTCTCGATGTTGAAAATTAGAGTGGTGCATCAACTAAATGATTTACAAACGAGGAAGTAAATAAGAAGAATGAAGAGAAATTGCTTACTCTTATTGGTTAGATCAACAAATATAAATTAATTATTTAGAATATTTTATCAATTTTAATGATGCATATTCCACTATCAGTGAAATCAAACATGAACATTTTAAACGACTATGCACTTGAACTCGCTTCTTCAAACGAGAAAATGTTTATGTGTAATCTCATTGAATCAACATTTTACTACTTAAATTTACAATTATTCTTGTCTACAATTTTATCACTAATCGTATCAATGCTTAAATAAATCGCACTCTTTTCTTTTATAATTCGTACTTTAGTCTCAATAAAAAGAAAAACCGTCAACACCTAGATACCAACTCTAGTATGTTAACGGTAATAATTAATCATGATTTTCAAATTTTTTCTCTTTTTCTCGTTCTTTGTAATAAAGTTTTTCTCTCTGCTGTTCACGTAACTTGGCACGAGATTTCAATTCTTCGGGTGAATTAAACTCATTTTGACTTAACAAAATAGACGATTGTCTTGGGCCTTCATCCTTTCGGTACATATAGGCACCATTACGATATGCAGCGCGTGCAACTAAATGCATACCTACTGGGGAAGTAAGATTGATAAATACTAAAGATAAGAGTAATCGAACACTAAAGAACCCGGTATTGACAATAAAGTATATCAAAACGCCAATAATAGTTAAGAGTACGGATAACGTCGAACTTTTTGTTGAAGCATGGCTACGTAAGAAGACATCTTGGAATTTAACGATACCAATTGCACTAATCAACGCAATGACGCTTCCTAGAAAAATGAGAATGGCCGAAATTAAACTAACGATTTCTTTTGTTATTTGCATTAAAGACACGACCTCCCCCAATAAATCTAGAAATAGATACGGAACTGACGAAAGAAATAATCGCAATTAACATGATGGAATCTAAGAATGAAACCGAATTGAGCACTACGCTCATCACTCCTACAATCGACATGACAACCGCACTTGTCGCATCAAATGAAACAACTCTATCTGCCGTTGTAGGCCCTTTGATTAATCTGAAGAGACAGACGATCAAAGCGATGCCAAATATAATTAATGCACTTATTATAAAGAACTGTGTAATCGCCTCTATCATCGTGTCACCTCCAAGATTAAATCTTCATACTGTTTGATACTTTTTAAAAGTTTTTGCTTATCCTTTTCAGAAACATCAATACTATGAATAAAGAATTTATTAGTATTTTTAGAAATACGAATAACTGTTGACCCCGGTGTAATAATAATTAAAATAGTTAAAAACGTAATTGCCCAATCGTTTTTTAACGAGGTTTCATAAGTAAGTAAACCAGGATTCATCTCTTTCGTTTTAAATAGAATGTAATTAATCGTACTTATACTAGATGTTAATAATTGATATATATAAACTGCTAAAAACTTGATTGCTACCCATATCTTTTTCAAATAAAATTCTTCACCAAAGAATCGATGTAGTATATAAATCACAATTAAACCAATTAGAAATCCGGAGAAGAAGGTTGTAAATTTAAATTCATCTTCGTCTTGGAATAACACCCATAGAAATGCGATGACAATATTCAACACGACTTGTTTCATCTATTTTTCAACCTCCTTCAAATGCGGATTTACATTTTCTTGAAAAACATGTTCCTTCATATTGAGGTTTGTAGCATTTTCTGTCACTTTTAAAATAACTGGCGCTGCGATTCCCATAGCTAGTACGACTGCGACAAGAAGACCAAGAATGCCTTTACGATGTGCTGGAATCTTCTTAAATTTGACCTCTTCACCATCAGAATCACCAAAATACATGACAAACATTACTCTAAATAGACTGTACATTGCAATGAGGCTTGTCACAATCATTAACGCAAGACCAATGTAATTACCGTTTTGAATGGCACCTTGAAAGATAAGCACCTTACCAGGGAATCCACTAAACGGTGGCACACCACCAATGGCGAATATCATAACCACAAACGCCACACCAAAGAAGGGTTCTCTTTTCGCTAAACCACTTAAATATTGATAATTTCGATAACCCGAGATATAAACTAAACTACCAATAATAAAGAATAATAACGTTTTAACAATAATGTCATTAGATAAATAGAAAATTGCACCATTGACACCTGCGAATGTATTAGAGCCTAATCCTAAAATGATAAATCCAATCGACAATATGACTTGATAGGCTGCTATCTTCTTAATGTCTTTATACGCAATTACACCTAATGCGCCGATAATCATCGTGAGACACGCCATGAATACTAGTAACGGATGTGTAATACCAGAATGATGATTGAATATTAATGTGAAAAATCGTATTAACGCGTACGCCCCCACCTTCGTCATCAATGCAGCAAATAATGCAGCGAGTTCTGTATTTAGTACAGCATAAGCTTTAGGTAGCCACATAAATATTACAAGCGCAGCTTTAGAACTGAACGCTACTAAGAAGATGAGAGATATGATAGTCACAGTCTGATTACTTTCCATATGATCTAAACGCATTGCGATATGAGAGAAATTCAACGTACCAACTACTTTATATAACATGCCGATACCAAGTAAGAATAACCACGAACCAATGATATTAAGCACAACATAAATAATTGCTGCACGTAATTGTTCAACCGATTGTCCTAACGTCACAAGTACAAATGACGCGAGTAACATAATTTCAAACATGACATATAAGTTAAATAAATCTGATGTTAAAAATGACCCAATCACACCAACAGTGAGCAATAAGATAAATGTTGGTAAATGGAAACGATTTACCCGCTTCTCTCCACGCCCAAATCCATAAGCCATAATAAGTGTCACAACAAAAGATGATACGGTCACCATTAATAAGCTCAGTGAATCACCTAAAAATTGAATTCCAAAAGGTGCTTTCCACCCACCGAAGTCTAATGTAATCGGCTTATGATTCACTACATATATTAATAATGCTAAAGAAATTAACGTTGTAACAACCATTGTCATAATAGAAAGTATTTTCGACGTTTGGTTTTTATTTTTCGTAAATACAAGAATCAATGCGCATAGGAAAGGAAGAAGCATAGGTAAAATTAATAAGTTACTCATCATCTTCTTCACCTCTCAATGCACTAATTTCGTCCTCTTTCGTTACACGATATGTTCGATAAATTAACACGAGTAAGAATGCTGTCATACCAAACCCTATGACAATTGCAGTGAGCACAATCGCTTGCAATAACGGATCAACGAAATGGGTATGATGATTTTGAATTAATGGCTCCGACACATGTGAGCCATATTTCCCCATACTCATAATGATTAAGTTACCAGCATGTGTATAGATTGATATACCAATAACGATACGAATTAAATTAATAGATAGGATCATGTATGTTCCTATAAATACTAAGAAACCTATCACAAGTAATAGTATTAAATTCATGACTTACCACCACTTATGGATAGCATCACTGTAACAATGACACCTACTACTGTAAGTAAGACGCCTAATTCAAATAACGTGACAGTCGTAATATGAACGTGACCTAATAATGGAAATGCCACGTTCGCTTCTGTTTGATATAGGAAAGGTTTACCAAAGAACATAGGAACAATTGCCGTAGCAAGCGAAACTAATGACCCAAGTATCATTAATTTTTTGAAATCAATTGGTAAACTTGTTAATACCTCCTTAACATCAAAGGCGAGGAACATAAGAATAAAAGCTGAACTAAATATAAGTCCGCCAATAAACCCGCCACCTGGATTGTTATGTCCAGCGAAGAAGACATAGAATCCAAATGTTAACAGTATGAAGACAACAATCTTAGTGACTGTCTTTAGTACAACATCATTCTCTTTCATCTTGTCCCCTCCTATCTTTATAGTTAAGTAGCGTATAAATACCTAATCCTGCGATGATTAAAACCAAGCCTTCGAATAATGTATCTAGCGCTCTGAAATCGCCTAAAATGGCATTCACGATATTTTTTCCACCTGTTAATTGATAGGCATTTTTGTAGTATTTCGAAATGGACGCCATTCCATCTGCTTGTTGTGCTATAAAGATGAGTGAAACTACAGATAATGCCATGATAAGTGAAACGATTATTTTAAGTGTTTCCTTTTTCATATTTGCTTTAGCTCTTGGAATATTTGGTAATCTTGAAAAGCTCACAATAAATAAAATTGTTGTAATTGTTTCTACCACAAGTTGCGTGAGCGCTAAATCTGGCGCTTTCATCGCGATAAAATACAATGTGACAGCAAAGCCGATAATCCCGTTAAGAATAACCATAGTTAAACGCTGACGGATAAATATAAGCGAAATCCCTATGATGACAGTCACAACTGAAAGAATTACCTCTAAAGGTCCGAAAGACGAAACGTGCAGTTCATGGACTTTTGGAAAGCCAACCGAAATATATCCATAACCCACAATCACAATAAATATAAGGAGTGTAATGATAATATAATAATTAAGCTTATTACTCATTAAACTACGTATACCAATACCTGAATAAGATTCAAATTCTCTATAAACTTTACGATAAGCATTGGTAATTGAAGCCTGTTTAATCACTTTGTGCGTAATAGACTTCCAATTGACTGTAAGTGCTAAAAGTGTTCCCACGATAATTACAATCACACTTAAAATTAATGGAAGGTTTACCCCATGCCATTGTGAAATGTGTGGTGCTACAGTATCTACTTTGCTTCCTACACCTGATACCGATCTCAATGCCGGTAAAATAACATTGTGTCCAAAGACGTTTGGAATAACGAACACTATAGGTATAAGCACCATTAGAATAACGGCTGGTAGACTAAATAACCATGGTTCGTGAATTTGTTTTTTTGAAAACTTTTCAAAATTGAATTTTCCCCAAAAAGTCTCTTTAATCATGTAAAGTGCATAAGTAAACGTAAAAATACTCGCAATCACACCGAGAGCCACAATCATTACTGTGAGTGTCATGTCAAATTGTTCAAGTTCAATCGCTTTGACGAGTGAATCAAAGAACATTTCTTTACTGAGGAAACCATTTAAAAGTGGTACACCAGCCATAGATAAAGCGGCAAACAACATGACTATGTGCATCTTAGGAAAGACTTTGCGCATCCCATTCAGTGAGCGGATATCCCTTGTTCCTGATTCATGGTCAATGATTCCAACGCCCATAAATAATGCACATTTAAAGATGGCATGATTCATTAAATGGAACAAGCCGGCAAAGAGCACTAACGCATAAAATTTTGATAAACCATCAGACGTATGTTGTGCATAGCCCCCACCTATACCAACCATTGACATGATCATACCAAGTTGACTAATTGTGGAATAGGCTAAAATACCTTTCAAATCATATTGTCGCAATGCTGTTAAAGAACCGAAAAGCATTGTAATCAGCCCTACAAAAGTGACTGTATAAATGTAAGCATCGCTGAGTCCTAATAAAGGTGTAAATCTAAATAATAGAAAGATTCCTGCTTTTACCATTGTGGCTGAGTGAAGATAAGCACTGACAGGTGTTGGTGCTGCCATCGCTTTCGGCAACCATATATGAAACGGAAATTGCGCCGATTTTGTAAAAGCACCTAACAACAACATGAGCATCATTGGAATAAATAATGAATGATGTTCAATTGTATGACGTTGTTCGAGGATTTCTGAGATTGTATTTGTACCAGTTATGATATAAAGCATGATAAAACCGGTTAATAAAGCTAAACCACCAAATACTGTGATGATAAAAGACTGTATTGCACCTAATTGACTATCACCGTTGTTATACCAGTACGAAATAAGTAAAAATGAAGAAACGCTAGTTAATTCCCAAAATACGTACATCAATATCGTGTTATTGACAATCACGATGCCAATCATACTAAACATGAATAATAGTAGATAGACGAAGAATCTAGGAAGATTATCTGTTTGGGTTGATAAATATTGAGTTGCGTAGAAAAATACGCCTACACCTATAAGTGAAATAATGAGTCCAAACATTAAACTTAGTCCGTCTAATCTCATATCTAGATTGATATCTAGTGAAGACATCCAGGGTATATGTACAGATGGATAATGATGATGAACAACATTTGGTATTTGAGTAATAAAATAAATAGATGAAAGTATAGGCGCTAGTAATGATAGATAGCCAGCTATTTTTCTAAGCTTGCGATGACTAAGTGTAAGCAACACTAAAACCATCATAACTATGAGCGCGCCCATAAGGTATACCAAACTCATTTAATGCCTCCTTTATTTAATACTATATTTTATAAATTGAGTGCGATAACTGTACGCTTAATAGATTTATCTTTGATTCCAATAAATTTCATTGTTTCTTGTGTCGTTTGGTGTCCTAAATATTTCTGTATAATTGAGATGGATATGCCTGATTGATAAGCATGATAAGCAAATGTCTTCCTTAATGTCGTCAATCCAATATGTCGCATTCCAAGTCGTGCTGCAGCTTGATGAATAATTCTATAAGCTTGCTGTCTTGATAAACATTGTTGTGTTCTCATTGACCGAAAGACCAAATCTTCGTCTTTTAAATGATGTTCTTCTATGTAACTTTTTATTTCGAGTTGCAATTCAGTTGGTAACATAATTTTAATACTGGGCTCATAATCTACAATCCAAGCAGTTTTTATATTCCCTGTTTCAGTCATTTTAAGATGTTTAACTTTCATATTTAATAATTCTGTCAGTTTAACACCCGTATGTATTGCAAATTTAAAAAACAAATAATCCCTTTGCGTCCGTTCTTGTAATACTTTATACATTTGATAAATGTCTTCTTTATGTTTAATTGGCTCTACCTGATTCATAAGTCCTCCAACATTAAGTTTCTCATTCAATGATAAATGATATTTATGTAACATCAAAGATTTTTGCTTTATTTTTTTTGTAGAAAAGGTGTCCCTTTTTTCATTCTCAAACGATATATAGAGTGAAAGGAGGTTATAAAGATGAACGAAGTCAACCAAATGACAGCACTCTTCACAGAAATCAAACATAATTCTGAAGGAAAAGCAGTCGAACATAAACGTCGTTTCGCAAACTTGAACCCATCAGCTTCTAATAACCAAGTAAGAACTTTCAGTACAATTATTGAACGTTTAACTGGTGAAAAGTACGACAAAGTAGAAGTTGTAAAGACAGAAGCATTAATTTAAAGAGGAGGATTATTATGTCAAAAACGTTAGAACTTATCTTCAAATCTAACCTTAACAAGCCGGTAAAATTACAATTACCACAATTCGATGCTGTCCTAACAGAACAAGTCGTTAAAGACAGTATGAACCAAATTCTAGAATTAGATATACTAAAATCGAATGTGGGTAAGCCAGTAAAAGCTTATTCAGCTCAAGTGATTGATAAGACTACGACAGTTATTTTCGAAGATAAAAAATAAACTTAACCACTATTTATAATTCAGTAAACATCATTAATGAGTATAAAAATAGAATCATTGATGGTGTTTTTTGTTGTGTTGAAAGATGCAATTTACATATATAAACGTGTTAATCAATGAAGAGGTTCTATTCATCAATCAATCATCGGCTATTTAGAATCTTAAAAATGAATGGTATCATGAATATGATTAAATTTGGGAAAGTTGGTATGGCAATGCTATTTTTATACTTTTTAGGGATATTTGTGGGGATGTTACTTCCTATTCAAACCTCAATTAATTCAAGATTAGGACAATTTACACGTTCCACATTCTATGCATCAACGATTTCGTTTGCAGTCGGAACAATTTGTTTATTTATACTTAATCTCATTATCAATCCTCATATTTTTACGCCATCATTCTTCTCAAATCAATCGTTCAACTATACATGGTTCTTGGGTGGATTATTAGGTGTCATCTTTCTAACAGGAAATCTATTGTTATTACCTAGATTAGGGGCTGCACTTACCGTCGTGATGACTGTCACAGGTCAGATTCTCATGGGAGTGATCATCGACACCTTTGGATTATTTGGGGCTACGCAACATTCATTCACTTTTTTCAAAGGTATCGGTATTATATTTTTACTTTTTGGTATCTTATTGATGAATTATATCCCTAAACAGAAGGTGCAACAAAAGTCTGATTCAACCTTTTTATTATGGTTAGCTATTGGTCTTGTGTTTGGTTCTGCACCACCTATTCAAACAACAATCAATAGCGCACTCGCTCAACAGACACACTCATCTATATTTGCATCATTAATTTCATTTACCGTCGGGACGACTGCTCTATTTATTCTTACATTGATTTTTCATCGTAGTTTAAAAATTCAACATTTCCATACAGAGTTAGGTCAGATAAAGCCTGTTTACTTTATCGGTGGCATTTTAGGAATGGCATTCGTTACAGCAAATATTATTTTAATGCCTTTCTTAGGCGCTGCGCTTACAACGATTGTCGCAATGTTAGGACAAATGTTGATGGGTATCATCATCGATCACTTCGGATTACTCGGTTCTCCTAAAAATAAAATCACCGTACGTAAAGTATGTGGCTTAATATGTATCGCCATTGGCATCGTCTTATTAAGATTATTTTAGACTTAGATTTCACACTATAAAAATTCAATTTTGGAGTTCGGACAAATTGTAGACTGAGCTATCGTTGATTTTGTAGAAGAAAAAAAGTTTTTTACTTAATAATAAATGAAGTATTGATGGCGACACGCCTGCAGGAATAGCATGCTTGTAAGTCAGTTGATTTTTAAAAGACAGGCTACGCAGTAGCTGATTGATATTGAGCTCATAAAATGGCTCAACATCTAATCATCCTTGCGGGGGTGATAATACGAATTCTTAAATTCTAGAATTCTGTATCACTCCCAAGCCATGCCCGCGGCAAGGGAGCTAGGCAATACGAAGTATTGACATAATATATTGTGCTAAATGTTTCAATCCCAATTTTTTCTTTTTAAAGGTAAAGTATTAATGTTTTTTCAAATATTGATAAAATCAGAATGTCTAAATCAAACTATTTTCATTTAAACTAAAAATATCTACTTATTATTAAATTAATATTGTATAATACCTTTAACTCCACATCTAGAGGTGAACATCTATGAATACAAAGCGTATAACATTATTTATTTTAATTTTAGTCTTTCTTTTAACCAGTTTAGGATTTGGATATCACACCTATTCAAAGTTAAAATCTAATACTGACGACTTAAATTCCATAAAAATAATCAAAGTTAAACCCAAAATACTTCTCTCCACCACAGGAATTCAAACACCTAAGCAAAGCTACACTTTCCACTTTAATCCTTCACTAGGGCAAATTAACCGTATCTTAGTTAAAAATAACGAAAAAATAACCGCCAAAAGACCGATTTTAGAATATTATAATTCTGAAAAAGAAATAAAAGTAAACAGTTTTAAAGGTGTTCTTAACCAAATTAAACTCCCTACGAACGCCCCTTCACATTTAAAAGCTAACCCCTATCTATCCGCACCACAACTGTATTCTCAGCTTCTTCAAGAACAAAATTCAATCTACACAACACAAGTTTCTCCTATTAATGGCAATGTCTCTATTATAAATCCACATCCTGCAAAGGCAGATGATAAGGTAGTGCAAATTGATAGCGAGGAACGTGTCATTCATGCTAATATATCAGAATCTGAAGTGAATTTATTAAAAATTAATCAAAATGTTTCTATAACTACTAGTGACGCTACTCAATTCATTAGCAAAGTTAAATCAATCTCAATGATTCCTTCTGAAGTTAAAAATCATATATCTTACTTTCAGGTTGTGCTGACCACTCAGGCCAAATACCCTATTGGAACACACTTTAAAATAAGTTTGATTTCGAACGATATTGAACTTCCACAATCCAGCATTGTAGATAACAAGTATGTTTTAGTGATCCATAACAAGAAAATCGTAAAAAGAGAGATTAATTATAAAAAATCTTCAAAAAGTGGGTATATTATTGTGACGAGTGGGCTTTCGATTAATGAAAAAGTAGTAAAAAGTCCTTCTTCTAAAATGGCAAAAGCTTACAACAGTCAAAGGTTGTAAAA
>NZ_PPRT01000092.1 GCF_002902725.1 Staphylococcus caprae
ATGAAATAAAAGGATATAAAAGTATTCAATCTCATGATATAAAACTTAATATCATAAGAGACCGAATACTAGGAACTGAAAAAGATATTAATCAAATTTCATTTCATGATTTACATAAGCTATCTGAAAAATTTTATGATAAAGATAATATGAGTGTTTATGTTGTTGGAGATATTAAATTCACCAAAGATAACAACTTTAGTAATTATCATAATGATGTTACCAAAAAGAAGATTATTACGAAGGATGGAGAGTGTGAAATACAAGGGACCGAAGAAGTGCTTTTTCTAAAAATCCTTTTATTAAATATCGCTAATAACAAGTCTTTAGTATATTATAATAATCAATTTCTATATTATGGTGAAAAGAAACAATTAATAGAAAACATTACTCTACTTGATAAAGATAATAGGATGATTGATAACATCTATAAAGATATTTTAGATAAAATGAGTGCAGTTGTTGAAATAAAAAATATTGTAGAGTTTTGGAAACTGCACAATAATTTTTTCACGATAATACAAAATATATGTGAAAGTGAAAGATTATTGGATTTAATAAATGAACTTAAGGGGGAGTTATCATGAAGTCAAAATATAAATTTCTTATTGTAGTATTGGTAATGTTAGGCATTTATTATATTTTCGGCATTAATAAATATATTGATTATTGGATAACGCTTTTTATTATTAAAAATTCGTGGGCAGAATTTGCGTGTATATCTGTAACAATTACGCTTATTGTAGTTCCATTTTATATGTATATTAATAGTAGGATAAAGCAGATTAATTATATTAATGAAAAATTTTTAAAAGAAAGAGACAAAAAGGATTTTGATATGGAAAAATTCAAAAAAAGTATAGAAATTCCTAGTGGCAATTTTATTTATAAAGGTATCGTACCTATTATTTTACTAATAGGGATAGGCTTAAAGATTTCAAACCACTTTTCATTAAAACTACCTTTATTGCTTGTTATATTATTGTATATATTTACTTTTGTAAGTACCTTTTATTATAGTTCTAATTTTATTAAAAATATTATCAATAAACGCTTCACTAGATATTTAGTTTTACTGTTTGTAAGTACGGTTATTTTATGTTTACTGTCAGTAGAGGAACAATTATTTTTAGTAGTTTTTTCAATAATAATATATTTATCTAGTCGCTTAAGTTTTATTAGAAAATTAACAGATATTACAAAAGTTTAAAGGACACTCTTCACAGTTAATTTGATTTTTAATTGATTCTAAATCTAAGATGATAAACTTTTTGCGTTTTTTATCATAATCTAGAATATTATCGCTTTTTAATTTAGATATTGTTTTGGTTATTCTTTCTCTACTCATACCACATAATTGTGAGAGATCCTCATGTGTTAATTTAACATCTATTAATATCGTTCCATTTTTAAATATTTTTCCAAAAGAATTGGCCAATCGAACTAGATTAGAAAGAATCGTTCCTTTTTTACCATAAAAAGTATAATCTCTTAAAGTTAACTCTCTTTTTCTAATTTCATTATGTGTATATTTCAAAATTAATGTATTAAGATAGTCGTTATCAATATTTTCCCTTAATTTATTAATTGAGACTTGGTATAAAGTAGTATTTTGTTTGAAGAATAACTGGTAGTTTATTTGAAATTGACTGAAATCATCAATAGTTTCTACATAAATGCTTCCTTTTTTACAGATTTTTGATAATAGAACTTTACCAGTGACATCTGTTTGCTTTAAAAAAGCCACTCCTCTTTCGAAAGCATATAAAAAATTCCCTTCATTATTTAAATGAAAAATTTCATTGTATTTAAAACTTTTACATTCCCCATACCTTTTTATTAGACTAAACAACTCATTATTCAGCTTTAACATCCCTAAACGTCCCCTTTATTAAATAAGACTTTAACTTTATTAGTGAAGGAATAGATAATTACAATTACATATTACACTTTATTTTATAT
>NZ_PPRT01000093.1 GCF_002902725.1 Staphylococcus caprae
TATTAAAATAGCCTCTCTTTATACATCTGATAATATATAATAAAGTCAAACTATATTTACCGGACGTATTAAAGGGAGGTTTTGTCATGATCGAAGCGGATCAAATATTGGCAAAAATGAAAAATCAGAAAATCAATTACGATAGAGTTTTGAGAAAAATGATATCTCAGTGGGAACATGAAGGGGAGCGCCCACGAATTTTATTACATAGTTGTTGTGCGCCTTGTAGTACTTATACTCTGGAATTTCTTACACAATATGCGGATATTGCGATTTACTTTGCTAATCCTAATATTCATCCTAAGAGTGAGTATTTAAGACGTGCTAAAGTTCAAGAACAATTTGTAAAAGATTTTAATGAAAAGACAGGCGCCAATGTGGAATACATTGAAGCGGAATATAAACCACATGAATTTATGAAAATGGCCAAAGAAAAGGGGCTTACTGAAGAACCTGAGGGAGGGCTACGATGTACAGCATGCTTTGAAATGCGCTTAGAAATTGTAGCGCAAGCGGCAGTCAAATATGGTTACGATTATTTCGGAAGTGCCATCACGCTCTCTCCTAAAAAGAATGCGCAACTCATTAACGAGTTAGGTATGGATGTTCAAAATATTTATAATGTTAAATATCTGCCGAGCGACTTCAAAAAGAATAAAGGATATGAACGCTCTATTGAAATATGTAAAGACTACAATATATTTAGACAGTGTTATTGTGGTTGCGTCTTTGCAGCCATGAAACAAGGCATTGATTTTAAACAAATTAATAAAGAAGCAAATGCATTTTTACAACAGTTTTAACGATAAAAATCCCAAATGTAGATGGAAATGAGCTTTTTAGTATAGACTACTTCTCTACGTTTGGGATTTTCTATAGCATTACATCATTTTATGAATAAATCTAAATATGGCTAAACCTGCGATAACAATCATTGATAAAAGTGAGAATATCTTAAACTTTTTACTCTCAGTTTGTTTCTCTGATTCGCCTGTTTCCATCATTTCACGTAATTCGCGTTCAATTTCTAAGTCTAAATCTGTTTTTCGATAACCGTTTAAACCTTGTCGTTCATCTTCATTATCCTTATGTTGATTAGGCATTTCAGTCGATGTCTCTTGCTTCACTTGTTCATTTTTATCTTTGTTCTCGTCACTCATCTTTATGCCTCCTAAATTCATGAAACACATATTTTTATTACAGTATAAAACGTTTTAAATATATGTAAAGAATTTTTTAAAGGTTAAATATAATTAATATGAATTTACGACTAACAGATTATTAAATTATGCATCTAAACCAATAATATCACTTACATTATGATAGTTATTTTCAGTTAGATACTGGGCAATTTCTTTATTTATTTTCTTAGTTAAACCTGGACCTTCAATGACTAAAGAAGAATAAATTTGTAATAATGATGCACCGTTTCTTAACATTTTAATCGCATCTTCTGAACTAAAGATGCCTCCAGTACCAATAATTAAGAATTTACCTTGCGTCTCTTGATATGCATATTTAACAAGTTTTAAGTTGCGTTCAAATAAAGGCTTACCACTTAATCCGCCTTCTTCAGTTTTATTGTCTGAAGTTAATCCATCACGTTGACGCGTTGTATTGGCAAGGATAACACCGTCAAACGTTTTCGTAATTGACGGTAAAATGTTTTTGAAACCTTCTAATTCCATGTCTGAAGTTAATTTTAAGAATATAGGTACATTGATTTCATTTTCAGATTTAAAATGAGTTAAAGCTTCACAAAGCATTGTAAATTCATCTTTGTCATGGAAATTCTGTAAATTCTCAGTATTTGGAGAGCTAATATTTACAGTAAAGAAAGTGACGTCATTCTTAAATGTGTCAATTACTTTAATATAGTCTTGATAGCGGTCTTCGTATGACGTCTTCTTATTCACGCCGACATTTATACCAACTGGAATAGTGTAGGCATGACGTCGTAAATGACTAAGCGCTTTGTTCATACCAATATTATTGAAACCCATGCGATTAATTAATGCATTATCTTCTACTAAACGATACATACGTGGCTTTGGATTACCTGGTTGAGGCTTAGGTGTAATACCACCTAATTCAATTGCGCCAAAACCAACATGTTCTAAGGCCTTAGGTACTTCGCAAGATTTATCAAATCCAGCAGCAAGTCCTATAGGATTATTGAATTTGATGCCATGGATTGTTTGAGCAAGTATAGGATTACTATAATTGAAAAGTTTATCCATGATTGAATAAATGATTGGAAATTTTTGCACTGTTTTGAGGGCATCAATGGTCATTCCATGTGCACGCTCAGGATCTAGTTTAAATAAGAAAGGTTTAACTAATTTATACATGATAACGCTCCTATTTCATTATATTTGAGGCTTACTATCCCCAACTTAATATATTTGAAATCCATTCTTTTAATAGACTAGCATTTTAATAAATATTTTCATAGTTAAATTAGTGAAAGTTAAAAAATTGACTTAATTACAAAGTATAAAGTTGAAGTTGAGATTAATCATCTACAGAATAGGAAATATAATAAGGAATAACGATAAACTTCTTAGGAAGGTGAAAGCATGAAAGCAGAATGGAAAAAAGAACTATCTTTAGAAGGAATTAAGGATATCTCGCCTGTAAGTGGTGGAGATGTTAATGAAGCGTTTAAAGTGACTACAACTGAAGATGACATTTTCTTTTTACTTGTTCAGCGTCATAGACCTGAGTCATTCTATGCAGCTGAAATTGCTGGGTTGAATGAATTTGAGAATGCTGGAGTCACGGCGCCACGTGTGATTGCTAGCGGTGAAATCAATGGGGATGCCTATCTTATTTTAAGTTATCTTGAAGAAGGTGGACGTGGAAGTCAACGTGAACTTGGGCAACTTGTTGCCAAAATGCATAGCCAACAGCAACCCGATGGTAAATTTGGCTTTAGTTTACCACATGAAGGTGGAGATATTTCATTTGATAATACATGGGCGGATACATGGAAAGAAATTTTTATTGATAGAAGAATGGACCATTTAAGAGATGAACTCATGCGAAAGGGTTTATGGAATGAAGAGGACAACAACGTTTATGAACAAGTGAGAACTGTAATGGTGAATGAATTGGATAACCATGAAAGTAAATCTTCTTTATTGCATGGCGATTTATGGGGCGGCAACTATATGTTTCTTACAGATGGAAGTCCAGCTTTATTTGACCCAGCACCACTTTATGGTGATAGAGAGTTTGACTTAGGAATTACTACAGTTTTCGGTGGTTTTACGGAAGAATTTTATGATGAATATGAAAAGCATTTTCCACTAGCGAAGGGTGCTCAAAAGAGATTAGAATTTTATAGATTATACTTACTCATGGTGCACTTACTTAAATTTGGTGGCATGTATGCGGCCAGTGTAAATCGCTCGATGGACACGATTTTAGATTAATTCAGACTGCAGACAAGCCCTTTTAAAGATTAGGCTAATATATCAATACTTCGTATTGCTTAGCTCCCTTGCCGCGGGCATGGCTTGGGAGTGATACAGAATTCTAGAATTTAAGAATTCGTATTATCACCCCCGCAAGGATGATTAGATGTTGAGCATTTTATGAGCTCAATATCAATCAGCTACTGCGTAGCCGGTTTTTTAAAAATTAACTGACTTACAAGTAGTCTCAAGACGCATGCTATTCCTGCAGGCGTGTCGCCATCAATACTTCGTATATCTAACCTTTCAATTAGCAAGGGTTACTAACAGTCTTATCTTTTCAATTACTTTGTTTACAAACATATTTAACTATCCCCACACAGATGCGTTGGTAAAACCGTTCGCTATTGTGTGGGGATAGTTATTGTAGAAAATTAAGATTTCATTTTATCTAATAACGCTTTGCCGTTGTCATATAACATATGAATTTTAGAATCAATTGTAATTAAATCTGTTGATTCTATTTCATTGGCTAACATTGAGACGACTTGATTCGTCGTATAAGGTGCATCAGAACCATAGACAATCTTATCTGGATCAACCATTTCTAATAATGTAGGTAATTGATAAGGTAAAACCTTTCCAGCTAAATCAAAGTAAAGGTTCTTCATCACTTGTTCTAAATCGTCGGGTTGTTTTTCAGAGCCAAACATCTTATTACCCATAGCCACACGTTGAGCGATGACAGGTAGTAATGCACCGCAATGAGGGACAATCCATTTAATATTAGGATATTTACTAAAGACATTTTTCTGACTCATATAAATAATTGTACGTGTCGTATCAAAGATAAATTCCATTAATGGTGGCGGAACTTCCTCGCTCATTGCTTTAATCGCTGGTTTTGGTTCGTTAGGGTGAATTGCAACTGTAGCTTGACGTTCATTTAACTTTTCAAGTACTGGGTCTAAGCGTTCATCACCTAAATAGACGCCACGTGCATTGGTAGGCAATGTAAAGCCTAAAGCTTGTTGGTCACCTAGCGCTTTGTCTATTGTATTGACGCTTTCTTCTGCGAGCGGTAACGGTAAAGTAGCGAAGAATCCAATTTGATCGCTGTATTGTTGAGTGATGTTGGCTGCGTATGTGTTAACTTCCTCTGCAAGTTCTAACATTTTGTCATCTGGTGCAGCACTGATGTGTGGACTTGAAATGGATAAGACACCATATTCAATATCCTGTTCTTTCATTAAATTGATATATGATTTTGGTGAAAATGGGGGCGTCTTCACGCCATCACCTTTGCCATCAAAGTAATCATCAAGAAATTGACTAAAGCCAGGAGAAATATAATGTGCATGTAAATCTATCTTTTTCATTCTATATACTTCCTTTTAAGTTTCGGACATCACGCTTTCTTACGGGAACGAGACGAGGAGCCAAGATCTCGCCACTCGTTCTATACCGTAAGGAGGCGGATGCCCTTTTTAATTATTACATTTAACTTTGTAGTTTCTATGATTGGGATAGTGAAAATAATTTTTCTAAATGATATTTCTGTCTTATTGCTTATTCTTCATTTTGAGTTAACCAATGATCGAGCTGTTCGTAATATTTATTAACGTCCTCTGGTCGATCAATACCTGGTAAGTCATGATTAACGTCATAACCGAGTTCATTTAGTGCATAGGATAAACAAGCATAACTTTTACGATATCCTTCAAAGTCTGAGTTAGGTAAATTAATAGTAGTTGGTATCACAGGTGTTAATTTATCTTTCTCATAAATGGAACCTAAACCTTTAATTAACCAAATGCCTTCTTCATTTTTTTCGAGACTATAAATGATTTTAGCGTCAGAATCTAGTTGCATTTCAACATTTTTGATATCAACTCGAAATTGTATTGTAGCTTGCATCATAGCGATAGCACGATTGTCATTTATCCACATTTGCGTATTATAAATTTGATGTGGAGCATAGCGATTCATTTCTTCAGAAGAAGTGACAAATTCTTCACCTGTACCATCAAACCATGAAATATTTACACGAGAATCTTCTGCAAAGCAGCTTCTCATACTATCCCATAAAGCATTGTCTCTACAGAAACGTTCAAATTGAATTAACTCTAAAATATTTTCCTTATCCAATAAAGTTTCGTTGGTATAAGGTTTATTTCGTTCAAATAACATTGAATCAAACTCCTTTTTAAACTTCTAAAACGGATTAACCCCAAATGTTTAATAAAACTTCAGCAAAGCCTTCAGGTTTCTGAATATAACCTAAGTGGCCGCCAGGAATATCAACAATTTCAATTCCAGTTTCATCTTTAATGAAGAAGTTTACTTCTTGAGGGAAAGAACCTTTAGAGTCTGTACCATTTAATAGCGTAATTATATCTTTATGTTGATTTAAATCCTCAATAGAAATATCAGATTCAGTGTATTGGCGTATTTCATATTTGAACCAACCTAGCATTTCTTCAAAGCGTTTTTTACTTTCCGCGTCATCTTCAGATTGTGCAGGTTTAGACATATATTGTTGGTCAAGTTGACTTGTTTTTAATGTTTCACCGAAAAGTTTCATTGCTTGAGGCATGCCCTCATTAACTGCAATATCGATGATTTCTTTATTTTTATCTTGCCAATACTTAGCATTTGGTAAGAAAGTATTGATAGGTGGTTCGTGGAAAGCAATGCGTTTCACAACATCTGGATGTTCTTTTAAAACGTGCATGGCTACAATGGCACCTGAGCTTGAACCTAAAACGTATACAGGTTCATCACTTAATGATTTCGCTAATTCAGCGATGTCTTGAGCATCACGTTTAACTCGATAGCGACTGTCAGGGTTTGACACTTCTTCTGGTAACGGTTCAGTTAATTCGCTTTGACCATATCCGCGACGATCGACTGCAACCACTGTGAAATGATCTTGGATTTGTTTAGCTAGTGGCATGTAAATGTCACCAGTTCCATTTGCACCTGGAATTAAAATAAGTACAGGACCTTTACCAATTTTATGATAACGTAATTTAGCACCTTGTAATTCTAAAGTTTCCATTTGAAAAACCTCCATTTGAGTCTATTTATTTTTCTAAGCCTAATAATTTAGCACCATTTTTATAGCTGATTTTTTCTTTTTCTTCTTCCGTTAAATCTAATTCGTCTAGGAATGTGCCTAATTTATCAGGTTCAACGTAAGGGTAATCTGCTGAATATAAAATTCGATCGACACCGACTTCTGCTTTGACTAAATCAAATTGTGGTTTAGTTAACATTCCGCTTGGCGTAATATAGAAATTATTTTTGAAATAATAACTAATAGGGTGTTCTAAATGGTCGGCAAATAAGATGTCATCCATACGTTCAAGGAAGAATGGAACAAATTCTCCCCAATGTCCAATAATCATATTTAAGTTAGGATGACGATCAAAGACACCAGATAATACGAGGTGTATAGCGTGAATACCCACATCTACATGCCAACCGTAACCAAAACAAGCGAATGTAGCTGCAGTTACATCTGAATAATTACCTTTATAATAAGCTTGGTAGACATCGCTTTGAACTGGAGAAGGATGTAAGTAAATAGGTACATTTAATGCTTCAGCTGTTGCAAATAAATCATCGTATTGATCTTGATCTAGGAAGCCATTTTTAGGATGTCCCATAATTAATGCACCTTTAAAACCTAATTCTTTAATGCAACGTTTGAATTCTTCAACTGCTGCTTGAGGTTCGTTGATAGGTAATGTGGCAAATCCCACAAATCTATCAGGATGTTCGTTAACATATTTTGCTAATGTATCATTGGCCTGTTGACATAGTTCGATGGCACGCTCACCTTCTAAATTGGAAGGTGCACCATTACCATATGACAATACTTGCATTTCAACATCATGTTCATCCATGAATTTGATACGCTCATCATGTTTTGTAATATCATCTGCATTCGTAAAGCCTGATTTTTGTTCTAGACCTTTTAGCATGGTTTGCATTGGAACACCGTTAGAGTCTGAAGACATATACTTCATTGTTTCTTTCTGAATGTCATCAACGACGTAATGTTCTTCAAAATTAATACTTTTCACTTAAAATCCCTCCAGAGATCGATAAAACTAATTTTATTTGATTATTATGTGCGATTTACATTTAATGCACTACGTTTTTCCCATTAAAGATAGAAACAAACACGTACAAAATTACCAAGGCATTGGGCCATCACCGTCGATAAATGTGCCAGTTGGACCATCAGCATCGATTGTGGCGAGTTCAACAATTGGTTTGACGCCTTCTGATGCTGGTTTAGAGTTGTTGCTGAAGTCTCCAACCAAATCAGTGTTAGTTGAACCTGGGGCTGCAGCATTAATTTGCATGTGTGGAAGACCTTTAGAATATTGTAAAGTCAACATTGTCACCGCTGATTTTGAAGAACAATAAGCGAGGGAATTCACTTTTGATTCAGCTTTATCAGGATTTGTCACCATACCGAATG
This sequence comes from Staphylococcus caprae, assembly GCF_002902725.1. Lineage (GTDB taxonomy): Bacteria > Bacillota > Bacilli > Staphylococcales > Staphylococcaceae > Staphylococcus > Staphylococcus caprae. The sequence goes on from NZ_PPRT01000093.1 coordinate 7,915, forward strand.
AACCTAAACCACTACTTACGTTAACGACTACAGGCTGTTGTGATTGCTCTAGTAATGGGATGAATGTATTCATCATTCGAACAATACCGAAGACATTTGTGTTATAAACTTTTTCAACGTCTTCTACAGTTATGTCGGCTACTTTGGCAAATCCGCCTGAAATACCAGCATTATTAATAAGTACATCGACACGTCCTTCTTTTTCGGAAAGGGTTTTGAAAGCTCGTTGAAATGACTCATCATCGCTAACATCAAGTTGTACGTAATCAACACCTAATTCTTTAGAAGCTTTTTGACCACGTTCTTCATTTCTTGATCCAATATAAACTTTATAGCCTTTCGCTTTTAATTCTTTAGCTGCCTCATATCCTAAACCTTTATTTCCACCAGTAATTAACGTTACTCTATCCATTTCAAACACCTCGATTAATTTAAATATAGTCTAATTAAGTTATCTCTAATTTCGTTATTTGAAAGTTGTCTTTTACTTCTTTGAATTTCATAAGCCTTTGTAGATAAAGACTTTAATAGCATATCCGTTTTGAATGTAGCCCATCTTTCATCATGACCGTCATGAAATAAATCATAATAGAAATCGAATAAGTCAGAGAAAAATTGGCTATGATGAAATTGAGTCTTAGTATTACTTTCCTCAATACAATTTAATAAATCACTATTTTCAAATTTAAATTTAAGAAAAACATCTAGGGATTTTTTCATAATCTCTTCTTTAGAATGAGAAGTCGAGGCTACACGCTTCATTTGATGGATAATTTCATCAAAATCATGTTCGATAATGTGATAGCACAAATCACTTTTATCTTTAAAATGACGATAAAGCGTACCCATACCAATTCCTAGTTCTTTAGAAATTCTATTCATGCTGACGGTATCAACACCATGTTCTTTAAATAACTCAATGGCTTTTTCTTCTATACGTTGACGATTTTCTAAAGCATCTTTTCGCAATACATTCACCTTCTTAATTAATAATTATTGACAAACGGATAACGCTCCGTTTATTATAAGTCATGCTAAATACGAAATCAAACAAGAGACTATATAAAAATGAAATTATACGAAAGTGAGTGATTGACTCATGTCATTAAATAAAGAACAAAGACGTATCACTGCTATAGAATTACAAGAACATTTCAATCAATCAACGTTAAGTATGGAAGATATTGCAAATAAAATGAGTATTTCAGTAGAAGAAGTGGAAAAGGTATTGAACATGAATGCACCAAATGGATTCTTTGATAATCAACTTCAAAGATTTATTCATCTCGTTTGGGATATTCGTGATGTAATCAATTCGAATATTAAAGAAAATGGAGATACGCCTGAAGAATATACTTATTTAAAAGGTGAAAAAGAAGATTATTGGTTTTTACAATAGGAGAGAGATAAAATGACAAAAAGTATTTTAGTAATTGGAGCAACTGGTAAACAAGGTAATGCTGTTGTGAAACAATTGTTAGAAGATGGTTGGCATGTGCGTGCTTTTACAAGAAATAAAAATAACGAAAAATTAACGTCTATTGAGAATGAGCATCTTGAAATCTTCGAGGGAGATTTAAGCAACGAAGATAGTTTGGCTCAAGCAATGCAAGGTCAGTATGGATTGTATAGTGTTCAGCCGATTATTCCAGATAATGTTGAAGAAGAATTAAGACAAGGTGAAATGATTATTGATACGGCCGAAAGACAAGGGGTCAATTATGTAGTTTATAGTACGGCTGGTGGAGTGAACCGCGATAGAACTGGCCCGCATTTTGAAGCTTTAGCCCAATTGGAAAATAAAATCAAAGCATCACGTTTAAATTTTACAATTATCAAACCTTCATTCTTTATGGATAATTTCTTAAGAATCACTAAAGTAGAAAATGGAGAAATTAAAATACCAGAGTTTATTGATCCAAATGTGAAATTTGCAATGATTTCTTCCATTGATATTGCTAAAATTGTATCCACATTATTCGAAGATGCAGAATCATATAATCATCAAGAATTAGAAATTGCTTCTGATGAACTTACTTTAAACGAAGTAGTGAAAACATTTGCGACGGTGACAGGCAAACCTACAGAAATTGAAGGGGCATTTACAAGTGGTACTACTGAGAGAAGTTGGCTTGAAGAAAAAGGATACGTTATTGATTTTGTACAAATGGAACGTATCAACCCAACGCGTTTAACACTCGATAAATGGATTGCCGAAGTAGATTTTTAGACTTTCTGTTAATCATCAAATTTAAGAGGTGAAGATATGATGCATTCAATGTGGTTTAATTTAAATGTTAAAGATTTAGACCGTAGTGAGCAATTTTTTAAAACATTAGGATTTGAAATTAATAAAAATCCTGACATGTTAGATAAGATGGTAGGTATTTCGATTGGCCAAACCATTGTGATATTAATAGAAAATAATCATTTCGAATCTGTATCACATCAAGAAGTTGACGCGCATCCTAATGAAGTAATGATTTCATTAGGGGTTAAAGAAAATAAAGAAGTGGATGAATTAGTAGAGAAAGTAGAGTCTGCAGGGGGAACGATTATTGATCCACCAGGAGTAAAGCAGGGTTATTATGGAGCAATGTTCGCTGATCCAGACGGACATAAATTTAACTTTCTAGTTTGTTAAGGTTAATAATTATTACATTAGAATTTCTACAGATTAAAATCTTAGTTGTTTAGAGGAATACAATAGACCAGGTCTATTGCATAAGAGTTTCTACAGATTAAAATCTTAGAAACTCTAAAAATATATGTGGCGCCGTGTACATTATTTTAGTACATGGCGCCTTTATTTATACCACAAATTATTCTTCAATATTGCCATATCCATATTCTTCACGTAATTCGTAAACTTTGTCTGGTGTAACATCTTGACCAAGTGGATCAAGTACTTTCATTGTTGAGAATGTATGAAGTACTTGGCCACGAATCATTTTCAAATAATCTTGTCTTAATTGATGTTGTTCTTGTTTTTCTTCAAAACTTAAACTTTCAACTTTTTCTTTATTTGCTAGTTCATTAATTCTATCTAATAGTTTCATTAATGAATATCCTCCTTATTTTCCAGGGTTCAAACAACAGTTATCATCTATGCAACAACTGTTGTTTAAATTCAATATACGCTCATGGATGTTCTTTTACAACCAACATGCTCATATTAAAAGTTGCTTAAGCAACTTTTAATCATATGTGTTGTTTAAATGTATTAAAAAATAAAAAACCACTCACAATGTGTGAGTAGTGGTTGTAAGCAAATAAAATTTAAAGTTGTGTAATATGTTGAATGAGGAAAGGAAGATTTTTCTTAATAAATGTTTCTGGCGTGAGTTTGCTTGTTTCTAGCCAATGCTTAGCTAATCCACAAACACCTGCTGCTAAGAAACTTGCGCTATTTACCAGTATCTCTCTTTCATGACTAGGGAAACTATTTTCAAGCATAATAGTGAAAATATCCTCCAGTTCATTATTGATACGTTTATGCGCTTGATTACAGAATTCTTCACTATTCATTTCGCAAGAATCTTGAACTTCAACCATATAATAGGCAATAGAAATAAATATATTAGAAAGAATTTCCTCATTAATTACTTCTGAAATATTTAAAGTATCGTTTAAATCCTTAAGGATAGTTACAGAAAGTGTGTAATCGAGAATATCATATTTATCTGTAAAATGCGCATAGAATGTCGCTCTATTTACTGTCGCTTCATCGGTGATATCTTTAACACTTACTTGAGATAATTTCTTTTCTCTTGATACTTTTTGAAAGGCATTAACAAGTAATTTTTTAGTTCTGATAATACGAGGATCAATTTTAGTAGCGTCCATGTTTTCACCTACCTAACATGTGTTGTTTAACTTAATTAAATTATCTTCTCTAAATTGGTAGATGTCAACGAAGGAGATTCGATGAATACATAAGTATTTGATTGTTTTTAATTATTTAGGGTATTATAAAAATTACAAGAATAAATGATTTGATTTTGAGAAGAATTGTTTATTAGATAAAAAGGGGTATCTAATTATACATTAACATTCAGACATAAATATACTCCACGAAATGGAGAAGAATGAAGTTATGGCAGATAAGCTGCAAAGAGAATTAAGTAATAGGCATATTCAATTGATTGCAATTGGAGGCGCTATTGGGACTGGGTTATTCCTAGGTGCAGGTGCATCAATTCATTTAGCAGGACCTTCTATATTACTGACATATATTATAGTTGGTTTTATATTATTTATGTTTATGAGAGCAATGGGAGAATTGCTTTTATCTAATTTAGGATTTAAATCTTTTGGGGATATTGCGCATCACCATATAGGTTCTATGGCAGGATTCATGGTCGGTTGGACGTATTGGTTAACTTGGATTATTTCTGGTATGGCAGAAGTGACTGCTGTAGCAAAATATGTTGACTTTTGGTATCCAGAAATGCCGAACTGGATTACAGCTGCGGCTACAATATTAATTTTAGTTGCTTTAAACCTATTTAGTGCAAAGTTATTTGGAGAGTTAGAATTCTGGCTATCAATTATTAAAGTCATCACGATTTTTGCGTTAATCATTATTGGTATCGTTATGATTGTGTTTGCGATGAAGACACAATATGGTCCAGCAACAGTAACTAACATTTGGAAGGAAGGTGGCTTCTTCCCGAATGGTGCTTCTGGATTTTTCATGTCATTCCAAATGGCAATATTCTCGTTTATTGGAATTGAGTTAATAGGTATTACAGCAGGTGAGACAAAGGAGCCACATACGACGATTCCTCAAGCAATTAATAATGTACCTTTCAGAATATTAATTTTCTACATTGGTTCGTTAGCTGTGATTATGTCAGTAGTACCATGGGATAAATTAAATCCTGATGACAGTCCATATGTAAAATTATTTGGACTTATTGGTATTCCATTTGCTGCAGGAATTATTAACTTTGTCGTATTAACTGCAGCTGCATCATCATGTAACAGTGGTATCTTTGCGAATAGTCGTACAATGTTTGGATTAGCAGGAAGAAAGCAGGGACCAGCGTTCTTACACAAGACAAATAAAAATGGCGTTCCATACTACGCAATTCTTGTGACTTGTGGATTATTAAGTATCTCAGTTATTTTAAATGCAATTTTTAAAGACGCAACGAAAGTATTCGTTCAAATCACTACATTTTCAACTGTATTAAATATCTTAATATGGGCAGTGATTATGGTTGCATATCTTGGTTTCTTGAAGCATAATCCAGAGTTGCATAAGGAAAGTAATTATAGAATGCCAGGCGGTAAATACATGGCTTATGGTATTTTAGTATTCTTTGCTTTCATTTTTGTGATTTTACTTATTAATAGTAGTACGCGTTTGGCAGTTCTTTCTATACCTGTATGGATTGGCGTATTATTCCTGATGTATCAAAAATATAAAAAAGAATCTCGTAAAACAGAGATTCCTACAGAAACTGAAGAAGACGTTGAAGAAGCATAATATTAATTGATAAATAAATTAAGACAATATAAAACAAAATCCCTAGTAGCGTTTTTGGGCTGACCGAATTCTCTACTAGGGATTTCTATATGTTTAGATTATTCTAACTTGAATTTTCGGCTCTATACTAAATAGGACCGATTTTTCTATTGTCATTAATGATGAATTTCAGATTTCCGCGGACTAGATTGTATTACAACTTACCCAGATTATTAAATAATTCGCTTTCTAGATAGTATTTTCTAAATTTGTAAAAATTATCCAAAAATAATTATCTAAATTTTCAGAAAAATATGATATACTATTATTCATAGTCTTGAGAAGCGTGTATGAATTTTATTAGATATCCCTCTAAGTTTATTGCATCAAAGAATCATTTAATTGACTCATACATTGCCTATCAAGACTTCTGTTTTATATACATATTGATTACTTAGCATATTGGGAGGTTTAAGTCATGTCAGCGATTAGAAATATTGACGGACCAAAGGATTTTATTTTTAGAGTTTTATCAGGGGTAGCGGTTGGGATTGTCGCGGGACTGGTTCCAAACGCCATTTTGGGAGAAATTTTCAAGTATTTTATGCAATATCATCCTATTTTTAAAACTTTATTAGGAGTCGTACAAGCCATCCAATTTACTGTACCAGCGCTTATTGGTGCGCTTATAGCAATGAAATTTAATCTAACACCTTTAGCTATCGCCGTCGTTGCGAGTGCGTCGTATGTTGGAAGTGGCGCAGCTCAATTTAAAAACGGTGCATGGGTCATCGCAGGTATAGGGGACCTTATTAATACGATGCTTACAGCAGCAATTGCAGTGTTATTGATTTTGCTTGTAGAAGAACGTGTAGGTAGTATGGCACTGATTGTTTTTCCAACAATTATTGGTGGATTGTCTGCCACTATAGGTGTATTTACGTTACCATATGTAAGATTGATTACAACCGGGATAGGAAATATGCTGAACAGCTTTACTGAATTGCAACCGGTACTAATGAGTATGCTTATTTCGATGGTCTTCAGTTTTATTATCATATCACCATTATCAACGGTAGCTATTGCAATGGCTATTGGTTTATCGGGAATTGCAGCGGGTTCTGCGTCAATCGGTATTGGTGCAACAGAAGCGGTTCTTCTAATTGGAACAAGCCAAGTCAATCGCTTAGGTATTCCGCTTTCTATTTTCTTTGGTGGAGTAAAAATGATGATGCCAAATATGGTGAAATACCCTGTAATTATGGTACCTATTTTTATTACAGCAGCTTTATCAGGTATTGCCTCAGGAATGATTGGTATTGGAGAATCAAATTAAACAGAATCAATATTCGAATTACGATGTTTTGGTTAGACAAATTGATGATTTTGAAAATATGTTAAAAAAAGATAATTATGAAATCATTAAATTTTTCATCGAAATCAATGAAGAAAAGCGGCAAGAACATATTGAACAAACAAAAGAAAATCCATTAATGAAATGGAAAGTACAAGAGTATGAGAAAGTCATACCTAAAGACATTTACATAAGTGAAATGCGACAAATAATAAATGATAGTGATGATTGGAAGGTCATTGATTATACTGAAAGAAAGCAAGCAATCGAAAAAATGTATCTACATATAATAGAAAGATTAGAATCTGCCATAGACAGCTTTCAAACTCATGAAAGCGTTATCGATGGTAAATTTAATAAAAACTTTTCTACATTATTATTCGATATAGAAGTACCTAAAATTCATAAAAAAGAATACAAAGACCAAAATGAAACTTTACAAAAGCGAATGAGAGAACTCCAATTTGCATTATATGAACGTAAAATACCATTGATTTTACTATTTGAGGGCATGGATGCAGCAGGTAAAGGTGGAAATATCAAACGTATAAGGGAGAAACTCGATCCAACAGGATATCAAGTTCATGGTATAAGTGCACCGACTGATGTTGAAAAGAATCATCACTATTTATGGAGATTTGCAAAAGAAATGCCAAAATCAGGGCATGTAGAAATATTTGATCGTAGTTGGTACGGAAGAGTTCTTGTTGAGCGAGTTGAAGGATTTGCTGAACATGCAGAATGGAAACGGGCTTACAAGGAAATTAATCAGTTTGAACAAATGTGGACAGATGAAGGAGCTTTAATTATCAAGTTTTTCTTATGTTTAGATAAAAAAGAGCAGTTAAAGCGATTTAAAGATAGAGAAAAGAATCCAGATAAACAATGGAAAATTACAGATGAAGATTGGCGAAATAGAGAAAAATGGAATCTATACTTAGAAGCGAGTTACGATATGATTAAGCATACAAATATGAATGAAGCGCCATGGCACGTTATACCAGCAGATCATAAAAAGACAAGTCGTATTAAAGTACTACAAACGATCATTAATAGATGTGAAGAAGTGCTGTAAATCGATATCATTGACTAAATATCAAGATGATTTTCAAGGATTTTCTCTTTGAAAGTCATCTTTTTTTAGATGAATTGAGCAAAATTAGATTATAGAATTATTACGGTAGTGTAACAAAGTTGAAATCTGTAATATTACAGATAACTTAATAGTTGAGTCAAACCTATTAAAAAACTGATGTAAAACCGCAAATATCGATGAAATTTTAAACGATTATTAAGGAATTATATGTTACAAAGCGATACATAAATATTTCAAGATTACAAAAGTGAGTAATCATTGTAATTTTTTGTAAGGAACGTGTAATATCATTTAGAGATTTTTGTGGTATAGTGAATACCGTCAAAAGTTAAAAAACATTTCCAATATCGCACAACGAAATTAAACACATAAGAATATAACTTTACAAAATTATAATATTTAAAAAACATATCTGGAGGAATTTTATATTATGAAAAAGACAGTTATCGCATCATCATTAGCAGTATCTTTAGGAATCGCAGGTTATGCATTATCAGGTAATGAAGCACACGCTTCTGAAGCTACTAACGTTGATCAAGCTCACTTAGTTGACTTAGCTCAAAACCACCCTGATCAATTAAATGCTAAACCAGTACAAGCTGGCTCATACGATATTCATTTCGTAAACAATGGTTTCGAATACAACTTCACATCTAATGGTACAAACTGGTCATGGAGTTACCAACAAGCTGGTTCTCAATCTTCGTCAGCTGACTACACTCAATCATACAACCAAGAAAGTTCAAACCAATCAGTAGGTTCTAATACACAATCAAGTAACACTAATGTTGAAGCTGTTTCAGCACCAACTACTAGTCACCATAGCTACAATACTTCAACAACTGATTATAGTTCATATGGTAGTTCAGTAACTTTATCTAATGGTAATAACGCGGGTTCAGTTGGTTCATATGCGGCTGCTCAAATGGCTGCTCGTACAGGTGTTTCAGCTTCTACTTGGGAATATATCATTGCTAGAGAATCAAATGGTCAAAGTGGTGCTCGTAATGCTTCAGGTGCATCAGGTTTATTCCAAACTATGCCAGGATGGGGTTCAACTGCATCAGTAAATGATCAAATTAATGCTGCATATAAAGCTTATAAAGCTCAAGGTTTATCAGCTTGGGGAATGTAATTATTCATATTGGTTAATAAATTAAATTAGTTTTATCAAGTGTCTAAGATATAAAGGTCTTACACTAGTGTAAAAAGGGCAATTTCTATTGAAATAATATAGAAATTGCCTTTTTCGTTACTTATTTGACATTGAACCTAGGTATGTCTTTAATAACCAGGTCGTTTATGATTTAGACAAATAAATTCACCCTCATTAAAATATTCTTATTAATTACACAAATAAAGGAAAATGAATGTGCTTATAATTAAAGATACTATTTTTAATAATGTCTATACACAATCTGTTAAAGGTAAGGCGAATTAAGTTATATATTTTTTAATATATTTTGGAAAAATTCAATATAAACAAAAGCCAACATTCATTATAAAGCGTAGATTCAAATAACCTATATTTATGTTTTGATTTGTATATTAGTTGATACTAGATATATTGATTAATGTAATAATTTTTAAATACTATCCGTATTAGTGTTCAGTTGAAATTAAAGTACTAAAAAAAGATAGTTCATTACAATTATTACTTAAAATGTAATGAAATGTAAAAAGCATGTAATTTACAAATTTGTGCGATGTGTTATAGTGGCAATTGTCAAAAATTAAATAAGTTACTAAAGCAAATATGTAAGAATTTCAATACACTAAAATAAATTTACGGAGGTATTTATTTATGAAAAAATCAATTATTGCTTCATCTTTAGCAGTAGCATTAGGAGTAACAGGATATTCAGCAGCACATGGTCATGAGGCTAATGCAGCTGAAACTAATACTAACCACGCTCATTTAGCTGATTTAGCTCAAAATCATCCTGAACAATTAAATAAAAAACCAGTACAAAATGGTGCTTACAATATCCATTTCAACTATAAAGGTTTCAATTACAATTTCACTTCTGATGGTACTTATTGGAAATGGAGCTACAAAGCAGCTGGTTTAAATTCTGGTCAAACTGCTTCTGCTAATTCTCATCACGCAGTGAATTACAGTCAAGCTTATACGCAAAATACTAATCAAGCTCAAACAAGTAATACTCAAGCTGAAACTTCAAACAACTCACAAGCTAATAACTACCAAGTTAAAACAGTTTCAGCTCCAACAACTAATAATCAATCTAGTCATGTAAATAGTGGTGCAACTTCAAATAATGCTTCATCACAATCAACTTCATCAACTAGATTAGGTAATGGTAATACACCTGGTTCTACTGGTTCAAGTGCAGCTCAAGAAATGGCAAGTAGAACAGGCGTGCCAGCTTCAACTTGGGAACACATCATTGCTAGAGAGTCAAATGGTCAATCAAGTGCACAAAATCCATCAGGTGCATCAGGTTTATTCCAAACTATGCCAGGATGGGGTTCAACAGCTACAGTTCAAGATCAAATTAATACAGCAGAAAAAGTTTACAATCAACAAGGTATGTCTGCTTGGAATATGTAATTTAGCATGTTTGAAAATTGCATAATTAAATGTTAACTTTAATATAGGTTAATGATTTTCTTAATTATTAATTAGCTTAAAGTGATTTTCTTAACTAACCCCTTTAAAGGGGAGGAGAGATAGTTGCTACTATCTCTCTTTTTTTAATTTCATTTAAAAAAATAATAAATTTTAAAACGAAGAGGCTAGTGAGAAGTTTAATTTTTCACTAGCCTGTTATTATATAAAGAATACTCACACTTGACAAAAATGCATCTCTCAAATCTGGGATAAATATTGTTCATCTAATTAAAATAATCAATATGAGACATGTTATTTAATGTCATCCAGCATAATTTAGCACACAAAATAGGAATTATAAGTAACACATAGTCAGTGCACTGAGGTACAGAAGCAAGTAGCATATGAAAAAAGAAATATTAGAATGTTTCTAGGTTAATTATGCATGAGGATAGACGTAGAAACAATTGAACCAGAGGTGTTTAAGAAATCATATATATTTATTATTCAACTCGAAATAGTTGCGGGATACTAAAAAGAAAAAGTAGTTTTATGAGATTTAATAAACAGGCAGACTTAAAAAATAGATTTAGTAATAGAAATTTTTAGTGTATAGGTTTTTGTGGATAAGGTATGTAGAAATAAAAATTAGATTGAAAATTATATTCGTAACCATTTACAAGAAACTATCGCTACAGATAAGATTTCAACGAAAGTATATCTAAATTCATTTAAAGAAGAAATAATAAAAGGACATCATTAGGGGTTCAGTACAGGTCACTAAAAAAGTAGTGTAGTTAACTGAACTGTCAGATTATTTTTTGTTTTGGCTGATAAGAAAGGCTTATATTTGAAGAATAAGTCACCTGTTTCTAAGGTTGATTTTAATTACTTATTGATGATTATATTTTATTATAAGTATCAGTTTTAACTAATATTAAAAATCCCCTTATATGTTTAATTAGAACTCAAACATATAAGGGGGTGGTAAAATCCTTATAATTAATTATTCAATTATTTGAAGATTTTTTTGGCTTGATTATAATATGCGATACGATCATTTAATCCATTAGTACCACCGTTAACTACTCTAGTAACATCTGTTACAGTACCACCTTTATCAACGATAGAATTTAAGTTTTTAGTACTCCAGAACCAAGCAGCGCTTGACCAAGGATATTTATTCGCTACATACTCAACGCCTTTTTCAACTATTTTATTATCCCCCATAGCTTTTGCAAATGCAGTGTAATTACTTCTTCCAGTTAATTGAATGTAACCGCCGCCTTTGAATTTTCTGCCATCGCCAGGATGAGTGTTACCCAAATCAGTGCGTCCTTCGTATGCATCCCCGCTTGCGATCTCAGTAGGATATAAGCCCTTCATAGACTCTTGTGCAACTTGAGCCATGAAATGTTGAATTCTTTTTGGAGTATTAATTTTGAATTTATTTAATGCATTATTTAAGTCTTTAACAACGCTATCTTTAAGTCCATTTTTATTCCAACCAAATTTAGCTAATTGTGATTTAGTGACTAGTTGTTTTGAAGAAGAAGTATCTCCTTTAGAAGGCTTATCATTCTTACCAGTTGATGGTTTAGTTGAAGAAGAACTACTTGGTACTTTAATAACTTGTCCTACATAAATGTTATCAGGATTAGTTATAGACTTATTAAGTTTTTGTAAATTAGAAATTGTTGTATGGAATTTCTCTGCAATTCCTCCGAGATAATCACCATTTTTTACTGTATAGTTTTTAGTCTTAGTTGTTGCTTTATTAGCCATTAGATTTATACTAGAATGAGTAGATTTTCTATTTAAATCTTTCTTATTATTAGTCGCTAAAGTTTCAAATTTACCTTCCTCGTTATTATAAGCATTTAATAAAATATTTAAAATTTCTTTTTGTGATAAGTCATCCCAGTTATTTTTTATGTAGTTACCTACTTTTTTATCAATACCGGAAGTATTTAATTGTTTTAAAGTTTCATCTTTATTGAATTTGTAATTTTTATCATTTTTACTTTGATTTATCATTTTAGATAAACCGTTATTTTGTTTGTTTACTTTATTAGAAGATTTTTGAGCATCAGCATCTACATCTTTATTAGAAGATTTTTGAGCATCAGCATCTACATCTTTATTAGAAGATTTTTGAGCATCAGCATCTACATCTTTAGAAGATTTTTGAGCATCAGCATCTACGTCTTTAGAAGATTTTTGAGCATCAGCATCTACGTCTTTAGAAGATTTTTGAGCATCAGCATCTACATCTTTAGAAGATTTTTGAGCATCAGCATCTACGTCTTTAGAAGATTTTTGAGCATCAGCATCTACGTCTTTAGAAGATTTTTGAGCATCAGCATCTACGTCTGCTTTATTGTTAGAATTTGTTTGATCATTAGTAGTTTCTTTAGAATTAGTTGAATCTTGAGATTGAGATTGTTCTTGATTATTAGTAGTTTCTTTAGAATTAGTTGAATCTTGAGGTTGAGATTGTTCTTGATTATTAGTAGTTTCTTTAGAATTA
>NZ_PPRT01000094.1 GCF_002902725.1 Staphylococcus caprae
TTATTATTTAAGACTTGTTCTATATCATTATTATTTTCCTCTGTATCAGTAGATTGCTTTGCATTATCTTGCTTATCTGATTGAGAAGACATTGCTTCCTCTGTACCAGTAGATTGCTTTGCATTATCTTGCTTATCTGATTGAGAAGACATTGCTTCCTCTGTATCAGTAGATTGCTTTGCATTATCTTGCTTATCTGA
>NZ_PPRT01000095.1 GCF_002902725.1 Staphylococcus caprae
GTAACTTTCGTTACTGTTTGTTTGGAATTAACGTTGACATATTGTCATTCAGTTTTCAATGTTCATTTTTATTACCGACAAGAATTAATTATACACTTTATAAAAGTTAAAGTCAATAATTAATTAAAAATCAGTAGAAATAATCCACAAAAAAATGACCTATCGGTCAAAAGTGGTTTGCCTGGCAACGTCCTACTCTAGCGGGACGTAAGCCCGACTACCATCGGCGCTAAGGAGCTTAACTTCTGTGTTCGGCATGGGAACAGGTGTG
>NZ_PPRT01000096.1 GCF_002902725.1 Staphylococcus caprae
CGTGAGCATCGTGACTTGCAAAAGCGAAAGTAGCGATTCCGGCAGTTGCGATTGTAGCTGTAGCGATTTTTTTCATTGATAAATATCCTCCTGAAAATTAAATTATAATTTTTTATTTCGTTCTCTTAACGACAAGCAATACTTTAACAGAAAAAAGTACGCTTGTGTGCCTTGTTAACGTTTTGTAATTTTTTGCTAATATTGTTACACGATTTCATTTAACTCAATTTTTAATTTTAAACTGGTTAAATTCGATGATGACAGGTTTTTATATTTTTAGAACATATTTCCTTGTTACAACACTGTAAATTTACAGAAAATTCTTTAGGACAATTGAATTTGTTAATAATCGATTTTTCTAATGAATTAAAATATAAAAAAATATAACGAATGAGTAAATAGAGTGGATATTAAAAGATTTATTAAGGATATTGAGGTAAAAATATTGAGTTAGGCT
>NZ_PPRT01000097.1 GCF_002902725.1 Staphylococcus caprae
GTAACTTTCGTTACTGTTTGTTTGGAATTAACGTTGACATATTGTCATTCAGTTTTCAATGTTCATTTTTATTACCGACAAGAATTAATTATACTCTTTTGCAAAGTTGAAGTCAACAACTTTTTATAATTAATTTTAATGTCTGTTTAAGATTTCAGTTGATTTGTTTCGCTCAACAAATAAATACTATACAGGCTTTAGAGCTTTTTAACAACGGTAAAATTTACACTAGCTTAACAATTCTAAAACATCCAAACTCCAATATCCGAACTTAAAATACAAAATAAAGATTTAATAATCGCCTTTCCCCTTTAAAATTTGCTTTGCCACAATTTATAGATGCACTAGCCCCTTCATTTCACAAACTTTAACTTTTTTTAAAAGTTTTTCAATTTATTTAGAATCTACCCTCAATACCAAACTTTTTGTACTCTGCAACAGCGTTCGATGACTTTCCATACTTACATCCTCACACTTTTTCTATCAAATATCCTATTCCCTACTCAAATTCCTTTCCTCAAATAAAAAAGAAGCTGGGACATAATTAATCGTCTCAGCTTTCTTTAACATATTGGCAGTAGATGTCTGAATTAAAAGTGCGCTTATATCAAGCTTCTTTTAATCCTAGCCATCCTTGCCGGCGGGGCCCCAACATAGAGAATTTCTTAAAAAGAAATTCTACAAACAATGCAAGTTGGGAGAGGGACAACGAAAATAATTTTGCTAAATTATATTTCTGTCCCACTCCCTTTCAAATTCAATCTACATTTCAGTTCTTCCAGCAATGGCTTTAGATAATGTCACTTCATCTGCATACTCTAAATCTCCACCTACGGATAAACCTTGTGCTAAGCGTGTAACTTTAATTCCAATTGGTTTCACTAACCTTGAAATATACATAGCAGTTGACTCGCCTTCTAAATTCGGATTCATTGCTAAGATCAATTCTTTAACTTCATCACTTTTCAGGCGCTCAACTAACGCTGGAATATTAATATCTTCAGGTCCAATGCCATCCATTGGCGATATCGAACCATGTAACACATGATATAGACCTTTGTACTCGCGCATTTTTTCCATTGCAATAACGTCTTTATCATCTTCAACTACACAAATCACTGATCGATCGCGTTGTTTATCTTCACAAATGTAGCAAGGGTCATTTTCAGTGATATGACCACAAACGCTACAATACGTAAGTTCTCGCTTAACGTCTACTAACGATTTAGCAAACTGAACAACATCGTCTTCTTTCATATCTAAAGTATGAAAAGCCAGACGTTGAGCCGTCTTAGGACCAATGCCTGGCAGTTTCATAAAACTGTCTATAAGTTTAGAAATAGGTTCTGGATAATGCATTATTTATCACATTCCAGGGATGTTTAAGCCTTGAGTATGTTTACCTAAACGTTCTTGAGTTAACTCATCAGCTTTGTTCATCGCTTCGTTTGTAGCAGCTAATACTAAATCTTGAAGCATTTCTACGTCATCTGGATCTACTGCTTCTTCTTTAATTTCTACATCTACCACTTCTTTATGACCAGTCACTGTTACAGTAACCATGCCACCGCCTGCTGTTCCGGCAACACGTTCTTCTTTTAATTTTTCTTGTTCCTGAGCCATTTTCTTTTGCATTTTTTGCATTTGTTTCATCATTTGTTGCATATTTCCGCCACCGCGCATAATATCATTTCCTCCTTGAAATTAAACAGTCTCATTAATAAATCGCTTTTATTACATTATACATACGAATATATTGCTTGTCATGTATCAGTCTTCGTCTATCATATGTACTGTTTCCTCACCAAATAAATCTTTAGCTTTTTGTGCTACATCAACTTGTTTTGGTTGGTGTTCTTCTCCAGATTCACTACTATTATCACCGTTTGAATTACGATTTTGTAAATATTCTGCTCTTACTCTGAGCCATTGATCTGAGGGAACACCTACGACTTTAACAGATTTATCTACTATATTACATACAACACTCTCTATATTATTACGTTTTTCATCATCTTTATTAACGATTTCACAATGAATTTCTTCTTCAAATTTAACTAACACGTGGTCTTCGCTAGCTGCGACAGGTTCTGAGTTTTGCAACAGACTCACTAATGATTTTTTATCATTGCTTTTCGCATGGTCAATCACTTCTTGCCAGTGATCTTTCAACAATTTGATATCTTCTTTATTCGCTTTGTCTAGTACTTTTGCTATTTGTTGCATTGAAAATGCATTTTTAGAGCGTTGAACAGTACGCGTAGGTTTCTTAGGTTGTTGTGTTTGACCTCCGTTTGGAACGCCTTGTGCTTTCAGTGTTTTTAATTCATTTTCAAGCTGTTCCATACGCTGAAGCAATACATCATTATCAGGTTCTGTCGCTACAGTCGTCGTTGCTACATTCTGAACAGTTTGTGGTTGTGCTTTAATCATTTCAGCAAGTTTGACTAATAATACCTCAAAGTGAACATTCTGATTCACACTAAATCTTATAGAAACTAAGGTGTCATTAATAATATCAATCATGCGATAAAGCATATCCAGTTCGAAATCGATGAGGGCATCAAATTCAATCGTTTCATTCGATGTTTTATTCATAATCGTATCTCTAACAAAATAAATCATGTCGTTGATGAGACGATTCACTTCTTTACCTTCAGATATAAAGTGATGATATCTACCGAAAGCTGCTTTTACATCTCCATTGACCACATCTTTAAATAGTTCATTTAACGCCGCTTCATCAACACTGCCTGTCACATTTAATGCATCTTGCAATGTTAACTTTTCCTCTCCAAAGGCAATCGCTTGGTCCATGATACTCAGTGCATCACGCATGCCACCTTCTGAAGCCTTTGCAATAAATTCTAACGCTGCCTCATCATAGTTCAACGATTGAGAGTCTGCTACGAATTTC
Organism: Staphylococcus caprae; assembly: GCF_002902725.1. Lineage (GTDB taxonomy): Bacteria > Bacillota > Bacilli > Staphylococcales > Staphylococcaceae > Staphylococcus > Staphylococcus caprae. The sequence goes on from NZ_PPRT01000097.1 coordinate 2,918, forward strand.
AAACGGTCTACAATTTGATCCATGCTAATTGCTTTAAAATCAAAACGTTGTGCTCTTGAAATAATCGTAGGAGGAATTTTATGTGGTTCAGTCGTTGCAAGAATAAAAATTGCATGTGCCGGAGGTTCTTCAAGCGTTTTAAGCAACGCATTAAACGCCCCAGTCGTTAACATGTGAACCTCATCAATAATATATACTTTATATTTAGACTCACTTGGTGCATATTTGACTTTATCTCTAATATTTCTAATCTCATCTACACCATTATTACTCGCAGCATCTATTTCAATGACGTCAGAATTGGTACCTTGAGTAATTCCTCTACAAATTTCACATTCATTACAAGGTTCTCCATCATCACTGTTAAGACAATTAATTGCCTTTGCAAACACCTTTGCGATACTCGTTTTCCCAGTTCCTCTGGGTCCACTGAAAATGTACGCATGGGATTGTTTCCCTTTGGATATCGCATTACGTAACGTTTTAGTGACATGTGTTTGTCCAACGACATCATCAAAACTTTGCGGTCTATACATTCGATACAAAGCTTGGTAATCCACTGTAGCACCTCCATTAACAATTACTCACCATTATATCATGCTCGTCACTTTTCTTTTCAATGAAAATAAATTATTTCAACACTTCAGGAAGTTCTACTGTCATACCAGAAAAACGTTCTCCATTTGAATTTAGGAATTTAACATACAAATCGTGTTCTTTCTGTTCTTCATCTATGCCAATATCGAATTGTTGAGCATCTTTATAATCTAGATTTTCAAAATAATCCGTATCACATAAAACAAAAATCGCCTCATAGCCTTGCGCTTTAGCGCGTTCCTCTACCGCTTGAATCAGCGCTTTACCTAAACCTTGTTTACGTACCTCTGAATTGACCGATAATGCACCTATTGCAAGAGCGGTTTGTTTGTCATTTTGTGAGGTCAGCGTGATTTCTGCTAATAATACATGTCCTACGACTTCATTTGATTCATTTTTAGCAATGACTTCCAACTCATAATTGTAATTCTCAGACTTTCGAAGATTCTTAACACGTGCGCGCTCTTTCCAACTTGTTTCAGGATCTTGATCATAATTTCTTTCAATACTATCAAGGGATTTATCATAGTCAACTTCTGTTAACGTACTTAAAAAAATTTGCATGTCTCCTCCAAGATTCATATGAATTCATCAATTTATTTTTATCGTTTATCACTCAATATTTTTCATCGTCATTTAGTTTATTTCGGTATAACCTTAACAAATTATGTGAAATTAATCCATTTAATAAAAAAAGAGCGACTTCATCATATGATAAGCCACTCTTTCATCTATATCTTATTTGCTTTAATCTCAAAATAAAAACCATGCACCTTTGTATCGAACGCATATCATAAACGTAACCGAAGTCGACAGCTAAATCTCGGCTACCCTACGGCACATATGAGGATCCACTTAATGCTGCTTCCGTCAGGACCTGACATGATTCATGGGTTCATATTGCATAGGACCGAAATCTTCAAACACTACGTGCTTCGGGCAGACTTCACAAAAATGCGCCCTCAACAAAGGAATTAAGTCTCGCATAAAGCGGATTTCGAGTACAGGGAACCGCTACCTCCCCACCTAGCACGGTAAGATTTATAATACTATAATTTCGCATCGATTTGCAAGCGTAAAAATTTCATCTTCATCTCACAATACGCTTTTACATACATTTAAAATTGCATTAATAATCCAGTCATCACGTCACTTTTTATCGTCTTCTAGAAAACTCTTTAAACTTAAAATCATTCGCAATATGCTTCGAAATATTGTACTGGAAACATGTCGTGTCTTTAAGATAAACATGACTTCTAACAGTAGCTGTATACGGCGTAAGTTGGTTTCCAAATATTTTATATTCTATAGAAGAAAAAGGTTCAAATGTAATCGATTTACTTGAATAACTAATATTCAAATTTAAATCCTTTTCTAAGTATGCATATATTGAATCTTTGGCTATATCATCGGAAATATCATCAACTACAGTTTTTAAGAAAAAGTCTTCGTCAAAAATCTTCACTTGATTATTAATGCGACGTGTTCTTTGAATATGAATCAATTCTTCTCTTTCAGCAACCTTCAATTCTCTTTGAACATTAGGGTATTCACGTGCTTCTACCACTTCATTCACGATGACTTCTGTCTGATAATTAAGGCCTAATCGCTCTTTTATTTCTTTAAAACTGATCAAGTCAGTAAATGGAAATTCGGTGATTTCTTGAAAAATAACGATCGAACCTTTACCACGCAATTTTTGGATCATTCCATCTCGTTCAAGCAAATTTAATGCTTTTCTGACGGTCTCACGAGAAGCATTATAAGTGGCAACTAAATCATGTTCGGAAGGTAATTGATCACCATAATTTAAATCTTGCGATAAAATATTATTTTTTAAATCTTCATAAATCATTAGGAACTTATTTCGCTTCATGAACATGCCTCATTCACTATCATTAATGTGTTTCGATGACAATCGCCCCGAAACCTGATATTTCGTCATTCGTTATTGTACCATTTTGAATAATGATATCTCCTTCAGTATCTAAATCTCTTGGAATCATCACCGCTTCTTTTGAAAAGTTTGCAATCACAAGCCACGATTTAGATTGATAATTACGACGGTAAATAAAAAGTTGATCATGTGTCATATATAAAGGCGTAATATCTCCATAAGTGAGAATGTCGTGGTTATGACGCAAATCAATCAAGCGACGATACATGTGAAATACTGAATGATCATCTTCAATTGCTTGTTCAACATTCACCTCTTTATAATTCGGAGCAATATCAATCCATGGTTGCCCACTTGTAAAACCGGAAGCCTCTCCATTCGTCCATTGCATAGGTGTGCGTGAATTATCTCTCGATTTTTGATCAAGAATTTTCAAAATATAATCTTCCGAATAGCCCTTGCGCTTCAACTCTTGAAAGGCATTTAAAGACTCAACATCTCGATATTGATTTATCATTGAAAAATGAGGGTTCGTCATTCCTATCTCTTCACCTTGATAAATGTAAGGTGTCCCTTGAAGCATATGCAATGCGATTGCCAAAGTTTTCGCACTAGCTTGACGTAATTCCTCATTAGAATCATCACCAAATCTGGATACTACTCTAGGTTGATCATGGTTACACCAAAATATTGCATTCCAACCTCCACCTTGATGAATACCTAATTGCCATTCCATCAAAATATTTTTTAACTGGTGAAAATCGTAGTCAGCATAAGTCCATTTGTCTCCATTTTCATAGTCCACCTTTAAATGATGAAAATTAAAAACGCTGCTTAATTCTTGTCTTTCAGGTTTAGTATACTTAATGCAATGATCGATTGTCGTAGAAGACATCTCTCCTACAGTCATCAAATCTTTACCTCCAAATGTATGACGGTTTAACTCATTTAAATAGTCATGAACATGTGGACCATCTGTATAAAATTCTTTTCCGATTTTAGGTGAATCTTTAAATGCACCTTTCGATATAAGATTAATAACGTCAAATCTAAAACCATCTACACCGAAATCAATCCAGTAATTAACAATTTTATATAATTCTCGTCTTACTTCAGGGTTGTCCCAATTTAAATCAGCTTGAGAAACATCAAATAAATGCAGGTAATATTCATCCGTTTTATCATCATATTGCCATGCATTTCCACCAAATTTAGACTCCCAATTCGTCGGTGGGCCATCGTTTGATTCTCTAAAGAAATAATAATCTCTATACGGACTATCTTTTGAACGTATAGCTTCCTTAAACCATTCATGATGTGTTGATGTATGATTAATTACAATGTCTAACATAATTTTTAAATCTCGTTGGTGCGCTTCAGCAACTAATCGCTTAAAGTCTTCAATTGTTCCAAACTGTTCATTAATTTTAAAATAATTACTAATATCATATCCGTTGTCGTTCATCGGAGATTCATAGATTGGTGTAAGCCATAAATAATCCACACCCAAATATTTTAAATAGTCTAGCTTCTCAATGATGCCATTTAAATCTCCTTCACCATTACCAGTCGTATCATTGAATGATTTAGGATAAATTTGATAGACAACTGATTTTCTCCAATCATTTTGCGCCATACTTTCCCACCTCATATCTATTTTTTAAAGCTTACTCACTTTCTTTTTCTGCTTCTGGTTCATCTACTATTTCTTTAGCTTCTTGTTTACTCCATTTTGATAGGAAAATGGTCACAAAAAATGGAATAATGACCGCTGCAAGTGTGACAATGCCATAGACTAGCCAATATTCTTTTTGTATTGAAATGATAGCTGGTACACCACCGACGCCTACTTTTCCTAGAACCTGATTCGCACCAATCACGGCACCTAACACGCATGAAGTTGAAATCGCTGCGATAAATGGATATTTCAATGGTAAATTGACTCCAAACATAGCTGGTTCAGTCACACCTAGCATACCCGAAACACCTGACGTTAAAGCTAAACCTTGTTCTTTAGCCATCTTACGGCGTTTATAGACATACCATGCCCCAAACGCTGCAGAACCTTGACAAATATTAGAAATCGCTACGATTGGCCATAAATAAGTACCACCTAGTTTACTGCCCATCAATTGAAAATCCACAGCTAAGAACATATGGTGTAATCCTGTAATGACAAGAGGCGCATAAACTAAGCCATAAATTGCTCCTCCAAGCCAACCAGCATGCTCAAACACAAATGTAACTGTATTCGTAATTCCAGTACCAATGATTAATGCGACGGGGCCAATAACGATAAACGCTAAGAATCCAGTAACAAGTAAGGCAACTGGCCCAACAACTAGCATTTTAATCGAATCATGTACGACTTTGTTTAAAGCCTTTTCAATCTTAGCTAAAACATATGTCGCGATAAGTACAGGCAACACTTGACCTTGATAATTAAGCTGTTTGATATGCAATCCGAAAATATCCCAGGTCGGTATTTTAGTTTTCCCAATATCATACTGAGACACAAGTTGCGGATTCATTAAGATTAAACCAAGCACTAATCCTAGAATCGGACTACCGCCAAATACTCTCATACTACTCCAACCAATTAATGCCGGTAGGAAAATAAAGGCCGTATTAGCGATTACATTAATGATATTCGAAATATCAGCGATTTGAGGATAGATTTCAATTAATGGTTTAGCACCAAATAGCCCCTTCATGGTGAGAATATTATTAATCCCCATAAGCAAACCAGCTGTAACAATAGCCGGTAGTATTGGAATAAAAATGTCTCCCAACAATTTAATTAAACGTTGCAGCGGATTACCTTTTTGTGCTGCCGCATTTTTAGCGTCATCTTTAGAAGATGCTTCTACACCTGTTTCTTCAACAAATTGTTTGTATACTTCATCTACTGTACCAGGACCAATGACAATTTGATATTGATGGTCTGCTTTGAATTGTCCCTTAACTAAAGGATTATCACTTAATGCATCTTTATCTACTTTACTGTCATCATTCAGTACGAGTCGTAAACGTGTCACACAATGCGTTGCTTTGTCTATATTGTGCTTTCCTCCAATTGCTTCAACGATGGCTTTTACATCGTTTCTTTTTACAGCCATGGGCTTCACTCCCTTAATTTCTTATAGAGAGTATAACTTGTCTATACAAGTTATGTAAAGGCTTACATAATATTTTCAAAATATCGTCGATAGTATATTTGACAAAAATAAAAAAGGCAAATACTCATTAAGATAAGTACTTGCCTTTTGTATCTATTAGTCTTGGATTTTAATTCTAATGGCGGAGGAAGAGGGATTCGAACCCCCGCGGCCCGTTAAGGCCCTGTCGGTTTTCAAGACCGATCCCTTCAGCCGGACTTGGGTATTCCTCCAATGAACACAATAACAATCATATAATAGCGCTTATTAAAAGTCAATAAAATTATTTTGTGTCTACACTAGAACCTTTTTACTTAAATATTGGTCGACAGATTGAGCAACAGCACGTCCTTCTTTGATTGCCCATACTACTAAACTTTGACCACGACGTGCATCTCCAGCCGCAAAAAATTTAGGGTGATTCGTTTGGAAATCTGTATCGTTTGCGACAATCTTATTACGTTCAGTTTTAATTCCAAACGCATGAGGTATAGTTGTTTCAGTCCCTACAAACCCAATGGATAAGAGGACCAAATCAGCTGGCCAAAATCTCTCAGGGCCATCAGCCATTACCATGCCTTCTGGTGTTTCTTGTAATATTTGAGTATATAATCCTCGAACATTTCCAATGTTATCTACATCGTAACGCATCGTTTGCACACCATATGCTCTAGGCTCTTGACCAAATTTCGCTTCACATTCTTTATGCGCATAGTCCATTTTAAAAACTGGCATTGCTAAAGGCCATGACGTATTACTTTCAAACGTAATTTCTTCGGGTTGTTTAGTATACTTATTAAATTGAACAATTGATTTACAATTTTCACGTAAAGCTGTAGCAACACAGTCTGCACCAGTATCACCAGCACCTATAATAATCACGTTCTTATCTTTAGCAGTGATAGTGACTTCATCAATTTCACCATTTAGATACTGAGTTTGTTCAGTAAGGTAATCCATTGCAAAATGAATGCCAAAGCCCATACGTCCTTCTAAAGGTAAGTCTCTCGCATTTTGAGAACCTGTGCACAGAATAATAGCATCGAACATTTCTTCAAGTGTTTCTCTATCCATATCCACACCAATTTCAACGCCTGTTTTAAAAACAATGCCCGCTTCTTCCATCAATGCTATACGACGGCGTACAACATCCTTATCTAATTTCATATTAGGAATACCATACATAAGTAGTCCACCTGGCTCATTCGCCTTTTCGAAGACGGTGACTTGATAACCTTTAATATTAAGCTCTTCAGCGACTGTTAAACCAGCTGGCCCACTTCCAACAATCGCAACTTTTTGATCTTTTCTATCTTCGGGATACTTCGGTTGAACCCAACCATTGTCATACGCTTCATCTATAATCGTTCGCTCAATACCTTTAATCGCAACAGATTCTCTATTAATTTTCATTACACATGAATTTTCACAAGGTGCAGGACACACACGTCCAGTAAACTCAGGGAAATTATTTGTCTCACTTAACCTTTCGTAAGCCGACTTAAAATCTTGATGGTATACTAAATCATTCCATTCCGGGATATAGTTACCAATAGGACAACCGATTGTTTCTCTTCCATAAGATAGACCGGTTTGACAAAATGGTGTACCACAATCCATGCAACGTGCACCTTGAATGGAGGCCTCATCCTTAGAAAAACGCTGTTGAAACGCATCATGGTTAGAAAGACGGTCTACTAAAGACAATTCTGACAAAGACAGTTTGTTATATTTCATAAATCCTTTAAATTCGCCCATGATTTATCTTCCTCCACTTCTCTAATAAACTACTGCTGGGTGCAATGTTTCTTCAATACTTTCTCTATCATCGTAAAATGCTGCGAGCATCGCTTCATCTACACGTTCAAATTGTCGTTTTTGTAAATCAATTTTTTGCATCATCAATTGATAATCCTTTGGAATGACTTTAACTACGTATTGGCTCACATTTTCAAATTGATCTAAAATATCTCGTGCCTTTAGACTGCGCGTATGCTTATAATGTGCTTCAAGCATCTCTTTAATTAATGCTTTCTCCTCATCATAATCTACACTGCTAAATGCTAGCGTTTCGAGCGCGTTATCCTTTTTAAATTGTTCAATATCTGAAGGGAAGATATAACTCACACCACCACTCATACCTTGGCCAAAGTTCTTACCCACATCACCTAAAATAATGACATGTCCGCCAGTCATATACTCAAGACCATGATCTCCAATACCTTCAACAACAACATCAGCACCACTATTTCTAATACAGAAACGTTCTCCTGCTTTACCATTGATAAAGGCCTTACCTCTTGAAGCACCGTAAAAGCTCACATTACCAGCGATAATTTCATTTTCACGTGCTTCATTTGGAGCATTGACTATCACAGTTCCACCTGATAACCCTTTACCTACATAGTCGTTTGCATCACCAGTATGGTGAATAGTTAATCCACGTGGCGCATAAGCAGCGAGACTTTGACCAGCATGACCTTCAGTATAAGCAAATATTGTATCCTCTGGTAAGCCTTCTTCACCATATTGTTTCGCGATGGCACTACCTGTAATCACTCCTACATCACGTTGTTCATTATTTACAACATAACTTCCTGTGAACGAATGACCATTCTCAATACTATGTTTAGCATCTGGATATAAATAATTTAAATCAAAACCAATATCTAAATGATGATCTTGTAATATTTGTTTTGTGTTAGGTCCTTCAGACTGCTCGATAAGGTTTTCAATTTGAATTGCAGCGGCTTTACTACCAGGTCTTAGTTGTGATGAACGTTGTAATAAGTCTGTTCTTCCTACCAAATCTTCAACAGTTTCTAATCCCAATGAAGCTAAAATTTCACGCAATTCTTCTGCAATAAAATACATAAAATTAACAACGTGTTGTGCTTTACCATTAAATAACGCACGTAAATCTTTGTTTTGCGTAGCAACTCCGACTGGACATGTATCGTTATGACACACGCGCATCATAATACATCCCAACACTACAAGTGGCGCAGTTGCAAATCCAAACTCTTCCGCTCCAAGCGCACACGCATACGCTACATCTTTACCAGTCAGCAACTTACCATCTGTTTCTAATTTCACACGACTACGTAAATCATTTAACTTCAACGTTTGATGTGTTTCAGCTAAACCAATTTCCCATGGTACACCTGCATGTTGAATGCTTGTCTTAGGCGAAGCCCCAGTTCCTCCGTCATAACCGCTAATGACGATTTTATCAGCGAATGCTTTCGCAACTCCCAAAGCAATCGTTCCTACACCCGTTTTCGATACAAGTTTAACTGCGATATCCGCTTCTTTATTTGCGTTCTTCAAATCATGTATCAATTGAGCTAAATCTTCAATTGAATAAATATCGTGATGTGGTGGCGGAGAAATCAATCCAATACCTGGTGTCGATCCTCTTGTTTCTGCTATCCATGGATACACTTTAGATCCTGGTAGTTGTCCACCTTCCCCTGGTTTAGCGCCTTGCGCAACTTTAATCTGAATCTCTCTAGCATGTTGAAGATAATCACTTGTTACACCAAATCGTCCAGACGCAACTTGTTTAATCGCACTCGTCTTATTACTTCCATCCTTTTGAATTCCATATCTTGACGGGTCTTCTCCGCCTTCTCCACTATTACTTTTACCACCAATCTGATTCATAGCCTGCGCTAGAGTTTCATGTGCTTCAGCTGAAATTGAACCATAACTCATCGCTCCAGTGTTGAACCGTTTAACAATTTCACTCGCTGGCTCAACGCGACTAATATCAATCGGACGTTGCGTTTTAAACTCTAATAAATGTCGTATATGATCCGTACGTTGATGATTGACTGTCTCGGAAAATTCCTTAAACAACTCATAATCATTATCTCGACAAGCATGTTGTAGTAAGAAAATAGTACGAGGATTAAACGCATGATGTTGACCTTGTTGTCTCCATTGGAATGTACTTCCTGATTCAAGGTAGTCTGATGTATCACTCTGTCTTGCTTTATTTTCTTTATCAATTTGTTCAATACTAATACCTGATAATTTAGATTGCGTACCAGTAAAGTATTGATCGATGACCTTTTGAGATAAACCAACTGCTTCAAAAATTTGTGCCCCTTGATAACTTTGTACAGTGGAAATCCCCATTTTAGCCATCACTTTAATCACACCTTCAGATAGCACTTGCGTATAAGTTTCAACATTGTCGGTAACTGAACCTGCTAACTGACCTTTAAGTGTTAACTGTTCTACCGTACGCTGTGCTAAATAAGGCACTACTGCATTAGCTCCATAACCAAGTAAACATGCTACATGATGTACTTCTCTTGTTTCACCTGATTGCGCAACTAGGCTGGTTTCCATTCTTAACCCTTCACGGATTAATAATTGGTGGATATGACTTAATGCCAACAACATCGGCATCGCGAATCCTTCTTCAGATACAAGTGACTGGTCATCTAGTACTAAGATTTTCGCACCAGACTTCACAGCTTCTATAGCTCTTTCACCAAGATCCTCTAATGCTGCCTCAAGACTTTCTGTATAAACTGTCGATAAATGAGTCACATTAAAACGTGATTGATCTATGGCTGCTAGTTGTGCTTCCGTAAGGACTGGTTTCTTCAATTGAATACGCTGTAAAGCCGTTTCATCAGGGTGAAGTAAATTCCCTTCAGCGCCTAAGTATGATAATTCACTTGTTACGATCTTTTCTCGATAGGCATCAATAGGCGGATTTGTTACTTGTGCAAATAATTGCTTGAAATAATTAAATAGTGATTCTGGTTTGTCATTGAGCACTGCTATCGGCGCATCGTACCCCATTGCACCAATCGGATCTTTCTTGCTTGTTACTAAATCTGCCATATACTTGTTTATATCTTCTTTTGTGTAAGCAAACTGCTTTTGCAGACGGAATAATGTAGACTCATCCCAATCAGAAGGCTCATATTTAACCTCTTCAAAGTGATTATCGATCTTACACTCCTCTAACCACTGTAAATAAGGTAATTCACTAGCAATATCAGCTTTCAAATAATTATTTTCTACAACTTTATTCTGTAAAAAGTCGACAAGAAGCAACTTTCCTGGGTTAAGTTGACCTTTGAAAGCAACGTTCTCCTCAGGTACATCAACAACACCCACTTCAGAAGAGAAAACGATAAAATTATCTTTAGTTATAGTGTAACGACCTGGTCGTAAACCGTTTCGGTCAGTAAGAGCACCAATTTTATCGCCATTACAAAATGAAATCATTGTAGGACCGTCCCATGGTTCCATCAAATAGCTATAATATTCATAGAAAGCACGGACATTCTTATCATTAGACTTGTTGTATAACCACGGCTCTGGAATTAACAACATAGCAGCTTTTTCAGGTTCCATTGCTAGAGAAAGAAACTCGAGCGCATTATCCACAATTGCTGAGTCACTTCCATCCTCATCAACAATAAAGTGGACCTTATCCTTCTCATCGCCAAATAAAGTCTCAACTAACTTATTTTGACGTGCTCTCATCCAGTTTACATTACCTTTAATTGTATTAATTTCACCGTTGTGCATGAGCATACGGTTGGGATGCGCACGTTTCCAACTTGGAAATGTATTTGTACTAAATCTAGAGTGCACAAGCCCTAACTTCGACTGGAAATCGTCATTCTGTAGGTCTAAGTACAATCCTTTAATTTGATCCGAACGTAACCAACCTTTATATACAATTGTTCTTTTAGATAAACTTGTGAAATATAGTTCTAGAGATTGTTCTTCTCCATAACGCTCAATTTGCTTTCTAGCTAAATACAATTGTTTCTCAACGTTTTCAACACCTCTGATATCTACAAATACTTGTTGAATATATGGCATTGTGTCTGCAACATGCTTAGCAATCGCATTGGTATCTACAGGCACGTCTCGATATCCGATAACGTTAAATCCTTCACTTTCAAAATATGAATTAAACACGGCTTCATGTGCTGAATCTTTTACTTTTTCTTTAGAAAAAAATAATCCCACGGCATAATGTCCTTCACCGGGAACTTTGATGTCAGTTAATTGGTCAAAAAACTTAAATGGAATTTCAGTCATAATACCGGCACCATCGCCAGTGATTCCGTCAGCTCCTACGCCACCTCTATGATCCAATCGTCGCAACATTTCTAGAGACTTTTCTATAATATCGTGAGATCTTTTATTATCCATATTGGCATAGAATCCAATACCACACGCATCATGTTCTTCACGATAATCATACAAACCCTTTTTTAATTTCTCATTGTACATGATGCACACTCCCTTATTAGAATTTTCTGACAATTTTAGTTTGATAATAATTACTATAATGTAATATATTTATCTGTTCAATATATAAATTAGATAAGACTCATCTAAAAATTAGAACAAATTCACATCATACTGCTATAATGTATTTATATCATTTTACTTTTCAGAATTTTTCGTCATTTGTAAAACAGGGGGGTATACATCATGGAGATGAAACAACTTAAGTACTTTGTGGAAGTTGCACGACGAGAGCATATTTCTGACGCAGCACTAGAGTTAAACATTGCTCAGTCTGCCATCAGTCGTCAGATTGCACAACTTGAAAAAGAATTGAATGTGACCCTTTTCAAAAGAAGTGGCCGAAACATCATTCTTACTGCAGAAGGTAAGCAACTCTTATCGGAAGCCACTCAAATTCTGGACCAACTAGATAAAACCATTCAACTATTCAAACAACAATCCTCTACAGATCAGCGAACCATTTATATCGGATATGAGGAAAGTGATGTGTCACAAATGATGTTGCCACTCGTGCAAACATTTGAACAACAAAGCAAGAGTCTTGCTACACCACAATTGATGACTCACGAAGATATTGTAGAACAAGTGGTATCTGGGCAATTAGATATAGGATTTGTAGAGTTAACCAAAGAGGTTTCTGCGCAATCTCAACTACATACAACGTCTCTATTTGAAGAAAATTATCATATGTATGTGCCCAAGGATCATCCAATTGCAATGACTACTCAACCGCCATTAACACAATTTGAGAACAAACCATTATACTGCTTAATGCCTTTCTCAAATACTATAAAAAATAAACTAGAATATTTGATTAAATCACATGTGTATGTCGTATCCAATAAACAACTTGCGCAATATATATTACGTAAAAATAAAGGTTTCGTCGTCTGCAACCAAAACATTCACCTGCCTTCTCATCAAGATTGGACGTACATACCTCTTTCGCACACCGAATTAAAGCGAACAATGTGCGCAATTACTAAATACGATAATAAAAAAACAGATATCGACCTCATGTGGCAATTCATTCATACTATGATGAATCAGACAGCTCAATTTTAGCTAATTATAGTAACAGCGTTTATTACGCGCTTTTTTGGTAAATTGAGATAAAAATTTAAATGGTCTTATTTCACAATTTTTTGTATTCAGTTACTATTGGGCGTATAATCACTATGTCAATTTAATATACTAAATTGAGAATTGAGGTTTTAACATGCAGTTCAAGACTTTATTTAAACAACCTTTCACATGGATGATTGTCGCTTTCTGCTTTATTTTCCTTAGCTTATTTATTTTTACGTGTTTTAACGATAAATTTTACAATATGCCTATAGGAAAAATCACAAACGTCACGCCAATTCATTCAGAAAAGATAACGGATGAACAACATAATAAAGATATTAAATATAAAGAAAAACTCACCTTAAAAATTCTAAATGGTAAATTTGAAGGCCAGTCAGCAACGATTAACCATCAATATGTAAAGTCTCAAGCCGATTCGGAAGCATTTTCTAAAAATGACAAAGTATTACTACATATTTCTAAAAAAACGAACGACGCTAACATTATTGAGAAAAAAAGAGATGGCTTAGTTGTCGCAATAACAGGGCTTTTCCTTCTCATTGTATTAATTGTGGGTAAAAAGGTCGGTTTACAATCTATATTGTCACTTATTATTAATACCATTGCTGTCATCGGGGCAATATATATACATAATCAACATGGCCAAATAAGCTTATTCCTATTAATGACCTTTGCGATTATCGTCTCGACCACCTTCACATTGCTACTGGTTACCGGATGGCATATGCGAACGCTCGTGACAATCATAAGTACGCTTATCGGAACATTTCTTTGCATCGGAGTTACGGAATTGATTATTCAATTGACTGGAGGTAATGGCATTAAATACGAAACAATGACCTTCCTTACACTCCCACCTAAAGAAGTCTTTCTCGCTTCCGTCTTAATCGGGACATTAGGTGCCGTCATGGACGTCGCTATAACGATTTCTAGTGGAATGTATGAAATCCTCCAACGCACACCAGATATCACGATGGGACGTTGGGCTTTAGCAGGACGTCATATCGGTCAAGATATTATGGGAACGATGACGAATATTTTACTCTTTTCTTACCTATCTGGTAGCTTACCAATGTTCCTTATTTATTTGAAAAATGCTAACACCATTACGTATACCATTTCAATGAACTGGTCACTAGAAGTAGCTAGAGCGATGACCGGGGGTATCGGCATTGTCTTAACCATTCCTATTACGATTGCATTAATGGAAGTTTGGCTAAAAATGCGAGGTGCTAAACAATGAGCGCAATAACTATTTTAGGATTATTACTATTAGTACTAATGATTATTTTCGGAGGTAAGAAAGGACTCGTCTCATTCTTCACGTTATTTTTAAACTTCATTATACTCATTGTTAGTATCATTTTAATTATTTTTGGCGTGCCCATTTACTTAGTAACCTTTGTCTTCTGTATCGTCATTGCTGCAGTGAATCTCTTTGTGTTAAACAGCTATAATGTCAAAACTCAAGCGGCGTTTATCGGTACTATTGTCACAACTCTAATATTAATATTAGTCATTTTTCTTTCCGTAAAAATGGGACACCTTCAAGGGTTTGCAACCGAACAACAAGACGAAACATATGTATATTCCATGAATATAGGAATCGACATGGTACAATTTATGGTTTTCACAATTGTCTTAGCAGTAATTACTGCTGTCATCGACTTAGCTATTACAATTAGTTCACCTATGTATGAATTAAGTGAGACCAATCCAGAGCTGAATCAAGGACAATTATTCAAGTCGGGTATGCGTGTAGGTCGAGAAATTTTAGCAACGTCAGCTAATACCATCTACTTAGCATATTTTGGCGGACAATTAACTTTATTTTTCTGGTTTTTCAAATTACATTATTCATTTGGTCATATCATCAATTCCAAAATTTTCGCGCAAGAATTCGTCTCGATATTACTTGGAGGCATCGCAGTGGCACTCAGCATTCCTATTACGGCATGGGTTACAGCATTTATGATTAAACGTAAAAAACATCAGAACCACACTACAACACAATATTCTGAACATGATTAACATGTAAAATGCCCCACCACTCAACGATGTACCGGCCCTCAAAAGTTGGACTAAAATCTAACTTCATAGGTTACACATCATGAATGGTGGGGTTTCGTGTATTGTCATATTTTATTTCAAATCTAGTGTCATCACGTGAACGGGACGGCCAACCAACTCACTATCATGAGTATGTTGATAACCCGCTTGTTGATATAAATCAATCGCTCTTTTATTATCAGTATTTACCGCCAGCGTAATTTCATTAATATGCGGATAGCAATCTTTCACATAACTAGGTAATAATTCAATCGTCCTCTTGCCAATGCCACGACCTCTATAACGTTGATCGACACTAAACGACCTAAAGAAAATGGCTTGAGAATTATCAGTATAATCTTTAGGACCATCCCCTTCATGTAAAGTGAAAAAGGCCACACATACACCATCTTTCATAACTAAAGTAGGATGTCTATCAGCATCTTCTTGTGCTGATTTTATATTTTCAAGTGGCGTTTTAGTAAATTTCGAGTCACTCTCTAAAACTTCTAAATTTGCAACTTGATGATACAGTTCTGGCTTATACGCTTTTATGTACATGAGTCCTCCTAGTTTCTAATCCTTTTTCGAAAATTGATTAATCCAAGTGATTACCGCAGGAGCAATATATTCTGTATCTTTAATATCGAACCATTGAATGTCCGTAATTTCATTATCTGTAGTTACCTTCGACCAATCAATCGATCTCGTCGTTCTAAATCCATTCAATTCAGTACGTGTGTCAGGTTGTGGGTATGCCTCCCCTACGACAGTACCAATAAATTCCAGTTCTTCTTCAGCTAAATCTAAACATAACTCTTCTTTGAGTTCGCGTTGCAATGCTTCAACATAACTTTCACCATCGTCAATTTTACCACCCGGGAAATAATATTTTTCCCTATTTCGAACTTGAACAAGTAAGATTTTGTCATCTTTTTCTTCTACTAAACATACACATTTAATCATTTCACAAGCGACCTACCCTATTCTTTATTACTTCAAAAAGCTTAATATATTTAGTAATATGTTATCATATATTAAATCATGAAGTGATTAAGTTCAAAATTCATAATTTTAAAGGAGGTTGAGATAATCAATGATGTCTCAGCCTTTATGTATAAGATGACTATTGGAGGGGATTTTTTATGGCAAAAGAAACTCGCGCAGCGCGTTTATCTAACTTATTCAATATGGCAGGTTTTATCGTTGATGGTTACAACGGTATCCGTCATGATGCTAAAAATAAACAATTAGTATATTTATCACTAGGATTAAGTGCAATTGGTACAATTATAGACTTTTATGTATCTTTAAAATCACCATCTAAACTACGTAAATTAGGCGCACTTACTTCTTTCGCAATTAACGGTTTACGCTTATTTACAAGCTTCCGTAAAGTTAAAGATGAATATCAGTAAATTGTTGAACCGAATCGCTTAAGACTCGAATCATTTCAATTTTAGGTATCTTTTAAGGGACGAAACATTGAAATCATTTATAATAAAGTGATTTCTATTTCGTCCTTTTTTTATTCAAATCACTTGTAATTTTTATAAAAATCTTTAATATGTGAAATAATCTATCTTTGAAACATATAAAACTCTATGATGGTAACTATTAAAGGAGATATTTGCATGCTTTACACAGTAACAACAACACTCCCTATGTCCCATGGTGGGAGAACACAGTCTTTATTACGACGTATCAAACTTATTGACGAAGAATTTGGTTTACCGACTAAGATTCTCACTACAAATTATTACGGCAATTATCCAAGTGTCTATAAGCATTTTTTAAAGGAAAATAAAATCACCAAAAATATAGAGTTTGAAAATATGTATGAATGGCTTTCAAATTTCGAGTTATTTAAAGTTCCGAAAACATTAATAACTAAAAATCCGAAATACAATAAAACTAAACGTAAAATTAAAGGGCTAAAACATGAATTTGGTAAAAACCAAAGCTACGTCCATTATTATAATGACAACACGTATGTGCAATTTCGTAAATATTATGGTCAATCAGATGTATTACAATATGAAGACTTTATTTCTCCTTCAACAGGTTTAAAGTACGAACGTCATGAATATAATTTATTTGGTCAACTTCATAGAAAGATATTTTATTATAGTGATTCTTCTTTAAGACATAGCGATGAACTCATCGATTCTAAAGGTTTCATGTATTGTAAAAGATATTTTCATAATAATGAGAAAAATAAAATCAATGGGATAGAATTATACAAAGGTAAAAAAATCTATAAAACATTTAAAAATGATAAAGCCCTCGCACAGTATTATTTCGAGGCACGTTTTAAAGATAATGATATTGTATTTAATGATGCGCGATTTTTAGATGCGCCACTCATTAAACAAACGCATCAAACTAAAAACATACTTGTTTTTCATAGCTCTCATTTATCTGGCGACAAAACTAAGAAATCTTACAAATATGCTTTAGAACATAGTGCGCATATTGATAAATATATTGTGCTGACACATCAACAAATGCATGATATTCAAGAAGTTTATCCTATTGAAGATGAACGATTTGAACTAATCCCTCATTTTATAGAGTTGAATCAAAGAAATGTTGAAACGAACATGAATAAAGAAGACCGATTTATTTATATAGGAAGATTTGTAAAAGAAAAACAATTGGATCATTTAATTAAAGCATATCAAAAATTTTTAGAAAGTGGCCATCAAACAAAGCTATATTTATTTGGTAAAGACGAAGATCATCAATTAGCAATGATGAAAGACTTAATTTTAGAATACCAACTTGAAGATATGGTGAAAATTTCAAATTATACTAAAAAACCTCTTGTGGAATTTGGAAAATCAAAAGCCTCTTTATTAACAAGTAAATACGAAGGCTTTGGTTTAACGATAATGGAAAGTATTGAAGTAGGTTGTCCTGTGTTATCCTACGATGTCCGTTATGGACCTAATGAAATTATCAATCACGGAAAGAATGGTTATTTAATCGAAAAGAATAACATCGATAGTTTAGCCCAACATATGGTAGATATTATCGAAAATCCTATGCAACATGTAAAAAATCAAGATAAGTTGAAATATTCAGCAGCAGTTAAGAATTATCAACATTTACTCCAAACGTTCAATCTATTATAGAAAAAAACACTAAAAAAAGCTGGCATGGATGAAATTTCCACGTCAGCTTAATCTATGATTAACGTATTTATTCAGTGAATAAATTTATAATTTCTAACTTGATATGCTGGAATTGTTCTATATGTCATGTAACCAGGTGCTGCACTCCAGTTCATTTCTGAAACTAAAATACTACCATCGCTATTTACGCGTTCTACAAACGCAACATGTCCGTAGTAACCAGCATCAGTTTGAGCGATTGAACCTACTGTTGGATTGTAATCGATTGTATAGCCATCTGCAGCTGCTGCATTATCCCAGTTATTCGCATTCCACCAATATGTGCTAATGCCTTTCCCAATTTCTGAACGACGGTTGAATACGTGCCAAGTACATTGTCCCCAAGTGTATAGGTTTTGATGATAGAAAACAGGTGTATAGTAACCACCGCTTGAAGTTGATTTACCAGTAGATGAATTACTTGAACTTCCACTACCACCACCTGGCACTTTTAATTGTTGTCCAGGATAAATGAAGAAATTAGAAAGTCCATTTAAACTCATAATTTTTTGGTATGTAGTGCCGTATTTACTTGCAATTAATGATAATGAATCACCATATTGAACAGTATATGTTGAAGTACGACCAGTACTCTTCGGCTTACTAGCTTTAGAGCTACTTGACGAATTTGATACTGAACCAGATACTTTCAATTTTTGACCTGGTAATATTAAATAATTATTCAAACCATTTAATTGCATGATTTTTTTATAAGTTGTGCCATATTTAGCAGCAATAGATGATAATGAGTCTCCTGCTTTAACAGTATATACTGAACCACTATTAGATGTAGCTCTAGATTTTGTTGTACTAGACGATGATCCAGATACTTTCAGTACTTGATTAGGGAAAATCAAGTTTGATTTTAGGCCATTAAGTGATTTCAATTTAGCTATTGAAATTCCGTATTTGTGAGAAATTGACCATACTGATTCTCCACTTTTTACTGTATGCGTTGTCGCCGCATGCGCTTGCGTAGTTGCTAATGCACTAATTGCAGTTGTTCCGATAAGGGCAGTAATATATTTTTTTTGCACTTAAAATCCTCCTCTACTTGTCTTTTTTCTATCCCCGAATTTTATAATACACGCACATTATACTCCTAAATTATGTACACGATGTTTGCGTTTGATGACATTCTGATTACAAATATTATTACTTTTAAATAATAGGGCTCCATTAAGATGTCTTATACCTATTAAAATTAATATACATTCTCTTGAATTACAATGTCATTTGTATTACAAATTCGTAAATTATACCCTTCAATTCAGTTATGCACCCTTTCGAATATAATTTTTCTTCTATTTAAAAAGTTTTCCTAAATGCAAAATGAATTGAGTAAATAGAGCATTTTAAACAAATTTAATTTTCATTGTGTCTATATACATATCAGGGCAAACATACAAAAACTGGCAACAAAGTATAAGTCTTTGTTACCAGTTATGCATTTAAGCTAAGCGTACTCGTTATTATTTTTTAGCTAATTCATCTTCAATATCTTTAATTTCTTTTTGGGATAAATCTACTATTTTCTCACCGTCTTTAGTATCTTCTTTAAGTGCTTTTTGTGCTTCTTTTGAATGATATAAGTCAATAATTTTTTTATACGTTTTGTTATCCATATCTTTAGAATTTACAGCTACAATATTAATATACGGTTTTACAGCATCTGAACTAGCACTTTCTAAGTAAATCGGATCTTTCTTCGCATCTTTTCCAGCTTTAGTAGCAACACCATTATTGATAACTGAAATATCAACGTCCGATAATGCACGTGCAGTTTGTTGCGCATCTACCGCTTTAATTTTAAGGTCTTTCGGATTACTTTCAATATCTTTCGTAGTGCCATTTAATCCGAAATTCTTTTTAAGTTTAATTAAACCTGCTGATTCTAATAGTTTTAGTGCACGCGCTTGGTTTGAAACATCATTTGGAATTGCTACTTGTGCACCCTTTTTAATATCTTTTATATTTTTAACTTTATCAGAATAAATACCGAGGGGCGCTAAAACTGTTGTGCTTAAAGCTTGTATCTTAGCATCTTTATGCGCCTTTTTATATTGATCTAAAAATGCAAAGTGCTGGAAGGCATTCATATCAATATCTCCATCACTCAAAGCCTTATTCGGTACATTATAATCAGAGAAGTGTTTGATTTCTAAATCAATACCATCTTTTTTGGCTAATTCTTTTACTTTCTCCCAAGCTTTGGTATCATTTGAAGCCACGCCAATCGTTACTTTTTTATCATTATTCCCGCCACAAGCAGCTAAGACGATAACTGCCGCTATAATTAATCCAATTATTTTCTTCATTCGCAAAATGCCTCCTAAAAATAAGTTTTATCAATATATAATTAAGTACTTAATTTCTACGAATTAATCTCGAAATAAAGTTACCTAATGACTGAATGATTTGTACGATAATAATTAATACAACAACCGTGATGATAATAACCATCGTATCGAAACGCTGATATCCGTATACTAATGCAAGATCACCTATACCTCCGCCACCTACAGCACCAGCCATCGCTGTACTACCAATCAATCCAATCGCAGCTGTGGTTATGGCTAAAATAAGTGAACCTAATGCTTCAGGTAATAAAAAGTAGCGTATAATTTGAAATGGTGACGCACCCATCGCTTTTGCCGCTTCGATAATACCTTCATCTACTTCTAGTAGAGAGTTTTCAACCAAACGGGCTATGTAAGGTGCAACATAAACGGTTAACGGTACAATTGCTGCCGTCGTACCTATTGATGTTCCCACTAATAATTTCGTGAATGGTACAATCGCTATTAATAAAATGATAAACGGGATAGAGCGCAATATATTAATGATAGGATTTAAAATTTGATGCAAAACGATATTGGGCCATATTCCATTTTTCCGTGTAACCACTAACAAGATGCCTAGTGGTATACCAATGAGCGCACCAATGATAAGCGCCACCGTAACCATGTATAACGTTTCATATAAAGCTTGAAATAATTGTGATGCGTCTAAACTTGAACCAAACATATTTATTGCACCTCCTCAAATTGAATGTGATGTTGGGAGAAATACGCTTCCGGACTAAAACGTTTAAATTGTTCATCATGTTCAAAGCGTATCCACATGTAACACACGGTCTCATCTTGAATGTCTGACATAGATGAGAATAAAATATTCACATTGAGTTGATGATCATGCACTAATTCATTTAATATAGGGTGCTTAATTTGTTTCGCATCTAAGAATAATTTATAATCACTGTAATCTTCGCTATCACGGTCGTTAAATGACTCACGTAGACTTTGCGAAGGTTCAGTACGAATGACTGTTGAAACAAAGTTCTTAGCTGTACTCGTTTGAGGATGACTAAAGACATCTTTAACCGTTCCAATCTCAACGACTTCACCATTTTCCATAACAGCTACTCGATTACATATCTTCTGTATAACGCTCATTTCATGTGTAATCATCATAATCGTAATGCCAAATGTGCGATTGACATTACTTAGCAACTTGAGTATTGAACTTGTCGTCGCTGGATCTAGTGCACTCGTCGCCTCATCACAAAGTAATATTTTAGGATTTGTTACCAATGCACGTGCAATCGCCACACGTTGTTTTTGACCTCCAGACAATTCATCTGGAAATTGATCTTTCTTATCCGCCAACCCTACAAACTCCAGCATTTCAATAACTTTCTCTCTAATCTCGCTTTTGCTCTTCTTACTTAAAATGAGAGGCATAGCAACATTTTTATAAACTGTCTTAGAATTTAATAAATTGAAATGTTGAAATATCATTCCAATATCTTTCTTAATTCCACGTAAATCTTTTTCTTTATATGTAGCAATCTCATGTCCATCAACGATGACTTGACCATCTGTAACCGTCTCAAGTTGATTAACAAGTCGGACTAATGTACTCTTACCAGCACCACTGTATCCAATGACGCCGAATATATCGTGTTCGTCTATCGTAAATGAAACATCTTTCAAAGCATGTATTGTCTCTCTCTTTTTGTGAAAGACCTTATTCACATTGCGAAATTCAATCAATTCGACTCACCCTCATCAATTCTGATTATACTTATCTGAATATTAGAATTATATTGAATTGTCACAACATCGTCAATACTATTTTTTTAATTTTCCGAAAATTAATTAATATTCTAATAACTACTCTCTTTAGCAATTGAATGACACTGATAACATCTCTCCCAACTAAAAAAGCTACCCTCACACAAAAGTAAGGATAGCTCGCAAAATATAAATTCTATTTTAATGTGTCTAAAGCAGCTTCTAAATCATTCACTAAGTCTTCTGTATCTTCAATACCGATGGATAAGCGAATTAAGCCATCAGTAATACCTTCTTTAGCACGTACATCTGCAGGAATAGAAGCATGTGTCATTAGGGCCGGCACGGAAATAAGACTTTCAACTGCGCCAAGGCTTTCTGCTAAAGTGAAATATTGTGTTGCATGAATCACTTGTTTAGCAGCTTCTGTATCTTTAACTTCAAATGCGATGACGCCTGTATGACCACTCGCTTGAGATTGGTGAATATCATGATTTAAATGACTTTCAATACTTGGATGGAACACTTGTTGAACTGATGGATGACTTTGTAGCATTTTCACAATACCATCCACATTACGATTAATTTGTTCCATACGTAAACCTAATGTTTTAATCCCTCTTATTAATAAATAACTGTCTTGCGGTCCAAGCACGCCTCCAGTTGAATTAGAAATAAAACCAAGACGTTCTCCTAATTCATCATCAGCAGTAGCAACTAGACCGGCCACAACATCACTATGTCCACCAATATATTTTGTGGCAGAATGTAATACGATATCAATGCCAAAGTCTAAAGGATTTTGATAATAAGGCGTCATAAATGTATTATCTACAACTGAAATTAGATTATGTTTTTTAGCAATCTCAGCAGACGCTTTAATATCAGTGACTCGTAAAAGTGGATTTGAAGGTGTTTCTATATATAACATTTTAGTTTCTGGCTTAATGTATTTTTCTACATTTTCGATGTGAGTTGTATCAACAAAGTCCACTTCTACACCGAAACGTGTAAATACTTTAGTCAATGCACGATACGTGCCACCGTAAACGTCTGAATTTAAAATTAAGTGATCCCCTTTATCTAAAAGCATGATGACTGCACTGATCGCAGCCATACCTGAACCAAATGCAAAGCCATGTTTACCGTGCTCTAAATTAGCAATCACGCTCTCTAATGAAGCACGTGTAGGATTTGCTGTACGTGAATACTCATATCCTTGTCTTAAATCGCCGATATCATCTTGTAAATACGTGCTTGTTTGATAAATCGGTGTTGTTACTGCACCTGTATAATTATCTGTAGTATGTCCACCATGAATCATTTGCGTTTTTTTATTCATTGTCGTTACGCTCCTTATAATTGAAAATTTGTTTTGACATATAACGATCACTACCATCTGGAAAGATTGTGACGATAACGCCTTCGTTAATGCGTTTCTTAAGTTCTAAAGCTCCTTGTAATGCAGCACCAGAAGAACTCCCTACTAATAACCCTTCTTTATTGGCAATCAGTTTTACGTTATTAAATGCATCTTTATCTGTAATTGTAAATATTCCGTCTACTAAATCCTTTTCTAAGAATATGGGCCATTTTTCTGCACCAATACCTTCTGTTGCATGGGCATGCATCGGACCTCCATTTAAAATAGAACCTTGAGGCTCAACAATATAATTTTTAACATTATAATGTTTCATATGTTGTGCCACGCCAGTAAACGTGCCTCCCGAACCTACACCTGCCACAAAATAATCAATACGAGGTAGTTGGTCTGTAAGTTGTTTAGCTAATGTATGTGTATACGCACTCGGATTATCTTCTGTACCAAACTGGTTCATATATAAAGCATCATATTTTTCAGCATATGTTTTAGCTTCTTTTTGTGCACCAATCATACCGTCAGCTTTACGTGTGCGCCTTACATCTGCACCTAATGCTTTCATAATTGAAATTTTTTCTTCGGAAAAGCCCTCCGGCGCATAAATGACACATTTAACCTTGTACCGGTTCGCAGCAATTGCCAGTCCAATACCAGTATTTCCAGCAGTAGCCTCGACAATGGTGCCACCTTCTTTGAGACGACCGTCCTCAATAGCTTTTTCTACTAAATATTTACCCAATCGATCTTTCACACTGCCACCTGGATTAAATTGCTCTAATTTGGCATATATTTTAACATTTTCATCACTAAAGCTTTCTAATAATACAAGTGGTGTTTGCCCTATCAAGTCATAAGCAATCATAATTTATCTTGTTCAACCAACGCATGATGAGTGGTTTGAACATAACCTACTTTCTATCTTTATAATTCTTACTTAACAGGTATGAATTATAACTGAAACTGTTCGCTTTTGCAATTTTCTAAAATGAATGAAATACACGAGAGCGAATCCTGTAAACGCATTTTCTAGATATAAAATTTTTATAAATGCTATTAAACTTCAATCGTATGTGAATAAATGTTCAACATGTTATCATAGTCATGAATACTAATAAATGAATATACATTGACTACATTATTGAGAGCAAAATTTGATACCAATAATTAGGCTAAAGGAGATTATTATTTATGACAAAACAGGACTTATCTTTATCTGTATTTACGAAGGAAAACTTTAAAAACCTTCGCCATACATCTTCAAATTTCAGAAATTCAATGTATGACGAATTAGAAGTTAACAAAAGTCGTTTCAAAAACTGTAATTTTAACGAAGGCATTTTCAAAAATATTAAAGCCATTTCTAATACTAAATTCATTACATGTGGATTTAACAATTGCATCTTTGAAAGCGTCCATTTTTATAAAGATTTATACAAAGATTCAACCTTTGTAAATACATCATTTGATGAAACAGTACTTAATAATCTTACATTTCAAGATATATTATTCGAAGACAACCTCGCTCGCAACGTCAAAATGACAGATACAGTGTTTAAGAACATTAAATTTACAAATATTGAAGTCGACAATGCCACTTTTGAAAATGTTAAATTTAAAAATTGTGCATTTGACAATGTAGCTATAAGAAACGCTTCAATGCCTCAAAAACTTATAGACGAATTACAAAAACAACAAGTTGAATTAGATAACGTACACCCTTCAAAATAAATTGTAGATAAACTCATTATGATATTCTCTTAACTTAATACCCTCCTTAAATTATGTTTATATTTAGAAGATAACGGGGTAATTAAGAGAGTAATATCAAGATGACGAAGGAGAAACTAATATGAATGTCACAGGTCATTATGAAGAATTCGATAAGAGCAATTTAACTAAAGAAGATTTAATTTCATTTGATGAAATTAAACAAGATATTGAGAAACTGAAACAAAGTGAGAATAAAAAATCAGACGAGAATGTGAAGTTAGAACAAAAGATCAAAAACAGCTTAAGCGACTGGAAAGATTATCTAAAAGATGAATTCCGCCCAGATAACCAGCCTGAAAAAGAACGTTTATCCAACATTAACGATAAAGTAAAGAGCGACTTAGATGCGGCATTTAATTATAAAGATGGCGCTAAAGTGATGAGTTTATTGGAGCCCGCATACCAACGTGGCAAACGTGATTTACCTTATGGTAGAGCACTCATCATTTACAGTGATGATGATATCGTTGATAATGCTAAAAATTTCTTTGATTCCAGTGACGAAAATGAAAAATTAGCACATTTTATCCTAGATAAAAATATTGAGTTAAGCGAAGAAATTATGTCAGATGATTTCGTAGAATTACTCAAATTAGATAAAGAATATCTTGATGCTTACTTTAACTAAAAAACAAGCTCTAAGACGATTTCTCAAATGAGAAAAAAGTCTTAGAGCTATTATTTTTGGCGTTTAAATTTTTTGCATCTAAACTTTATATTAATTGAACGATAAATACTAGTATAATCACTACTGGCATTACAAATTTAATAAGATAATACCAAGGTAAAAATAATTTAAACTTGTCTTTGCCAAAGTTTTCTTTCAACAGCTTTTTATCTAATAACTGACCAACAACTAATGTTGTTCCTAAAGCGCCTAAAGGCATGAGAATGTTTGAAACGATAAAATCCATGTTATCAAAAATCGTACCTGCCCCAAATTTCACACCACTTAAACTACTAAATGAAAGTGTCGCCGGTATGCTAATGACAAATACTAATAAGCTCCCTATTAAGGCAACAGGTTTACGTTTACGGTTATCATTTTTAGTAAAGTTTGAAACATTTAACTCTAGTAATGAAATGGAAGATGTTAATGCTGCAAATAAGAACAATACTAAAAAGATGAAGTAAAAAATTGCCCCAAAATGCATTTGGCTAAATACTAAAGGTAAAACTTTAAATAGTAACCCTGGACCCTCTTGAGGTTGATAACCGAAAGTTTTTAAAGCAGGAAAAATTGCTAAACCTGCTAGCACAGAAACTAAAATATTCATTATAACAATTGAAACTGCTGAAGATTTAATCGTCATTTCTTTAGGGGCATAACTCGCGTAAGTAATCATACCAGTTGTACCTAGAGATAAAGTAAAGAAAGACTGTCCTAAGGCAAATAAAATACCTTGCATTGAGATGTCGTGTAATCTCGGTTGTAAAATATAGCGCGCGCCCTCTAGCGCACCGTCTAAAGTTAAAGATTTAGCCACTATAATTAATAAAAAGATAAATAATAGAGGCATCATAATCTTTGATGCTTTCTCTAAACCTTTTTCAACACCGAGCATCACAATAATCATTGTTAAAAAGATAAAAATTCCTTGCCCTAGTACTGTGAGCCAAGGATTGCTAATAATTTCTTCAAATTTAATATCAGTTAAGGAAATGGATTTAAAAGAAAGTGCTTGTAAAATCACATTGCCCATATAAATAATAATCCAACCACCGATAACACTATAAAAACCAAATAATATAAATACAGCTAAATTCCCATTCCATCCAATAAGATTTAGCCATTTTTTACCAGTTAATTTACTGTAAATTTGGGTCGTGTATGTGCGCCCCATTTTCCCTACAGTAAATTCCATAATTAATAACGGAAGCCCTACAAATATTGTGAAAATCAAAAACATAAATAAGAATGCACCACCGCCATATATTCCAGCCATGTACGGGAATTTCCACATTGCACCTAATCCAATTGCAGAACCTGCGCTAGCTAGGATAAAACCGGTAGATGTCTTCCACTGTGATTGATTACTCACATTACCAACTCCCTTTAAAGCGCTAAAGTGTTTTTATACTTAAATCCCACTTTATCATGAGTTGATTTTAAGTGCAATGTGCCTATAGATTGTCAGAATAATTAGATTTAATTATTTTTAAATGTTTGTAAGACTTCCATATTTCGAAATCATTTTATTCATCGTTCAATCCATAAACTATATTTTGACCTTCAGAGACTTCTTCGATATCTAAACTTTCAATGTGATCTACATTAATATAATGAACAACATCTTTTTTAATAAAAAGGTATGGTAATTCATCAAATTCATCTATAATACGTCGCACACATGTGTCGTAATCGGGGCCATTTTCAAAAGTTTTAAATTCAGTATATGTTTTACCTGAAATAGTTGTATAAGTGAGTAAAAAAGTACGTTTCATAAACTTCATCTCCTCTAAAATTATAAATTTAATTATTTATTGTCTGAAAAACTGAACAATTTCATGTTCTAATTCATCTCGTCCTTTACCATGTGTCATGAGATGACCACATTGCGCAAAGGAATTCAATTCTTTATTACTAGTACCTAAATGATCATAAATAAATTGTGCGCTTAGGGCATACGCCTCATCATCCTGCTCACCATACATCATCTTACTTGGCACTTTAACGTCTTTAAGATGTGTCATGATATCATCAATAACTTGTTGAAATAGTTCAATTTGATGATTGTAGTCGTGAATCGTATTCATTTGTTTAAGTTGTTCTTCATCATCAAAGTTTAAAATTTGATTCATTCTTTGTCCGTATTTTTCAATTCTTTTAGCAATGCCACTTTCACCTTTTTTATGTGGGGCAGACATGACAGCGATACGCTCTAAATCAAATTGTTCGGCCAATCTAAGAGTGAATAAACCTCCTAAAGAAACACCTGTTGCGCTGATATGTTGGTAACCTTCATTTTCTAGGAAATGGTAAGCATCTTTAACTTCATTCCACCAATCATCAATATCATATTGTGTAAATTGATCTAAGGGCAAACCATGCCCCGGATAATTAGGAACATAACACGTGAAACCTTGCGAATTTAACGTGGTTGCTAGATGCTTCACATCGCGCACAGTACCTGTAAATGAATGTAACAAGAGTATCGCTTGATGACGATCTCCTTTCAAATAAATTGATTGAGGTGCTTTAATCTTCACTTCTCTATTTCACTCCTACTTAAATTGCTATTTTTTTAAAATAAGACCCCCTTCACTAAGAAGGCAGTCTCAAAACCTTCAACTCATTCTGAGCATTGCGTACCGGACAATCTTGTAATTAAAATTGACTACTCAATCCAAGCAGGATGATGTTGTCTGATTTCTTTTGCGACTTGCATACCTTGTTCATATCCAGCATGCCCGATATCAATTATATTGTCAGGACTATAAATATTCTCTCCAATAGCATTTTGACTTTCGCTATTAGGCGTGATTGTTATGACGCTACTATTTTCATCTAACACTTTCGCATCATCTTTCACACTAGGGAGATTACCGTAGCCATCAGCTAATGGTGCTATAATCATAATGTTCTTGAAATCTTTGGCAATCATTGCATTTGCTGGTGACGTCATTCCTCCATCAATCCAATCTTGCTCGAGTACACGAATGTGTGGCCATAAACCTGGAACAGCTCCACTAGCTCCAACCGCTTCTTCTAATGCAATGTGACTTTGTTCATTAAATGTAGCAAGTTGACCTGATTTAGCGTTAATCGCAGTAATAATTAGATTATCTGTCCACTCTACATTACCTAAGCGCTGTCTAATGGCATGCATACGTTTATCGAGTGGTAATTTAGAAGGGTGTGTATAGATGATATCACCTAGCATCTGTCCTACTTTGACAGGATCATCTTTACCAACGACAAATGCATTTTGCCAGAGGCGATATAAATCTGAACTCATCGCACCACGATCATCCGAACTAATTTGTGATGGTAGTTCTAAATAATATGATTTCATATCCTCTTGATTCGCTAATACAGCACCTATAAATGAACCAGCTGAAGTGCCTATAATTGCATCTGCTGTAGATACATCAATATTGCTATCATTTAAACCTGCTAGCACGCCAGCTTCCCATGCCATACCAGTAATACCACCGCCACCTAGTACCAGTGCTTTATCATTTTCCATATTATCCAATCTCCTTAAATCACTTTAATTTTTATCGTTTCTCCATAAAGTAAATAAAGGATAAGCCATTATAAAGAGTAATACCCATAATACAGCTAAACTCACGCCACCAATGACATCTGAAAAGTAATGTGCGTGAAAATACATTCTACAGAACAAAATGCTTATCCATAACATTGTTGAGATTGTAGCTACAAGTATTTGAGCAATTTTTCCTTTTAACATCGGAATAACTACAATCACGATGATAATAAAGAATAAGGTACTCGCATTTGAGTGACCACTAGGGAAGGACAAGCCTGAATCAATGTTTAAATGACTCAACGGGCGTTGTCTTCCCACGGTTTGTTTAATCAAATAATTTATCCACGTACCTGTCGTCATTACTAACAATACCCAAACTGCTTGAGATTTATTTTTAAAAATAAATAATAGTACAACGAGGATGAGCGTCAATTTCAGTATTGCACTTACATCACCAATGGTTGCACAAAACGTCATATAGCAATTAAATAGACCGTCTTCATATATCCTCTGCGGGTTACCAAAATAGTGTGTAAACCATTCTAAAGAGGACATATCTATCATTTTCAGAAAATGACTATGCGTCAAAACGCCACTCATCATAAAACTAAAAATAATAAATGCGATAATAAATAATGGAATTGTTATTTTTGCAGAACCTAATTTTTCATACTCCATATTAACACCTGTTTCTCTACGTTGTGTCAGAAGAGGATTAACTTCTTATTCACGCTTTAAACGCATTTTCTATCACTTGTTAAAATCACACTATTGTCTAACAAAATCATGCGCCTTAAGCTACACTTTATCAATCAATATACTCTAACAATTATTTATCGTCTCCCATTCTACACCAAATTCAAATGATTTCCTTTTTCAAACTGTCCCTCGAATCAAATTAACCATCAGACACTCATTTAACAATAAAATTTCATACATATCGCATATATTTTAATGTATAATGTAGCTTATATCTATGACACACACTGATGTCGACATAAGGAGGACGGACTTTGAAAGATAGGAGAATACTCATTTATATTGCCCTCATCATCACACTTATCCGATTTTTCATACCTTTCCATCCTAATTTTGATACTTTACTATTATGGTTATTTATTCTGTATATTATACCTATCCTTTTATGTGTATTTGCATTCAAATCTGAAAAGTTAATAGCCACGATGGTCATTATTCCTAATTTAATGGGCGTGTGTTATCGCTTAATTGTATATTTCAATTATTTACTCCATCTATAATAAAAACAGTACTACCCCATGGATAGCACTGTCATCTTTTAACTTATTGCTTCATTCTTTTTTCAAAATTATCTTCTAACTTAAAGACAATCACACGTTCACCAGTTACGGTACTTAAATCACTATGAAAGCTCACAACTTTTAACCCTATTAAATCATAAATAATATTATTTAAATCTTCTTGGCCTGATTCAACAAGTTCAGAACGTGTGCGTTTGATATTCAACAAACCTTCATTTGTCTTACATACACGATATTCTGCTGGCGTTAATATACCTTGCAAATTGATAATGACCATATCACGCAAAATATCCGTTTTTACAGATAACGAACCTCTTCCTAGAAAGTCTTTTTCCCACTGCGTTATGGCTTTACTGATTTCGGCTTCATAAATACCTTTAGTCTTTTTCATACCTAGACTGCTCCTATTTCTTGATTATCTATAGTTTAACATTATTCTAGATATTTCCGAAATCTACTTATTTTAGGTGATCATTCTTTTTGCATTTTCGATGAACGACGCTAGAATTACCAATCTTTCCAGCTATTATGCTCATCGATACTTGCAAGTCTTACCCAATGATGATCTACTTTCTGACGAAAATGACTATTTTCATTGAGCAAACGTTGAATGTGTGAATCAGGCGCTTGAATAACAACGAGTAGTCGTATCGGTGAATGGTACATGTCATTATCACCAGCCATTACAGATTGCCAAGGCAACCCATACATTAAATCACTAGAGTTCCCTTGCATCACACCAACGCCTGATGTAACAGATTGCGTAGTTTTATTCCCACTTCCATAAAAATGAGGTGCAACAGTTGATGCATAATATTGTAAGTTAATCCACTGTGCAACTAATGCAGGGCCTGAAATGATCGTATTTAATATTTGGCCATCATTATCTTTAGACCAATCATAATTGTGTAGAAACGCACGCCCTTCTAAATCACTATTTTCAGTAATCTCTCGCTTACCAATAATGAATTCTGCATTTTTAGCTAATCCCCATTCAGGGCGTATCTCACTCCAATCACTCGCATAGCGACGGGCTTCTCCAACAGGGTCTTTATGATGGCGAACTATACTTGGCAAATGAGCTAATCGTTCTAAGTTTGCTTTATAGCTTACTTTTGGCATTGCTGCCTTCAATTCTTCAAATGCATGCTGTGCAGCCTCGGTTAATTCCGGCACATAAATATACTCTAGATCGTCAACTGATGTTTTGTGTTCAGCAGCAATGAAGACCGTTTCATCAGGAATTTGAATACCCTCTTGAGCTAAACCTTCTCTTACGGATGGCATATTGCACATCGTAGCTAATAATTTTGCATTGAATCCACTTGAAGCCCCTCCGCAAGCACCGCATTCTAAAGTTGCATGATACGGATTATTATGTGATTCACTTCCGTGACCTCCTAAAACGACAAGCGGTGCAAAATCTTTCGTTAAATCCATCAATTGTAGTGCATTTTTGGAGAACTGAATTTGTTCTTCTGACGTAAATCCAACAGGTAATTCAGAATATTGTCCATGTTCTCGTTCAATTGTTAATTTTGCTTCAGGTTTGCGAAGCCATCTTTTCGTAAAACGATTGACAAATTGATACGCTTTTTTCGGTAAAATTGTATTAGCAATCGTACTAATACTCAAGAATGGTCCACTTAATTCAGGTAATAATAAACTTGGTAACACATTATGCTTCATAAGTTTAAACGTGTAAAACATCGATGTAACCGAACGTTGTTGTTGATTATACATATTTAACTCGTGGCGTTCAGCGTATTCTTTAATTTTATAAGCTGGTTCTACCATGACTGGTAAAGAATTATGCGTAAATTGCTCATCAAGTGCTTCCTTCTGAATTGGTAATCCAAAGAACCCAGCAATTCCTATTGTTTCGAAAGGACCTTCACTTTCTAAATGACGTCTAAAAGGTTCAGATCGTACATCAATACAAAATGCTAGTTGAACTTGTGTGGATTGCTTATCATTGGCTTCAGATGATGAATCATAAATTTTTTCGACTAATTCGCGTTCATGCGTTTCTTCCCATGCCTCAAGCCACAGTTTTTGAAAATATGCTGAGTTAAACGTTTGAACTAATTTTAAATAATCATGTTGTTTTGACTCAGGTAAGTCTAACCATTCATCAACTGTCATTTGACTATTCAATAACAATGAACGGAGTAACTCTAAGCCCTTTTTAATATGAAAAGGTTGGGCCGAAGTCGTATCAAATTGATTGTTAAGGAGCAATGCCTCCATAGACAATCTAATAGCAATATAATCAGTAAGTAAATCTTTTTCATGTTCATTTTTCTCTGCACGGTAGTACATCATTCCCGCCCAACCAGGAAGTGATAATAAATGACTTTCTATATACGCTTGCTGATTTTCTTCATTAATTGCTAGCTGTTTAAACGCTTGGAGTATCGCTTCATTCGCATTATGCGGCAATCCTTTAACTTTTTGACGTTGTTCTTTCTTGAACATTGGATCATATTGGGCTAAGTGTAACCATGCAGTATAAAAACCTTTATCACGTTGAGGCATTGTCCAACTTGATTGAAAATCATCAATATATAATTTTGACCATTTAATCATATGTGCATCCAAAATATCGATAAGTGTCTCACCATGTACGTTTAGACGGTCGGCACTCTTCGCTCTCACAATCTTTGTAGTTTCAAATTCTTTGAAATTGTCTTTTATCCATTTCTCTAATTTTGCATGTTTTTCATCAGAGAAATCATCTTCGCTCATATGTGGCACACTTTTAGCATTATTGATATATGAAAGTATTTCATTTTCAGAAAGCGAACTGTCATACGTATCTAACTCTCTCTTTAAAAGGTCATCAAATACTTCAGTATCAATTTCCCCTTTATCAATTGCTGCTTGAATAGAAGCATGATTAGGATAGATATCAATATCTCTGACATCTTTTAACCACAGTGCAACTTGATCAAATGTACGATCTTCGAGACCTTCCCACGGGTTACGAGCCGCAAAAATTGAAATTGGTGATAAGGGGGTAATGACACGTTTGGCACGTGATACTATTTCATTCATATCTTGTTGATCTTGAGTCATAACCTTTCTCTCCCTTTACAAATATTTTTTCAAATAAGTTGGATGACTTTCAATAGACTGCGCTTTGGCTTCACCTAGTTTAACAAGCCATAAATACAATATTGCGAATGCTTTAGAATCTCTTTGTCGAGCAACCCAAATGCTGAGAATACTTCCTAAGACAAGGATGATAATACTAATAATGATGCTTATCACAGGTGGGTGTGCGATATGCATATAAACGGTATTTAAAGTATTATAGAAATAATGGTGAGTAATAATATACACGATCGCAACAATAACAATCATCATGACGCCGACAACTCTACCTATTAAACCTCGACTAAATGCTACCATTTGGTTCCATGACACCATAAGGGACCAAGCTAATATTAAGGCACTGATAATTTCATACGGGCTGCGGTCGCTATTTAACCAAAATGCTACAGCAATCACGATCGCTAATAGACGACCTAACACGACCCAACTATACGAACGCTTGGCACTCGGTGGAGTTGGGATATTAAAGCGTTTCACTACAGAACCTGACTGTAAGAATAATGTAGCTTTAAAAACCCCATGTAAAATCAAATGTATAATAGCCGCTGAATAAACACCTAACGCACATTGAACAAGCATGAAGCCCATTTGGCTCATCGTAGAACCTACAAGCTGTCGTTTGTAATCAACGTGTACCAAACTGATTCCTGAACCTAATAATACTGAAACACTAGCGATAATAAGCAAAATTGTAATCGCGAATGAATTGTCAAAAACAGGCGAAAAACGCGTTAAAATAATTCCTCCAGCATTAACTATTCCAGCATGCATAATTGCCGAAACTGGTGTAGGCGCCGCTACAGATTCAATTAACCAGCTTTGAAATGGAAATTGAGCTGCAGGAACAATTACTGCTATGACAATAAGAATATCAATAAAGAATTTCATCCCACTATTAATAGTATTGTCGTAAGGTGAAGCGATATTGATGTGCCAATCTCCAGTACTAACGAATAATAAAACGACTGCAACTAGTAATGCGAACCATCCTAATGCAAAAGATTTTCCAGAAATTTTAGCTGCTTCATGTGGAATTTTCCATGAACGATTCACACGAATGAGCAATGTTAAAGATAACAGCGTTGCCCCCCAGAACAGAACCATTAATCTTAAATCACCACTCAACCACGCTACAGATGCAAATGATGTAATCAACGTAAATAATGGAAAATATTTGCGATAGTTACGATCACCTAATAAATAACGAGCTGAGAACTTTTGAATAATAAATCCTAAAACTAGAATAAAACTTCCCATCAACCACGCAAGATGATCTAAGGTAAACGGACCGATTTGTTCTCCATCTTTAACAGTAAGCAAACCTATGATGCCAATAATTATTGGTAAAAAAACAAGATATAAATGTATGTTTATGTATTTAATTGGTACTGATTGGATTAAAAATAACAATCCACTCAGTATAGCAATGACAAGTGTTATAAAAAATATTGTTAAAACGAAACTCATACTTAACATTGCACGTCCCCCACTTTAAAAATTTATTTCCTTATTTAATCAAATTTCACAACAAAAAAGCCTACAATAGCAAAATCCTTCCATTATCCTTTCTAAAATAATGTAAAAGAATTTATAACTACTGTAGGCTTCAATTCAACTCAAGTATGTATAGATAACTCGTCCACAAGTTACCTTTTAATTTCTTTATTTAAATAAGCTGCCTATATATTGTTTGTAGCAAAGCAAGAACTCTTTCTTCTCCATCAATTAAGATATAAAATCCAGAATTGCTAGAGTAAGACTTAGTTGTTACTTTTGCGCATATTAACACAAATATACTTCAAATAGTGTCACAAGTCAATTAATTACGTACATTCATCCCTCTTTCATCTACCTAAAATAAGGTTAAATTAGGAAAAGACATCATTGCTATAAACGTGAATATTAAGGTTTTGTAAAGGTTTACAAAGATTCTCTACAATTAGGAAGTATTGTGTGTGATTAACTGGCCTAAAAATTTCACTTAGGACATTGAATATACGAGTTAGGAACTTTTACTCTACCCAAAGTATTATCTCGTTACAATAAAGATATCAAATAAGCAAAGGAGGTAATTTTAATGAGTGATATCATCAATCAAATCGTTAAAGTACTCAAAGGCTTAATTGACAAACTTACAAAAAAATAAGTTTATTGATTCATCTAAAGCTATTACTTATGGCTTATGAGTAGTCAATAAAAATTCTCTAACATACACCGATACGAAGGGAGGCCACTAAACATGGGTATCGTTACAACAATCATCGAAATCGTTAAAACTATCGTAGACTTAGTTAAAAAATTCAAAAAATAGTTCATACTAATACTTCAACCACTATCCCTACGGATGGTGGTTTTTTTATGACTTATTATCCTTGTATGCATTGATGCATCTATCCACACAAACAAACTCTCGCGCCATTTCTTTTGAATATTTATATTAAAGCTAAAAATAACTATTGTAATAAACATATGTATACATATAATAGTATGTATAGCATACAATTTGCTAATTCAATTGTAATGCTAAGATCATAAAACGACATCGAAAGGAACGACAATATATGAAAAGACTCTCAATATTAAATATTTTATCCATTATTTTTACACTAATCAGTGTTTTTATTTGCTATACAACAATGTTTACTAATTTATATAACGAAAGTGGCTTTAGTTTTTGGTATTTCCCAGGTGCAACTTTCTTTGTGATATCTATTATTATTAACATCATAGGAATGTTTAAAGCCAACCAACCATTAAACGTCACTTTATTCTTAATTAACTTTTTCGTACTACTCATTTTCACTACGCCATTTGCTATAGCTTAATTTTAATAAATTTAAAAAACAGGTTATTACGAAAGTAATGATATGACACACTTTTGCAATAACCTTAATTTTTTATGCACTTTTCACGTGGAACAACAGTTTAAACTACTCAGATAAACCTTCCTATATATTATTCCAGCATTATTTCAGATTTACTATAGTTTCCCTTACATCCTTTTATCATATTTCCACTGATAAGGATCGTGAAGCAAGCGCCAATCTTGATCCATTTCTTCAGTATTAATCAAGCACGCATCTAGTTGTCTAGTAATCTCTTCTTGATTTAATTCAGTTCCAATAATAACGAACTGCGTATGTCTATCACCATATTCTAAATCCCATTCAGCAGCTATCTCTTCACGAGCCATAAGAATCTCACGTTGTTTTTGTTCAGGCATTGTCGCCACCCAATATGTGACTGGATGGACATCACAAGAAGACCCTGCCTGCGAGAGTAAACATGCAACACTATTGTGTTGTGCGAACCAAACAATACCTTTGGATCTTACAATATTGCTAGGTAAATGATCGAACCACTCTTTAAAACGATCAGCGTTGAATGGAAGTTTTCTACGATACACAAATGATGAAATGCCATATTCTTCAGTCTCAGGCGTATGATGTTCATGTCCACCATGTGTGAGTTCTTTTATCCACCCGGCAGACTCACTTGCCTTCTCGAAATCAAATAACTGAGTATTCAACACTTCTGATAAATCAACTTCTGCATTGACTGTTTTGATCATCTTAGCTTCGGGCTGTAATGCACGAAGTGTTTTCTCCAGTTTTGCTAATGCTTCTTTACTTACTAAATCAATTTTATTAATAATCATGACATCACAAAATTCAACTTGATCGATGAGTAAATCGGCAATCGTACGTTCATCGGCGTCTCCGATGCTTTCATCTCTATCCATCAATAAATCTTCTGATTGAATATCATTAATAAAACGATTGGCATCCACAACGGTTACCATTGTATCTAATCTGCATATAGCAGTTAAATCAATCCCTAATTCTTCATCTATATACGAAAACGTTTGAGCTACTGGTACAGGTTCTGAAATTCCTGTGGATTCAATGACAATTTGATCAATGCCACCCTTTCTCACTAAACGTTCAACTTCTTTAAGTAAATCATCTCTCAAAGTGCAACAGATACATCCATTTGAAAGTTCTACAAGTTTCTCATCCGTCCTAGAAAGTCCTCCCCCTTGTGCTACTAAATCCTTATCGATATTGACTTCGCTCATATCATTAACAATCACTGCGATACGGCGTCCCTCTCTATTTTTCAAAATATGATTCAGTAATGTTGTTTTTCCAGAACCTAAGTATCCACTTAGAACTGTCACGGGTATTTTAGCCATTTAAAGAACTCCTCTTTATGTAAATAGTAATTATTACGTTTTACATTTTAAAGAAGTTAATCCTATTAATCAATACTTTATTTTTGAAAATAATTTTACTCCCCGCATACATTAAAAAGGTTAGTTGAAAATACATGCACGTTTTCAACTAACCCATCGAACAATATTTAACTTTAAAAAGTACCATCAATAAAATAATTAAAAACCCAAGTAATACCATTCAAACGATCTTTAACTTCAGCATGATACGCGTTAAAAAATGTTTTATATAATTTAACTTTAATATGTCCACCATCGTCGATTAAACGTTGATATACACGTTCTAATTCTTCCTTAGAATCACAATCGACAAGAAGATGTGGATTTTTAGAAATAGAATGTTTATGAAAGGTATCAGAGAAATGAACGAACGTGTTTTCTCCGATAATAAGTTGGGCATGATATGTTTTACCATCTTTAGCTATTAAAATTTCAGTGTTTGCTTGAAAGACATCTTTGTAATAACTTAATGATTTATCTACATCCTTTACATATATAAATGGATTGACGCTCTTCATAAATCCCTCCGAATTATTAGACTTAAAGTTTGTTTTACAAATATATATTAAACTTTCGAAAATTTCAAAAATCTAAATGTTGATTTTTTTGACGTTTTACTACAATCTAATACAACAAAACCACTCCCTAATGGAGTGGCCATCTATTTAAAATTTAGGTGCACCATTTACTAAAATACTTCTTAAGAAATCGAAGACTTTTTTCGCGAATTGAATTAAATCACTCATGAATTTCATCTCCTCTCAATTATTTTTTTACATTTTCATTATAAAACCTTAAAACTACAATGAATCAATTTTGCCTAACTGACAAACATCAATACATAAATGTTGAAATTACAACAAAATATTACAATTAAAATCTATATTTATACACTTAGGAAGTTAAATATACAATCACCAACTTAAGATAACTATCTCTTCATAATGATTATGCAAGTTTATTACTTTTATAGAAAAATAATATACTGAATGACGTTATGATAGATAATAACCCAAACAACAACCAATCTTGTTGAATACGGTCTAAACATAAGCCGCCTATAATTGGTGCCAACAGAGCACCTAGATTTTGTAACCCAGCTAACGAATAATACGTACCTTTATAACTACAATTGGATAATTCATCAATCCGAATATCCATCATTGTAAACACCAGCATTTCACCCAAGGTAAACACAACCATTGCGATACATTTGAAGATAATATCATCAACTGTCCCTAGCACAAATAAACTTATGGGCAATAAGGCAGCTCCTGTTATCATTGCTGTCTTAATGGATGTGCGTTTGCTAAAGAAATAAACGAAAAATTGGCATGTAATAACTGTAATTCCATTTATTGAAAGTAACAGTGCAAATAACTTTGAAGCGTCAGTATTTTTATAATGCGACGCAAAGAATTGGGGCAATATACTAGTCATAACGGTATAACCAAACATAAATAGGACTAATCCAATGATTAAACACGAATATGCTCTATCATCACGAAATGTAGTATATATGCGACTAATATCAATTTTCAAAGTATTATTTTTATTTTTCAAATCTAATTTAAGTATGAAAAATGCATAAACAAATGCATTGAAATTGATACAATAAGCCATAAAAATGATGTAACAAATGATATTAACGCCTAAAAATTGCAACTGAACTGACAGTAATGGAGCCAATGTAGCTGAAATATTAACAAGATAATAGCGTACATTAAATACCAATTCCTTATCCTTTTTTTTAGTGAATAATGCCAAAATTGTTTTATATGTCGGAGAAAGAAGACTACTTCCTATACTATTAACTAAAGCAAATATAATGAAAAATATATATTTACTGATTAAAGGGAAACACAGAAAACTCATTGACGATAGAAATAAACCAGAAAAAATAATAATTTTTTTATCTATTTTATCGATAAAAGGGGCCGCTATAAAACTCATAAATAAAGATGTGATCGCAAAGGTCGAAACAACCAACCCTATTTCCAAACCACTAAAATGATAGTTTTGAGCTAAATAAATTGATAAAAAAGGTATGATTAGAAAATAGCTAAATCTTTCAAGAAATGTAGCTAAAAATAGTATATATGTGATTTCAGGTAAATTTTTCAACAAAAATCTCCTTTATTCTAATGATGTTGTTCCCATATAACATTTTTTTCATACCAATCAGTGACAATATTAATTCTAGAAATAAGTTCTTGTTCATTATTGCCTTCTATTAAAACAGATATGATATGATCCACGCTAAATTGCGCATCGTTATAGGTTTTATTTTTTTGAGCAGTATTTTTAAATTTTACTATCCAGTCATAATCTAAGTGTTTCTTAATACCTTTATAAACACCATTTTGAGGTGGTAGTAAAACAAAGCCAGAGTATCGTTCAACAGATTCTTGTTGAATTGTACATGCATGATCCTCATACATTTGCATATATAAACTTTCTTTATTCAAGTGAATATTCGTCGAGTTCTGAATGACGTTTCCTACTTCTGCACCTCCAGTTCTACTTCCTATTTCACAAAAATATATCTCACCACTATCAGTTAAGAAAAATTCGGCATGAAATGAACCGTTTGGAAAGCTAGGTAATGTATCTATGACTTTTTCAGCTTGTGCTTTGAAAGTGATATTTAATGCATTACTTTCATCAATCATATAACTCGCTAAAGGTTGATTTTTTTGAAATTCTAAGCAACCTTTATAATATTTAGAAACATAAGAAACGATGACTTTATTATTATGAATTAGTCCATCAACATGATACATATCTCCATTTATAAACGCTTCGATTTCATAATTATTTATATTTCTATTTTCTTCAAAAAAGGTGTCTATATCTTGTTGATTTTTAGCTATAAATACATCCATAGAACCTGAACCATAGATGGGTTTTAACACCACAGGATAGTTAGTTTGTTGTACAAAATTTTCAACTTGTGCTTTAGAAATGACTTTTTCAAATTTAGGAATATTTACAGATGAACCGTGAAGTAATTGCTTCATCAATAGTTTATTTCTATATGCTTCCGCACTTATCAATGACTGGCCGGGACAATGTAGTATCTCTCTTAACTTTGCACTTCGCACAACGTCAAATTCTGAGATAGATAATATGTTAGTGATATTGTACTTTTTGCTTAACTGTATCGCTTTAATTTCAACATCCACGTTATCCACGTAGTTCTCAAATGATTCAATGAATAAAAAATGATGTTGATTAAACGTATGTTCTTTTTCTTGCGGGCAAAAAAGAATGATATTTTCTTCTGCATTTGGAAACCACACATCATAAGGCGTTTTGTTTCCATCGGTATTAGACAATATAATGACAGTCATTGTATCTCCACCTTTATAAATGATTCGATTTCTCCGATGATGTTTTCAATATCTTTAGTGCTTTGTCCTTCTAAAATAATATTGGCAATGAAGCAACTAGAGAAATGTTCAGGTGGCATGATGACTTCGTCACCTTCTTCTTTCAAAGGTATGACAGCTATGACGCCAGGTATTTCCATAATAGAATCCAAACCTACAATTTTTTTGAATATTCCACTTTGATATGCGCGTATACTATAAAAGCATAATTTCTTATTACCATTTTCATAATCTGGCCAACGATCTTTAACATGATGTCCAACAGCAACATCGATAATTTTTTCAATAAATGAATGCCCTGAAGATAGTCTGATAAGATGTGATGTTATAAATCCGCCAGCTGGTCTTGCCGCAATCTCTATCACTTTGAACCCAGATTTCGTTAACCGACCTTCTAAATGAAAAGCACAGTGATCAATATCTAAACTTTGAATCGCCAATTTAGTTTTCTTTTTGATTTCATCTTTAACTTTTTTAGGCTTATCAGAAGGAAAAAATGCAATATATTCTAAAGAGAATTCAGCTGTTACGCTTTTATCAGTAATCCCAGCTATAAATATTTCTTTATTTTGCACAACGCCTTCAACAGAGACCTCTTCTCCTTCAATGTATTCTTCATAAATATATTGGTTAGGATAGTAACGGTAAACTTTATCTTTTTTAGGAGAGGTAGAATCCAATAATAAATTAAACGTATCTTCTAAATGTGCTTTACTTTCAATTTTAAAAATGCCTTTACTACCAGAGGCGCCAACTGGTTTTAATATACCTGGTATTCCAATCTGAGTGACTGCCTCTTTTAAATCGTTCAAGCTTTCAACCTCTTGAAATTTCGGGCAAAGCCCCTCAACATTCGACATCGCACGTCTCATCAAATATTTATTTCTCACATTTTGCACAATTTCCGGATTTATACCAGGTAAACCCAATTCTTTGTTTAAAAAAGACACAAGCTCTACATCTTTATCTGACCAGGTAAAAACACCACTAATTTTTATGTTTTTGTTGTATTCAATAACTGTATTAATCGTTTTTTGAATTTCATAAGAATTAATAATAATTAAATCATCTAATAAATGACCGATTAACTTAGGGTCTTTATCTGCCATTAAAACTACTCGATATCCTAAATTTTTTGCTTCTATAATAGGTTGAATTCTCTCTACCTTATGGCTTCTTAAGTTTATAAATAGTAAGGTTTCCATATCCTAACCACCCACTTTATCTGTAATATATTCATTTTGGTACCATTCTCTGCTATAACTAGTGATATTGATTTCTTGCTTAGTTCTCTTACATACATCAAACCAAGATTGAAATAATAGCTTCAATATTTCTTTATAATATATAGCGATGACGAGGTCATTCTCACTGTAATCACTTCCACTTTGTTTCATTAATCTTAAATCAAAAAATGCGTTATATATCGTCGCCCCATTTTTAATAGAGCCTGGACAACGAATGGCATGTCTGACTTTAGCGAACACATGCCCTTTATGATGCTGATCGCTCCACTTGGTGATGTCAGCCATAACAGGCGGAAAATAGAAATGACGCGTGATCCTTGTTTGATTATTCAAAAAATTTCCCGGGGTATAATGCCAACTATTATATTCCATTCTTTTACTTATAGCGGTAAGCACGCCAGCTAGTATCTTAGAATTATTTTGAAAGGCACTTTTCATGAGTGCACTTGGGACTACACAACAAAAATATTCATTTTGTCCCCAATTAAAAATCTCTTCTAGCTCATCTTTTTGGTGAGCTTCATAAAATTTTAGTGGTGCTCTAAACCCTCT
Source organism: Staphylococcus caprae (assembly GCF_002902725.1). Classification (GTDB taxonomy): domain Bacteria; phylum Bacillota; class Bacilli; order Staphylococcales; family Staphylococcaceae; genus Staphylococcus; species Staphylococcus caprae. The sequence continues at coordinate 46,444 of NZ_PPRT01000097.1, forward strand.
TGCCATACCTATATCAGATGAAGTGCGAGAAATTGCTCTATTTATGATTGTATGCATCATTTTTTCAATGATTTGATAAGGTTCTTTATCAAGATTTTTCTCTATAATTTGGCAAAAATAATGATAGTAATCTTTTGAGAATTTTACAGAGGTTAATCTTTCTAAATCTGTTTTTAAACAATCATCGTTCTGTTTAGACAATTCTCTATTGTCAATATATCTTTCCTCTTTATGTAAATTCAGGCCATTGATAAACCTATATATTAAATAGTGATTTTCTATTTCTTTTCTCATTGAAAATATAAGTACCGCTTGTTTTCCTAAACTAAAATCACCATCCGTCTTTCTTTTCAATATTTGACTATATTCTTTGATTTTTTGATTAAAATAATCTTTTAAAAATGACAGTGAGAAATGTATACCGTTTACTTCTTCTCCACGTGAGGGAGGTCCGGATTTAAGTAATAGATACATATTAAAAACAAAAATTTTTTCTGCTTTCTCCCAATTTTCAATATTTTTATAAGGCAAATCATTTAATAAAAATTCATCTGTATCTCCATCGAATTCTTTTATCAAATTATTATAGTTATAAAATGTACTAAAAGTTTTATCGTTGACGTAAAGTAATATCGGAGCCATGTGATATATATTAAACTTTATAAATTTTAATATATCGTTGATTTCATCTTTATTTTTATCTTTAAAAAACGAGTTTACTTCTTCATTAAATATTTGCTCTTCTATCTCTATTTTTAGTCGGATATTGTCTTTTATGACTTCTATCACATGTTCATCAACTTTGAAGTAACCGAATATAAATGTGTAGTCATCAAAAAAATAATCCGCACCCAAAAGTAATCTTCCATATTCAGTTATTCCGAAATATATCCTATTCTCATCTACATTTTCTAACTCTGAGGTAAACACGACTTTACAATTTTGCTCGGTTAAATTTTGATATATGACACTTTGTTCTAAATTGAGACTTTTTATTCCAACGGACGTATCTATTTTTCCATCTAACGTAAAAAGCGTACGAATAATTTCGGTTGGATGTTTCAAACAATGGACTTTATTTTGAACTTCTAACAATAACTTGCCGAAACCATTTTTATTCATCATTATCACACTTCCTTTTTATTAAATGGATGTTGTGATATTTTGATTGATTCCGTCGGACAACCCTCACATGCATTTTTCAAATGTTCAATTTCATTAGAGGGAACAGGTTCACATCCACAATTATTATCTAAGCACCCATATGCAATATCTTCTACATCATATTTAAATAAATTAGGAGCAGCTACTCCACAGGCAGCACAGGAAATACAATTTTCTCTATCTACATAAGTGTAATAGTTCATAAGAATCCCCCTTATATTCAATTTTCAATGTGCACGTGGAAATATCGAAGTTAAACTTCATTTTTAAAATGAATGATAGTTAGAAAAACATTGCTTTTTTATAAAAGATAACTTTTCCAATATCAGATTACTTTAATTTAAATATAAATCCCCTTTTTCCAACAATCCCAAAAATATTTTAACTGTTTCGGTGCAATTTTGCAATAAAGATGAAAATATAAATTAATAAAATAATAGAAGTTAGCTTTATTTAACAAAAATGTAGAAAGAAATACTTATACTTTAAATATTTTGTTAACAAAAATTTTATTTTTACTATTTTCATGATAGAAAGTAAATAAATAGTGATAGATATCTGCGGAGCCATAACTAAGGTAAACTTTCGACACAACTTCCTAATTTTTATAATCAAATACGTACAACGACATCTCATCTCCCATTGTTTTTGCCTTTTATTCAAATGAATGACAAACAAAAAACCTTCAACCACAAGGGTTAAAGGCTTATAAAATGCGTATTCAAAACGTATTCAACACAAAAAATAAACAGGCTAGAAACCCCTTTGTTTTGGAGTCTCTAACCTATTTAATATGATTATTTCTTACTCCCATTCTATGGTACTTGGGGGCTTAGAAGTAATGTCATAGACGACGCGGTTAACGTGATCTACTTCATTTACGATTCGACTTGAAATCTTTTGTAACACTTCCCAGTCGATACGAGCAAAGTCACTTGTCATCCCATCAATGGATGTGACTGCTCGAATACCTACTGTATGATCATACGTACGATAGTCTCCCATGACACCTACTGATTGGATGCCAGGTAACACTGTGAAATATTGCCAGATATCTCTTTCAAGACCCTCTTTTCGCACTACTTCACGTAAAATCGCATCAGATTCACGTACGATTTCTAATTTATCTTCAGTAATTTCACCAAGTACACGGATACCTAAACCAGGACCTGGGAAAGGTTGTCTCCATACTAAATGTTCAGGAATACCTAACTCGATACCTAAGGCACGTACTTCATCCTTAAACAATGTATTAATTGGTTCAATCAGTTCAAATTCCATGTCCTCAGGTAATCCACCAACATTATGGTGGGATTTAATAGTTTGAGCCGTTTTAGTTCCTGACTCAATCACGTCAGTATAAAGTGTGCCTTGCGCTAAGAAATCAACATCTGTTAACTTAGCCGCTTCGTCATCAAATACATAAACGAATTCGTTACCTATGATTTTACGTTTTTGTTCTGGATCAGATACACCTTTCAATTTATCCATGAAACGCTCTTGTGCGTTAACACGAATAATGTTCATATCAAATCCTTCACCAAACTGCTCCATCACCATATCGCCTTCGCCTTTACGAAGTAAACCATGGTCAACAAAGATACAAGTTAATTGGTCACCAATCGCCTTATGTAACAGTACTGCTACGACTGATGAATCAACCCCACCGCTCATTGCACATAACACTTTACGGTCGCCAACTTGTTCACGAATCTTCTCAATTTCGATTTCTATGAAGTTTTCCATCGTCCATTCGCCTGTACAATTACACACACGGCGCACGAAGTTTCTTAATAAGTCGTTACCAAATTCAGTGTGACGTACCTCTGGGTGGAACTGCACACCATAAATACGACGCGTTTTATCTTCAATAGCTGCATAATTCGTACTAGGACTATCTGCAATCACTTCAAATCCTTCAGGAATTTCAATCACTTTGTCAGAATGACTCATCCAAACTGTTTGTTCCGAAGGCAAGCCGAAGAATAGCTCATCAGACTTAGCATTAATGATTGCTTTACCGTATTCACGCTCATTCGCGCGCTCTACCTTACCGCCTAATAGTTTTGTTGTTAATTGCATGCCGTAACAAATACCTAAGACCGGAATACCTAAATTATAAATTTCAGGGTCAATAGTAAATGATCCTTCCTCATAAACTGAATTTGGACCACCTGAAAGAATGATACCTTTAGGATTCATACGTTTAATTTCTTCAATTGAAATCTCATGATCATGTAATTCACTGTATACGCCCATTTCACGAATACGTCGTGTAATCAATTGATTGTATTGGCTACCAAAGTCTAAGACAAGAATTAACTCTTGCTCTTTCGCCATTTCCATAATTGCGAATCTCCTTTATTGTTTTTGATTTATGTAATACTTAGAGAAACGCTCCCTCAAATGATAACGTATAGGTCTATTTCCATTACTTTTGAAAATGAATTAAACAAGCCCATACGACACCGTTATAAAGAGCGTCCTCTAAAATGATCAAACTTCTTCATACTTTATTTAGAAAGAATAGTTTGGTGATTCTTTAGTAATTTGTACATTATGAGGGTGGCTTTCTGCTAAACCAGCAGGACCCATACGTGTAAATTGTGCTTCTTCACGTAATGTTTTCAAGTCAGGAGAACCAGTATAACCCATACCAGCTCTTACACCGCCCATAAGTTGATAAACTGTATCTTGTAGTGGGCCTTTATAAGCTGTACGTCCTTCGATACCTTCTGGAACAAATTTTCTTGGTGCTTTATCTTCTTGGAAGTAACGATCGTTTGATCCTTTTTCCATAGCACCTAATGAACCCATACCACGATAAACTTTATATTGTCTACCTTGGAAGACTTCAGTAGCACCAGGACTTTCTTCAGTACCAGCTAATAAGCTACCTAACATTACCGCGTGGCCACCAGCCGCTAATGCTTTGATAATATCTCCTGAGAATTTAATACCACCGTCAGCAATAATCGCTTTACCATGCTTACGTGCTTCTGTCGCACAATCATATACAGCTGTGATTTGAGGTACACCGACACCTGCAACAACACGTGTCGTACAAATTGAACCTGGTCCAATACCTACTTTAACAACGTCAGCACCTGCTTCAAATAATGCACGCGTTGCTTCTGCAGTTGCGACATTACCGGCTACAACTGTGATGTCAGGATATTTTTCTTTAATATGTTTAACTTGCTCAATTACGCCTTTAGAGTGACCATGTGCGGTATCAATAATTAATGCGTCAACACCAGCTTCGACTAGTTTTTGAGCACGAACTTCCGTATCTTTAGACGTACCGATAGCCGCCGCTGCTAATAAACGACCATGTGCGTCTTTCGCTGCGTATGGGAATTCTAATACTTTTTCAATATCTTTAATTGTGATTAAACCTTCTAGTCGTCCATTTTCTACTAATGGAAGTTTTTCAATTTTATGGTCTTGAAGAATCGCTTCCGCTTCATCTAAAGTCGTGCCAACTGGAGCTGTAATTAAATTTTCTTTCGTCATTACATCTGAAATCTTAATTGAAAAGTCTTCAATGAAACGTAAATCACGATTAGTAATAATACCTACTAAATTTCTGTCATCATGATTATCAACAATTGGGACACCTGAAATACGATATTTACCCATCAAAGCTTCTGCTTCATAAACACTTTCATCTGGAGTTAAGAAGAACGGGTTAGTAATGACACCATTTTCTGAACGTTTAACTTTTTGTACTTCATCAGCTTGTTCTTCAATGCTCATATTTTTATGGATGACACCTAATCCACCTTGACGAGCCATAGCAATTGCCATTTTTGATTCAGTTACCGTATCCATACCTGCAGAAATAACAGGAATGTTTAATTTAATTCTATCTGATAATTCTACACTTAAATCTACGTCACTAGGTAAAACATCTGATTCAGCTGGAATGAGTAATACATCGTCGAACGTCAAAGATTCTTTAGCAAACTTATTTTCCCACATTTAAAAACAGCCTCCAATTTAATATAGTTAGTTACATTATTTCACATTTTCGTCGCTTTGTTTATAATTTATACCATTAAAAAAGAAATTTAAGATAATTGCAGAAATTGCACCTAGAACAATGCCATTTTGAGTTAACCAAGCAAATTGTTCTCCTAAACTTTTAAATGCTTGAGGGACTGCACTAATACCTGTGCCTAGTCCTACAGAAACAGCGATAATTAATAAATTGTTTTGATTTTTAAAATCAATACTCCCTAGAATACTTACACCATACGCCATAACCATGCCAAACATTGCAATCATTGCGCCACCTAAAACAGGTAAAGGTATGATGTTAGCAAGTGCACCTAACTTAGGTATGCAACCACAAACGAGTAATAAAACCACCATGCCATAGATGACGTTATTCTTTTTAGCCCCTGAGAGTGACACAAGACCTACATTTTGCGAGTAAGCGGTGTAAGGGAAAGAATTAAATATAGATCCTAAAATGATTGCTAGACCTTCCGCAGTGTAACCTTTACGAAAATCCTTTCGCTCAAGCTTTTTCCCAGTAATCTCACTAAGTGCATGATAGACACCTGTGGACTCTATTAAGCTTACGACTGCAACAATAAAGAAAACGAGTGTTGAGCTTAAATCAAAGCCAAAACCGGAGAATCTAAATGGTAGAGGTAAGCCAACCCAATGGGCACTTCCTACTTGTTTAATATCTACCAGACCGAACACAGCTGCTAAGGCTGTCCCTAATACAAGACCTATGAGGATAGCAATTGATTTCAAAAAGCCTTTCGTAAACCTTTGTAAAATTAGAATGATGACCAATGTCACGCCACCTAAAATCAAATTTTTAGGGTCTCCATAATTTTTAGCACCTTCCCCACCAGCAAGATAGTTCATTGCTACAGGCATAAGATTAATACCAATAATCGTTACGACACTTCCTGTAACAACAGGTGGAAAGAATTTAACTAAATAAGAGAAGAAAGGAGCAATGATTACGACTAAAATTCCTGAAACAAATAATGAGCCGTAAAGTATGCCAAGACCTTTCGTTTGTCCGATAAGTATCATTGGTGCTACTGCAGTAAACGTACAACCTAATACAATGGGTAAACCTGTTCCCGTAATCTTATTAGCCTGTAAAAAAGTAGCAATACCACACATAAAGATATCAACTGTTACTAAATAAGCAATTTCTTCGGAAGAGAATTTTAAGCTAGTTCCTACGATTATAGGGACTAAAATCGCTCCGGCGTACATTGCTAAAAGATGCTGAACACTTAGGATGAAATTCTTCATTATTGTTCACCTAGAAGCGTAACTTTATTACCTTTTAATGATGCCACTTTACATAATGAAGATACTTTCAGCCCTTCATTTTCTAGACGTTGACGCCCATCTTGGAAACTTTTTTCAACAACGATACCGATACCAACTGTAGTCGCCTTTGCTTGTTGCACAATTTCATTAAGTCCTAATGAGGCATCTCCATTTGCTAAGAAATCATCAATAATAAGCACTTTATCATTTTCATCTAAAAATTCTTCAGAAACGATAACTGTACTCGTCTTATTTTTAGTAAATGAATGAATATCTGTACTGTAAAAACCATCTTTTAATGTGCTAGGCTTAGCCTTTTTAGCAAATAAACAAGGAACATCGAAATGGAAAGAAGCCATGATAGCTGGGGCGATACCTGATGCTTCTATGGTTAAAATTTTAGTAATGCCCTCGTCTTTGAACTGTTCATAAAACGTTTTTCCTACTTCATTCATAAGCGAAGCATCGATTTGATGATTTAAAAAACCGTCCACTTTTAAAATTTTCTCATCAATCACAACGCCGTCCTCTTTGACCTTACGTCCTAACGACTCCACTCAAAAAACCTCCTCAAATTCTTTGGTATTGATTTCTAGATACAAAAAAACCCTCAAACTAAAGTATAGTTTCAGGATCTATGAGTGAACGAGCAATACATTGCGAGGTTGCAAATTAAGAAGAAGATACGCCAACTTAGTCCTAAAAACGTATGATTCAATTTCGATATAAATAAACTAAAATTGTGACAATGCTAAAAATGTTAGATGCCAATTTAATGAGTTTTATTACGAATCAAAACGCCTTTCACTTTCCCAGTTATGTTTCAACGCTTTAAACTACTCCTAAGTATTGTGTTGTTACCCATAGTCATGTCGTTAATGGCGACATGGTAGAAACTTCTAAAGCCATATTCTCTAGATTATATGAGTTTTATAAATTATTTAATGATGATAGCAAACTTTTCATGTATTTTCAATATCATTTAAAATAGTTCAAAGTTGAGAAATCAACAATTTATTATGTAATCGTTTTAATTTCAAATATAGATTCTTATTGGAAAATCAACATCAAAATTATATAATTATATATG
>NZ_PPRT01000098.1:0-684 GCF_002902725.1 Staphylococcus caprae
ATTTATTATACTAACAGGTACCAAATAAGCATCTTTATATATTCTATATTTATTCATTAATAAACTCCTTTTAAAAAGGATAACTATAGAGTACTCATTACCAAAATTCTTAAGTAATTCACTCGTTTTTTAAGTTCTATTAACACTTAATAATTCATGCTTAAAAGAAAAATACTAATTATTTTTATAGTCCAACTTGTCTCACTTATCAATTAGTATTATTTTCGATAAAAATTGATAACCAAAAAAAGATTTATCTCCTAAATTAATATAGGAAATAAATCTCTAATATAAATACTAAACCATTTTAAAACTTCCGTTTTCAGTATAATATTGATAAATTTCTTATATTGAATATACTGCTATGGTTATAGTGCATTTCATTTTAAGTAAACATTCTAATTATATTTATACCCACAACAACTACTACAACAATAATTGATATTTGTAGTAATTGCGCGCCTTTTTTCTCTTCGTATTTTTTATATTTAATACTACAAAGTATGCTCCCTATTGCAAATAATGGGAAAATAACCGTTAATACTATAAAAATCCACGCCCATACCTTTAGAGCTTTTCCATCTTTTTCCATGCGTACAATTCTCCTTAAGTAAATAGATTAATAAAATATAAATTCTATGATTCAATTATATGAAAATTTCATTCATTTTCATATAGATTAAT
>NZ_PPRT01000098.1:694-1552 GCF_002902725.1 Staphylococcus caprae
AGATATTACCAACGATATAACTATTTCATTAAAATTATTAATAATTATATTTTCAACTGACTACTTAATTTATTTCTTTTCAACTTTTTGATTTTCTTCCTCATAATCAGCATCATGTTTTTTCATATATTTCATTGGATCCGCTTCTTCATCAAATTTTGCTTTGCCATCCTTAATATTATAATAGAAGTAATGTAATTTATTTTCCTTTTTAAATAATTGAATGCCAATGATGATAACTTTTCCATCTTTATAAACATGAGTATTACTTTTATCTCGATCAATTTTAGTATTTACTTTATCACTAAACAGTGAAATCTCTTTGTTGAGCTTTTCTTGTTCTTTATAAACTTTATCAATATCTTTTTTATATTTTTCCCCATTATTGCACCCTGCTAAAACTATCGTTAACATCAATAATATAACTAAAACTCTTTTCATAATATGTATCTCCCTATCATTTGATTTTATTAAACTATTATAAAATTAAGGTTGTTATAATAATCCAAATAGTAACAGTTAGAGGAACTATTGTTTTAAATAAGAAAATACCATAACGGCCCTTTCTATAAAAATCAATAATCAACCATAAAACTATTATAATAATCCCAATTAACATCAAAGTTGAATTCACAGAAACTGCATCATCCTTCAAATCAATATTCATCCTTAATTTTGTAATAATGAAAAGCATCACTGAAATAATAAAATAGTATACTGATCTAACTCTAGCAGTTTGTAAATTTAATTCACGTTCTTCCAAATCTTCATCTGAGTTTAAATGCTCTTTTAGAATGACATACTCAACTACTTTTGGTTTTATCCAAAAATATTTTATTGCAAAATACATATATACCT
>NZ_PPRT01000011.1 GCF_002902725.1 Staphylococcus caprae
TGAGTCGCTCAACGATGTGGAACTACTTGCTGATATTGACGTGCTTTCACTTGCCTTTATTGAGTCGCTCAACGATGTGGAACTACTTGCTGATGTTGATTTAAATGTACTCGTGGATGTCGAAGTACTTTGACTATCTAACGTTGATTGGCTTGAGGAAGTAGAAATAGAATCACTAGTACTGTTTCTCGCAACCTCATACTTAAATGTTGATGTAGATTTGTTTCCACTACTATCAGTTGATGTAATTGTAATTATAGAACTACCTATTTTTGTTGGTGTCCCACTAATTGTATTAGTATTCGAATCAAATATAAGGCCCTCAGGCAATCCAGTCACTGTATTTGTTACTGTAGCACCACTATTATCCGTTGTATTAATTGTTATTGGTGAAATTGGGTTATACACTTCAGATGATTGATCGCTAATTTGAGTTATCGTTGGTGCAGTAGTATCTTTTACGGTGATAATGAAACTACTGCTTGATGTATTACCTGTTGAATCAGTCGATTGTACTGTTACTGTTGTCGTGCCAATTTTCGTTGGAGTGCCTGTAATAGTATTAGTGCTACTATCATATGACAAACCCGAAGGTAAACCGCTCACTGTATTTGTTAATGTGCCTGTACCATTATCTGTAATTGTTACGTTAATAGGTGTAACAGATTTTCCTACTTCTATAGTTTGGTTACTTACGCTAATCGTAGGTTTTTGAACATCTCCAAATTTATAAATGAGAGTTTGACCAGCATTCGTCAATTTGATTGTGCCTGTGCTGTCTGTATAAGTCGGTGCACCTGAACTGTCAACGCCAGTATAGTTATATCCAAGTTTTTTCAAAGCATCTATTTGTTTATCAATTGTGACACTGCCATCAACGTTTCCAGCATATGTTTTAGGTGGAATAATATCTTTTCCAGTATTTGCATCAACATATCTCACTTGGGCTACTGCTGATTGAGTATATTCAAACTTTCCAAATTGTACTTGTTGAAGGTTTTTAGCCCCTCCAGTAGATGCAGTCATAGATAAAGAGAATGTTGAGGAACCACTATTTTTTATCCAATCAGACATATTTCTTGTCCAAGTTTGACCAGCATAGGTAATAGTCATCACTTTTGTATCGCCGTTATAATCAATAACAAAATCTTGGAATGAATTATCCGTTGGCTGAACTTTTAATTTAGCTGTACTATTAACATCAGTTGTGGCTACACCATTTGAATCTGTAGAAACGAAAGCACCAAAAGCACCTCCACCTCCTACGGTAGACGGATCAGCCTTAGCTTTAGCATCAGCTTTAGGCGTTGAAGTATTATGATATGTATCTAATTTAAAACCAAATGCATTATTTAATCCACCAATACCAAGTGCTGCCCCTTCATTCCCTATTTGTCCTAGATTACCTGGAGAAAAGGCAAACCCTATTCCATCTCCACCAACAATATTATCCTTAGTGTATCCTTCATATCTACTACCTAAGTTAACTTTACCAGTGAACCGGAAACTACGATTTGAATCTAATCGTGTATTTAAACTAATTGCACCTTTCTTGCTATAATCATCTGGCGTTAGAGTAACGATACCAGTTTTAGGATCATAAACTGCAGAACCAGAAAGGTTCATATGCTCATTAAAGTTATCTTTAGTTACTACGACTGAATTTGCTGATACACTTGTTGAGGTCGTAGTAGATGCAGCTGGTGATACAGCCAAATTTTTAAAAACTCTCATTCTACTGAAAGTTCTTAAATTACTTGGTGAACTTTTATTTGATTCACTTGCCAATTGTGACACATGGTTTAAATTCGTTTTTTCTGACGTGTGTGTACTTGATTGATTTTCACTTGAAACTTTTTGTGTCGCAACTTCACTATGCTGAGTACGAGTTGATTTATCTTCACTATTACTATTTATATGTTCCGAAGAAGATGTACGTGTTGATTTTTGATTTTCTGAGTCTTGGGTAGTTTTATTTAAAGTAGATACATTCTTATGTTGTTGGGAATTTTTTTCGTTATTTGCGGATGATGTGTCGGTATTTGATACAGTTGATTTGCCTATTGAAGATTTTTCTGAAGATGAGTTAGATTTTTCGCTGTTTTGAATTTTATTTGTATTTCCATTAGAGTTGTTTTTTATACTCTCACTATTTTGATGCTTCTCTATGGCTTTTTCACTTGTGGTTTCGTTACTTTTAACTGCTTCAGATGAAGAAGTTCGAGTTGTTGAATTTCTAATTTCACTACTTTGTTGAGTTGAGTTAGAAACCGTACTATTTGCCGTTTTTGTTTGTGAATTTCGAATTGTAGTAGAATTTTGATTCGCTACAGTCTCACTATTTGATGATATTTCTGATGTCATCGGTGTCTCAGATGCTGCTAATGCATGATGATCTTGCAACATATTAAATGTAAAGGCCCCACCAACAATAGCCATTGTTTTAGCAGCATTTTTCTTAAGTTTGTTGCCTTTTTTGTCATCAAGTTGAGTCTCATTCACTATATTTTTTCCTAAAAAGGGTAACCCCATGACTCTTAATAGTTCGAATTCATTAATACTCGCTTTGACCCAATTTTTACCTGACTTGTAGAGTTTGACCCGGGCTTTTTCATGGCTAAGACTCTTGTTAAAATCTTTTTCTTTTTTTGACATAATTTCTCTCCCACTTATCCTAAATATTTTGTATAATGTAGTCGTTTATACTATAAATATTCATTTCCTCAAGTATATAACTCAATATATGTAAAAAGCAACCAATTTAACACAATATTTATATAACTTCATACTAAAATATCGCATAACTACATTTTATATACTAAACGTGTAATAAAGCACTTTAACGGCCCGATATTTTCCAAATTTAAACATAATTTTCAAACAAATACTATTGAATGTCATTCAATCTTATGAAAGCGTTATTTCATTTTTTAGCCAAATTGAATTAAATTTTAATCATTTCCAAAGATGAAACTAGTTTTACTTAATGTGTTTTTATGCAAAAAAATGCATATTTTAAGCTGACTTGAACGTGTAATGATCAAGTCAGCTTTTCCAATTTTTAGTAATTCTATTAGTGTTTCCCTTAACATTAAGCTCAATTTTTTATATTTTATATTTTTTCCTTAATGCATATAGGACAAGTTTGTGTATGTATTTTCATTCTTAATATTTTCTTATTTATATCGTCTTGAAGTTATATTTTTCATCTTGAATTCCATCTTTCAAATAAATCCCCCAAAGAATGTAGCATAAGGCTCCGGCATTTAAAGACTTGAACATGATTATTTCTATACAATTAACAAGTAACGTTGCTATAAACAATACAATCGTCACTCTAAAAGGTTTTCTAGCTAAAAGAATAACTTTCAATATGTAAATTACATAGCAAGTCAGTCCAATCATACCTGTAAAAATAATAACTTCAAAAATGATATTTCCCGCTTCAATGTTTAAATTTTTTAGATAACCATTCGCATGATGCATAGGTATTCCGAATCCACTACCTAAAAATGGATGAGTTTCAAAAGCATATTGAATATTTTTGATTTGATTATCTTTAGGCATAAGTACATTTTCTATTGAATTCCCTTTAAAAATGAAGTTTACCACTAAGGAGTGTACTAAAGGATGAAAAATACTTGTTATAGCTAGCATTAGAATTCCCAAAATCATCGGGTATTTATAGCGCTTTTTTAAATTTAAAAGTAATAAAATAATTAAGAGACTTATCATTAGCGTTACCCATGCTAGTTTAGAATCTGTTAAATAAAGTTCTATTATTGCAATTAATACAACAAAGAAATTTAATAAATTTATTTCATATTCCCGCAGGATATAGAGGATAAGAATCAATAACCCCATTAAAAGAATTACCGCAAAGGTTTTGTAATCACTCAAAAAGCCATGAAATGACTCACCCTTAATGAAATAATTTGTTAGCTTCAACACGATGGGTAACAAGGAAAAGATAATTAGCAACTTTACTTGTTGTGCCGTCCATATTACAAGTTCTTCAATATCTTTAATTAAACATATTAATAGTACGATAATCGTTAAAGGAATAAAGTAATTAATAATTTTAATTACAGACATCATTGGATAGTCCGAGACAACAAGACTTATCAAAATATAAATCAACATTAAATTCATTGATGAAAAAGCAAAGTTAAACATAATATAACTTCGCGTCCATTTCTTAATATATCTAATAAGGAAAAATATTCCTATCACATATATTAAAATGTATTGCATATATGTGATAAAAACAGTACTTTCTCCGAGATCAAAAGTCGAATTCATTAAAGTTCTTATCATATATAGATATATAAGTTGAATGACGCCGATTACGCCTCTTTTGAGTAGTATGAGTGATAATAATATTGCTAAAAAGAGCGTCCATTTATTGCATATACTCATTATGAAAATGAGACTAATTAGTGTATTTTCTCTGATGGTCTGTTTGTTCATTTTCAAAAATTGTTTCATTTATACTTCTCCAAATCATCTTGCTGTTAATTCTACTGTGTCTTTAGAAAGACTCGCTTGAGGTGTGAAATGATAAGCCTACTATGCCTACTCACCTATTTATTTCTATTGTTATTTTATTAGTTTATTATGTTTTGTAATTATAGCATGAAATGTTTGTGGCACATATATTTTTAGCAATTCCAGCCATTTTCTATAGAAAAGCAGGGAGAGGGACAGAAATATAATTTAGCAAAATTATTTTCGTTGTCCCTCTCCCAACTTTCATTGTTTGTAGAATTTCTTAAAAAGAAATTCTCTGTGTTGGGGCCCCGCCGGCAAGGATGGCTAGGATTGAAAGAAGCTTGATATAAGCGAACTTTCAATTCAGACATCTACTGCCAATATGTTAAAGAAGGCTGAAACATTTAATTATGTCTCAGCCTCTGAACTGTATATCATTTATTTAATATTTTTCAAAGCATCTTTTATCTCAGTTTGACCTGATTGAATAAAAATGTCTTTTCCTTCTACTGAAGGTTCTTGAAGTGATTCAATTAATACCGTTGCAACATCTTCACGTGGAATTGTATAACTATTTGGGTCTCCGTTAATTTTTAATTCAGCTTCAATTTTGCCAGTTCCTTCATCATCTTGAAGTGGGCCTGGATGAACGATTGTGTAATTTAATCCTGAATTTTCAATGTAAAGATCTGAAAAATGTTTTGCAACTGCGTAAGGTCTCATCACATCTGATTCTTTTTCAGGTTCAATACTGTCTGTTGCACTTAATTGAACAAACTTTTTCACATTATGATTTAATGCGAAATCTACGGCTTTTTTAGCACCCAATAAATCAACTAGCAACGTTTTATCTGGGCCAGTGCTACCACCTGAGCCTGCTGTAAAGATGACGCTATCTACGCCTTCAAATGCATTTGAGAAATCGTCCTCTAAATCTTGAACAACCACTTTATCTGCGCCTAAGTCTTTAAGTTCATTAACTTGTTCTTCTTTACGTACTAGAGCTACTGAAGAATGATCAGTATCTTTTAATTGAGAAATCACTTTTCTACCAACTGCTCCATTAGAGCCGATAACTAAAACGTTCATTGATATAACCCCTTCCTTTTTTGTATGCACATGCATATTAACGCTTAAATCAATGCAACTCAACTCATATGCTTATATACCTTATAGGTGTGTTGTTTTCCTGAAAATTAAAAAAAGAGTATACCGGACTTCTTAAAAGTGAGTCTCTTGATTTAAAAACTCTAATTTGAAACATTTAAGACGGTAAGTATACTCATTAAAATAGATAATCACACGATACGTTTACGTATTGCACCGGAAATAAGGTCAACAATTGCCACCATAAGCACTAATCCTATTAAAATAATACCTACACGACCCCATGAACGTGTTTGTAACGCGAAGATTAGTGGCGTTCCTATACCTCCAGCACCGATTAAACCTAAGATAGAGGCAGAACGTAAATTTAACTCAAAACGATAAAGAATCAATGATATAAACGACGGAAGAATTTGTGGAATCACAGCAAATATCAATGTTTTAGTTTTATTGGCACCACTTGCTTTTAATGATTCTACAGCACTAAAATCTAAACTTTCAATATCTTCTACAAATAATTTTCCTAACATTCCTACTGAATGAATCCCTAGTGCTAATACACCTGAAAAGGAACCTGGTCCAACAGCTTTAATAAAAATAAGTGCCATTACAATTTCTGGAAAAACTCTGATAATACTTAAGATAAATTTGCTTGTCCCGGTAACTGGTCTTAATTTAACCATATTTCTTGCTCCTAAAAATGCAAAAGGAATACATATAATAGAAGCAATAAAAGTACCGATGACAGCTATAGCAAATGTTTCTAATAAACCTCTTAACAAGTCCTCACCTGCAGGTATGTATATATAACCTAAATCTGGGTGAAACAGACCATAAAAAATTGACTTTAGTATTTCAATGGATTTACTTTTTAGTTCGAGTGCAGGCATACCAGCAAAGGCCCAAATAATGATAATCGCTACTACAACAGCAATCATCCAATTCTTTATCATTTTTTGACGATGTCGTTTTGAATTCAATTCAAACTTTTGTTCATTCATGCTAATTTCTCCCTCACTTTCGAACTCACAAAGTCGATAATGACAACGATGACAAGTGTGAATAAAATAATCATTGCTGTTTTCTTATATTGGAATAACCCTAAAGTTTGATCATAGAATAATCCAATACCTCCCGCACCAACTAAACCTAAAACAGCTGATGCACGAATGTTAATTTCAAAGGCAAATAAAACATATGACATAAATGAAGAAATTGCTTGAGGAACAACGCCAAATACAATCCATTTTATTTTGTTGGCACCAACAGCTGTCATCGCCTCCATTGGACCCGGGTCGATTGTTTCTAGAGATTCATATAATAGCTTTCCAATAATACAGATAGTGAGAATAAATAATGCTAATACCCCTGGAATTTGTCCAATACCAAATACAGCAACGAATACTGCTGCTAAGAGAAGGTCGGGTATTGTACGGACGATATTCAGAATAAAACGAGCTGGAATAGCAATCCACTTTGTTTGAACAATATTACTCGCACATAACAACGCTACTGGTATAGATACAATACTCCCAAGAAACGTCCCTACAATTGCCATTCGAATCGTATCTAACATCGGTTTAGTAATCTGGTCAAGATAACTCCAGTCTGGTGGCACCATTTGGCCAAAGAATGAACCAATTTGCGGAATACCTACCATTAAGTCACCTATACTAAACCCCGTATAAATAAAACTCCAAATAATCAAAGCAATAATTAATATGATTGAAAAGCTTGTTTTAAGTGACATCTTTTTATTTAAATATTGATCATATTTATTCGTAGATGATGTAGGTGTAGCCATATTACTCCACTCCTAACTTTTCATCGTCATTAATTGCACGACCGTAAATATGATTGAACACTTCTTCATCCGCTTCATGTGCTGGTCCATCGTAAACGAGTTCACCGGCTCTCAAACCAATAATTCTAGATCCATATTCACGTGCTAAATCTACAAAGTGTAAATTAATTAAGATTGTAATGCCTAATTCTTCGTTAATTTTCTTTAAATCATCCATAACTTGTTTCGTTGTCAATGGATCTAATGACGCCACTGGTTCATCGGCCAAGATAATTTCTGATTCTTGGCATAATGCACGTGCTATAGAAATACGTTGTTGTTGCCCACCAGAAAGTTGATCTGAACGTTGGTCGTATTTATCTAGAATATTTACACGTTCTAATGCATTCATGGCTTTAATTTTATCTTCTTTAGGAAATAGACCGAGAACCATTTTCCATGTCGGATGATAACCTACTCTTCCACTTAATACATTTCTTAAGACGGTAGAACGTTTAACAAGATTGAAATGCTGAAAAATCATCCCAATATTACGTCGCATTTCTAATAACTTTTTACCACGCGCTTTCGTAATCGATTGCCCTTCAATCGTAATGTCACCAGAAGTAATATCATGCAAACGATTGACTGATCTCAATAATGTTGATTTACCTGCACCTGACAACCCAACAATTACTGCGAAGTCACCCTTTTCAATATTTAAATTGATATCTTTTAATCCCACATGTCCATTTGGATATACCTTGCTCACATTCTTGAATTCAATTTGACTCATAACATACACCCTTCTTTTAAAAAGAAAAGCTAAGAAGTCTGAACAATCGATTAATCAATCTTTACATTCAGTCTCCTAGCTTTTCTGTTTTTGATTCAATTCATCTTATCGTTTAATTGTTTTATTTCATGTCTTGAACTTCTTTTTCATATTTTCTTACGATATCGAAGTTAGAATCCTTTGTATCTGTATATCCTTCATGTGAATACACTTCACTGATGATTTTGTGACCTTTTTTAGATTTAGCGATTTCTTTGAAAGCTTTTTTAAGTTTTTCTTGGAATTTCTTATCCATATCAGGACGTACTGAAATTGTATCGTTTGGAATTGGTTCAGTCAGTTTTAAAATTTTAGTATCTTTGAACACGTTTGGTTGGTCTTTTTTAACTATCGTACGTGCATCTTGGAATACTGCTGCTGCATCAACGTCTCCGTTTAATAAAGATATAACTGCTTGGTCGTGTCCTTTCACGTTTACAATTTTCATATCTTTAGTTGCATTGATACCTGTCTCTTTTTTAAGTGTAGCTAATGGGAATGTGTATCCTGCTGTAGAAGTTACATCTTGAAGTGCAATTTTTTTACCTTTTAAATCTTTTAAGCTCTTAATTTTTGAGTCTTTCTTAACTAAGATTTCAGATTTATAATCATCGACTAATTTCTTATTTGGTGAACCGTCATTATTTACACCAAAACGTTGTGCTTGAAGTAATAAGTCTGCTGCTTTTTGGTCATGTGCTAATGTATAAGCAGTTGGTGGTAAGAAACCTACGTCAACTTTTTTAGATTTCATTGCTTCTACAATTGTATTGTAGTTTGTTGAAACTGATACTTTTACTGGAATACCTAATTTGTCAGATAATAACTTTTCTAATGGTTTCGCCTTTGCTTCTAATTTATCCGCATTTTGAGATGGTACGAATTGAACTGTTAATTCCTTTGGTTTATAGCCGTCTGAACTAGATTTACTATCTGAACTTTTCTTATTATTGTCTAACGAGCTAGAGTTCCCACAGGCTGCCGCGAAAATAACTACCGATAAAACAAGTACTACTAAAAATTTCAAATTCTTCATTATAATAACTGTCCCCTTCACATTTATAATGGTGTAATATGTATATTTTTGAACCTATAATTATAGATTAGCATATCTAATAAGTAATGAGTATTTAATTTCAATTAAATTTATAAATTTTTTATAATAAACAATAAGAGTTTGTAAAGAAATCGTTAAGGTCATACAGCACTTTAAGTTTATATACTATAATTTTAAAAAGTATAAATTATAGTGAGGAGTCAATGATAGAGATGAAAATATTTAAAATACTAGGTTCTACTGTATTAGCAACTGCCATTTCAGTAACATCGATTCACTCAGCACAAGCAACGACACAATCCTCTTCTTCAACTTCAAATCAAAGTAATCAAAATGTACTATTTGATAATTCTCATGAACAAACAGCTGGTGCAGCTGATTGGGTCATTGATGGCGCATTCTCAGATTATGCTGATTCAATGAAACAACAAGGCTATAATGTAAAAGAATTAGATGGTGAAGCAAATATTAGTGATAGCACGCTTAAAAATACTCACATTTTAGTTATTCCGGAAGCGAATAATCCATTTAAAGAAAAAGAACAACAAGCCATCGTCAATTTTGTTAAACGTGGAGGTAGTGTCATTTTCATCTCAGACCATTACAATGCTGATAGAAATTTAAATCGTATTGATTCTTCTGAATCGATGAATGGGTATCGTCGTGGTGCTTATCAAGATATGACAAAAGATATGGATAACGGTGAGAAAAACTCTAAAGCGATGCAAGGGGTTAAAAGTTCTGACTGGCTATCTGACAACTTCGGCGTACGCTTTAGATACAACGCATTAGGTGATTTGAATACAAAAAACATTGTATCTAATAAAGATAGCTTTGGTATTACAGAAAACGTTCATTCCGTTTCTATGCATTCAGGTTCAACTCTAGCAATTACCGATCCAGATAAAGCTAAAGGAATTGTCTATCTTCCTGATAACTTGTCTAATAACCAGAAATGGTCCCATGCTGTTGATCAAGGCATCTATAATGGCGGAGGTATTAAAGAAGGTCCGTATGTAGCTATTTCAAAAATAGGTAAAGGGAAAGCAGCATTTATCGGTGATACATCACTTGTAGAAGATAGTTCTCCTAAGTATCAACGTGAAGATAATGGTAAATCGAAAAAGACATATGATGGTTTTGAAGAACAAGATAATGGCACACTTTTAAAAAATTTAACGACATGGATGGGTAAAACTGATAGTCATTCATCTATGAAAGAGACAGGTGTTAAACTTGATAGTAAAACACCTCTATTAAACTTTGAAAAGCCAGAAAATTCTACAGAACCTCAAAAAGAACCTTGGTCTCAGCCTGAGAAAGGTTACAAATGGTACGACCGTTCAACATTTAAACCGGGCATTTATGGTAGCACGCAAAGTGGTTCTGATAACAATGATAACGGTAATAACAATCATGGATCTGATAATGAAAAGGTGGGCGATGCTCAATTTCTTTTGCCAAAGGACATTGAACCTAATCATCCGTTCCAAGTTAAGATAAAACTTAAAGGTTATCCTGCAAATAGCACGATTGATGACTTATCAGTTGGTATTTATAAAGATGGTGGTAAACAAATAGGTAGCTTCTCTACTAATGATTCACAATTTAGTAATCCAGGTTATAGTGAAAAACAATCTGTGAAGACTGATCGTCATGGTGAAGCTACATTGACATTAACCGCTAAAGTCTCAGAAGATATTAAAGATGCACATATTAGAATCAAACAAGGAAAGAAAGTATTAAAGACAAGTGATATTAATTAATATATGTAATATTTTAAGGGGCATTGGTACAATATGTGTGTATCAATGTCTTTTTTATGGAGGTTTAGGCAGATGTCTCAATTAGCATTTTATGTAGTAAGTGATGTACACGGATTTATCTTCCCAACTGATTTTTCAAATCGACATAATGAGTTACCTATGGGTTTATTAAAAGCGAATCATCTCATTGAACAAGACAGCACGCACTATGATGGCACGATAAAAGTTGATAATGGAGATTTTTTACAAGGCTCCCCTCTGTGCAATTATTTAGTTTCTGAACTAAAATCGAGTCGTCCATTAACTGATATTTATAACCGATTAGGATTTAGTTTCGGAACAATTGGTAACCATGAATTTAATTATGGCTTAAGTTATTTAAAAGATACGATCCAGCAACTTGATTATCCCATTTTATGTGCTAACATTTTTGAAAATGGAAAACCCTTTACAGACCAAGGAATTACCTATTTACATCAAAATGATGTAACCATTGGCGTCATTGGTTTAACAACACAATTTATTCCTCACTGGGAACAGCCTGAATACATTAAAACTTTAACGTTTGAAAGTGCTGTTGAAACCTTAAAAAAACATTTACCAGAATTACGAAAGCATAGCGATATCATTGTTGTAAGTTATCATGGTGGGTTCGAACGAGATTTAGAAACTGAAGAACCGACCGAAGCTCAAACTGGTGAAAATGAAGCCTCAGAAATTTTACGTTTATTCAGTAGTGACATTGATGTATTAATCACAGGCCACCAACACCGTGACATCGCTATGATTCACAACCAAACAGCAATAATACAACCTGGTACACGAGGCACTAAAGTCGGAAAAATTGTTTTAAATATTGAAAGTCAAAAAGATATTCAAGTTGAATCATGTACGTTATTAAATGTTGAAGATGATCCTAACTTTGAAATTGAACCTCAAGATTCAAAACTACGTACACATTTAGAAGATTGGTTAGATAAAAAAGTGGCGACTTTGCCTACTTCAATGCGTGTTGAGAATGCTTTTGAAGCTAGAGTTAAGCCTCATCCGTTCATCAATTTACTAAACTACATTTTACTTGAAAGTAGCGGGGCTGATATCGCATGTACTGCCCTATTTGATTCTGCTAAGGGATTTGATACAGATATCACTATGAGAGATATCATCAATAACTATCCTTTTCCAAATACATTTAAGGTACTTGAACTGAGTGGTAATGATATTAAACGAGCTATTGAACGTTCAGCCTCTTATTTTGATTTACATGATAATAAAATAAGTGTGAGCGCAGACTTCCTTGAGCCTAAACCTCAGCATTTCAATTATGATATATTTGCAGGAATTCATTATACAATTAATGTGAGCCGCCCTTATGGAGAACGTGTGAACGAATTGAGTATAAATGGACAACCCTTGGATGAAAATAAAACATATACAATTTGTGTGAATAATTATCGTGCGGTTGGTGGGGGTAATTATGATATGTATGTAGATAAAACAGTAGTTAAAGATATTCAAATTGATGGGGCTCAGTTATTAATCAACTATTTATCTAATAATGACTTAAGTCACATTCCTCAAGTTGTTAATTTTGAAGTCGTAAAATAAAGGAGATATCATGTCAGAATTCACAGCATTTTTAAAAGATATTGAAGTTGCAGACCATCGTGAAAAAATGGAAGGCTTATTTGAGTGGATTGATTCACGTTTTCCCGAATTGAAGCGTGTGGTTAAATGGAATCAACCTATGTATACTTACAATGACACATTTATTATCGCATTTAGTAAAGCGAAACATCATTTTTCTATTATGCCAGAGGCTGCTTGTTTAAAACATTTTAAACAACGTGTCGCTGATGCTGGTTATACACAAACAGATAATTTATTAAGAATTAAATGGGATCAAGAAATTGATTATCCTCTAATTGAAGAAATGATTACATTGAATATGAAGGAAAAAGAAAATTATTCAAAGTTTTGGAGAGATCATAAATAATTGTTATATGCATGGGGAGTGGGACAGAAATATAATTTATCAAAATTATTTTCGTTGTCTCTCTCCCAACTTTCATTGTTTGTAGAATTTCTTAAAAAGAAATTCTCTGTGTTGGGGCCCCGCCGGCAAGGATGGCTAGGATTGAAAGTAGCTTGATATAAGCGCACTTTCAATTCAGACATCTGCTGCCAATATGTTAAAGAAAGCTGAGACAATTAATTATGTCCCACTCCCGTGAATCATACTATAAGAGCTCCTCAAATGTTTGTTTTAAAAACTTTCATTTAAGGAGCTCAATTTATATCATTGCTATTTTAGTTTTGAATTTACATTTTCATAGTAAAAATCTTATTTCAAAATGGCGGATTATTTAGTTACTAAATGTGATGTACTTTCTTTCATAAAGATGATTAACAAAGTTAAGAATGATACCTAATATGATAATACCACCAGAAATAAATGTAATTTGAATATAAGGTAAGCCAATAGATAGCAGTATAGAACCGATCATGGCACCTAAGAAGTTTGCCACGTTAAACACTGACGCCGCTAAAGTACTTGCAAGTAAAGGGGCTTCGTGTGCACTTAAAATAATCTTGCTGTTGAGCAATGGCGTTGTGCCAAATGTTCCGAAACCGAACATAAAACATATGATTAATGCTAAAACCGCGTAATGAACAACTGTTACAAACAGAATAATTGTAACGAATAAAAGTAAAAATGTGAGATAAAGATTCTTCGTTAATTTTTGTTCTGGAATACTTCCTGTGACTAAATTTCCAATTACCCCACCTAATCCGAACATAAATAGACAAACTGTAAGGCCTACAACTTTATATGGTGAAAAATCTCGAATCATAGGTTCCATAAATGTATACGTAGTGAACACGCCTGAATATCCAAATACAATAATAGAAATAACGATAAGAATATGTGGATTTTTAAATACTTTTAATTCATTAGCAATATTAGCTTCAGCGCTTAATGAAACTTTTGGAACAAATTTAATCATTCCTAGCATTGTAATCACAGCTAAACCAATCATGACACCAAATACAGTTCTCCAATTGGCAAATCCACCAAGGAATGATCCGAATGGCACACCTATCATGACAGCAATGGTTAGACCAGCTTGTACTAATGCAATCGCTTGTGGTTTCTTTGCGGGAGGAGCAACTGCAGCTGCTACGCTCATACATACGCCAAAGAATGGTGCGTGCATCGCTGCTGACATTAATCTTGATAATAATAATACGTTGAAATTAGGTGCTAACATTCCTACTAAATTACTTATAATGAATATGGCTACTAAAATAGGTAATAATCGATGACCATGTACTTTTAAAGTAAATATTCTCATAAATGGTCCGATGACAGCGACACTAATTGCATAAACACTAATTAATAAACCAGCGCTTGAAATTGAAACTTTCATATCACTAGCTATTTGTGTTAGCAAACCTGTGACTACATATTCTGCCATACCAACAGTAAATGTTCCTAACATAAATACGATGAACATCATTTTGTTTTCTCTCATTATTGCTCACTCCCTTTTTCTAATTTTTAAAAAATCAACATGAGTGATATATTATAAAAAATCATAACGCTTGTGAAGAGGTAAATTGAAATTTATTGTAGTATTTAAAAGTAGTGAGCGTAAGCTTTCATGTTATTTTCATAATAATAATATTAAGACAATTTTTGATGACGCAATATAAAGGTCATTTTAAAATTATCAGGATTGGAACAATGAAAATAATTTTGCGAAATTAAAGATTTTGTCCCGGTTTTGATAACTAAGATGGAATTTTATTTTTCTCTTCCCTAACATAATGAAATTTAACGTAAGTTTTGAGAAGAAGCTGATCAATTGTTATATTTATTTATAGAAGAGTAATCATTGGAGGCTTATGATGCGTTCTGAGAATAAAAAAGAACAAAAAAAACGTAAAAATTGTTGGCTGTGGTATATTTGGGACACCATTTTTGATGTTATATTTTATAGTATCATCGGTGTGGTTAGATTGATTAAACATTGGATTTGATAGATGTATGAGAATGGAATTTACATGAATTTAAAGAAAATGATACTTTCTCTTTACAAAATGCTTTGTGCGTTCTATAATAATTAATGTTCTGATTTTGGAGGGATACTCAAGTCTGGCTTAAGAGGCCAATCATTCGTGATTGGTAGGAGCTTTTGCTCGCGTTGGTTCAAATCCTTCTCCCTCCGCTAATTATTTTAAGGCAAGTTCTTATTACGAGAACTTGCCTTTTTTGTGTTCAATTCTATTTTTGAAAAGGTAAATTGAACGCGTTTCTTCTATTATATATATAATCATTTTTCCATTTTATAAATGTTTAAAAACCATAACGTATCTTATTAAGAAGCAACGTAAAGAAATACTTCTTGAATATCATACGCTATGTTTATGCTAACTAAATTAAGTTTTATTTATTGAATGCTTTTACTTCCAATTATTTATGTGGTTTGAACGTTTTTTGTGGTGCATAAATTGTAGTATTATATTTGTCTGCAATTTTTTGTGTTTCTTTATCTACTTTTTTCTCAAATACTTTTTTAGACATTTTAGATGCGTCACCGACATTTTTCTCTAATTCAGCGTATTGTGCTTCTGTCATTCCTTTTGGTGGT
This sequence comes from Staphylococcus caprae, assembly GCF_002902725.1. Classification (GTDB taxonomy): domain Bacteria; phylum Bacillota; class Bacilli; order Staphylococcales; family Staphylococcaceae; genus Staphylococcus; species Staphylococcus caprae. The sequence goes on from NZ_PPRT01000011.1 coordinate 15,695, forward strand.
ATACCTGCATATGGACGATTTCCTTGATGAGTTTGAGTTGAATGTGGCTTATATGTTTTTTGTGGTGCGTAGATTGTATTACCATATTTATTTGCGATTTTTTGTGTTTCTTTATCTACTCTTTTGTTGAATACTGAATGAGGCATTTCGTTAGCATTACCTACATTATATTCTAATTCAGAATATTGCTTTGAAGTCATACCTCTTGGCGCTATACCTGCATAAGGTCTTGCTCCCATATCCGTACGCCCGTGTTTATCAAATTCTTTTAAATATCCCATTTTAGTGTTAAATTCTTTATTACTGATAAAGCAATCGTACCTGCTAATACTGCACTGCTTAATAAAGTGACTTTCTTCATTTTACTGTAACCCCTTTCAAAAGTTTAAATTTTACAATTTCTACGTAATCACAAACTTTTAATTATTTCATTTGTAATACAGAATTTTTACTGTCATTTTACATTGTTCAAATTAAATAACACTTATTAAATATAATTTTCCCATAATATAATAAAAAGCACCTACAACGAATACACTGTAGGTGCTAAAAATATTATATATATATCTATTTAATTAGTAACTATCTCTCATGTTGAAAGGCTATCAACAATTGTATAAGTG
>NZ_PPRT01000099.1 GCF_002902725.1 Staphylococcus caprae
CGCCCTTAATAACTTAATCTTTAAGATATGTTATTAATCTGTGAGTGTTCTTTCGAACACTAGCGATTATTTTATGAATTCAAGCTTATTTAAACTCTATTCACTCGGTTTTGCTTGGTAAAATCTAATTTACTTACTTATCTAGTTTTCAATGTACAATATGAATTATTTAGTCAATCGTTTTCATACCACTTCGTTTTCCTTATTTTTAATGCTCATTTACACTAAGTAAACTACACTTAAAAATAACTCAACTCATCGTCTGCGAAACGATTTCTTTAAATAATTTTGTTTGAATGTTAATAAACATTCAAAACTGAATACAATATGTCACGTTATTCCTTCATCTTCGTAGAAGATGTTCCGAA
>NZ_PPRT01000100.1 GCF_002902725.1 Staphylococcus caprae
AATCTTGAGGTTGAGATTGTTCTTGATTATTAGTAGTTTCTTTAGAATTAGTTGAATCTTGAGGTTGAGATTGTTCTTGATTATTAGTAGTTTCATTGGAATTAGTTGAATCTTGGGGTTGAGATTGTTCTTGATTATTAGTAGTTTCATTGGAATTAGTTGTATCTTGAGGTTGAGATTGTTCTTGATTATTAGTAGTTTCATTGGAATTAGTTGAATCTTGGGGTTGAGATTGTTCTTGTATTTTGGTTTCTGATGAAGTGTTTAAATGGTTTGAATCTGCTTCTGCAGCTTTAGCTTCATCGTGGACATTTAAGTATAATACTGATCCTAGTACTACTGACATTGTGCCTACCGCAAGTTTTCTGATTGAAAACTTATCATTCTTAGATAAAAAATTCTTAAAACTTTTCATATTTCTATAATTCCTCCTAAAAATTTAATGAACTACATTTATG
>NZ_PPRT01000101.1 GCF_002902725.1 Staphylococcus caprae
TAGTGCCAAGGCATCCACCGTGCGCCCTTAATAACTTAATCTTTAAGATATGTTATTAATCTGTGAGTGTTCTTTCGAACACTAGCGATTATTTATGAATTCAAGCTTATTTAAAACTCTATTCACTCGGTTTTGCTTGGTAAAATCTAATTTACTTACTTATCTAGTTTTCAATGTACAATATGAATTATTTAGTCAATTCTTTAAATAATTTTGTTTGAATGTTAATAAACATTCAAAACTGAATACAATATGTCACGTTATTCCTTTCATCTTCGTAGAAGATGTTCCGAATATATCCTTAGAAAGGAGGTGATCCAG
>NZ_PPRT01000012.1 GCF_002902725.1 Staphylococcus caprae
ATTTTATATTTATTGGTAAATATATACTAAGTTTAAACCATCTTTATATAAATAACCAAAATTTTCTTCTCGTTTTACTTGTTAATTTAATTAAATCGTCTTAATATTAATTTTGCAAGGCAATTTTTTTGAAAGAAGGGATTATTTTGCACTTTACACAACGAGAGCAAGACAAGTTAATGATAGTTGTGGCTGCAGAAGTCGCTCGTCGCAGAAAAGCACGAGGCCTTAAACTTAATCATCCTGAAGCGCTCGCTTTAATTAGTGATGAACTACTAGAAGGAGCACGTGATGGTAAAACTGTTGCTGAACTTATGAGCTATGGAAAAACGATTTTAAATGAAGAAGATGTCATGGATGGCGTTGCAAGTATGATTAAAGAAATAGAAATCGAAGCAACATTCCCAGATGGAACTAAATTAATTACTGTCCATCATCCAATAGTTTAAGGAGGACAAAAATGATTCCTGGAGAAATTAAAGTTAAAAATACTGAAATAGAAATAAATAAGCATCATCCTGAAACAGTCTTAGAGGTTAAGAATACTGGTGACCGACCTATTCAAGTTGGTTCACACTTCCATTTTTTCGAAGCTAATCAGGCATTAAAATTTGATCGTGAAAAAGCTTACGGTAAACATTTAGATATTCCTGCCGGTGCTGCGGTAAGATTTGAACCCGGTGATGAAAAAGTAATTCAACTCGTTGAATATTCTGGACGTCGCAAAATTTATGGATTCCGTGGTTTAGTTAATGGAGATATAGATGAAGAACGCGTATATCGCCCTACTGGTAAGGAAGATGAAAATGCTGGTGTCTTCGGGGATGAAGGCGAGCAAAACGCAAATAAAAAAGGTGGTAAGTAATCATGAGTTTTAAAATGACACAATCTCAATATACAAGTTTATACGGTCCAACCGTTGGAGATTCAGTGAGATTAGGTGATACAAACCTTTTTGCACAAGTTGAAAAAGATTATGCCAATTATGGAGATGAAGCTACTTTCGGTGGTGGTAAATCTATCAGAGATGGTATGGCTCAAAACCCTAACGTCACTCGAGACGATAAAAACGTTGCGGATTTAGTACTTACCAATGCACTTATCATTGATTATGACAAAATTGTCAAAGCAGACATTGGCGTTAAGAATGGTTACATTTTCAAAATTGGTAAAGCTGGAAACCCTGACATTATGGACAACGTAGATATTATTATTGGTTCTACTACAGATGTCATTGCAGCAGAAGGTAAAATCGTTACTGCTGGCGGTATTGATACACATGTTCACTTTATTAATCCTGAACAAGCGGAAGTTGCGCTTGAAAGTGGTATCACAACTCATATTGGTGGAGGAACTGGTGCCTCTGAAGGTGCAAAAGCTACTACTGTAACACCTGGACCATGGCATATTCACCGTATGTTAGAAGCCGCTGAAGAATTACCTATTAATGTAGGATTTACTGGTAAAGGTCAAGCCGTTAACCACACTGCTTTAATCGAACAGATTCATGCAGGTGTTATTGGTCTTAAAGTACACGAAGACTGGGGAGCTACGCCTTCAGCATTAAGTCATGCATTAGATGTTGCAGATGAATTTGATATTCAAATCGCATTACACGCAGATACGCTAAATGAAGCAGGATTTATGGAAGATACGATGGAAGCTGTTAAAGGTCGAGTACTTCACATGTATCACACTGAAGGTGCTGGCGGTGGACACGCACCAGACTTAATTAAATCCGCTTCTCACCCTAATATTCTACCGTCATCTACGAACCCTACCCTACCTTACACACAAAATACTGTCGATGAACATTTAGATATGGTTATGATTACACACCACTTAAATGCTTCTATACCTGAAGATATTGCATTCGCAGATTCTCGTATACGTAAAGAAACAATTGCAGCAGAAGACGTACTCCAAGACATGGGTGTCTTCAGTATGATTAGTTCAGACTCTCAAGCAATGGGTCGTGTTGGTGAAGTTATCCTTCGTACTTGGCAAGTTGCACACCGTATGAAAGCACAACGTGGCTTCCTTGAAGGAGATTCAGAATATAATGATAACAATCGTATTAAACGTTATATTGCGAAATATACTATCAACCCTGCGATTACTCATGGTATTTCTGAATACGTAGGTTCTGTTGAAGCTGGTAAATTTGCAGACCTTGTAATGTGGGAACCTGCTTTCTTTGGGGTTAAACCTGAGCTTATCGTTAAAGGCGGTCTTATCAATTCAGCGGTTAATGGTGATGCAAACGGCTCTATTCCAACTTCTGAACCTCAAAAATATCGTAAAATGTACGGTCAATATGGCGGAAATATTACACATACAGCAATGACTTTCGTTTCTAATACTGCTTATGAAAATGGTATTTATCGTCAATTAAATTTAAAACGTATGGTTCGTCCCGTTAAAAACATTCGTAAACTGTCTAAAGCAGATATGAAAAACAACAATGCTACACCTAAATTAGATGTAGATCCGCAAACTTATGAAGTATTTGTTGATGGTAAAAAAATCACCAGTGAGGCAGCAACAGAATTACCACTCACTCAAAGATACTTCTTATTCTAGGAGGCATGCACAAATGATTATTGAAGAAATCCAAGGCAACATTGCAAATTTATCTCCAGAAGAAAAGCAAAAGCACGTTGAAAAAGTTTACTTAGAAAATTCTGATTTAGTTAAACGCATCCAACGTGTTACAACTGATCATGGCAATGAAATCGGTATTCGTTTAAAACAACCTATCGATTTGCAATATGGAGATATTTTATTCCAAGACGATAAGAATATGATTATTGTCGACGTTAACTCTGAAGATTTATTAGTTATTAAACCTAGAAATCTTAAAGAAATGGGAGATATCGCACATCAACTTGGTAACCGTCATCTCCCTGCTCAATTTACAGAAACTGAAATGTTAGTTCAATATGACTATCTCGTAGAAGATTTATTAAAACAACTAGGCATCCCTTATAGCCACGAAGATAGAAAGGTAAATCAAGCCTTTAGACATATAGGACATTCTCATGATTGATCATCAAAAATTGAGATTATTTCAGTTCTGTGATTCACAATTTCCAACCGGTGCGTTTAGTCACTCATTTGGACTTGAAACATATATACAACGAGAAACAGTCAATGATGCTGAATCATTTACACGTTGGTTAAAACTATTCCTAAATGAACAATTAACGTATGCTGATGGCTTAGCCATGAGAATCGTATATGACGCACTAGAAAATAATAACGAGAGCAAAATACTAGAAATCGATCAAAAAATTTTCGTACAAAGTTTACCTAAAGAAACACGTGTGGGTACCAAGCAGATGGGTACACGTATGGTTAAATTAGCATTGGAACTTTACGATGCGACTTGGATTCATTGGTATCATAATCAAATGAAACTTAAAAAAGCGAAATTGCACCCTGCGATTTGCTTTACCATGCTGGGACATCACCTAGGTCTCGATATCAATACGATTATCGATTACTATTTATATCAAAATGTTTCAAGTCTAACGCAAAATGCTGTAAGAGCTATTCCTCTCGGACAAACAGCTGGACAAAAAGTAGTCAAAGAAATGATTCCATATATTGAAAGAACACGTGATCACATTATAGATTTAGAAGAATCTAACTTTGGCATGACCGCTCCAGGTCTAGAACTTAATCAAATGGAACATGAAAATGTTAATGTAAGAATATTTATTTCATAGGAGGCCAGATTATGGCAGAACCAATAAAAATTGGAATTGGCGGACCTGTAGGTGCAGGTAAAACTCAATTAATTGAAAAAGTCGTTAAACGTCTATCAAAAGATATGAGTATCGGTGTTATTACAAATGATATTTATACTAAAGAGGACGAAAAAATATTAGTCAATACGGGCGTATTACCTGAAGATAGAATTATTGGTGTAGAAACGGGTGGATGCCCACATACTGCTATTCGTGAAGATGCTTCTATGAATTTTGCAGCAATTGATGAACTTTTAGAACGTAACGATGATATAGAACTCATTTTTATTGAATCAGGTGGCGATAATTTAGCTGCTACATTCAGTCCTGAACTTGTTGATTTTTCAATTTATATCATCGATGTTGCGCAAGGCGAAAAAATCCCACGTAAAGGTGGTCAAGGAATGATTAAATCTGATTTCTTCATTATTAATAAAACAGATTTAGCACCATATGTAGGCGCATCTTTAAATCAAATGGCTGAAGATACTAAAGTTTTCCGTGGTAATCGACCTTTCGCTTTCACTAATTTGAAAACAGACGAAGTAATTGAATGGATTGAACGAGATACACTACTTAAAGGGTTAGCATAATGACACAATCTAAATGGACAGGAGAACTTGACTTAACAGTATTTCATAACGGTAAACGTTCAGTTGCACGAGATATATTTTTCAAGAAAGCACTGAAAGTCATTCGTCCTGTCTATCTTAACCAATCTACAATTCCAACCTTTTACATTGTAAATGTAGGTGGCGGATATTTAGACGGCGACCGATATCGTTTAAATATAAATCTTGAAGAAAATGCACAAGTCACACTCACATCACAAGGTGCAACTAAAATTTATAAAACTTTGAATGACCGTGTAGAACAATATCAGACATTCAATTTAGAGAATAATTCATATATGGAATTTGTAGCAGATCCTATTATTGCTTATGAGAATGCTAAATTCTATCAACATAATACCTTTAATTTGAAAAGTGAAAGTTCAATGTTTTACACAGATATTTTGACACCTGGTTATTCTTCCGACGACCAAGACTTTACCTATAAATATATGCATTTAGTGAATGAAATATATATGGATGGTGAATTAGTCACTTTTGACAATATGTTATTAAATCCCGAGAAGAATCAAATCGACTCAATGGGTTATATGGAAGATTATACACATCTAGGTTCAGCGTATTTCGTTCATCCTGATGTCAATCAGAACTTTATAGATGAAATTTATGACACGATTTCTCATTTTGAAAAGGAAATGGATTGTAGATTAGGCATTTCTCAATTACCTACTCACGGTCTTGCTATCAGAATACTCGCACACCGCACTCAAGCAATTGAAAAGATATTAACACATGTTCAATCCTTCATTGCACAAAGACTTTATCATCGTCAACTTGATTTTTTAAGAAAATACTAAATAATTTTGTTCAATTTAAAAAGACTAGGTATACTATATTGGTAGTATACCTAGTCTTTTTTAGAAATCTTCATCTTAAAACACACATGAAACTTCAGTTCTCTAGTATTATTAAATATATTTTTCTAATTCTGCAATTAACTTTTTAATTTTCTCTCGTTGTTCTGCTGTTACAAATACAATAACTGTTCTTTCATCATGCACGCTTCGCTTTTTTGATAGTAAATTCAAGTCTTTTAACTTTTGTAATGCTTTCGTTAAATAGTACGGTTTAAATTCTGAACATGTAGCAATTTCTTTTGAAGATATTTCGTTAGATTCACTTTTTAAAATGTGATTAAGAATATAAATTTCTTCATAATTTAAATTATACTGCTTTTTAGTATCTCTAAAAAATTTCTTCACTTGAAATGTAGCATTGACCAAATCATTGATGTCTTTTATTTTTCCCATTTTAAAACCACTCCTCTGATGCACATCTTGTTGTAGAAAGGTTCACATGTATTTTATCTAATCGAAAATTTCTCCGCCCATGTTACAAAATACATTTTAAACAAATAGGTATAAAAATTCAATATTTTTATTACTACAATATGCATTTATAGATTTATTTCTAAACCCAAACATTTATATTAGTGATTTTGATGTAATTAAAATTTATAATCCAAATGATATAACACTAATTACACCAACGTATTTTTTAAATTTTTTATATTACCTATCAGTTTAATTGGACTTCACATAATATTTTGTTAAGAATGATTAAAAGGTATTTTGACATCAAAGTTTATTCTCAAATCAATAGCTACACGTTTTTATTGAATCTTTTGCTTAACGTAATCTACAAACGCTTGTACATCCTCAGTTTTTATTTGTTTCATTGGGACCTTCCCAATATTAAATTCAAACATGATATCTTTACCGTCATAATCAACTTGATTCACTTCATCATAACGAATATTTCTATAGTAGAATTGACCATTCATATCTACATTCATGATTAAGCGTTCATTCGTGGCAATAAAAGCACCTTCGAATTCATTTTGACCTTGCACGCTATACTCAATCACACCTAAAACTGATGGTCCTTTCTTTTCAGTTGGAAATAAATCGTCTGGATTTACATTGTCTAGAATCATAAGTAATTACGCTCCTTGCTATATCTTTCATTATAAATTTAATTATAATTGTTCTATTCCCTTTTCTAGACATCTGTAACATTCCTCAATTGTAGATTTGATATAAGGTACCTTCTCTTCTTTAATAGTTAATACGATATTTCGCTCATCTTCCTTACTTCTACTTTTATCTACATAACCTTTTAATTGTAATTTCTTAATAATTGGACTCACTGTAACAATCCCTTTTAACGAATGTGCTTTAATATTTTTAAAAGTGGTTTGCTTGTTGTTAATAATAAGTAAACCTAGAATATAAAGTTCTTCCAATGATAAGTGTTTAAAGTTGGCGGATTTTTGAATTTCTTCAAATTGTTCATGACACGTAAAATAGTATGGAATGATGGAGAAGTGATGTATATGCTTGATTGACTTTGACTTCATTTCTAGAAATGCTTTAAAATCTTCAAACATTTGTAATACTTTTTCTCGTTGATGCTGAGTTAAATTAATGACTAGTCGCCTCTGATCTAATGGATCGCGTTCTTTTGAAATCCAATTAAAATCATATAAATGGGTAATGAGCTTAAGTAAATGATTTTTTTTATAATTTTTGTAAAAAATAATAGCATTCAAACTTAAGCCTTCGCTGTGATGATGAGTAAATTGATAAATAAACTGTAATAGTTTAAATTGTTCTATTGTTAAGTAATAGGAAAATCTTAAATATTCTATTGATATGTGATCTAATACAAAGTGCGCAAGAAAACTTTTAATCTTCTGTTGATGCATTTGATGACAATCCTCTCTTAGCAATCAACCACGCTCTACAATGAACTAAGAAATTTGATGTGGGCAATACTAACTTTAGGAATATCGATTGAAGAATTTATTACGTCTTTATTATTTAATTTAGCTAACCAATGCTGGTTATGATACAGCATAAGATTGTCCAGACTTTTATTCTCATTCATCGCATATTGTTGAATATCTATATATTCAGTGTCTGCATGGCTGAGTTGTTTAATATCTGAAAAAATTAATCGATACTGATGCACATTCATTTTTACCTTACTATTTAAAAAGTAAGTTACCACTTGATACTCATGTTTATATCGCGTCATTATCATCTCATTGCTTCTATAGACAATATTTCCTCTTAACTGATTTAGCATACTTAATACATATGTTAATAACTGAAACGAGTTTAATTCTTGTTTGACTATTTTAGTTATTTCATATTGTTCAGATTGTGGTAACACTAATCCGCCCAATTTATCATAATGCGTCATCAATAATTTAAAATGATTAAGTATTGTTTGATTTAATATCGTTTCTTTACTATTTACTAAACAATCTACTTCAACAATTAATTTGGAGAGTGAAATGTTTACTCTTTCAAGTTGCATGACAGGTATCATGATTTTATCCACTTTTGATTCTATTTGTGTTAAATCTACTTCTTCGTATTGACCCTTTTTAAATCGATAAATCAATTGATACTCTTCAAAATATCTATTAATCATTTGTTTAAGTTGTTCAACAAAATGACTTGTTACCCTTTCAATAAGAAATCCTAAATGAAGATGATTAAATTGTCTTAATACTAAAAACAATACATCTAATGCATGATTAAAAGACATTTTTTCATTTGAAGTAAATACATCTGATCTTTGAGTTGTTATTTTAAATATTGGAGACATATTTGAATCTGCAATAAAGTGTAAGAGTTTGTATAACTCTTTGATAAACACTTCTCTTTCTTTTGAAATATTTAAATAATCCAACTCTACAATATAGTGTATCGTTCTTTTATTGATATTTAGCGCTCGTTTCATTTTTAGAAAAGACAATTGATCAAAATAATTACTTTTATTTTGTTCAATGTAGATGTCTGACGGATGATATCTCACATGACTTTCTTTCATCTTTATTTGTCGTTCTTCTATTTTATGCTGAGTTGTTTCTTGTATTGAACTCACTAACTTTAGAATATGTCGATTTAAATCAATTTCTTCAGATTCATTTTGGAAGATAGACGTCGTTCTATAATCTTTTCTAATCAATTTAGGTGTTTGTCCATATGTATCTTTAAATAACTGTATAAATCGAGAATAATGATGAAATCCATGCTCAATAGCTATATCTTCAATTGGTCTATGTGTAGTTAAAATATCGATAAGACAAAACTTTAATCGAATATGATTAAGATATTGATTAAATGTTTGAAAAGGCGTTTCCTTAAACATATGCGTAAGTGTTTGATTAGATATATTTACTGCATTAACCAAATCTTGTTTATGTATCTTATTATCGTGATGGTTGACTAAATATTCATGAACTTCTTCAGAAAAATACATCCTCTTATTAAACTTTAAATATTCAACTTTACAAGTACTTAATTCTACAAGAATATATTGAATTAATTTATTCGTTTCTACTTCATCTGTTTTCTGGATACAATGCATTTCTAATAATTTTAAAATCCAATATTTAGTTCTACCTTTTTCATCTTTATCAATTTTTGAACCACTGGATAAAATATGATGCCCAGTAATTCTCATATATAAATGAATAGGTATGTCGATTACACAGCATATCGAATCTTTACTACTTTCTATACTATAAATATCATTTAGAATCACAAATGCGATTTCATCTTTGCTTAAGTCAAATTCTTGTAAATTGATAGTCATTTTACAATTGCCATTTAAACAGTAGAATACTCTTATACTTAACGCTTTAGTTGTTTCTATAGCTAAATGATTAAAAACACGTATCGAATAATTATCTCTCATATGTCTTCCTCGCGATGTATTAATGTGTTTTTGTTTAATAAACTTCTCCCCGACTGTCAAAACTAAATTTAACTAGACAACATCTATTTTTCACTAATAATTGTACAATGTTCAAAATTTTAGCTGTAACAAATTAGATTAATATTATATCAATTTTCATTTTTATTTAAATAGCCTAACTCAATATTTTTACCTCAATATCCTTAATAAATCTTTTAATATCCACTCTATTTACTCATTCGTTATA
>NZ_PPRT01000013.1 GCF_002902725.1 Staphylococcus caprae
TAGGATTGAAAGAAGCTTGATATAAGCGCACTTTCAATTCAGACATCTACTGCCAATATGTTAAAGAAAGCTGAGACAATTAATTATGTCCCAGCCTCTTTTTTGTATTTTAAAAATATTTAAAAGGGTATAAGTCAGTGTGTAATTGTTTGGATAATATTTAATTTAATGGATCGTCTCTTAATTAAAATTGGTACACATTTACACTTCATTTTAGGAAGCATTCGTTAAATTAAAAATTTCACAATCTCGCTTGTTGTAACTTGAAAATGTAGTGTAAAAGCTATAAAATTATAGTTGGATTAAAAATTGTCTTTTGTGTGAACAACTAAAGATTTGGCCTGATTAAAAGACGTTATAATTTAAGATGTCGAGGAAGTCTATAATGATAAGGCAATTTACTTTGTCATAAGTTTATAGCCTTAATCTTCATTTTGGTTAAAATATTATGAAAGCTTAGGTGAATTAGAGATGGCTCAAAATCGTAAGAAAGTATTAGTTTTAGGTGCCGGCTATGCTGGTTTACAAACTGTTACTAAATTACAAAAAGAAATTTCTTCTGATGAAGCAGAAATTACTTTAATCAACAAAAATGAATATCATTATGAATCAACATGGTTACATGAAGCTTCTGCTGGTACTATCAACTATGAAGACTTAATTTATCCAGTTGAAAGTGCTTTAAAACAAGATAAAGTAAATTTTGTTGTGGCTGAAGTAACAAAAATTGATCGCAATGCTAAACGTGTTGAAACTGATAAAGGTGTATACGACTACGATGTTTTAGTTGTAGCATTAGGTTTCGTAAGTGAAACATTTGGCATTGATGGTATGAAAGACTATGCTTTCCAAATTGAGAACGTTTTAACTTCTCGTAAATTATCTCGTCACATTGAAGATAAATTTGCTAACTATGCAGCTTCTAAAGAAAAAGATGACAAAGATTTAGCAATCTTAGTAGGTGGAGCTGGCTTTACTGGAATTGAATTTTTAGGTGAATTAACTGAAAGAATTCCAGAATTATGCAGTAAATATGGTATTGACCAAAGCAAAGTAAAAATTACTTGTGTTGAGGCTGCACCTAAAATGTTACCAATGTTCTCTGACGAACTTGTTAGCTATGCTGTAAACTTCTTAGAAGACCGCGGTGTAGAATTTAAAATTGCTACGCCAATCGTTGCTTGTAACGACAAAGGTTTCGTAGTAGAAGTAAACGGAGAAAAACAACAATTAGAAGCTGGTACTTCAGTTTGGACTGCTGGTGTTCGTGGTAGCCACTTAATGGAAGAATCATTTGAAGGTGTTAAACGTGGACGTATCATCAACAAACAAGATTTAACTATCGAAGGTCATGACGATATCTTTGTAATTGGTGACTGTTCAGCGTTTATTCCTGAAGGTGAAGAACGTCCATTACCAACTACAGCACAAATTGCGATGCAACAAGGTGAACATGTTGCTAAAAATATTAAACATATCTTAAATGGTGAAGCTAAAGAAGACTTCCACTATGTTAACCGTGGTACAGTTTGCTCATTAGGTTCTCATGATGGTGTAGGTATCGTTTATGGCAGAGATATTGCAGGTAAAAAAGCTGCATTCATGAAGAAAGTCATTGATACACGTGCTGTATTCAAAATTGGTGGCATAGGTTTAGCTTTCAAAAAAGGTAAATTCTAAACTAAGTCATATTAACATATTATGTATTTTGCCTCCTGCTCACGAGCGGGAGGTTTTTTAATATTTATTTATATCACAATATACATACACACATGTGGAACGGAGGAAGATAATGAATTTTCAAATCAATAAAGAATCTAAACAGCCTATAGAAACACTTGTGATTGGTTTACCAGATCATATTAATCAATTAAATGATGTGAAATACTATGACGAATCAATGACCGACCAACTTAAAACGTTAAAACAGCATCACATTATTGGCAGTTCAGTAGGAAAAGTATCTTCAACTATGTTTTATATAAATAACCAACCTAAACGTTTGTTAACAGTTGGATTAGGTAACTTAAAAAATCTGTCATATCAACAATTATTAAAGGTATGGGGGCATACTTTTCAATATATAAAGGCAGAACATATCAATGAAGCAGAGTTACTCTTAGATACGTTTATCTCTAAATATAATCATCCTTCAGAAGTCGCTAAAGCGTTCGGCTTACAAAGTGAACAAGCCATTTATCAATTCGATAATTATAAATCAGATAAAAAGGCACCGTATCAACTAAATATTAGTATCCAAACTACTCATAAAGATATAGATTCTTATATTCAAGAAGGTCAGCAATTAGGACAGTCTATTAATCTTGCGCGAGAATTGAGTCAAATGCCTCCGAATATTCTGACACCGAAATACTTTGCCGAAGAAATTGATGATCATTTTAAAGAAAGTGAAGTTACGGTAGATATTAAAGATGCTGAAACGATTGTGTCTGAAGGGTTTGGTCTCCTTCATGCGGTAGGTAAAGGTTCTGTAAATGGTCCAAGATTAATTACGATGACATATAACGGTGGCAAGGAAGACGAAGCGCCACTTGCGTTAGTTGGTAAGGGAATTACATATGATTCAGGCGGCTATAGTATAAAGTCTAAGATGGGTATGCAGACGATGAAATTTGATATGTGCGGGGCTGCGAATGTCGTGGGTATGATAGATAGCATCGCGAAATTACGTTTACCTGTGAATGTGGTAGGAATTATTGCTTCTGCTGAGAATATGATTAACGAAGCCTCTATGAAACCTGATGATGTGTTTACTGCATTAAATGGTGAGACAGTTGAAATGTTAAATAGTGATGCTGAGGGTCGTATGGTATTGGGAGATGCTGTATTTTATGCCACACAATTCCAACCTCATCTTATATTGGATTTTGCAACATTGACTGGAGCTGCAGTAGTAGCACTTGGCGAAGATAAGGCAGCTGCCTTTCACTCTCACGCTGAAAATGAAATCAACAGCTTGTTAGGTACTGCAAGAGCTGTTGATGAAAAGGTATTTGAATTACCAATGACAGAAACGGAAGAGCAATTAATAAAGAAATCAGATGTTGCTGATTTAGTTAATCATACGAATGGGCATGGTAAAGCATTATTTGCAGCAGCGTTTATTACTCACTTTAGTGGTCAGACGCCACATATTCATTTTGATATTGCAGGTCCTGCTACGATTAACAGAGCTACATTCAAAGGACCTAAAGGACCTACAGGCTATATGATTCCTACTGTAATTGAATGGATGAAACAGCAATATAAATAAATATATTCACTCATAGAAATGGATAACAATATAAATTTAGAGATTAGTCGGATGACGGAAAATTCCCTTCAAAGTTTATATTTTAATTATGAATTTTTGTCCGGGGAAAACGTAAGCGACTGATCTCTTTTAACATTGACATTGAAATCATGTATTGCTACTATGTAGATTATAAATACTTTAGTTCGATAGAGTGATAAAGGATGGAGAGCGTCATGGTTAATGCAGTTGTCATAGCGGTAATACTAATGATTGTGTTATGTCTATGTAGATTAAACGTAGTCATTAGTTTATTTATCAGTGCACTTGTGGGTGGTTTAATTTCTGGCATGAGTGTTGAGAAAGTTATTAGTGTATTTGGAAAGAATATTACAGACGGTGCAGAAGTTGCATTGAGTTATGCTTTATTAGGAGGATTTGCGGCACTCATTTCTTATAGTGGGATTACTGATTACTTAGTCGGTAAAATCATTGAAGGCATTCACTCTGAAAATAGTAGGCTCTCTCGAATAAAAGTGAAAGTCATCATTATAATTGCATTATTAGCAATGAGTATTATGAGTCAAAACTTAATTCCAGTACATATCGCATTTATTCCAATTGTTATACCACCATTAATTAGTTTATTTAATGATTTAAGGATCGATAGACGACTCATTGGTCTAGTCATTGGTTTTGGATTATGTTGGCCATATGTTCTACTTCCTTATGGTTTCGGTCAAATTTTCCAACAAATTATTCAAAGCGGTTTCCAAAAGGCACATCATCCAATTGAATTTAACATGATTTGGAAAGCGATGTTGATTCCATCAATGGGTTATATTGTAGGGCTGATATTAGGCCTTATCGTTTATAGAAAGCCACGTGATTACGAGCAACGCAATGTGAACAATCGTGAAACAGTGACTGAATTAAAGCCTTATGTGTTAATCGTGACTGTCATTGCGATATTAGCTACTTTCTTAGTTCAAACATTTACAGATTCTATGATATTTGGTGCACTTGCAGGTGTACTTGTCTTCTTTGTTTCAAGAGTATATAAGTGGTATGAATTAGACGAACAATTTGTAGATGGTATTAAAATAATGGCCTACATTGGTGTAGTTATTTTAACGGCAAATGGATTTGCTGGAGTGATGAATGCGACAGGAGATATTGATACCTTAGTGAAAGGTTTAACGAGTCTGACAGGTGATCATAAATTGATTAGTATTATAATGATGTACGTGATTGGTCTTATCGTTACGTTAGGCATTGGTTCTTCATTTGCGACCATTCCAATTATAGCGTCATTATTTATACCGTTTGGTGCATCCATTGGTCTTGATACGATGGCACTGATTGCGCTCATTGGTACAGCGAGTGCATTAGGTGATTCAGGTTCACCCGCTAGTGATTCAACATTAGGTCCAACGGCAGGGCTAAATATTGATGGTCAACACGATCATATTCGTGACACATGTGTGCCGAATTTCTTATTCTATAATATACCTCTAATGATTTTTGGTACGATAGCTGCTATGGTACTATAAAATATGAAATGAGGTGTAAAGCATGACGAATCTTTTAGAGACATTTGAAATGCGAATTGAAAATGAAGACAACGGCAAGGTAATCATTTCTATGCCAGTCACTGACAAGGTAAAACAGCCTTTCGGTTATTTACATGGTGGGGCGAGTCTAGCTTTAGGTGAAACAGCATGCTCTATGGGAGCAGCAAATTTAATAGATACAAATCAATATATACCTTTAGGTTTAGAAATGAATGCGAATCATATACGCTCTACAAGAGAAGGTCGTGTAACTGCAACTGCAACGATTGTGCATCAAGGTCAATCAACTCAAGTATGGAACGTTGAAATAAAAGATGACAATCATCAATTAATCAGCATTATGCGAGGCACAATAGCCATCAAACCAATCAAATAAATATTATACAAATAAAGCGCGTCCTTAGATTGTTAAAAAACATGTTAGTTTACAATCTAAGGACGCGCTTTTTTATACTACGATATCTTTTTACTTAAACGGCTTAACGCTTTACTAATACGTTCAGCACCTTCTTTACCACCCATAATGTTTCGAGCAAAGGGACCTAATTCAAGATCAGCAAGTCCGCCCATCACAAATAATTGTGGTAGCCACTCAAGATCATACGTTAATGATGGATAACCACACTCATTTAGCGGGGCATCTTCTTCGTGAATCAGAGCGCGTACAAATGGTTGATCACCTAACTGATTTACAAATCCAGTTGCAAGTAGGATGTGTTGGTAAGGATAGGTGTGACATTCAGAAACAATTTGATTAGAACGCACTTCGTCAATAGGTGAATGATGTAGCTTTAATCTACCGGTTTGTTCATGCTTCTTCAAACGTAAGAATAATTCCATAGGCATTGACCCTTTATGGCGTTCTTGCTCTATGAGCTTCATCCGTTCTGCAGATGATGAAATCACTGATAATTGATTCATTCGTTTAGGACCCAACCATCCTGGATCTGCATCGAAATCATGTATTTCAATTTGTTTGTTAAGCCAAAGATGTATGATGTCATTGCTATTTTGATGGTTTAATAATTTCAAAGTTAAATGTGCAGCAGATATACCAGAACCTACAACATGATTTGTTTTACTGTCTATTTCAGCATTGTAATTAAGATCAAATATGTGAGTAACCTTTGCATTCTCTTTAAATTGTTCAGGTATGAAAGGCTTATGATTACATCCACTTGCAATCACAACACAGTCAGTCGTGACCATCTTGCCACTCTTTAATTGAACTTGCCACTTACCTCTATGGCGGTTTAATTTAGATACGGCACCTTGAATGTGACAATCATTGAGTTCGTACTGGTGCACTAAATCATGGACATGATGCATAAACATATCTCTTTGTGGACGTTTGTATGGACCATAATAAGCTGAGGTGTATTGATTTAATTTTGCGTATTGCTTGAGATGAAAGGGTTGGGGATGTATATGATGCACGAATGGTGACCTCAAGAAAGGCATGCTAATACGCTGGGTGAACTGATTAAATTGTTCACATAAAGTTGTATAAGGATCAATAATGGTCAATTGCTCTTTTTCTAAACCTTCGTGTCTTAATTTGATTGCTACCGTTGTTCCTTGAATACCACCACCGATTATTGTCCAATGCATTCAAACCGCTCCTTTATTTTTGAAAAGTTAAATCGAAATAATTACGATTTAAATAGTATCACATTTCATCTAAGAGTACAAAATAAATATCGGAAGGTAAGGTGCATTCGACTAAATTGCAAATTAAGAGAAAGATGTTGTGTAGCATCATCAAATAGGAGATTTTCACAAAAAAGTACCCTCAATAATTGGTTTTTTCCAACTTTTGAGGGCATATCGCATGAATTCTACAATTTCGTATCCTTCATATCGTCTTTTATTTCATCTACTTTTGTTTCTTTACTATAAGGTGTTTGAATATTATAAGCTGCTTTCATAATCATATGACTTGAAAGGGGACCGGTGATAAAGACAAAGATAATTCCAATAATTAATTGCATATTGACATAACCTTCAGTACCAATGAAATATAAGAAAGAACCGAAGAGTAAGAACATGGCACCAAGTGTGGCCGCTTTACCAGCAGCATGTGCTCTAGAATATACATCTTTTAATCGTAATAAACCTATGGCTGCAAAGGCACTTATTAAAGCACCTAGTACGACAAAGATTATTGCAATACTAGTGACGATCGTTGCTATCATGCTTAATCACCTTACCTTCATCCATAAATTTAGAAAAGACTGCCGTCCCTAAAAAGGCGAGTATACCTACCATTAAAATAACTACAATCATATATTTAATATTTAGTAAAATACTAAATAAGGCAATGACTGCCATCAATTGTAGTCCAATCGCATCTAGTGCAACTACACGATCGGCTAAAGAAGGGCCTAAAATGACACGTACAAGCATTGCTAACATTGATAATACGACAATAATAAGTGCAATGACGATAAATATGTTATGTGTCATTATTTTTCACCCACCTTTCTTACTACCTTTTCTAGAGATGATTTGATACTTTCTACTTCTTCTTCCTTAGTACTAAAATCAATCGCATGGATATAGATTTTCTTGCGATCATCACTGATACCTAATACTACCGTCCCTGGAGTTAATGTAATGAGATTTGAAAGTAATACGATTTGCCAATCTGTCTTGAGGTCTGTTTCATACACGAAGAATCCTGGCTTATTCGTAATACTTGGTTTTAAAATAATTTTCAGGACATCAAAATTAGCCTTAATCAATTCACTTAAAAATGTGAGCACTAACATAATGATGCGATACACTCTTACCAAGTAGAATCGACCTGGCATGACACGATGTAGGAGGTAGACAAGAACAAGGCCAAAGATGAAGCCCAATACAAAGTTATTTAACGTGTAACTGTCTGTAACGAATAACCAAATCATTGCGACTAATAAGTTTACGATAAATTGTGCGGCCATATTATTTACCTCCTAAAACGCTATGAATATAAATATTTGGATCAGTAAATGTTTCAGCGCCTTCTTTAATGATAGGGAACAGTACATCTGCCGATAATCCGAATAGGACTGTAATTACTGTCGATACTACTGCAATTGTAGTCAGGTATTTGACTTTCACTTTCTGCGTTGTATCATAGCCTCTTGCCTCGCCGAAGAAGCCTTTAAGGAAGATTCGAATCACTGAATATAGAACAATTAAGCTAGATAGGAGGACTATGATGCCGCTTAGGTAGAATCCCTTTTCAAATGTTGCCTGAACAATATAAAATTTCCCGTAAAAACCACTTAACGGTGGTATACCAGCAAGACTCAATGCAGCGATAAAGAATGTCCATCCTAAAATAGGATATCCTTGAATTAAACCACCAAACTTGCGTAAATCGGTCGATTTCGTAATCTTATACATCACTCCGATGAGTAAGAACAGTGAAGCTTTAACTAACATATCGTGAATCGTATAGTATATTGCGCCCATCATTCCTGCCTCGTTCATCATGGCAACGCCAACTAAGATAACGCCAACCGCTATCATAATATTGTAAAGAATAATCTTCTTCGTATCGTAATAGGCTATTGCGCCCACACATCCGAAAATGATTGTCATTAACGCTAAGAAAAGAATCACATAGTGTGAAAAGCTAACCGTACTATTGAAGAATAAACTCAATGTTCTTGCAATGGCGTATACACCCACTTTGGTAAGTAGTGCACCAAAGAATGTAATAATAGCAACAGGTGGGGCATAATACGCACCTGGTAACCATACATACATAGGGAATACACCAGCTTTAGTGGCAAAGACGAAAATAAATAAGATAAAGACGATATTGACGAGACCACTATCGTGAACAGATAGATTAGATAATCTTTCACTAATGTGTGCTAAGTTTAAAGTACCAACTACTGAATAAAGTACCGCGACACCCATAACAAAGAATGATGACGATACGACATTCACTAATATATATTTGATTGTTTCTTGGAGTTGGATTTTCGTGGTACCGATAACTAATAAACAATATGAAGACATTAAAAAGACTTCAAAGAATACAAACATGTTAAAGATATCACCAGTCGTAAATGCACCGATAATACCGATTAACATAAACATGATAGAAAAGTAATAGTAATAGCGTTCTCGATCTATACCAATGGAACGATATGAATATAAAATAATTAAAATCGTAATAATAATACTTGTGATGATAAGTAAAGCACTAAAAACATCTAATACAAACACAATGCTGTAAGGTGCTTTCCATGAACCTAATTCTACTTTCAAAGGACCATCGTGTAATACATTTCTTAAATTAATGATAGCCACAATGAGTGTGAGTGCTGAACCAATCAGTGCAACATAACGCTTGATTATCGGGCGCTTTCCAATAAAGATGAGTAAAATTGCAGTTAGAATAGGTATCACAAGGGTTAAAACGAGCAAGTTACTCTCTGTCATCTTCCGGCGCTCCTTTCATACGTTCAACGTTATCTGTACCTAGTTCTTTATAAGTTCTAAAGGCAAGAACTAAGAACAATGCTGTTGTCGCAAATGCGATAACGATAGCAGTTAAAATTAGTGCTTGTGGGATAGGATCGACATAGCTCGGAGTTCCTTTTTCATAGATAGGAACCGTACCATGTTTCAAACCGCCCATAGTAATTAAAAATAAATTTGCAGCGTGTGTTAGTAGCGTAGTCCCCATAATAATTCGTATCAAACTTTTAGACAAAACGAGATAGACACTAATTGCTGTGAGAATACCACTAACAAATATCATGATAATTTCCACTATTCGTTCTCTCCAATCGAAATAATAATTGTCATTACAGTTCCTACTACTGCACAAAGTACCCCAAAGTCGAAGAACATCGCAGTCGTCATATGCATAGGTTCAAGAAGGGGTAACGGAATGTCAAAAGTGACATGTGTGAAAAAGTTTTTTGACATGAACCAACTGGCAATAGGCGTACCTACGCAGAATAACAAACCTACACCTATTAGAATTTTAAAATCTAACGGGAAGACTTTACGCATTGTTTTAACATCGAAAGCGATTGTAATGACTAGAAGTGCACTCGCAAATAATAAACCTCCGACGAATCCTCCTCCGGGTGTATAGTGCCCAGCTAGAAATAGTGAGAATCCAAAGACGACGACCATGAAGAAAATGACGATAGCTGCGTATTGAAACATTAAGTTATTCTTTTGTCTATTCATGGTCAGTCACCTCGCTTGATTGATTTTTCTGTTTAAGGCGTAACTTAATCATTGTATATACACCTAAACCGGCGATACCTAATACAGATGATTCGAATAATGTATCCATGCCACGGAAGTCAACAAGGATAACGTTCACCATATTTTTGCCGTGTGCTAAATCGTAAACATGATCTTGATAATACTTCGTGATAGAACCAAAATGTCTATTTCCATAACCGATTAAACCTAAAATAATGACTACTAAACCTACGCCAATAGAAATCAAAGCATTCGTAACTTTAAATGAAGGCTTTTCATTGTAGCGGTTAAGGTTAGGTAAATGATAAAAGCATAATAAGAATAAAGCTGTTGAGATAGACTCAACTACAAACTGAGTTAAGGCTAAATCCGGTGCTTTAAAGAATATAAATAATACAGATATTGCATAACCGACTGCACTCAACATAATAATGCTAAATAAGCGTGATTTCGCAAATATAATCAAGAATGAGGCAATAAGTAAGAATATCACGATGCCACCTTCAAATATACGAAGCTGACTTACATCTTTAAAGGTAATGTGAAATGGCACACTTAGTAAGGTTACGAATGTAAGTAGTATTAAGATGCCAAAAATAATGACTAAATTATTTCTAGAAAAACCTGTAACATAGCTATTTGTCATATTTTCAGAATAGCCTGGAACTACACGACCTGTCGTGTCATACCAATAGTTAAACTTAAGTTGATTAGGTTGTGCTTCGAGTAACCGAACCCAATAACTAAACGTAAGAATAAGTAAAATACCGACCACATAGATGACTAAAGTAGAGATAAATGCCGGCGTAATTCCATGGAAAAGATGGAATTCAGCAGTGATTCCAGTTGTTTGACTTACTGCTTGTGTTGCAGGTTCAATAATTGATTGAGTTAATATGCTTGGGAAAAGTCCAAATACCACCACTAATATAGTTAAAATAATTGGAGATAAAAGCATTAACATCGATGATTCATGTGCAGATTTCGGTAAACTGTCAGGTTTATATTTCCCAAAGAATATATGCATAATAAATTTAATAGAATAAACAAAGGTAAATATACTTCCTACTATCGCAATAATTGGGAAAATAATAC
Organism: Staphylococcus caprae; assembly: GCF_002902725.1. Classification (GTDB taxonomy): domain Bacteria; phylum Bacillota; class Bacilli; order Staphylococcales; family Staphylococcaceae; genus Staphylococcus; species Staphylococcus caprae. Next base: position 11,149 of record NZ_PPRT01000013.1, read on the forward strand.
CTAATGTGTTTAAGCTCATTAAATCTGCATGAGTAACGTCAATCATAGCCTCTAAAAACTTCTCTTTAGATAAGAAACCATTAAATGGTGGCACACCAGCCATACTTAATGCGGTGATGATAGTCATCGTGAATGAAATTGGCATGATTGTAAGTAATCCACCTAATTTCTTAACGTTACGAGTACCTGTAGCGTGATCTACACCACCAGTAATCATAAACAATGCACCTTTAAATGTAGCATGATTAATTAAATGGAAAATTGCAGCGACAAAACCTGCAACATACAGCTGACTATCAGCACCTTGATAATGGTAACTCACAGCACCAATACCTAACATTGACATAATCATACCGAGTTGAGACACAGTTGAAAACGCTAGGATTCCTTTTAAATCCTGTTGTTTCGTTGCATTCAGCGATGCCCAAAATAGTGTGATTAGTCCTACTAAAGTGATGGTCCACACCCAACCTTCAGAGATTGCAAAGATAGGTGTCATTCTTGCTACTAAATAAAGACCTGCTTTAACCATTGTCGCAGAGTGTAAGTAGGCACTTACTGGGGTAGGTGCTTCCATTGCATCAGGTAACCATATGTAAAATGGGACTTGAGCCGATTTTGTAAATGCGCCAATCATAACAAGTACCATTGCTAAGATAAAGTATGGACTGTTTTGAATCTCGCTCGCTTTTTCAATCATTGTTTGAATGCTGAATGTATCTGCAGCTAAAGATAAGAGGATGATACCTCCTAATAAACTAAGTCCACCTAACACTGTTAAGATAAGTGACTTTTGCGCACCATATATAGAAGCTTTCTTCTCTCTCCAAAATGAAATAAGTAAAAAGCTAGAAAATGAAGTTAACTCCCAAAATAGATATAAAATAATTAAGTTATCAGAGAGTACAACTCCTAACATTGCGCCCATAAATAGTAATAAATAACAATAAAAATTCCCGAGTTGCTCAGATTTACTTAAATAGCCAATAGAATATAAAACAACTAAGCTACCTATACCTGTGATGAGTAAACTAAACAACAGTCCGAGACCGTCCACATATAAATTGAAGTTCATTCCAAAATGTGGCATCCAATTTAAGGTTTTCATTACGGTATTACCTGACATCGTTATTGAAATTAAAGAAATAAAATAAATAAATAAGACAATTGGGACAGGTAATACAAACCATCCTAAATGTATACGTTTAACGAATCGATATAGGATAGGAATAATGAGTGCAAATATTAACGGTAGGAGTACCGCAATATGTAACCAACTCACTATGTTGTCCTCCTTTAAAATATATTTATGAATAACATTATACATGAATGAACTTCTTCTGAAAAACCTCGTCAACGCTTATAGGCATTGATTTTAAAGGACTGTTAAATAAGAAGAAACACGTCAAAATTTGGGTAAAAATTTTTATAAATTCATGTCTATTGATGTTATTTTAATATGATTTTTAAGTGAATTTTCTTTTATATTGAATTGAATAATCTTCTTTAAGTGCGTTTAAATTTTTAAGTGATAGACGTGCATGTTCAGAATCGTCTTCTTCTAATTGGTGTTCTAAATTTGTAATGGCTTGTTGAAGTGAATCTTCATAGTTCATTTCTTCAACGTTGAATTCTCTCAGTTGTGAACGTTTGGCGTAACGTTTTTCGAAGTGACTTAGTGCTTTGCGTTCATGGAAGAAGACACCTTCAGTTTCATTTGGATTGTGCAAATCACCTTGTTTAGGATGTTTAATCACTTGTTCCACTTGGACTAAGACTTGATCACCATCATCTTCTTTAATACTCACACCGTAGCTTCCTGTCTTGTGAGCAAATCGATATAACATGCTATATTCCTACCTTTCAAATGTGTTAATATATGCATATATCATAACACGAATGGAGAATTTAAATGACGAACTATCCTCAGTTAAATAAAGAGATTCAAGATAATGAAATTAAAGTTGTCATGCATACGAACAAAGGTGACATGACATTTAAGTTATTCCCAGCCATTGCACCTAAAACAGTTGAAAATTTTGTTACACATTCTAAAAATGGATACTATGATGGTGTGACATTCCACAGAGTAATCAATGATTTCATGGTTCAAGGTGGTGACCCAACAGCTACAGGTATGGGCGGTGAAAGTATCTATGGTGGTGCTTTCGAAGACGAATTTTCATTAGAAGCATTCAATTTATATGGGGCACTTTCTATGGCAAACGCTGGACCTAATACAAATGGTTCTCAATTCTTTATCGTTCAAATGAAAGAAGTTCCTGAAAATATGTTAAATCAATTACTTGACGGTGGCTGGCCACAACCAATTGTAGAAGCTTATGGTGAAAAGGGCGGTACACCTTGGTTAGATCAAAAACATACTGTATTTGGTCAATTAATTGATGGTGAATCTACTTTAGAAGATATTGCAAATACAAAAGTTGGTGCACAAGATAAACCAGTTTATGACGTGGTTATCGAATCAATTGATGTTGAAGAATAAATTTAAAAGTTAAACGTTTGAGCTTTAAGTTGTAATGTGTTGATACAAACCATACGACTTAAAGCTTTTTTATTTTGGTTAATCTTAGAAGTCGAGTGGGGTAGCATTACGTTTCGCACAATAATTTTTAGAATAATTGAAATTTATTATCGTTTTAGTTAGTCCAAAAAAATGATTTATGCTATGATATGTGTGTTAAGAAAAATCGAAATAAGGGGTTATCACGTTGAATAATCACTACAAAGTAGGTCAACATATCAAGGTACGTGTGACTGGTATTCAACCGTATGGCGCATTTGTTGAGACCCCTGACCATACTGAAGGACTTATCCATATCTCTGAAATCATGGATGATTATGTCCATAACTTGAAGAAATTCCTATCTGAAGGGCAAGTTGTTAAAGCTAAAATTTTATCAATCGATGAAGAAGGTAAACTGAACTTGTCTTTAAAGGATAATGATTACTTTAAAAATTATGAACGTAAAAAAGAAAAGCAGTCAGTCTTAGATGAAATAAGAGAGACGGAAAAGTATGGGTTTCAAACACTTGAAGAACGCTTACCGGTCTGGATCAAACAGTCAAAACGTGCGATTCGTAATGACTGAATGACTGTACATTCGTGCCATATGTGATGAAGCTTGCGAAGGGCAAGTAATCACATAATAACGATAATCTTTACGACATTATCTCGTGAAGGTTATCGTTTTTTCTTATATTTAGGGACATAGAGGAATAACGAGAATCGTTTTACGAAATGATATTACTGTATCTCTCCCAAGTCATGCCCGCGACAAAGGAGTTAAACAATACGAAGTATGCTACTGTAACCCATCTCTTAGTGTTGCCTAGTTTTATATGCACGTGCAAGCAAATAATTAGGGTTGTATGAAACTTACATGATATATTCATGACAGCATTAAAATAAGGAGAGTATCAATAACATGAATAGTAAATATGAACCTTTATTCGAACCAGTCGTTTTACCAAATGGCGTAGAGTTACGAAATCGATTTGTTTTAGCTCCGTTAACCCATATTTCATCAAATGATGATGGTACGATTTCTGATGTGGAAGTACCTTATATTGAGAAGCGCTCTAAAGATGTCGGTTTAGCTATCAATGCAGCAAGTAATATTAACGATGTAGGAAAAGCTTTTCCAGGACAGCCATCAGTTGCGCATGATTCAGATATAGAAGGATTAAAAACACTCGCACAAGCAATGAAGAAAAATGGTGCTAAAGCGCTCGTTCAAATTCATCATGGTGGCGCACAATCACTACCTAACTTAACACCTCAAGGTGATGTTGTAGCTCCAAGTCCTATGACACTTAAAAGTTTTGGACAAGAAGAAGCTCATGATGCACGTGAAATGACATCAGATGAAATCGAACAAACTATTAAAGATTTTGGTGAAGCTACACGTAGAGTAATTGAAGCAGGGTTTGATGGTGTGGAAATTCATGGTGCTAACCACTATCTTATTCATCAGTTTGTTTCTCCTTATTATAATAGAAGAAACGATGTATGGGCTGATAACCTCAAATTCCCAATGGCTGTAATTAAAGAAGTTGTTAAAGCTAAGAAAGAATATGCTTCTGATGATTTTATTATCGGTTATAGATTATCACCTGAAGAAGTTGAATCACCAGGCATTTCAATGGAAATCACTGAACAATTAATTAACCAAATCGCTAATGAACCACTAGATTATATTCATGTATCCATCATGGATATTGATTCTGAAACACGTGAAGGTAAATATAAAGGAGAAAATCGTCTTAAACTTATCCATCATTGGATTAATGGTCGTATGCCGCTTGTGGGTATAGGTTCAGTATTTACACCTGATGATGCGCTACATGCTGTCAATGACGTGGGTGTAGAATTAGTTGCATTAGGACGAGAAATCTTACTTGACTATGACTTCGTTGGTAAAATTAAAGACGGTCGTGAAGATGAAATTATTAACGAATTCGATCCTAATAGAGAAGATAAGCATCATCTACCACCAAATTTATGGCAACAATTCAATGAAGGATTTTATCCATTACCACGTAAAGATAAATAGGAAATAAGTTTAATCCAAGTTCTACTTTTAACATGTAGGGCTTGGATTATTTTTTATACCAAAATATTGCAAACTGTATTTTAAAAATTGTGAAATTATAGAAAGTTTTGCTTGTAAATTGTAACAGAGTTGTGTCATTATACTTGTAAGGGCTTTCATAAATAAAATATACTTTTTCTAACTCTAAAATATTGTTGTGAAGAATGCCTTTGACACAGTGTTTGTTGGATTTTCATTTTCAATCAAAAATAAGTATGAGAGCCGTAAGAAATAAGTTATGATATTGGTAATACGTTTTCATTATTTTAAAACAAAGGGGAGATATTATGACTAAATCTGAAGAAATTATTGAATTAACAAACCACTATGGGGCACAGAACTACGTACCACTTCCAATTGTTATTTCAGAAGCAGAGGGTGTATGGGTTAAAGACCCAGAAGGCAATCAATATATGGACATGCTTTCAGCTTATTCGGCGGTGAATCAAGGGCATCGTCATCCGAAAATTATACAAGCATTGAAAGATCAAGCAGATAAAGTCACATTAGTTTCGCGTGCATTTCACAGTGATAACTTGGGTTTATGGTATGAAAAAATTTGTAAATTAGCAGGCAAAGATAAAGCGCTTCCGATGAATACAGGGGCTGAAGCAGTTGAAACTGCTCTTAAAGCTGCACGACGTTGGGCATATGATGTTAAGGGCATTGAACCTAACAAAGCAGAGATTATTGCGTTTAATGGTAATTTCCATGGACGTACAATGGCGCCTGTATCATTGTCATCTGAAGCGGAATACCAACGTGGCTATGGTCCATTATTGGATGGTTTCCGTAAAGTTGACTTTGGTGATGTAGATAAACTTAAAGCAGCGATTAATGAGAACACTGCAGCTATCTTGGTTGAGCCTATTCAAGGTGAAGCAGGCATTAATGTACCACCAGAAGGCTATCTTAAGGCAATTAGAGAATTATGTGATGCGCATAATATTTTATTTATTGCAGATGAGATTCAAGCAGGGTTAGGCCGTTCAGGTAAATTATTCGCTACAGATTGGGACAATGTTAAACCAGACGTTTATATTCTAGGTAAGGCATTGGGCGGTGGCGTACTTCCTATTTCAGTTGTCTTAGCTGATAATGAGGTGCTAGATGTGTTTACACCAGGGTCTCATGGCTCAACATTTGGTGGAAATCCACTCGCATGTGCCGTTTCAATTGCTGCATTAGATGTCATTGTTGATGAAGATTTACCAGGTCGTTCATTAGAACTAGGAGAGTATTTCAAATCTGAATTACAAAAAATTGAACATCCTTCCATTAAAGAAGTTCGTGGTCGAGGTTTATTCATTGGTATTGAACTTCATGAAAGTGCTAGACCATACTGTGAAGCTCTAAAAGAAAAGGGTTTATTGTGTAAAGAAACACATGATACGGTGATTAGATTTGCACCACCATTAGTAATTACTAAAGAGGAATTAGACTTAGCGATAGAGAAGATTAAAAGTGTGTTTGAATAAGTTCAAAAAGTTGTAACATTCGCTTTGTAAACTCTTTAAAAAGCGTATACTTGTGTTACAATAACATTTGAAAGCGAAATCATTAGTTAAAAAAGAGGCGAATAGGATCATGACTGAGAATAATAATTTAGTGACTTCCACACAAGGAATTATTAAAGAGGCATTACACAAATTGGGATTTGACGACGGAATGTACGATCTTATTAAAGAACCATTAAGATTTTTACAAGTTCGCATTCCAGTGCGTATGGATGATGGTACCGTTAAAACATTTACTGGTTACCGTGCGCAACACAATGACGCTGTCGGTCCTACTAAAGGTGGGGTACGTTTCCATCCGGAAGTTGATGAAGAAGATGTTAAAGCATTATCTATGTGGATGACTTTAAAATGCGGTATTGTTGACTTACCATATGGTGGCGGTAAAGGTGGTATCGTTTGTGACCCACGTCAAATGAGTATTCATGAGGTTGAACGTTTATCTCGTGGTTATGTAAGAGCTATTTCTCAATTCGTTGGACCAAACAAAGATATTCCAGCACCTGATGTATTTACTAATTCACAAATTATGGCATGGATGATGGATGAGTACAGTGCACTTGATAAATTCAACTCACCAGGATTCATCACAGGTAAACCTATCGTATTAGGTGGGTCTCAAGGACGCGACCGTTCAACAGCATTAGGTGTTGTTATCGCAATTGAGCAAGCGGCTAAACGTAGAGGTATGAATGTTAAAGATGCTAAAGTAGTAATTCAAGGTTTTGGTAATGCTGGTAGTTTCTTAGCTAAATTTTTATATGACTTAGGTGCCAAAGTTGTTGGCATTAGTGACGCTTATGGTGCATTACATGACCCTAATGGTTTAGATATAGATTATTTATTAGATCGTCGCGATAGCTTCGGTACAGTAACAAATTTATTTGAAGATACAATTTCTAACCAAGAATTATTTGAATTAGATTGTGATATTTTAGTGCCAGCTGCGATTTCTAACCAAATTACAGAAGATAATGCGCATGATATTAAAGCTGACATTGTCGTTGAAGCGGCAAATGGACCAACGACGCCTGAAGCAACACGTATTTTAACTGAGCGTGGCATTTTACTTGTACCTGATGTACTTGCAAGTGCTGGCGGTGTAACAGTTTCTTACTTTGAATGGGTTCAAAATAACCAAGGTTATTATTGGACAGAAGAAGAAGTAAATGAAAAATTACGTGATAAATTAGTTACTGCATTCGATACAATTTATGAATTATCTCAAAATAGAAAAATTGATATGAGACTTGCTGCTTATATTGTTGGTATCAAGCGTACGGCAGAAGCTGCACGTTACCGCGGTTGGGCATAATAAGAATCAAGTATAAAAAGACTTTGTGTAGCAATTCAAGCTAATCACAAAGTCTTTTTTTATATTCATTATTGTTGTGTTTTTGAAACTGCTTTATATTGATCCGCATAATTTGTGAAGACACCATCGACGCCATACTGATTTAATCGTCTCATATCATTTACGTCGTTAACTGTATAAGGGTGCACTAAGAATCCTAAATCTTTAAGGTGTCGAGTGTTTTTAATATTTAAATCTGTATATTCTGGACCTACGCCAATCGCATAAGACTTAATTGCTTTTAAATCTTGTTCTGAGGCATTTAATAATTCAAATTTATTCATCAATCTGATGAGTGGGACATGTGAGTTCATTTGATGTAACTTTTGTAAGCTATCTCCAGAAAATGACTGCAACATCACGTGACCATTTTTTAATGAGTGATTAGAAAGCATACCATGTTGATTTAAAGTATTAAGTAACTGTTTCTCCATACCTGGATAAACATTAGGGGATTTTGTTTCAATATAGTAGTTCGCATTTTTACCATATCTACTTAAAATTTCATCTAATGTAGGTACTTTTGCGTTTTTATATTTTTTATTCGCATATTCAGGATGTGCTTTGTTAAACCAACTTCCAGCATCCAACTTTTTCAATTGTTTCAAAGTATAATGATCTACTCGACCATGACCATTAGTGGTACGGTCTACAGTCTCATCATGCATTGCGACTAAATGACCGTCCTTTGTTCGCTGTAAATCAATTTCTATGTATGACGCGCCTAATTCGTTATGGCTTTTATCATAGGATTGAAATGTATGTTCAGGGGCATATCCACTTGCACCTCTATGCGCGATGGTAGTGAATTTTTCTCCAGTTAAATTTTTAGCCCATTTTTTGTGCTTATCATTTGTTTTACCACTTACAGAATCAGCTTCTGGTTGTCGTTTAAACTGAGGATGTTGAGAATTTTGATTTTTGCTGGATTGTGTTGTAGTGTTCGATGTTTGATGTGTTGCTGACTGTTGAGTTTGAGTAGATGTGCTTTTTGAATTCATAGAAGTGTTTTGGTTTCCTTTTAACCCAGTTTCATTGGCAAAAGTTGGTGCACTTACACTAGCTAGACCAATCGATAAAGCAGTCAAACTTGTGAAAATAACTTTTTTAGATTTGAACATAAAAACATCCTTTCAAATTAAAGTGATATCTTAAAATTACAATAATTTGAAAGGATGAAAGGCGATTTTACAATATATTAATTTAAAATTTAGTAACTTCAAAATTTATTAAAGTAATCTCAATAAACTGTATCATTTAGGTGTTTAATATTTACATTTGTGTTCTTATACTTACTAATTATGATTTAGCTAGTAAAGATTTCGCTACCTCTAATTGATGTTTTACAGATTCTTGTCCTGTTGATCCATAACTTTTACGACGTTTTAAGCAATTTTCCGGAGTTAAGTAGTCGTAAATATCTTCTTCAATACTCGAATGATGAGATTGATATTCAGATAAAGGTACATCTAGAAGGTAAATCCCTTGATGAATACAATCTAGAACGATCTTTCCAACGATTTCATGAGCTGTTCTGAAAGGCACATGCTTGCTTACTAAGTAATCTGCAAGTTCTGTTGCATTAGAAAAGTCTTTCTTCACAGTTTCACTAAGTCGATCTGTGTTAACTGTCATTGAAGCAACCATACCTTCAAATATACGTAAAGAACCTTTAATTGTGTGAATTGCATCAAATAGACCTTCTTTATCTTCTTGCATATCTTTGTTATATGCGAGAGGTAGCCCTTTGAGTGTAACCAACATGCTCATTAAGTGACCAGTCGTACGACCGACTTTGCCTCTGATGAGTTCAGCCATGTCTGGGTTTTTCTTTTGAGGCATAATTGATGACCCAGTTGAAAATGAATCTGATAGGGTAATGAATTTTGCTTCATCGGTTGACCAGAAAATGATTTCTTCGGCAAAACGAGAAAGGTGAACCATGGTAAGCGAAATATTATGCAATGTTTCTACGATGTAATCACGATCACTTACTGCGTCTAGACTATTTTCATATATATGCGCAAAGCCTAATAAATCTTGAGTTTCATGTCTATCAATCGGATGTGTTGTCCCACTTAAAGCTGCAGCGCCTAATGGGGAAATATCGATACGTTTCAGACTATCTTCAAAACGACCTTTATCACGTTCTAACATCCAGAAGTAAGTTAATACGTGATGTGCAAATGAAATAGGTTGTGCGCGTTGAAGATGTGTATACCCAGGCATAATCGTCTCAACATGTTGATCAGCAAGATTGACAATCGTATGCTGGAAGGATTCAATGAGCTCAATAATATGTTGGACTTGTGCTTTCGTGTATAAATGCATATCTGTTGCCACTTGATCATTTCTACTACGTCCGGTGTGCAATTTACCTCCAGCTTCACCGATACGTTGGATTAATTCATGTTCAATATTTAGATGTATATCTTCTAAAGAAGCTTTGAATTCAATATGACCTTCATTGAAATCTTTTTGAATTTCTTTTAACCCTTTAATAATTGCCTCTGCTTCGTCTTGTGAAATAATACTTTGATTCGCGAGCATCGTTGCATGTGCAATACTGCCTTGTACATCTTGATTGATTAGATTTTTATCAAAATCTATTGAAGCATTAAAGTCATCAACCCAATCTTCAGGTTGCGCTTCAAATCTACCTCCCCAAGCTTTATTGCTCATTACTATAACCTCCATGTAACATCGCATTGACCTGTGTTGGTAATCCATAGATGTCGATAAAGCCAACAGCTGCTTCTTGATTAAATGCATCTTCTTTAGTGTATGTCGCAAGCTTTTCATCATATAAAGTATATGGAGACTGTCTACCATTAACGATAGCATTGCCTTTAAATAATTTAACTCTCACATCACCTTCAACATACTGCTGTGTACTATCTATAAAGAGTTTTAGACTATCTGTAAGAGGTGAGAACCATAGCCCGTTATATATTTGCTCTGAAAATTGCTTTTCAATAACAGGTTTAAAATGTGCTACATCTTTCGTTAACGTAATGGTTTCCAATGCTTTATGCGCTTTAAGTAATACTTCCGCACCTGGTGTTTCATAAATTTCTCTTGATTTAATACCTACCATTCTATTCTCAACATGGTCAATTCTTCCTATACCATGTTTCCCGGCAAGATCATTTAAGTACAAGATAAGGTCATCGAGTGGATAAGCTTTTCCATCGATTTGAACTGGAATACCTTGTTTAAATGAAATGATAATTTCGTCAGCCTCATCTGGAGTCTCTTCAAGAGGTGTTGTTAAGTCAAAAGCGTCTTCAGGCGGCGCAGCATAAGGATCTTCTAAAATCCCACATTCATTTGCTCTTCCCCATAAATTTTGGTCGATAGAGTAAGGTGAATCGTGATTAATTGATACCGGGATGTTGTGTTGAATCGCATAATCAATTTCTTCTTCTCTACTCCAAGCCCATTCACGAACTGGGGCAAAAGCTTTTAAGTTAGGATTTAATGCTTTGATTGCCACTTCAAAGCGTACTTGGTCATTTCCTTTACCTGTACAACCATGTGCAATACCTACAGAATTTGTTTTTTCAGCTATTTCTACTAACTTTTTGGCGATTAATGGACGAGAAAGTGCAGAAACTAATGGATATGCATTTTCATACATTAAATTCCCTTTAATTGCATAGCTCACATAATCATCGCTAAATTCTTGAGTTGCATCGATAATGTGACATTCAATTGCACCCATATCTAACGCTTTTTGGTATACCACGTCTAAGTCTTTTCCTTCTCCCACGTCTAGGCAACATGCAACAACATCGTAACCCTTATCAATAAGCCATTGTACCGCAACGCTTGTATCTAAACCGCCTGAATAGGCTAAAACGATTTTTTCTTTCATAAGTTTACACCTCAAATAATTTTCAGAATTTTAATATGGCTACATCATAGCAGATTGTTAATGAAAATAAAACCATTTTATTACATAAATATTCAAAAGTGAAAATCCGGTTGTTTTTCTTTATAATGTTTAAAGTTCGACATAATGGTGTTTTAGATATATTTAAAAATTCTGTAAAATGAATAATGTATTAATAGTAAGCTGAAGAGAGAAAAGCTTGTTTAATTATATTTTGTGATAAAAGTCACAGAAAACTCACTTTTCAATAGAAGAGTTAAACTTGTGAATTGAATAGCACATACAAACTTAGTAAAATTAATTTAGTACATAACATAGGAGGCAATAAGATGACTCATATTCAATTAGATTATGGTAAAACTTTAGAATTTTTCGACAAACATGAATTAGAACAACAAAAAGATATCGTTAAAACGATTCATCATACTATCCATAAAGGCACTGGTGCAGGTAACGACTTCTTAGGTTGGTTAGACTTACCAGTTGATTATGATAAAGAAGAATTTTCAAGAATTGTTGAAGCATCTAAACGTATTAAATCAAATTCTGATGTGCTCGTAGTGATAGGAATTGGGGGTTCATATTTAGGGGCACGTGCAGCAATCGAAATGTTAACTTCTTCATTTAGAACAAGTACTGAATATCCTGAAATTGTTTTTGTAGGAAATCATTTATCTTCAAGCTATACACAAGAATTAGTTCACTATTTAGCAGATAAAGATTTCTCAGTAAATGTAATTTCTAAATCTGGTACAACTACAGAACCTGCAGTTGCTTTCAGATTGTTTAAACAATTAGTTGAAGATAAATATGGTAAAGATGAAGCTAAGAAACGTATTTTCGCTACTACTGACAAATCAAAAGGCGCATTGAAACAATTAGCAGATAATGAAGGCTATGAAACATTTGTTGTGCCTGATGATGTAGGTGGAAGATATTCTGTATTAACTGCAGTAGGTCTATTACCAATTGCAACAGCAGGTATCAATATTGAGTCCATTATGATTGGCGCAGCTAAAGCTCGCGAAGAATTATCATCAGAAGATTTAGATCAAAACATTGCGTACCAGTATGCAACTATTCGTAATATCTTATATAGCAAAGGCTATACAACTGAAATGTTAATTAACTATGAGCCTTCTATGCAGTATTTCAATGAATGGTGGAAACAATTATACGGTGAATCTGAAGGTAAAGATTTCAAAGGTATCTATCCTTCAAGTGCCAATTACACAACAGATTTACACTCATTAGGACAATATGTTCAAGAGGGACGTCGTTTCTTATTCGAAACAGTTGTGAAAGTCAATCATCCGAAACATGATATTACAATTGAAAAGGATAGCGACGATCTAGATGGATTAAATTACTTAGCAGGTAAAACAATTGATGAAGTGAATACGAAAGCCTTCGAAGGTACATTATTAGCACACACTGACGGTGGCGTTCCTAATATTGTAGTTAACATCCCTCAATTAGATGAAGAAACTTTCGGTTATGTTGTTTACTTCTTTGAACTTGCTTGTGCGATGAGCGGCTATCAATTAGGTGTTAACCCATTCAACCAACCTGGTGTTGAAGCGTATAAACAAAACATGTTTGCATTATTAGGTAAACCAGGATATGAAGATAAGAAAAAAGAATTAGAAGACCGTTTATAATATGTAATATGATTAGGTCTCGTTTTACCATATATCATTAAAAATAAATGCCAATGTCTTGAGTTATATACTCGAGGTGTTGGCATTTTTACGAGGCTGGGACATAATTAATTGTCTCAGCTTTCTTTAACATATTGGCAGTAGATGTCTGAATTGAAAGTACACTTATATCAAGCTTCTTTCAATCCTAGCCATCCTTGCCGGCGGGGCCTCAACACAGAGAATTTCTTTAAAAGAAATTCTACAAACAATGCAAGTTGGGAGAGGGACAACGAAAATAATTTTGCTAAATTATTGTTCTGTCCCACTCCCCATATTGCTCAATTTCATTTATAGAGCCTTACAACTAAGGACTGATTTATATTGTTAACAAAATTTTGTTGTTTCAAAAAGCGTAAATTACCACTATAATAATAAAGTAATATTAACCCTAGAAAGGATTTGATGTTTTGTCGTTTCATCAATTAGAAGAATGGTTTGACGTATTTCGGCAATTCGGATATATTCCTGGGTTCATCATGCTCTACCTTAGAGCAATTGTGCCTGTGTTACCTTTGACGCTATATGTTGTACTATTAATGCACGCATATGGTTCAATTCCGGGAATTATCATCAGTTGGTTAGGCATCGTAACTGGTACATTTACAGTATTTCTAGTGTGTAAGAAACTTGTGAATACTGAGAGAATGAAAAGTGTTAAAAGAAGAAAGTCCGTTCAGAGACTTATAAGTTTTGTAGATAGACAAGGTTTAATACCTTTATTTATATTATTATGCTTTCCATTTACACCAAATACGTTGATTAATCTAGTAGCGAGTTTATCTCATATCAAAGTTAAGTATTACTTTATTGTATTAACTATTTCAAAACTAATTTCAATCACTATTTTAGGAGTAATGGGAAGGGAAGTAACTACCATTTTTACTAATCCGATACGCGCGCTTATTATGCTATTATTACTCGTTGCACTTTGGTTTATTAGTAAAAAAGTAGAAAAACATTTCATGGGTTCTACTAAGGAGTGAAAATGTGCGACGTGCGATTAAATATTTGATTTCCTTAATTTTTGCAATTATTATTGTACTATTCATTCAAAGCTTTATTATTATAGGCGCAGTCATACCAGATCAAAGTATGTCCCCAACTTTAAATAAAGATGATAGAGTGATTGTAAATAAAATTAAAGTTACCTTCGATTTACTTGACCATGGTGATATTATTATGTATCGACAAGATGGGCGAGTTCATTTTAGCAGAATCATTGGTAAGCCTGGAGAATCAATTGAAATTAGAAATCATCATTTATACAGAGATGATAGACGTGTAAATGATAAATATGCCAAACATAGACAAATCAATAACATTGCATTACGTGATATTAAAAATTCGGATGGAGATACAATTCCGCCTGGTTCATATGTCGTATTAAATGATAAAGATAGTGACAAATCAGACTCAAGACGCTATGGTTTGATTGACAAAAAGGATATCATTGGCGATGTAAGTTTAAAATATTACCCATTTAAAGAATTTGCCTATCAATTTTAGAAATTAGAAGAGGTGTAAAAATTGAAAAAAGAAATTATGGAGTGGATTGTCGCCATTGCCGTAGCGCTTGCACTTATATTTATAATAGGAAAATTTGTAGCTAAGCCATACACAATTAAAGGTGATTCCATGGATCCTACGTTAAAAGATGGTGAACGTGTCATGGTTAACATCATTGGTTATAAAATCGGCGGTGTTGAAAAAGGAAATGTCATTGTCTTCCATGCTAATAAAAAAGATGACTATGTCAAACGTGTGATTGGGACACCAGGCGATAGTGTTCAATATAAAAACGATACATTATATATCAATGGTAAAAAGCAAGAAGAACCATATTTGAACTATAATGAAAAGCGTAAACAAATTGAGTATATTACTGGTACGTTTAAAGTTAAAGACTTACCAAATGCGAACCCTAAATCAAATGTGATACCTAAAGGTAAATATTTAGTATTAGGTGATAACCGTGAAGTAAGTAAAGATAGTCGTTCATTTGGATTGATAGATAAAGATCAAATCGTAGGTAAAGTTTCATTTAGATTCTGGCCATTTAGCGAATTTAAATCTAATTTCAATCCAGATCACACTAAAAATTAAGCAAAAAAACTTAACAGAAGAACATCAATGATGGGGATTTCTATAAATAAATTTTATAGAGATCTCCATTTCTATTTATATTAGAACATGACTTTGATGTGATAATATTAAAGGTAAAGGAGTGAGGGAATGTCATGGAATTAAATACATATATCGGTAGAGCTGGTACGGGCAAATCAGCATCTATGCTTGATTATATAAAGAACGAAATGAAACACGATCCATTAGGTGACCCTATCATTTTAATTGCTCCAACACAAAGTACATTTCAACTTGAACAAGCCTTTGTCAATGATCCTGAACTGAATGGTAGTTTAAGAACAGAAGTCCTTCACTTTGAAAGATTAAGTCATCGTGTTTTTCAAGAAGTGGGCGGGTTTACAGAGCAAAGGTTATCTAAAGCCGCAATGGAAATGATGATTTATCACATTGTCCAGCAACATGAGTCAGAACTTAAATTGTACCGTTCGCAATCCAGATATTATGGATTCAGTGAAAAGCTTGCTGAACAAATTCAAGACTTTAAAAAATACAGTGTCACACCTGAGCATTTAGAACAATTTATTTCTGAACATCAATTACAAACACGAACGCAACATAAATTAGAAGACATTTCTCTCATATACAGACATTTAGAAGCGCGTATGAGTGGAGAATTTATAACGACAGAGGATAGTTTAGAACAATTTATAGATCAAATGTCGCAATCAGAATGGTTAAAACGTGCCGAAATATTTATTGATGGTTTCCATAACTTTTCAACACTTGAATATAGAATGATTGAAGCCCTTGTTCAACACGCGAAGAAAGTGACAGTACTATTAACCACGGATGGTAATCAAGACCAGTTTAGTTTATTTAGAAAGCCCTCTGAGGTTTTGACTCACTTAGAGGACATTGCCAGTCACTTAAATATTGAGCTGAATAAAACACAATTTAGTCATCGTTACCGTTTTGAAAATGAGGAGCTCAAACATTTAGAAAGTGACTTTGATGCATTGCAAATGACGCCTCAAGAACATTCAAATGCTATAGAAATACTTGAATCTTCCAGTATGCGAGAAGAAGTGAATGAATTAGCACGAAGAATCTTAAGAGACGTGCGCGATCATCAATTAAGGTTTCAAGATATTGCAATTTTGTATCGTGATGAGTCATATGCCTATTTATTCGACTCTATTTTTCCTTTGTATGATATTCCTTTTAATATAGATACGAAAAAATCAATGTCACATCATCCGATCATGGAAATGATTCGCTCTTTAATAGAAGTGATTCAATCCAATTGGAATATTAATGCCATGCTACGTTTATTCAAGACTGACATACTGACGTCGCAACTTAAGAATAGTAGTTATTTGATAGATTTACTTGAAAATTTTGTCCTAGAACGTGGTGTTTATGGTAAACGTTGGTTAGATGAAGACATTTTTAATGTTGAGCAGTTTAACAAGATGGGACGTAAATCACATGCTTTAACGCCTGAAGAACGAGAAACATATGAAGAAGTCATTCGTCTGAAGAATCATGTGATTGATAAAGTGCTTTATTTTGAAAAAGCGATGAGCGAAGCAACTACTGTAAGAGATTTTGCGACTGCTTTTTACGAAAGTATGGAATATTTTGAATTACCTAATCAACTGATGACAGAAAGAGATGAATTAGATGTAGCAGGAGCGCATCAACAAGCTGAAGAAATTGACCAAATATGGAATGGTTTCATACAAATATTAGATGATTTAGTTACTGTATTTGATACACAAGATATGACTTTGAAACAATTTCTTGAGGTGTTCGATATAGGTTTAGAACAACTTGAGTTCGTTATGATACCTCAAACATTGGATCAAGTTAGTATCGGTACAATGGATTTGGCTAAAGTGGATAATAAGCAACACGTTTATATGGTAGGTATGAATGATGGTTCCTTGCCACAGCCAGTATCTTCTTCTAGTTTGATTACTGATGAAGAGAAGAAATATTTCGAACAAAATGCTGATATAGAATTAAGTCCTACTTCAGATATTTTACAAATGGATGAAGCATTTGTTTGTTATATTGCTATGACACGTGCACGTCAGAAGGTGACATTTTCATATAGTTTAATGGGCAATTCTGGTGATGAAAAGGAAATCAGCCCGTTTCTATCACAAATTAAAGACATGTATCATCATTTAGAGATCACTAACATTCATCAAGAACATGAAGAACAACCAATCAGTCTAATGCAACATGTTCATCAAACTAAAATTGAATTATTTGATGCCTTACGTGCGTGGTTGGATCAAGAGGATGTAGATATAAGATGGCTCGATGCGTATCAAGTCATACGAGATGATGAGCGACTCAATCGAGGTCTAGACTATTTAATCACATCACTTACGTACGACAACGAAACAATACAACTTAACGAATCTTTAACGCAACAATTGTATGGCAAAACAATCAATGCAAGTGTGTCTCGTTTTGAAGGTTATCAACAATGTCCGTTTAAACATTATGCTTCACATGGTTTACGTTTAAATGAACGTACTAAGTATGAATTACAAAACTTTGATTTAGGAGATATTTTCCATTCAGTGCTGAAACATATCTCTGATCGCGTTGAAGGAGACTTTAAAAACTTAGATCGCAAGAAAATCAGAGCATTAACAGAAGAAGCGCTGGAAATGATTTTACCTAAAGTTCAATTTAATTTATTAAATTCTTCGGCGTATTATAAGTATTTATCTAGAAGAATAGGTTCAATTGTAGAGACAACATTAAGTGCATTGAAGTATCAAACTGGATTTTCAAAATTTGTACCTCAAAGATTCGAAACAGGTTTCCGCAAATCTCCTAAAAATAAAGAGGAATTGGTAGCACAACCTTTACACACTAAACAAGGTATTCCTATTAATATTCGGGGGCAGATTGACCGTATTGATACGTATACTAAAGGTGATCATAGTTATGTTAATATCATTGACTATAAATCATCAACGAGCAGCGCTACATTAGATTTAACGAAAGTATATTACGGTTTGCAAATGCAGATGATGACCTACATGGATATCGTTTTGCAAAATCAAGAAAGATTAGGTCTCACAGATATTGTTAAACCTGGTGGTCTACTTTATTTCCATGTTCATGAACCGCGTATTAAATTTGAAAATTGGTCCAAAATTGATGAAGAAAAATTAGATAAAGAATTAATTAAAAGCTTTAAGATGAGTGGTCTTCTAAATAGTGATGAAGAAGTCATTGATGCGATAGATAGTCGTATGGAACCAAGTTTTACTTCAGATATTGTCCCTCTTGGTTTAACAACTAAAGGTGCAATCAGTAAGAATACCAGTCGTGTAGCCGATGAAGATGTTATTCGCCAATTTATTCAACATAACAAGAATAACTTCATCGACACTGCGACACATATTATGGATGGTCACACTGAAGTGGCACCTTTAAAATACAAAAACACATTGCCATGTCAATTTTGTAGTTATCAATCTGTATGTCATGTCGATGGCATGATAGATAGTAAACGCTATCGCACAGTAGATGAAACCATTAAACCTCTGGAATTAATTCAAAAAATGATCGACGAAGGTGGTGACAAGTGATGATTCCTACTAAACCGAATGATGTGATTTGGACTGACGCACAATGGCGTAGTATTTATGCGAAAGGTCAAGACGTGCTTGTTGCTGCTGCAGCAGGATCAGGTAAAACAGCTGTCTTAGTAGAACGTATTATTCAGCGTATCTTAAGAGATAAAATTGATGTTGACCGCTTATTAGTCGTAACATTTACAAATTTAAGTGCACGTGAGATGAAACATCGGGTTGACCAGCGTATTCAAGAAGCTTCAATAGAAGATCCGAATAATGAACATTTAAAAAATCAACGCATTAAAATTCATCAAGCTCAAATCTCAACGTTACATAGTTTTTGTTTGAAATTAATTCAACAACATTATGACGTATTAGATATTGATCCGAATTTCAGAACAAGTAATGAAGCTGAAAATGTGTTGTTACTCGATCAAACGATTGATGATGTTTTAGAACGCCATTATGATATTTTAGATCCAGATTTTATAGATTTAACCGAACAATTATCATCTGATAGAAATGATGATCAATTTAGAGACATTATTAAACGTATGTACTTCTTTAGTATTGCGAATCCTAATCCTTTCGAATGGTTGAATCAATTATCTCATCCTTATAGAGATGAAGAACAACAAGCTCAATTATTAAAATTATTAAATGATTTGGCTATGATTTTCTTAAAAGCAGCTCATGAAGAAATACAAAAGAGTTTCGATTTATTCTCTATGTTAGAGGATGTGGAGAAACATTTAGAAGTCGTTGAAGATGAGCGTCGATTTGTTTCTAAAGTGATAGAAGGAGAAGTCATTCACACTGACACGCTTGTGTCTCATCAATTTGTAAGTCGTTTTCCTTCTATATCCAAGAAAATTAAAGAAACAAATGAAGGTATGGAAGAGGCATTAAACGACGCTAAGAAACACTATGATCATTATAAAGAACTAGTCTCTGAAGTGAAAAATAACTACTTTTCAAGAAGCGCAGAAGATTTGAAGTTAGATATGCAAAAATTGGCACCGAGAGTAGCATATTTAGCTCAAATCGTTAAAGATGTGATTGAGGCGTTTAGCAAGCAAAAGCGTAGTCGCAATTTATTGGATTTCGCAGATTATGAACACTTTGCCTTACAAATTCTCACTAATGAGGATGGGACACCTTCTCACATTGCCGAAACGTATCGAGAACACTTTAAAGAAATACTTGTCGATGAGTATCAAGATACAAACCGTGTACAAGAAAAGATTTTGTCATGTATTAAAACGGGTGACGAACATAACGGGAATCTGTTCATGGTAGGTGATGTAAAACAGTCGATTTATAAATTTAGACAGGCTGATCCCAGTCTCTTTATTGAAAAATACAATCGCTTTACAAGTGATGGACAAGATTCAGGCATGGTTATTGACTTGTCGCAAAACTTCCGCTCTAGACAAGAGGTACTCTCTACAACAAATTATTTATTTAAACATATGATGGATGAAAATGTAGGAGAAATCACCTATGATGATGCGGCTCAACTTTATTACGGTGCGCCATATGATCAAGCTGAGAATCCCGTACAACTTCGTGCATTAATTGAAGCGGATAAGGAATCTAGTGATTTAACAGGAAGCGAACAAGAGGCGGACTACATTGTTGAACAAGTAAAAGATATCATCGAAAATAGACAAGTTTACGATATGAAAAATGGGACGTATAGAAATGCGACCTACAAAGATATAGTCATATTAGAGAGAAATACTGATAATGCTCGAAATCTTCAACAAGCGTTTAAAAACAGTGACATTCCCTTTCATGTTAAAAGTAAAAAGGGATACTTTGAACAAACTGAAGTTCGACTCGTATTATCTTTTTTACGAACTGTAGATAATCCTTTGCAAGATATTTATCTTGTTGGTTTAATGCGTTCAGTGATTTATCAATTTACAGAAGATGAATTAGCTGAAATTCGAGTGATAAGTCCTAACGATATCTATTTCTATCAATCAATAGAACACTATATTAATGATGACAACGCAAATGCTCAACTTGTTGATAAGTTAAAACGATTTATCAAAGATATAAAAAAATATCAGATTTATAGTCAAAGTGAACCTGTTTACCAATTAATTGATAAATTTTATAACGACCACTTTGTTATTCAATATTTTAGTGGTCTCCTCGGTGGCAAGGGTAGAAGAGCTAATCTTTATGGACTTATTAATAAGGCTATAGAATTCGAAAATTCTAGCTTTAGAGGATTGTTCCAATTTATTCGATTTATTGATGAATTGATTGACCGTGGAAGAGACTTCGGTGAGGAAAATATTGTTGGGCCGAACGATAATGTCGTTAGAATGATGACTATTCATAGTAGTAAAGGTTTGGAATTCCCATTCGTCATCTATTCTGGACTTTCTAAGAAATATAATGAAAGCGATCTGACTAAGCCAGTCATTTTAAATCAACAATATGGTTTAGGTATGGATTATTTCGATACTGAAA
Organism: Staphylococcus caprae; assembly: GCF_002902725.1. Taxonomy (GTDB): domain Bacteria; phylum Bacillota; class Bacilli; order Staphylococcales; family Staphylococcaceae; genus Staphylococcus; species Staphylococcus caprae. The sequence goes on from NZ_PPRT01000013.1 coordinate 32,414, forward strand.
AGGAAATGATCTATCCATCTCTATCCTCAGTAGCTTACAGAGCAATTAATAGTAAGGAACATATTTCTGAGGAAATGCGATTAATTTACGTCGCATTAACACGTGCGAAAGAACAACTCATCTTGATAGGTAGGGTTAAAAAAGAAAAAGAATTAACCGATCTTGAACAATTGGCAATTTCTGGGAATCATATTGCTGTAAATGAGCGTTTAACTGCTAAGAATTCATTTAAATTAATCTATAGTATTCTTGCAAAGCATCAAAGTGCGTCATTACCTCATGATCAGAAGTTTGAAAAGGATATTGAAACACTCAATTCTGAAATGAAGCCAAGGGTATCCATCGTTGTAGATCACTACGAAGATGTATCTACTGAAGAAGTTACCCCTGAAAATGAACGCCGAACAGTGAGTGATATGGATGACATCAATAGTGGCGATGATGACGTTAAAGCTAAAATTCATCAACAACTGACATATCAATATCCATATCAAGAGGATACTTTGAAACCTTCAAAACAGTCTGTGTCTGAATTAAAACGTCAACTTGAAACAGAAGAAAGTGACACGAATTACGACAGAGTCAGACAATATCGTATTGGTGTTGCCACATATGAGCGCCCTCGATTTTTAAGTCAAAATAAAAAGCGTAAAGCTAATGAAATCGGTACTTTAATGCATACAGTCATGCAACATTTACCTTTTAAAGAAGGGCGTATGACTAGAGAAGAGCTAGACCAGTACGTGGATGAATTAATCGAACGTAATATTATTGAAGAAGATGCTAAAGCAGATATCAAATTTGATGAGATGATGAGTTTTATTGAAAGTGATCTGTATATGCAAATCGCACAAGCGGATAAAGTGTATACTGAATTACCATTTGTTGTGAATCAAGCGAAAGTAGATCAATTGCCTGAGTCGGAAGAAGACGTTTCAATTATTCAAGGTATGATTGATTTAATCTTCCAAAAGGATGGCGCATACTATTTCGTTGATTATAAAACAGATGCATTCAATAGAAGAAAAGGTATGACCGATGATGAAATTGGTCAACAACTTAAAGAAAAATATCAAATTCAAATGAAGTATTATCGTAATACGTTAGAGACAATACTTAAACAACCAGTTAAAGGATATCTCTATTTCTTCAAATTTGGTATGTTAGAAATTGATAAATAATCGAACAAATAAAAGAATAAAAAGTTAAAAATTTGCCATGTTTCTCGTAAGCGTATCGCATTCGAGAACATGGCTTTTTTAACAACTAAGAGACATATGTTCTGTAAGAAATTTCTTAATTTTCTTACTTATATATTTGTTATTTGAACTCAGATATAGTTATAATATGAAATAAGATATAGATGAGGAGTTGATTATGAATGAAATTTCTATCATTCAAACACAATGACAGAACTTCATACGGTGTCAAAGTAAAACGTGAAGATGCTGTTTGGGATTTACCAATGGTCTTTGCAGAATTTGGTGAAGAAGATTTCCATCCTAAAACTTTATTACAAGGCTTACAACAAAACCAAACACTAGATTTTCAAGAACAAGTGCGTAAAGCAGTAGTGGCTGCTGAAGATAGTGGAAGAGAAGAAGAATTTAAAATTTCATTTAACGATGTAGAGTTTTTACCACCTGTCACTCCACCTAATAACGTCATCGCATTTGGACGTAATTACCAAGATCATGCAAGCGAGTTAAATCATGAAGTTGAACGTTTATATGTATTCACTAAAGCTGCATCATCTTTAACAGGTGATGAATCAACAATTCCTAATCACAAAGACATTACTGACCAATTAGATTATGAAGGCGAATTAGGTATCGTCATCGGTAAATCAGGTGAGAAGATCCCTAAAGCTTTAGCCTTAGATTATATTTACGGTTATACAATTATTAATGATATTACTGACCGTACAGCACAAAATGCTCACGACCAAGCTTTCTTATCTAAAAGTTTAACTGGTGCTTGTCCAATGGGTCCATATATCGTAACAAAAGATGAGCTTCCTACTCCTGAGAATGTAAACATCGTTACTAAAGTCAACAACGAAATTCGTCAAGATGGTAGTACGGGAGAAATGATTCTTAAAATTGATGAATTAATCGAAGAAATTTCTAAATATGTTGCATTACATCCAGGCGATATTATTGCTACTGGTACACCTGCAGGCGTGGGTGCAGGTATGGAACCACCACAATTCTTACAACCTGGCGATGAAGTTAAAGTAACGATTGATAATATTGGTACGTTAACAACTTATATTTCTGAAGATAAATAATAAATGCTTTTCATTTATGTCTCTGTACTCTAATGAGTTTTAGACATGAATTTTTTAGAAACTACTTTATTATTTAAAGTGCATCCTAAAAGTTGGAGTAAAATTGAACTTTTTAGGGTGCGCTTTTTCTTGGAATAATATTATAAATTTAAAATGATGATTATTTTAATGAAGTTGTGAAATAAAAATAAGAGTGATGCTATCATTAACATTTCCTAAATATGTTATGATAGTTGAGAAAAATATATATGGGGGGACACATATGTTACATGTCCATATTTTAAGTTGGGTTTTAGCAATTATTTTGTTTATCGCGACTTATTTAAACTTTTCAAAAGTTCAAGGTGCAACACCTTACTTTAAACCATTACATATGGCATTGCGTTTATTCATGCTACTCACATTGATTTCCGGTTTCTGGGAATTAATAAAAGAGTTTGTTGCTGCTGCACACGGTGGCGGCGGTAACCACATGTTATTAACATTCAAAATGTTATGTGGTTTAGCGGTGATCGCTTTTATGGAAGTATCTATTGCGAAAAGAAAGAAAAAAGAAGAAGGGCATAAATTCTTTTGGATTACAATCGCATTAATTGTTATAACTATTGTCATTGGTATTATTTTACCATGGGGTCCTATAACTAAAATGCTTGGTTTAGGATAGAATTGAATATAAATAATAAGCTGCGTACGTTACCACAACGGTACATACGCAGCTTTTTAATTTTATCTTGCTTTGTAACCTATCATATTGATTAAATCTTTTGGATGACTGTAAGGAGGGGCATAAGCGACTTCAAATTCTGTTAATTCATCAACAGTCATTTGATTCATCATTGCCATTGACATAATATCTATTCTTTTGTCTACGCCTTCTTGACCGATTGCCGCAGCACGTAAAAGTTTACGAGAATCCTTTTCAAAGTAGACTCTTAAATGAAGGGGAGTATTTCTTGGGTAATAACCTGCATGTGCGCCTTGTTTCACTTCGACCATTTCATAATTGAAATAGTCAAGTTCATTAGGTTTTACGCCAACACTCGCAAGTGTATAATCAAAGAATTTAACAATATTTGAACCTAGATAGCCTTTAAATGAAATAGAAGCATCTCCAGCTAATTGTTCGGCAATAATACTTGCACCACGGTGTGCGCCCCATGCAAGCGGAACTTGTGCTTGCAAATCAACGTGACGATAAAACGATGTAATGACATCTCCTAAGGCATAAATATTAGGAATATTAGTTTGAAATTTGTCGTTCACTGGTACAAAACCATGTTCATCTAATTGAACATTTGAAGATTGAATAAACTTAGAGTTTGGATGTGTTCCAACACCTTCAATAATGAGGTCGTAATTTTCAACTTTACCAGAGGTGAAAGTGACTTGATGTTGATCAATTTTACTAATTTCTTCATTGAATCTATAAGAGATATTTCTTTTTTCTAATTCATCAATAATAGGTTGATTCATATCTTGATCCATTAGTTTGTTAATATGATTTGAGCGATGGATCAAAGTCACGTTCAAGCCACGTTCATGTAAATTTTCTAATACTTCTAAAGAAATGTAACCTGCACCTACGACGAGTGCATGCTTTGCATCCGTTTCACTTATAAATTGATCAATAGCTTCAGTATCTTCAAAGTTTCTTAGAGTGAATGCAATATCACTTTCAAACCCTAAAGAATTAGCGTCAGCACCAGGGCTTAATATAAGTGTGTCATATGATTCTTCAAAAGTTTCTCCAGATTGTCGATTGCATACAGTCACAGTTTGTTTATCATCATTAATTTCTATAACTTCATGATATGTTTTGACTTTAATTTGCTTTTTCTGATAAAAAGTTTCAGGTGTATAAGCCAATACGTTATCTCGTTCGTTAACGATTTCGCCGATATAATAAGGTAAAGCACAATTTGCAAAGCTCATGTCTCTGTCCTTTTCAAAAATAACTATCTCGCTTTCTTTATCTAAACGGCGAATTTGACTTGCGCAAGTAGCGCCACCTGCAACCGCACCGACGATAACAATTTTATTCACGATGTTAACTCCTTTATTTGTTTATAGGAAGGAGACTTCTAAGCACGTCTTCCCATTTACGATTTGTATATATTAGTAATAACGTAGATTTAAATCAAAGAAATCATTTAAGTAGCGACCAATGCCATCGTTATTATTACTGTATGTTGTATGATTTGCTACATCTTTTAAGTCTTGCAATCCATTGTCCATGGCAATACCGTATGTAGCATATTTAATCATTTCTATATCATTATCTTCGTCGCCAAATGCAATAATTCGATCGTCTGCGATATTGAGATATTGTTTTGCATATTCAATGCCTCGTGCTTTATTAATACCACGTTTAACGATTTCTATTACTGGAAAAGGTGCGCCCCAACGACGATGTTCAATATTTTCAGCATAAAAATGAGTGAGCATATCTTTAATTTCTGGAATATTATCTTCATCTGCTTCAACGAGTAAAGAAGTTGGAGATTCATTCAATTGCTCTAATAGATTACCTGTTTGTATTTTAGGATTCCCCATTGAAAAGCCTTCAAATAGACGGGGATCATGATTATTAATAAAGACATAATCTTTTACTTCAGCAATGATGTTAGTTACATGTGATTGTTGAAGAGCAGTAATGATATTCTTAGATATTTCAACATCTAAAACTTCATGAATTGTTTCAAAATCTTGAGCTTTTGGATGATGTACATAAGCGCCGTTAAAATTAACAACGGGTGTGTTCATGTTTAATTCATGATAGTAGATTTGACTTGCTCTATAAGGTCGACCAGTAGCAATCATAATGTAATGGCCGCGTTGTTGTAATTCAGTTAAAACTTGTTTTGTATAAGATGAGATTTCTTTGTTGTCGTTTAATAATGTTCCATCTAAGTCTAGACAAATTAAATATGGTTGCATAAATGACTCCTTGTGTTTCGTATTATCATGTATCAGTATCATAGCATTTTATTGGCGTTTTGTCGGATATTTGATATATTAGTATAAAGATAATTTAGAGAGGTGATACTCATGGAGGAAGCTTTAAAAGATAGCATCCTAGGAGCTCTTGAAATGGTTATTGACCCTGAATTAGGCATTGATATTGTCAATTTAGGTTTAGTATATAAAGTTGATGTAGACGATGAAGGTCTATGCACAGTTGAAATGACATTGACTTCTATGGGATGTCCTTTAGGACCACAAATTATAGAACAAATTAAAGGTGTTTTAGCAGAAATTCCTGAGATTTCTGATACAGAAGTTAACATTGTTTGGAACCCACCATGGAATAAAGATATGATGTCTCGTTATGCGAAGATCGCTCTAGGTGTTGGATAAATTTGTGTTTTTAAGGAATAGTTACACATTTTCTTTGTGAAAATGATAGTAGCTATTCTTTTTTGTGTGGAAAATGATAAAAAATATTTATGAAGTGATTATTTAACCTGAAATGGAGTTAAGAAATTTTTAATAAAATCAAACTGCTATTTAAATTGAATTAATGTTACAAATATATTACAATGTTTAACACTTACTACTTTTCGGGGAAAATTAATTCTCACATTAAAATAAATAACTTTATACTTTATTAATAGTATAATTAATAATATTGTGAAGAATTCGACATAAGTTGATAATGAGACACCAAGAATGGAACATAAGGTAATTAGTCAATTTACGGGAAAAATTGAATAAAATGTTTTATTCGAAGAGTGTGATTGAGAAGTTTGTCACTTCAATGAATCATTGTTAGAATCTCAATTTATTTATTTTTAGAAATTTATTATTAATAGGGAATGACTATAAAAAATGGAAAAAGAATTAAAGAAAGGTCATCAACGCGGTAAAAAAATGCGTTATATGCCTGGACTTGATGGTTTGCGCGCAATTGCGGTTCTTGGAATTATTATCTATCACTTAAATAAGAAATGGCTCACTGGCGGTTTCTTAGGAGTAGATACTTTCTTTGTTATCTCAGGTTTTTTGATAACAAGTCTATTATTAAAAGAATATGAAGAAACAGGAATTATTAACCTTAAAAGTTTCTGGATTAGACGTATAAAAAGACTTTTACCTGCGGTGTTAGCCTTATTGATTGTGGTTGGTTTTGCAACACTTGTTCTTGAACCTGATAATATCGTTAGGGTCAAGCATGACATTATTGCCGCAATTTTTTATGTATCTAACTGGTGGTATATAGCTAAAGATGTTAATTACTTTGAACAATTTTCATTTATGCCATTAAAACATCTATGGTCTTTAGCTATTGAAGAACAATTTTATCTGTTCTTCCCAGCAATATTAATTTTATTATTGATGACAATGAAGAAGTATAAAAATGTAGCGCTTGTATTTTGGATTATTTCTTTAATCTCACTATTATTAATGGTTGTAATTTCTCAACCACATATGAATCATTCACGTGTATATTTTGGTACTGATACAAGACTACAAACATTACTGTTAGGAGTACTTCTTGCATTTATGTGGCCACCATTTAAACTTAAGGCAAATCCACCTAGGGCACTAAAAGCAACTATTGATACTGCCGGAATAGTCGGTTTGTTATTTTTAGTTGTTTTATTCTTTACAGTTAAAGATGAAAGTGACTGGATTTACAATGGCGGGTTCTATCTCATCTCAGCTATGTCATTACTTATCATAGCGAGTGTCGTTCATCCTGCTACATTGGTATCTAAAGCCTTAGGTAATCCATTGTTTGTCTATATTGGTAAACGGTCATATAGTCTGTACTTGTGGCATTTTCCTATAATTAGTTTCATTCATAGTCATTATATAGACGGGCAAATTCCAGTTTATGTTTATTTCTTAGATATCATATTAACTGTTATGTTTGCCGAATTATCTTATCGATACGTAGAGACACCTTTCAGAAAGCAAGGACTTAAAGCGTTTGCTATTAAGAAGAGATTTAAACCTCAATTTATAAGAACTGTGGTAACAATTATATTAGCATTACCACTTATTCTGATACTTGCAGGTGCATTTGATAAATTAGGTAAAGATAAAATTTCTGATAAAGCACAATCATTTAATACAAATGAAAATGACAAATATCTCATCCATATGTTGCCTATTGATGACATTACGCTTACGAATGATGGAAAAACAAAAGAAGGTAAGAATGAGGATGAAGTGTATTCTGATATTAAACCATTACTAATCGGGGACTCGGTCATGGTCGATATTGGTGAACAGTTTAAATCTAGAGTTCCGAAGGCAAATATTGATGGTAAAGTGGGGCGAAACTTGTATCAAGCACTTCCATTAGTAGATAGCAATTATAAGAATTATAGTAAATCTTCTGACCAAGTTGTTTTAGAATTAGGTACTAATGGGGATTTCTCAAAAGAGCAATTAGATGATCTAATTGATAAATTTGGAAAAGCTCAAGTCTACCTTGTTAATACGAGAGTGCCAAGATCATATGAAGGCCATGTGAATCAGTTAATGGCAAATGCTGCTAAAAGTCATAAGAATGTAAAACTTGTTGATTGGTACAAACGTTCAGAAGGGCATACAGAGTACTTTGCTCCAGATGGTATACATCTTGAAAATAGCGGTGTCGAAGCTCTAACAGATGAAATATTGAAAAATATGAAAAAGAAATAGGTTTAATGAGAAACTAGTTTGACGTTAATCAGCTAACGTTGGGCTAGTTTCTTTTTATGTAATTAAAGGTATAAAGAAACTAGATATTGTAGAATTTATTTTCAAAAATTAATAGGGAAAAAAGGTCAAAAAATAAGTGTAAATTGTTGAATATTGATGAAAGAGGGTCTATAATATAATTAAGGTCAAAGAAAGTCAAAGTCAAAAAACATTTGCCTGTGACCTATTTACTCTAAATAAATAGAGGTGAAAAAATTGGATATTAATCAAATGACTTACGCTGTTCAAGGCGCTTTACAAAAAGCAGTCGAAATCAGTAAAGAATATGAATTACAAAATATTGAAAATGAAGCGCTTCTAAAAGCAACATTAGAAGAAAGTGAAAGTTTATTCAAAAGTGTATTAGAAAGAGCAAATATTGATGTCGAACAATTAACGAAAGCTTATGAAAATAAATTAAAAAATTATCCAACAGTACAAGGAGATAATGTACAATACGGACAATATATTAGTCCGAAAGCCAATGAATTATTAAATAAAGCAGAAACATATATGAAAGAATATGAAGACGAATTCATTTCTATGGAACATATATTACGCGCTGCTATGGACATTGATCAAACAACGCAACAATTTATTGGTAATAAAGCAGAAGTTATCAAAGAAATTATCACTAAAGTAAGAGGGGGAAATCATGTGACAACTCAAAATCCAGAAGTAAACTACGAAGCATTAGAGAAATATGGTCGTGACTTAGTAGAAGAAGTTCGACAAGGTAAAATGGACCCTGTGATTGGTAGAGACGAAGAAATTCGTAATACAATTCGAATTTTAAGTCGAAAAACTAAAAACAATCCTGTATTAATCGGAGAACCAGGTGTAGGTAAAACTGCCATCGTAGAAGGTTTAGCACAACGTATCGTTAAAAAAGACGTGCCTGAATCATTACTAGATAAAACGATTTTCGAACTCGATTTAAGTGCTTTAGTCGCTGGTGCGAAATATAGAGGTGAATTTGAAGAACGTCTCAAAGCAGTACTTAAAGAAGTTAAAGAATCAGAAGGTCGTATTATTCTATTTATAGATGAAATTCACATGTTAGTCGGTGCTGGTAAAACTGAGGGCGCAATGGATGCAGGAAACATGTTGAAACCAATGTTAGCACGTGGTGAATTGCATTGTATTGGTGCAACAACATTAAACGAATATAGAGAATATATTGAAAAAGATTCTGCCTTAGAGCGTCGTTTCCAAAAAGTAGGTGTCAGCGAACCAGATGTTGAAGATACAATTTCAATCTTACGTGGTTTAAAAGAACGTTATGAAGTGTATCATGGTGTTCGTATCCAAGACCGTGCGCTAGTCGCTGCGGCTGAATTATCAGATCGTTATATTACTGATCGATTCTTACCTGATAAAGCGATTGATTTAGTAGACCAAGGTTGTGCGACAATTCGTACTGAAATGGGCTCTAATCCAACTGAATTAGACCAAGTTAATCGTCGTGTAATGCAATTGGAAATTGAAGAAAGCGCATTGAAAAATGAATCTGATAATGCAAGTAAACAACGACTACAAGAACTACAGGAAGAGCTTTCTAATGAAAAAGAAAAACAAGCATCATTACAATCTCGTGTAGAACAAGAAAAAGAAAAAATAGGTAAATTACAACAAAAACGAGCTGAATTAGATGAAAGTAGAAAAGCCCTCGAAGATGCACAAACAAATAACAACCTTGAGAAAGCTGCTGAATTACAATACGGTAAAATTCCACAATTAGAGAAAGAATTAAGAGAGCTAGAAGAAGTCTTCCAAGATGAAACAGGTGAAGACAGCGACAGAATGATTCGTGAGGTTGTATCTGACGAAGAAATTGGAGATATTGTAAGTCAATGGACAGGTATTCCAGTTTCTAAACTTGTAGAAACTGAAAGAGAGAAATTATTGCACCTTGGCGATATACTTCATAAACGTGTCGTTGGTCAAGACAAAGCAGTAGACTTGGTTTCTGATGCCGTAGTTAGAGCACGTGCAGGTATCAAAGATCCAAATAGACCTATTGGTAGCTTCTTATTCTTAGGACCGACAGGTGTAGGTAAAACTGAATTAGCTAAATCACTTGCTGCTTCACTATTTGATTCTGAAAAACACATGATTCGAATTGATATGAGTGAATATATGGAAAAACATGCAGTCTCTCGTTTGATTGGTGCCCCTCCAGGCTATGTTGGTCATGATGAAGGCGGACAATTAACTGAAGCAGTTAGACGAAATCCTTATTCAGTTATTTTATTAGATGAAGTAGAAAAAGCGCACAGCGATGTCTTTAATGTGCTACTTCAAATATTAGATGAAGGTCGACTTACTGACTCTAAAGGACGCAGTGTTGATTTCAAAAATACAATTATCATCATGACAAGTAATATTGGATCACAAGTGTTACTTGAAAACGTTAAAGACGCTGGAGAAATTAGCGAAAGTACTGAGAAAGCGGTAATGGATAGCTTACATGCTTATTTCAAACCTGAAATCTTAAACCGTATGGATGATATTGTATTATTTAAACCATTATCAGTTAGTGATATGAGTATGATTGTCGATAAAATCTTAACTCAATTAAACATTAGATTATTAGAGCAACGTATCTCAATTGAAGTATCTGATAAAGCTAAAAAATGGCTAGGTGAAGAGGCTTATGAACCACAATTTGGTGCTAGACCATTAAAACGTTTTGTTCAAAGACAAATCGAAACACCACTTGCCCGCATGATGATTAAAGAAAGTCTACCTGAAGGTACAACAATTAAAGTAGATTTAAATTCTGACAATGAATTACAATTTGACGTTGAAAAAGCAGAAAATATTTAATGAAATAGAATGAATCAAACAAAGATCCAAGAAAGTGTGTGCAAGTCACTTTCTTGGATTTATTTTTTATTAAAGAATATTAATTTAAACGTCAGGGGTTTTGTAGTAGTATATATTTATACTTTTATTTTGTAATAATACACGTATGTATTTATATATATCAATCATTAAATTAAAGGAGAAGACAACATGAAAATCAACACTAATTTTAACAACAACATTATACCTTATGACTATGCTACAGGTGCACAACCGATTGACTTAATTAACAATAATCCTATTAAATCATTTCCATTTAATGTAGTAGATTTGCCACCAGGTACGCAATATATTGCTTGGACTTTAATTGATTATGATGCCGTTCCAGTATGTGGTTTCCCATGGATTCACTGGGTCGTGGCTAACGTGAGTGTCAATAGCGATACAATCGATATTGTTGAAGACTTTTCTAGAAATAAAGGTAACTTTGTACAAGGTAAGAACAGCTTTGCAACAGGTTTATTGGATGAAGATTTTTCAGAGATTGAAAATCATTATGTAGGACCTACGCCTCCAGATAAAGATCATTACTATGAACTTGTAGTTTATGCTTTAAGTGACAAGCTTAACTTAAAAAATGCTTTCTATTTAAATGAATTATTGCATCAAGTAGATTCTAAATTATTAGATAAAGCAAAAATTAATTTAGTAGGAAGAAAAGTTTAATGAAGCACCAACATTAATGACTTTATGAATGATTTAATAAGCTGTATTTGTTAAAAATAAAATAGAATAAAAAAGACGAGGTACGTTTGACTCTGATGTCAACGTATCTCGTCTTTTATTCATGATGTTATGATTCGTATTGATCTGAACCTTTACTTGGTTTCATGATGGCACCAAAAATTGCTACAAAAATTGTAAACACAACAGCCATAATAATAGGGTTAATTACATTTAATGCTGGACCACTGTTTAAACTGTTTAATACAAAGTTTACCATTTCTAGCAATAATACTGCCCATATAAATGTCATGAGGTATTTCATTTGATTTGACCTCCGCTTTTATAATCGATATCTCTATTTTAAGTGAAATATTTAAATTTGTATAGTGTAAATCAATGCTTAACACATACATTGTAGCAATTTTGATGTGACTGATGTTTTTAAAATGATTGAGTGTTGCATAGGCATTTTAAAAATTAAAATTGAAATAATATTGAAGCGGATACTTTTTTAAGTGTATAAATATAGTCCTTTAACCAACGAGGAAAAGTGAATCTACTTGAGTTTAAAAACAAGTATGTGTTAAATTAATACCTGGTATTAAAAATTTATTTAAGAAGGTGTACGACCATGAACGTGGGTATTAAAGGTTTCGGCGCATACGCTCCGGAAAACATTGTAGACAATGCCTATTTTGAGCAATTTTTAGAAACATCCGATGAATGGATTTCTAAAATGACTGGTATTAAAGAAAGACATTGGGCAGATGAAGATCAAGACACATCTGACTTAGCATATAACGCAAGTATTAAAGCAATTGAAGATGCAGGAATTCAACCTGAAGATATCGATATGATTATCGTAGCTACAGCTACAGGCGATATGCCATTCCCAAGTGTGGCTAATATTTTACAAGAGAGATTAGGCACTGGAAAGGTAGCCACAATGGATCAACTCGCTGCATGTTCAGGATTTATGTATTCAATGATTACAGCTAAACAATATATCCAATCTGGTGATTATAAAAATATTTTGGTTGTTGGTGCTGACAAATTATCTAAAATTACAGACCTTACAGACCGTTCAACAGCTGTGTTATTCGGTGATGGTGCCGGCGCAGTAGTGATGGGCGAGGTTTCTGAAGGTCGAGGTATCATCAGTTATGAAATGGGTTCTGATGGTAGCGGTGGAAAATACTTATATTTAGATAAAGAAACTGGTAAATTAAAAATGAATGGTAGAGAAGTATTTAAATTTGCTGTAAGAATAATGGGCGATGCCTCAACACGTGTTGTTGACAAAGCTGGTTTAACTTCAGATGATATCGATTTATTTATACCTCACCAAGCAAATATTCGAATTATGGAATCTGCAAGAGAAAGATTGGGTATAGAAAAAGAAAAGATGAGTGTTTCTGTTAATAAATATGGTAATACTTCAGCAGCTTCTATACCATTAAGTATTAACCAAGAGTTGCAAAACGGAAAAATCAAAGATGACGATAATTTAGTCTTAGTTGGCTTCGGCGGTGGCTTAACTTGGGGCGCAATCGTTATCAAATGGGGAAAATAGGAGGATAACGTATGAATGAAAAAAACAGAGTTGTTATAACGGGTATCGGAGCCTTATCTCCTATCGGTAACGATGCTAAAACAACATGGGAAAATGCTTTAAATGGAGTTAATGGTATTGATAGAATTACACGTATTAATACTGATAATTATAACGTGCATTTAGCAGGTGAATTAAAAGACTTTAACATTGAAGATCATATAGATAAGAAAGAAGCGCGTCGTATGGACCGTTTCACACAATATGCAGTTGTTGCAGCAAGAGAAGCGGTACAAGATGCGAAATTAGATATCAATGATGATACAGCTGATCGTATTGGTGTATGGATTGGCTCAGGTATTGGTGGTATGGAAACATTTGAAACGGCACATACAACACTAGTCGAAAGAGGACCTCGTCGTGTGAGTCCATTTTTCGTACCAATGTTAATTCCTGATATGGCTACTGGACAAGTATCTATTGACTTAGGTGCTAAAGGGCCTAACGGTTCCACTGTTACAGCATGTGCGACAGGTACGAACTCAATCGGTGAAGCATTTAAAGTCATCCAACGTGGTGATGCTGATGCGATGATAACTGGTGGTACAGAAGCGCCAATTACTGACATGGCAATTGCTGGATTTAGTGCAAGTCGTGCTTTATCTACAAATGATGATAAAGAAACCGCGTGTCGTCCATTCCAAGAAGGTCGTGATGGCTTTGTTATGGGTGAAGGCGCAGGAATCGTTGTCCTTGAATCATTAGAATCAGCTAAAGCACGTGGCGCAGAAATTTATGCGGAAATAGTAGGTTATGGTTCAACTGGAGATGCTTATCATATTACTGCACCAGCGCCAGAAGGTGAAGGCGGTTCAAGAGCAATGCAAGCTGCTTTAGATGATGCAGGAATCGAAGCGAAAGATGTTCAATACTTAAATGCACACGGCACAAGTACGCCAGTAGGTGACTTATATGAAGTTAAAGCAATCCAAAATACATTTGGAGACGCTGCTAAAACATTAAAAGTAAGTTCAACTAAATCAATGACTGGTCACTTATTAGGTGCAACAGGTGGAATTGAGGCTATCTTCTCAGCCTTATCTATCAGAGACTCTAAAGTAGCACCTACAATTCATGCTGTGACACCAGATGAAGAATGTAATTTAGATTTCGTTCCTAATAAAGCTGAAAATTTAGAAATTACTTATGCGATGAGTAACAGCTTAGGCTTTGGTGGACACAACGCAGTGTTAGTATTTAAGAAATTTGAAGATTAATTGAATATAAATAAAAATCTTCAAGTGGGTTTATAGATGACGCACTTGAAGATTTTTTATATTGAAAATGAAATAACAATAGCTAAAACGAAATATAAGAGATTAATGAGTAATATAGGGATCACCCATGATGAAATCATGTAGTGGTCCTTTTTAATATGTTTAGGGTTAAAAAATTCATCATCTTCTATGGTTTGTTTTTTCTTAGTTGAAGAAAGTTGATATTTTAAACGACGAAAACCATAACTGGTTGCATCGAAAATACCTTCTTGAACGATGAGTAAAGCAAAAACAACGATAAAAATAGTTAAAGATACATAAAATATTATATTAATGAAATTCAGTAATTCATGTGCAGACAATAGCCATATGATAAATGACAAGAAGGGCGTCAGTCCAGTGCCAATTAGTATAGATTTAAAACGCATAGGTGTACACCTCCGTTAACAATATTATACATATTTTACCTCATTACTATGATTACGAAAATATTGTAATGGAGTTTATTGCTACAATACATATTACATTGTTAATTTATTATTTACTATATTACTTTAAAGTAAAACTATATTGCAATTGTATGAAAACTGTATATATAATATGTATAAATATTTCTGAAAATTGCGAAGGGAATGTTAATTTTGAAAATTTAATATTATAGGGGGAGATTAAATGACGAGGTATATTCTTAAGAGATTAGGTTATATGTTTGTATCATTATTTATCATTATTACGATTACATTTTTCTTAATGAAATTGATGCCAGGTTCACCATTTAATGATGCAAAGCTGAATCCACAACAAAAAGAGATACTTAATGAAAAATATGGTTTGAACGATCCAGTTGCTGTTCAATATTTTCATTACATCAAAAATGTGGTCACAGGAGATTTTGGGAATTCATTCCAATATCATAATATGCCAGTTTGGGACTTAGTGAAGCCAAGACTGATACCATCTATGGAAATGGGTATTACAGCAATGATTATCGGGGTAATTGTTGGGCTTATATTAGGAGTTGCTGCTGCCACAAAGCAGAATACATGGGTGGATTATACAACTACTGTTATCTCCGTTATTGCAGTTTCAGTTCCTTCATTTGTTTTAGCTGTACTACTACAGTATGTATTTGCAGTTAAATTAAGATGGTTTCCAGTTGCGGGGTGGGAAGGCTTTTCAACTGCAGTTCTACCTTCACTTGCGTTATCTGCAACTGTATTAGCAACTGTAGCAAGATACATAAGGGCAGAAATGATTGAAGTACTAAGTTCAGATTATATTCTTTTGGCGCGAGCTAAAGGTAATTCTACGTTAAGGGTCTTATTTGGGCACGCCTTAAGAAATGCGCTCATACCTATCATTACAATTATCGTTCCAATGTTAGCCAGTATTTTAACAGGTACATTGACGATTGAGAATATATTTGGCGTACCAGGATTAGGGGACCAGTTCGTCAGATCGATTACAACAAATGATTTCTCAGTCATCATGGCTACAACAATACTTTTCAGCACTTTATTTATTGTGTCTATCTTCATTGTAGATATTCTTTACGGCATCATTGATCCAAGAATTCGTGTACAAGGAGGTAAGAAATAATGAGTGATATGAAAAGACCTATTAAATTAAACGATGATGTATCTAACGCGGCAATGACACATACTTCAGAGGGAATATCTGATTCAGATTTTGTTATCCGAGAGTTAGATTTAAATCAAGAACCTGAAATGCAGCGTGAAAGTAAAAACTTTTGGCAAGATGCATGGAGTCAACTTAGAAGAAATAAATTAGCTGTAGTTGGAATGATTGGTTTACTAATTATTATTATTTTAGCGTTTGTCGGACCATTGATGAATAAACATGACTACGCTGAACAACACGTAGAATACCGTAATTTACCGGCAAAGGTTCCTGTATTAGATAAAGTTCCATTTTTACCATTTAATGGGGAAGGTGCAGATGGAAAGGATGCTTATAAAGAAGCAGGTGCTAAAGAAAATTATTGGTTTGGTACCGACCAACTTGGACGTGATTTATGGACACGAACTTGGAAAGGGGCACAGATTTCATTATATATCGGTATCGTTGCTGCACTTTTAGATATTTTTATTGGAGTTGTGTATGGTGCAATTTCAGGATTTTTTGGGGGTAGAGTGGACGATATAATGCAAAGAATTCTTGAAATTATTGCCTCTATTCCAAATCTAATTGTCGTTATTTTATTTGTATTAATCTTTGAACCTTCAATTTGGACAATCATATTAGCGATGTCCATTACTGGTTGGCTTGGAATGAGCAGAGTTGTACGTGGTGAATTTTTAAAATTAAAAAACCAAGAGTTTGTAATGGCTTCTCGAACACTAGGTGCTTCCAAATGGAAATTAATATTTAAACATATTTTGCCAAACACTTTAGGTGCGATCGTTGTTACTTCTATGTTTACTGTACCTAGCGCGATATTCTTTGAAGCATTTCTCAGCTTTATAGGAATAGGAGTACCGGCACCACAAACGTCGTTAGGTTCACTTGTAAATGATGGACGTGCAATGTTACTTATTCATCCACACGAATTATTTATACCAGCAATCATTCTAAGTTTGTTAATTTTATTTTTCTATCTATTTAGCGACGGGTTACGTGATGCATTTGACCCTAAGATGCGTAAGTAAAGGAGGCAAAAGTTATGACAGAGAGAATTTTAGAAGTCAATGACTTGCATGTGTCCTTTGATATTACTGCAGGGGAAGTGCAAGCTGTTAGAGGTGTAGATTTTTATTTAAACAAAGGGGAAACGTTAGCTATTGTAGGTGAGTCTGGTTCAGGAAAATCAGTAACAACAAAAGCTATTACGAAACTTTTCCAAGGGGATGCCGGAAGAATTAAAAAAGGAGAAATTTTATTTTTAGGTGAAGATTTAGCACAAAAATCTGAAAAAGAATTAATTCAATTAAGAGGCAGAGATATTTCAATGATTTTCCAAGACCCTATGACATCATTAAATCCAACGATGCAAATTGGTAAACAAGTCATGGAACCCTTAATTAAGCATAGAAATTATAGTAAATCACAAGCGAAGCAACGTGCGCTAGAAATTTTAAACTTAGTAGGTTTACCACATGCGGAAAAGCGATTTAAAGCATATCCACATCAATTCTCTGGCGGTCAGCGTCAAAGAATTGTTATCGCAACAGCATTAGCATGTGAACCCAAAGTACTTATTGCAGATGAGCCAACAACGGCTTTAGATGTGACGATGCAAGCTCAAATAC
Organism: Staphylococcus caprae; assembly: GCF_002902725.1. Classification (GTDB taxonomy): domain Bacteria; phylum Bacillota; class Bacilli; order Staphylococcales; family Staphylococcaceae; genus Staphylococcus; species Staphylococcus caprae. The sequence continues at coordinate 50,027 of NZ_PPRT01000013.1, forward strand.
TCGATTTGATGAAAAAGCTTCAAGATAAAATCGAGACATCCATTATTTTTATTACACACGATTTAGGCGTTGTAGCAAATATTGCAGATAAAGTGGCAGTGATGTATGGGGGACAGATGATTGAGACAGGAGATGTAAATGAAATTTTTTATGATCCTAAACATCCTTATACGTGGGGATTGCTTTCTTCAATGCCTGATTTAACTACAAGTAATGATACTGACTTAATTGCAATTCCAGGGACACCACCTGATTTACTTCATCCTCCTAAAGGTGATGCCTTTGCACGTCGTAGTCGATATGCTTTGGATATTGATTTTAAAGAAGAGCCACCATGGTTCAGGATTTCACCAACACACTTTGTCAAATCTTGGTTATTAGACGAACGTGCGCCTCAAGTGACACCACCTGAAATGGTTCAACGACGATTAAGACATATGCCTAATAACTACGAGCAACCACAAAAAGTAGAGAGGGTGTCGTTTAATGGAAAATAGCGAAAAGGTTCTATTAGAAATAAAAAATTTAAAACAATATTTTAATCAAGGTAAGAAAAATGAAGTCAGAGCGATTGATAATATAAGTTTCAATATCTATAAAGGGGAAACTTTAGGTTTAGTTGGAGAGTCTGGTTGCGGAAAATCAACTACTGGTAAAGCAATCATTAAATTAAACGACATTACAAGTGGAGCAATAGAGTATGAAGGTATTGATATTCAAAAAATTCGAAAGCGTAAAGATTTATTGAAGTTTAATAAGAAAATACAGATGATATTCCAAGATCCGTATGCATCGCTCAATCCACGTCTTAAAGTGATGGATATTGTAGGAGAAGGTATTGATATCCATAAACTTGCTAGTAGTAAGCGGGATCGAAAGAAACGTGTATATGACTTGTTAGAAACGGTTGGTTTAGGTAAAGAACATGCAAATCGTTATCCTCATGAATTTTCAGGAGGGCAAAGACAACGTATTGGTATTGCACGCGCATTGGCTGTGGAACCAGAGTTTATTATCGCTGATGAGCCGATTTCTGCTTTAGACGTATCGATTCAAGCTCAAGTAGTCAATTTATTGCTTCGTCTGCAACGAGAGCGTGGGATAACATTCTTATTTATCGCGCATGATTTATCTATGGTTAAATATATTTCCGATAGAATTGCAGTGATGCATTTTGGAAAAATAGTAGAACTTGGTCCTGCAGATGAAATTTATAATCACCCTTTACATGACTATACGAAATCTCTATTAAGTGCTATTCCACAACCTGACCCTGAGAGTGAAAGAACACGTCAACGTGTGTCTTATGAAGAAGATGCTTCTCTTAACGATTATCGACATTTGAATGAAATTAGACCAAATCATTACGTTTTTACAACGAAGGAAGAAGCGGAAAAATTAAGTGAAGCTTACGCTACTCAGAACATTTAACTTAAAGGGGAGGGGGAAATGAGAGATGAATAAATTTAAATTCTTAACGATTATATTGAGTTTAATCATTGTTTTATCCGCTTGTAGTAATAAAAAAAGTTTATACTCAGACGAAGGACAAGTTTTCAGAAAGGTTATTCCTCAAGATATGACAACATTGGATACAGCCTTAATCACTGATGCTGTATCTGGAGATATCGTTGCTCAAGCTTTTGAAGGTTTATACTCTATTAATAAAAAAGACAAAGCAGAACCAGCGATTGCTAAATCCTTTCCAAAAAAGAGCAATGGTGGTAAAACATTGACGATTAATTTGAGAAAAAATGCAAAATGGTCTAACGGCGATCCAGTCACAGCACAAGATTTCGTCTTTGCGTGGCGTAAAGTAGTCAATCCAAAGACAGCATCAGAATTTGCTTACATCATGTCAGATATTAAGAATGCTGATGCTATTAATTCAGGTAAAAAGCCTGTAAAAGACTTAGGAATTAAAGCATTAGGAAAATATAAATTACAAATTGATTTAGAACGACCAGTGCCATATATTAATGAACTTTTAGCACTCAATACCTTTAATCCTCAGGATGAAAAAATTGCCCAAAAATATGGTGAACAGTATGGTACAACTGCAGATAAAGCAGTATATAATGGACCTTTTAAAGTAACCAATTGGCAAGTAGAAGATAAAATTCAAATGGTGAAAAATGATAAGTATTGGGATAAGAAACATGTCAAGCTCGATAGAGTGAACTTTAAAGTATTAAAAGATGGTCAAGCTGGGGCTTCACTCTACGATACGGGGTCTGTTGATGATACAACAATTTCATCTGAACAAGTTGATAAATATAAAGGGAATAAAGCGCTTAACTATAGGTTAACAGCAGGAACTTTCTTCATTAAAATGAATGAAAAACAAATACCTGAGTTTAAAAATAAATATTTAAGATTAGCAATTGCTCAATCTATTAATAAAAAAGGATATGTTGATTCAGTTCTTAATAATGGTTCATTACCATCGAATAACTTTACGGCTATTGGAACTGCTAAAACACCGGAGGGAAAAGATTTTGCAAGTACAATAAAATCTCCATTAACTTATAATGATAAAAAAGCACGCACGAATTGGCATAAAGCTCAAAAACAATTAGGTAAGAAGAAATTTGAGTTTACAATGAATACGGAAGATACACCAGCTCAGAAAATTTCAGCAGAGTATATTAAATCCCAAGTTGAAAAGAACTTACCAGGCGTTACATTAAAGATTAAACAAATGCCATTTAAACAGAAAACGACATCAGAACTATCTGGTAATTTTGAAACAAGTTATTCTGGTTGGGTACCTGATTATCCAGATCCAACTGCATTTTTACAAACTATGACTAAAGGTAATGCTCAAAATAATACGGATTGGAGCAACAAGGAATACGATCAGTTATTGAAAGATGCAAATGGCAAACTTTTAAGAAAAACAGATGAGCGCAATGCTGCATTACAAAAAGCAGAAAATATTTTGTTAAATGATGCACCAGTCGCCCCTATTTATCAAAAAGGCGAAGCACATTTAACTAATCCACAAGTAAAAGGACTTGTTTATCATAAGGTTGGACCAGATACTACATTGAAAGATGTGTATATCGATAAATCTATTGATAGAAAAACAGGCAAGAAAAAATAAAATAATCTAAAGTAGAAGCGGTACTGGATAGTTGAAGCCAGTGCCGCTTTTGTGGTTTATAGAGCTGATCTAAGTTTTGTTCCAAATGAGTGAAGTGTTTCAGTATGTATATATTTAAAAATATAATTCGCACATCTTTTTTATTTTGATAAACATTATAGAAATTAAGA
>NZ_PPRT01000014.1 GCF_002902725.1 Staphylococcus caprae
ACTCAATATACAAGTTTCTACTATAGTTCACTCTTTTTTAATTTATCAAAGAGTAGAAGATTTTAAAACAGTTTTACATGACACAGAAAAAGGAGAATGAATGATGCGAGATAAAGTAAGTTTTGGGCGAGCACTTAAATTATTTTGGAGTAATTATGTTAACTTTAAAGGTCGCTCAAGACGAAGCGAGTATTGGTATGCAACGTTATGGAATTTAATATTTGTAATTCCAGGATTAATTGGTCTATTTATAGGTTTTATGTTTGCGATGATAGGATCGGCAAGTCACGATGAAGCCGCTTTAACTATTGGGGGATCTTTACTCATTTTAGGTTACTTATACTGCATTATCTTTGCTTTAGCCACTTTAATACCTAACTTGGCTATTTTAGTTAGAAGATTTCATGATTTATCATTTTCAATGTGGTTACCAATTAGTGGTGTAATAGTAATATTTATTGTCAATGTTACTGCCAACATTATTTCACTTAATGACAAATGGTCAGACAATGGTTTTGTTTTACTCTTATTATATATATTACTTGCAATTCAATGGATATATTCAGTTATTCTTTTAGTCATGGTTTGTCTTAATGGTAAGAAAGAAACAAATAAATATGGACCTAGTCCTAAATTCACTGAATACGTAACTAATTATGAAGGTAAAAACCATAATCCAGTTGATAAAGCTAAAACTAATTAATTGGCTTTTCACTAGCGGTCTCTCAAAGAGGCCGCTTTTTTAAAATAAAAGTGTCATATATATTTGACTTCTGCCTATTTGTTTGATTATGATAAAAGTACTTAATCATTGTGAAAGAAGGGCTACTGATTTGAATAAAGTGAAACAGTTTAGAGCACATCAGAAAATATCTCAACTTTCTCTAGCCCGAGCTGTTGGTGTTTCTAGACAAACAATTAATATGATAGAAAATGACAAATATAATCCATCTTTAAAATTATGCATTAATATCGCGAAAGAACTAAATGTGACATTAAATGATTTATTTTGGGAGGATGACCATGAGGAGTCATATAAAAATCTCTAAGAGGTTGGGACGACGAAATTAATTTATCTAAATTATATTTCTGTCTCACTCTCTTAGAGATATTTTTTTGAAATCTACATTCCAATATGACGATTCAATTATTCATGTATGTAGGATAGTTCTGGATTTTCACGACCTAAAATATCATGTAGTTTTCGATATTTATCGAACAGTTTGTCATATGCTTTGACTTTATCAGGTTCCGGTTCTTTGATGTAGTAAATAGGCTGTTTCATATGTTCTACGGTTTCTTTTAATGATGGATATGCACCGCCAACATTGGCGCCCAGCATTGCTGCACCGAGTGCGGTAGCATTAGATGATTCAAGTACTACTACTTTCTTGTTTAACACATTTGCGTAAATATCCACTAATAATTGACTTTTCTTTGGAATACCACCTGAGGCATAAACCGTATGAACTGGAATTTCATTGTCTTCAAATTGTTTCATGATCATCTTAGTACCGTACGCTGTCGATTCTAAATACGCACGGTGAATCATCTCGAAAGGTGTTTGCAACGTTAAGCCAAAGACGCTACCTGAAAGATGGCTGTCACTTAATATGCTACGGTTACCATTATGCCAATCGAGTACAATGACATGTTGATCTTCTACATCGACGTCGCTTGCGAGCTCCTCTAAATATTCAAGTATTGAAACTTCCTTTTCCAAAGCTTGGTCAACGATATGTTTGGGAGCTAACTGCTCAGAATAACTAAATAAATCTCCGACAGCAGCTTGACCTGCTTCATATGCATATAAACCTGGGATGACTGCATCTTTTACAGAACCAGTAATCGCAGGGATAGGTTTTTGTTTAGGGTCTAGCATTAAATGACAGGTACTTGTGCCGATAACAGCTGTAAATTCACCTTGTTTAATAGCCCCTACACCTAGTACACCTGAATGGGCATCAATCATATATGGAGAGATTTGGACTTCCTCAGGCAAATTCCATAATTGTTGATAATATACTGCTAAATTTCCTGCGCTTTCACCTATATGTACGACCGGTGCTTCACATTTTTCCTTAACGATGGTAGGCAAGCTTGTAATGTAGTCGCCAGCTTCCATGATATAACTCGTACGTTCAAGTAATTCAGGTGCTTCATGTTTCATTTCTAATATCTTTGGAATCATCCATTCACTATTGACGCTTGAACCGTAATAATCGAGCCATTGATTAGATGTTTTTTCACTGGCTTCAACCATTTGTGTCGCTTCATCTTGAGCGCCATGATGTTTCCATAATTTAACATAAGCGTGTGGATTGTTTTTTAAACTATCTTGTCGATGTAATGGTTCAAAATTTTCATCTAAAAAGACAATCGTACAACTTGTGAAATCGACACCAATGCCTAATACATCATTTTTGTTCACTTTGCTCTCTTCTAATACATATTTAACGCCATTTTCTAAAACATGAAGATAATCGTCAGCATTTTGTAAGAAATAGTTACGAGGGAGTGCTTCGCCATTCAATGTTTCAGCAATTGTACCGTGTTCATATGTTTCTTCATAGCTTGAGATCATCTCACCATTGGATGTATCCACAAGAATCACTCGACCTGAAGCTGTACCATAATCAATGCCTATACTGTAGCTCATTTGTCTAACCTCTTTAAATTTGAAAAGTATGTATTGCTACGAAACTTATAGATAATGATAGGGCTTACAAAAAAGTTTGTAAAGTTTATTAAGTTTCAAAATTTACATATAAGAATTAATTGAATAATGTTATATTAAAAAAGAATTTAAACCAAAAAATCATATTGATAGGAGTATAAAATATGAGTTTGATAATTGATCATGTCACCAAGAAATTTGGAGATTTCACTGCAGTTAATGATATTTCTTTAAAACTTGAAAAAGGAAAAATGTTAGGATTTTTAGGGAGAAATGGTGCAGGTAAAACAACCACATTTAGAATGATACTCGGGTTGAGTGAGACGACAGAAGGTACCATTACATATGAAGGTAAAAAAATAGGTAAGCACATGTATAACTCGATTGGTTATCTTCCAGAAGAACGAGGCTTACATCCTAAAATGACAGTCGAAGAAGAATTAACTTATCTTGCGACGTTAAAAGGCTTATCTAGTAAGGAAATTGGAGAACGTATTGATTATTGGTTAGAGCGTTTTGCGATTACGGAAAATAGAAAGAAGCGAATCCAGTCACTCTCAAAGGGGAATCAACAGAAAATCCAATTACTTGCGAGTATGCTTCATAATCCTGAACTACTCATTTTAGACGAGCCATTCAGTGGTTTGGATCCAGTTAACGTTGAGCTATTAAAACGTGCGGTAAAAGATTTAAATGATAAAGGTTCTACCATCATATATAGTTCACATCGTATGGAACATGTGGAGGAACTCTGTGATGATGTTTGCATCATTGATAAGGGTGAGTTAGTCGTTTCTGGAGACATTCAACATGTTCGCTCTGAACATGGTAATAAGCGTGTGATTATTGAAGCAGATCATCACATTGATGGCTTAGATGAGATTGCCGGTATTTTAAATATTGAGCAACATAAACGTGATATTCGAATAACAATTGAAAATGAAGATATCGCTAAAGATATTTATAAGAAAGTGATTGAACAAGGATTTGTAAGACGTTTTCAAGTTTTAGAACCTTCACTTAATGACATTTTTATAGATAAAGTAGGTGAAACACATGAATAAATTTTGGTCGACCTTTAAACTCACGTATCTCAGTAAAATTAAATCAAAAGCATTTATCATTTTTATGTCTATCATCGTCATACTGATGATTGCACTTTCAAATATAGATAAAATTATAGATTTATTTGACAATGGCCCAGATAAAGTAGGCGTTGTGACGCAAAATGAACAAATTTATAAAGTATTGAAAAAACAAAGTCATGCACTCGATGATGACGCCACTTTTAAAAAAGTCAGTGAAAAAGATGCGCATAAGTTAGTAAAAAATGAAAAATTAAAGAAGGCCTATATCGTGAAACAAGATAAGCATCATCAATTATCAGGAACGATATTGAGTAAAGACAACGTAGAGGCTGAGGACGAGCAAAAATTGACTGAGGTACTTACTTCTATCCAATCTCAATTGGTCGCTTCGAATCTCAATTTAAGCCAAAATGAATTGAAACAATTACAAGCAAGAAGTCATGTAGACAGTAAAGTCATCTCTAATAAAGAGGATAGTCAATTAAATTCAGGAGAACAAACTTTAAATTACATATTAGTTTATGCGACGTTAATGCTCATCTTCTTTATTGTATTTAATTACGCAGGACAAGTTGCAATGGAAATTGCTACGGAAAAGACTTCTCGCGTCATTGAGATGATTATTACAAGTGTGTCACCAGTGATTCATATTTTAGCTAAAATTGCAGGCGTTATTGCTGTTGCATTCACTCAAGTTATTATGATTATTATCATGGCATTACTTTGTGTCTATGCATTTGATTTAAAAAGTTTATTTAAAGAATTTGACATTCAAATGAATCATCTTGCATGGCAAATTATCATTGTAAGCATACTTTGCCTTATTGTTGGTATCTTAAGCTATGTATTGCTTGCAGCTATTCTTGGCTCATTAGCAACGAGAATTGAAGATATGAATCAAACGCTTATGCCGTTAACTTTATTAGCTATGATTGCATTTTATATTGCAATATTTAGCATCATGAAGCCGGATATGCTGCTTACTAAGATTACAAGTTTTATCCCATTCCTAGCACCGTTTGAGTTATTAGTACGTGCTCAATCTTCAGAATTAGAAATCTGGGAAATCGCTGTGAGTATGGGGATTTCAATCATTGTAGTCGCACTCTTATTATGGATTGCTGTTAAAACGTATAAAGATTCTGTGCTTACTTTTGAAAAGGGATTATTCAAATCAATTCAACGTCTTGTGAAAAAGAATTAATCAAACTAAGTCAAGCACTTTTATTTTTATGTTCTAAACCTATGGAATATTAAAAGAAAAAGTGTAACAATATGTATGTGAAAATACCGTCGTTAAATTAAAGATAGATTTATAGAATCTAACATTGATACAATGTTACTTATCATATCAATCTAAATTAAATACTATTCTTATTTATAACTGAACTACCCCTTCGTTATAGTGAATAGGATAAATTTTAAAGGTGGTGCATTGTATCGTGTTTTATTCTGCGTTTATTTTCATCATAGCAGGCCTCTGTGAAATTGGTGGAGGCTATTTAATATGGTTATGGTTAAGGGAAGGCCATTCATATTGGCTAGGTTTATTAGGTGGTATGATACTCATACTATATGGCGTAGTGGCTACGTTTCAGGCGTTTCCGACATTCGGTAGAGTATATGCTGCATATGGTGGTGTGTTTATTATTATGAGCCTTCTTTGGGCTTTTGTGATAGATAAACAGACTCCAGATAAATATGACATTATTGGCGCCTTAATTTGTATGATAGGCGTATTAGTGATGTTATTACCTAGTAGAGCTTAATTTAACGTGGTTGAAAGGGAGATTATGTAATGATAGTTGAAGTTGAGCATCAAAGACATGATGTTGATTTAATTAAAATTGATAATGATGAAACGAAGATTGTATTTACGAATTACGGGGCTAGAATCGTTTCTTGGAAGTATCACGACAATAATATTATTTTAGGGAATGTTGTAGAGGCTGATGAATTCTATTTTGAAAATCCTTTTAATTTTGGTGCCACTATCGGTCGCTATGCAGGTAGAATTGCCAATGCTTCATTTGAATTAGAGGGACAAACATATGAATTAGAAGCAAATCAGCATCCACACCATATACACGGTGGCTCTAAAGGTTTAGATACTAGAATTTTTGATTATGAAATTGTAGACGAAATTGGCCAGATCAAAGTCATTTTCACAACCACGATTAAAGAAGAGGAAGATCATTATCCGGGCGATATGACTATTAAAGTCACACACACTTACGATGCTGATCAACGCTGGACGATACAATATGAAGCGAAATCCACGCAAAAAACGCTATTTAATCCAACAAATCATGTGTACTTTAATTTAAATCGAGATAATAATGTTGTTGATAATCACAAAATATCAAGTTCCTCTTTAAAAATGTTTACTTTGGATGATAACCATATTGTGAAACAAGAAGCACCACTTGATTTCTATGATGTATTTAAAGAAAAGGGTGTACTGTTTAAAGATATATTTAATAGTACAAATGAAAAACTTCATCAGCAAATGCAAAGATATAAAGGCTTAGATCATCCATTTGAGGTAGGAGGGCGTCAACTTCTTATTGATAATAATGAGTTTGAATTAAAAGTCGAAACAGATATGCCACATATGGTGATATATACTTTTAATAAACCACAAAATTGGGATAGTGATTTCAATATTTATAAATCTCATTCTGGATTTACTGTGGAAACTCAAAATCTCCCTAATGATATCAACATGTATGGTGAGAAAGCGCAGTCTATTTTAGAAGCACATACGCCTTATCTTTCTAAAACAAGCTATCAAATTAATGAAAAATAAATAATTAATTGAAAACGTCGGGTCTCCATTTTATGAAACTGAAATGGTAACTCGACGTTTTTAATCTTTTGACTTTACAGAGTGTGTGATCTCTAGGTGAATGGGAATGTTTTAAATGAGGAACTGCTATCAATTCAAGTTGCTTACTTTTTAAATATTGAGATGATTGAACTCTAATTTTAAAAGAGATAAAGTGTGAAAATTAATTTCATTATCTAAAGGTATTTAAAAATAATTAAACTCATGTAAAATGAAATTAAGGAAATTAGAGAAAAGGGGATAATCAGCAAATGAAAGACGTAAAAGAACTTAAACTCATGACGTTAGATGATGTGATTAGTCAGATAGAAGATGGTATGACGCTTGGGATAGGGACTGGAAGTACAATCGAATTGCTAGTACCTAGAATTGCTGAATTGGTTCATCAACATCATTACGATATTACTGGCGTATGTACATCAAATAAAACGGCCTTTCTGGCGAAAGAATTAGATATTAAAATTGTTGAGGTTAATGATGTCAATCACATTGACTTAGCTATCGACGGTGCTGATGAAGTAGATCCAAACCTTAACCTTATTAAAGGTGGTGGCGGTGCACTATTCAGAGAGAAAGTGATTGATGAAATGGCTGAAAGATTCGTCGTCATTGCTGATGAAAATAAACTTGTTGATTATTTAGGGCAAACGTTTGTATTACCAGTTGAAGTAGATAAATTTAATTGGTATCAAGTAGCGAAAAGAATAGAAGACATTCAAGGTGTGAAAGTTAATAGACGCGTGAATGAGGATGTTCCATTTACGACAGATAATGGAAATTACATATTAGATTGTACATTGCCAGAAGGAATTGACCCTTATGACATGCATGAATTTTTAATACATCTAACGGGTGTATTAGAAACAGGTTACTTCCTTGATATGACGGATCAGGTAATTGTGGGAACACAAGATGGCGTTAAAATTATGAATAAAGCGTAGAATATATATAAAAGAACTTGAGGGTTACAAAATGCCTCAAGTTCTTTTTATAGGTTTTGTTATTCTTTTTTAGTTGAATCTTCGGTAGTTTGTTCTTCTGCTTCGTTGATTTCATCTTTCACATCGCTAACTACAGATGAATGACGGTCTTCTGTGTAAGACGCACTATCCTTTAAATCTGAGTTGTCAGTATGCGTTTGTTCAGAATCAACTGCTGAGTGTGATTCATCTTTTGGTTTCTCAACATTTTCCTTTTCAGAGTCAGCTTCTTTGGAACGATTGTTCACGCCTCCGAAGTCATCCTCTTCAGTATGGTCTAAATAGTTGTTAGGTTCAACTTCTTCTAAACTTTGCTTTGTTGTTTTATAAACAATAGCACGAATGATTAAACTTAACACGATGAAGACAACACCTACAAGAGTTGTTGAGATCGCAATGACTTTCATCGAGAAAAGATCGCCAGTTTCCTCACTAAATAAGAATACTAATGCAAATGTCATCGCAGCATGGAAGACTGTAGCAATGTAAATGGTACGTCCTTGAGTAGCTCTGATTAATTCACCGATAATCATTGAGAACGCAAATGTATATAAGAAATGGTAACCAGCATATTCCAGACCGTATGTAGTATTAGCAGTAAAGATTGAATAAATAATACCTACAACAATACTTGCAAAGAAAGTGTTCATCTTTGTTTCAAGAATATTTTGTAAGTATGAACGGAAACCAAATTCAGTAACAAAAGCCATTAAAATATGACCAATTAATATTGTAATTAATGATACTGATAAATCTGATGTTTGTAATAAGATGAAACTATCAGCAAAAGTATTAAAGCTATACATACCAATCATAAGAATAATTAATGGTAAGATAAGCGCTAAAATAATTCGTTCAATAACCTTTAAACTGATTGAAAACTTTAACCCTGCTAATTGTTCTTTTTTATACTTAAATACTAAAAGACATACAATTGATGCTATTAAAGGTGCTAAATCTTTGATGTCAAAAACAAATCGTTTAACTCCAATGGATACTTGGAAATCTCTAAGTATAACGGCTAAGGCCATTGTTATAACAAAGAAGACAAAGACCATCATAGCCCATTGAAACCCAGAAATTCGAGAGTTCTTCATTTTATGTAACCTCCATTAGGTAACAAGCTAAATTTATTTTATTTACAATTATACATCTTACAAGGAGATGTTTAAATTGTCTATTTTAATTATCATCAAAATGTAATAGTCTTGAATCATTTTGTTAGCTAATCGTAATTAAATATTTTCTTTTCAGGGTATCAAAATATTACAAGCGTTGAATTCAAATACACCAATAGTTATACTTTATTTAACTATTGTGATTAACAAATCAAGGGGGAAGTATCATGTATAGACTTGCTGAACGTGATTTATGGACAGGTCGTCTAGATAGTGAAACAGATGTAAAACAATTTAGACACTTTCAAACTGTAAAATTTGGTGATTTATCGAAAGTTGAAAAATCTGGGACACGAAAAGGGGTAGGTATATTAGGGTATGCTGTTGATAAAGGCGTCGAATTAAATAAAGGACGTGTAGGGGCAAAAGAAGGCCCGAATGCGATTAAAAAGGCATTTGCAGGTTTGCCAGATTTAAATCAATGTGAAGAACTTGTTGATTATGGCAATGTCGAGCATGATCACGACGCACTGATTGATACTCAAAAAGAATATGCAGAGTTAGCTGCTAAATCTATTCAAAATCATAAGCAAACATTTTTACTTGGTGGCGGACACGATATTGCTTATGCACAATACTTAGCTACGCGTAAGGTTTACCCTAACGAATCTATTGGCGTCATCAATATTGATGCCCACTTTGATACACGTGATGAAGGTGAGTCTACTTCAGGTACAAGCTTTAGACAAATATTAGAGCAAGATGATAACGCTGATTACATGGTATTAGGCATATCACAAGGTGGTAATACCCAAGGATTATTTGATTATGCTAAAGAGAAACATGTTCAATATGTTTATGCTGATGAATTATTAAACCAAGTTTCTCCCCCGATTAAAGATATGATAGAACATTTTATTCATGACCATGAAATTATTATGTTTACTGTTTGCATGGATGTTGTTGATAGCGCCTTTGCGCCAGGGGTAAGCGCACCAGCTGTACTAGGTATCTATCCTCACACAGTATTTGAATTAGCTAAACGTATTATACCTAGTGAGAAGGTTGCTTCAATCAGTATTGCTGAAATGAATCCTCAATATGATTTAGACAATCGCACTGCGAAACTTGTAGCAAACTTAGTACATCACTTCTTAATTTAACGCTTTGAAAATGTAAGCAAATTGACTGCGTTAATTATAAATAAAACACCTGTAAAAGTTAGGATGATGATGCCCACTTTTACAGGTGTTTCTTATATATCCCAGTAATCTAAACATTGTTGTATTAAAGACATGACTTGTTCTGAATGTTTACGTTTTTTTAAATAATTAATAAAAATCTTGCGTCCTAAGTTAGGACGTATTTTTATACTATCTAAATTCTTGGCAAAATAAGACTGATAATAAAAGCGAGGCACAATTGCATAACCGAGATTTAAATGCACAAAGTTTGTAGCAGATTCAAAACGATCTGTTTCCACTACAATATTTGGAAATTCATTTCTTCTATTAAAATAATCGTCTAGATGTTTGCGTACTTGCGAATTTTTATTTGGCATAATGAGAGGCAGATTTTCTATTTTAATTGTCTTTTGATTTGGAAATTCATTTTTAGGGGTGAGTAAAACATATGGTTCTTCATATAGAGGGATAGACGCAATATCTTCGTGATTAATTTTTTCATTGGTTAGCGCAAAATGTACATCGAAATTAAGTAACTGATCAATAGAATCGCTTCTATCGTGAACTTCATACATACGATATTGTTGATCTGGAAAATTTTTATGATGTAGCTGTGTGACTTTAGCTATCCACTGACTTGTAGATTCCAATATGCCCATTTTAATTCTTGGTTCTGATGTAATGTTTAAATCATACATCTTTTCAACAGTGGAACGATATTCCTGAACTAATTGTGTCGCATACTTATAAAACTGAATGCCTTTTTCGGTGATTTTGATATCTTTTGTAGTCCTCATAAATAAGTCATAACCTAAATCTGCTTCCATTTTTTTAATTGTAGCGGTCAATGAAGGTTGACTAATATGTAAAAAGTTAGAAGCTTTTGTAAAACTATTGTATTTAACTATAGCCAAAAAATATTCTAGCTGAATGATTTTCATGTAAAGCACCCCGTATTTATAGTTTTAAGTTATAAATGATTAGTTTATTTATATTTGTTGTCTATATCTTAGACTATTATACTGTAATTACAAAATATTTGTTGTGTTAAGTCGTTTAACGCATTGAATATTTTGAATAATTTAATTAATTTTAGTACTCTTTTCCCTATTTTATAATATTCAATCACAAAAGAAATTTGTTTTTAGAAAAAATGAATAACAATCAATTTGAAAATGCATGTAAACAATAATCAGATGGGAGAGATTGACATGAGAGAAATTCACGCTAAAAAAGGGTTAGACATTGAGTGTAAAGGTTGGGAACAAGAAGCGGTATTAAGAATGTTATATAACAACTTAGCTCCTGAAGTTGCTGAACATCCTGAAGAATTAGTTGTTTATGGTGGGATTGGTAAAGCTGCTCGTAACTGGAAAGCATTCGAAGCAATTGAAAACACATTACGCGATTTAGAAGCAGATGAAACTATGTTAGTTCAATCTGGTAAACCAGTTGCAGTGTTTAAAACTCATGAAGAAGCACCACGTGTATTAATTTCAAACTCTGTGTTAGTTCCTGAATGGGCAAATTGGGATCACTTTAATGAACTCGATAAAAAAGGCTTAATCATGTATGGACAAATGACTGCAGGAAGTTGGATTTATATCGGTTCTCAAGGTATTGTTCAAGGAACTTATGAAACATTCGCTGAACTTGCTAAGCAAGAATACAATAGCGATTTAACAGGGACTATTACATTAACTGCTGGTTTAGGCGGCATGGGTGGTGCACAACCACTAGCAGTTACGATGAATAATGGTGTTGCCATCTGTGTAGATGTAGATGAAACACGTGTTGATAAACGTGTTGAAACTAATTATTGTGATGTTAAATCTACAGATTTAGACGAAGCATTGAAAATGGCACAAGAAGCTAAAGATAAAGGGGAAGCATTATCCATTGGCTTAGTAGGTAATGCTGTAGATGTTCATAAAGCAATTTTAGACAAAGGTTTTAAAATAGATATCATTACTGACCAAACTAGTGCGCATGATCCATTGAATGGTTATGTGCCACAAGGTTATTCAGTGGAAGAAGCAAAACAATTACGTAAAGAAGATCCTAAAAAATACGTTGAATTAGCTGAGGCTTCAATGGCTAAACATGTTGAACTCATGTTAGAGTTCCAAAAAAATGGTGCTGTAGCTTTCGACTATGGTAACAACATTCGCCAAGTTGCCTATAATAATGGTGTTGAAAATGCGTTCGATTTCCCTGGGTTCGTTCCAGCGTATATTCGTCCGTTGTTCTGTGAAGGTAAAGGGCCTTTCCGCTTTGCAGCATTAAGTGGTGATCCAAAAGACATTGAACGTGCTGACGAAGAAATGAGAAAGTTATTCCCAGAAAACGAAAAATTGTTAAGATGGTTAGATTTAGCGGAAGAAAAAATTTCTTATCAAGGATTGCCATCTAGAATTGCATGGTTAGGTTATGGCGAACGTGCAAAAATGGGGTTAGCTCTAAACAAACTTGTACGTGATGGTGAAATATCTGCCCCAATCGTTATTGGACGTGATCATTTAGACTCTGGTTCAGTCGCTAGTCCAAACCGTGAAACTGAAGGCATGAAAGATGGCAGTGATGCAGTTGGTGACTGGGCTGTATTAAACGCATTAATTAATACTGCAGCTGGCGGTTCTTGGATTTCATTCCACCACGGTGGCGGTGTAGGTATGGGCTATTCACTACATGCTGGTATGGTTGTTGTGGCTGATGGATCAGAACGTGCGGAGAGAAGATTAGGACGAGTACTTACTACAGATCCGGGTATGGGAGTAGCAAGACACGTTGATGCAGGTTATGATATTGCGATTCAAACAGCTAAAGAAAAAGGTGTCAAAATTCCAATGATTGATGAAGCAGGTGATAAATAATGAATGATTTAATTATCCAAAATATTCAAGAATTGATTTTACCTAAATCTACTGACAAACCTTTAAAGGGTAGAGAGTTAGATGAATTAGAAGTTATTGAAAATGCCACGGTTGTCGTTAAAGATGGCAAAATCGTTTATTCTGGCCCTCATACAGATGAATATGAAGCCAATGAAACAATTGATGCTACTGGTAAGGTTGTTTCACCTGCGCTTGTTGACGCACATACGCACTTTATATTTGGCGGTTCACGTGAGCATGAAATGTCTCTCAAACGTCAAGGTAAATCATATTTAGAAATTCTTGAGTCTGGTGGAGGCATTCTTTCAACTGTTAAATCTACACGAGAAATTAGTGAGGAAGACCTTTTCAAAAAAGCAGAGCATGATTTATTAACTATGATTAAACATGGTGTGCTTACGATAGAAAGTAAAAGTGGATATGGTTTAGATAAAGAAAATGAATTGAAACAATTACGAGTGTCTAATCAATTAGCTGATAAATATAATTTGGATATCAAACATACTTTCTTAGGACCTCATGCGGTGCCTGAAGAAGCTGAATCGAATGAAGCATTCTTAGAAGAAATGATTGAATTACTTCCTGAAGTTAGAAAATATGCTGACTTTGCAGATATTTTCTGTGAAACGGGAGTATTCTCAGTGGAAGAATCTAAGCGTTATATGGAAAAAGCTAAAGAAGCTGGCTTTAAAGTTAAAATTCATGCCGATGAAATTGATCCATTAGGTGGTTTAGAATTGGCAATTGATGAGGAGGCTATTTCTGCAGATCACTTAGTAGCGTCTAGTGAAGAAGGTAAAGCCAAATTAAAAAATAGTGATACAGTGGCTGTGTTATTACCAGCTACGACATTCTATTTAGATAAAAATGATTATGCTGATGCACGTGGCATGATTAATAATGGCGGTGCGATTGCAGTGGCAACTGACTATAATCCAGGTAGCAGTGTAACGAATAACTTACAACTTGCCATGGCTATTGCAGCTTTAAAATTAAAATTATCTCCTAATGAAGTATGGAACGCTGTGACAGTGAATGCTGCAAAAGCTATTGATGCTGATGCAGGTACGATTAATGAAGGTGACAAAGCAAATATCGTCATTTGGGATGCACCTAACCATGAATATATTCCATATCATTTTGGTATTAATCATGCTCAAAAAGTGATTAAAGATGGCAAGGTTATTGTTGATAATGAATTTAAATTAGATTAGTTGATGTGTGAATCACAAATGCACTAGGAAATTAAACTTAATCAAGGAGCCCTTAAAATGAATTGACGTACATTCGTTTTAGGGGCTCGTTCTATATCAATAAAGCTTTCAGATAAAAATATTACTAAAATATTTGATGAAAATAAAAGTATGTAGTGAATATTTTTCAATAACGTAACGATTAAACTTTTCTTATTAGAAATGCTATGTATATAATTTAAGAAAATTCGAAATATTCGAAATGTAAAGACCGTTTATTAGAACTCGGTCATTTCAGGTTCTATTTTATATTTGTTTTACAGTCATTTTCGAAAAGAAGGGGTTGAATCAAAGATGGCCAATTATTCAGATTATGTCAATTGGAGACGTACATTTCATCAATATTCAGAGCTCTCCAAAAAAGAGTTTGAAACAACAAAACGTTTAAAACGAATATTAGAAAGTTATCATATTTCGATTTTGGATTTACCTTTAGAGACAGGTTTAGTTGCTGAGATAGGACAAGGAGAACCCATGGTAGCTGTGAGAACTGATATTGATGCCTTACCAATAACGGAACAAGTGGTGCATGAATTTACTTCGACAAATGAAGGTGTCATGCACGCATGTGGGCATGATATTCATATGGCGAGTATATTAGCTGTTGCAACACAACTTAAAGCGATAGAAAGTGAATTGAATGGACGTGTGAGAATACTTTTTCAAGCTTCGGAAGAATTAGGCGATGGTGCTATTAAACTAAGTCAAACGGGGGCACTTGAAGGTGTGAAAGCGGTGCTAGGTTATCATAATTATCCAACTCTAGATATTGGAGAATTTGCAATCAAAAGTGGTGTGACAACGTCAGCAGTAGATCGTTTTGAATTTCATATTCAAGGAAAGGGCGCACATGCTGCGAAACCTGAACAAGGTAATGATCCAGTTATCGTAGTAGGTCAGTTGATAAATAGTTTACAATCCATTGTAAGCCGTAATTTATCAGCATTTGATAGTGCAGTCATAACAATAGGTGAAGTATCTTGTGGTAATACTTGGAATGTGATTGCTGACCAAGCGTATATTCAAGGTACGGTGCGTACATTCGATGCTGAAAAGCGCCAATATATAGAACAGCGTATACACGAAATTTCTGAAGGGTTGTCTCAAGCATTTAATGTTGAAATGGAATTGACCTATACACAGTTACCAGGTGCTGTCGTCAACGATGAGAACTTAACAGACCAAGCGATAGAAGTTGCTAAAGAAGTAGGATATCACGTTCATATGATGACAGAACCGCTCACTATCGGAGAAGATTTCTCAGGTTACACGAAAGATTATCCTGGTGTTTTTGCGTTCATTGGTTCAAATAGTAAGTACGATTTACATCATCCTAAATATGATCCTGATGAACGTATCCTTGAAAAAGTACCAACATACTTTGTGAAACTTGTGCAGAAATTGTTAAAGGGGTAATGATTGATTTCAAATATTGCTTTTGTGATTAATTCGTGCTGTTAAATTCATTTTCCGAAAATAAAATATGATTAAATAATGAGAAATTGTGGGTATAAATAACAGAAACTACAATTAGGAGATGATGATTGATGTCAGCACAAGATCCTAGAAACAAATTTAAAACGACGGATTATGAAAAACAAGAGCAAGCGTTACCAGGATTACAATCCAAGATGACGCCACAACCAGACTTCGGAGAAACATCCTATGAAGGGCATGGGAGATTAAAAGGTTATAAGATGTTAGTCACTGGTGGTGATTCCGCAATCGGACGTGCTGCTGCAATAGCCTATGCCAAAGAAGGCGCAGATGTCGCTATTAACTATTTACCTAGTGAAGAAGATGATGCACAAGAAGTGAAACAAGTGATTGAGGGTGCTGGACAAACAGCTATCCTTATTCCTGGTGATTTAAGAGATGAACAATTTAACTACGATATGGTTGAAACAGCTTATATTAAATTAGGTGGTTTAGACAATGTTACTTTAGTTGCGGGCCATCAACAATATCATGATGATATCCATGGGTTTAATACAGAAGCATTTGCCGAAACGTTTGAAACGAATGTTTATCCTGTGTTCTGGACTGTTCAAAAAGCTTTAGAATACTTAAAACCAGGCGCATCAATTACTACAACGTCATCCGTCCAAGGTTATAACCCAAGTCCGATACTACATGATTACGCTGCATCAAAGGCTGCTATTATTTCATTAACGAAAAGTTTTTCAGAAGAACTTGGCGCAAAAGGAATTAGAGTAAACTGTGTGGCACCTGGTCCATTCTGGTCACCACTTCAAATTACAGGCGGACAACCACAAAGTGCTATACCTCAATTTGGCCAACAAACACCTCTTGGACGTGCAGGTCAACCAGTAGAGCTCTCAGGCACATATGTATTGCTAGCTTCAGAGGATTCTAGCTATACTACAGGACAAGTGTTTGGTGTCACTGGCGGTACACAAATCGACTAAAAGGTTACGGACACCGTTTTTATTAAATTATCATTCAACAATGTCATTCGAGTTCCTAAAATGAAGAATTTAAAATTCATTTTAGGAGCTTTTTTACTGTGATAGAGGTGCCAGTTTGTTTTTTGAGTTGAGAGTGTGGCATGGTCCTCAATTGAAGCGAATGGAAGCGATTTGATAAACGCAGATGATTTCATGTACCATGTATGTAAGGATAATGGTTCTAAGTAAGATGATGGGCAAATAAAAAGAACAAGGTGATACTGCGTGAGAACATTCTTAATTAGATTTTTACCTTACATTTTATTAACTATAGGAATAGGTAGCATCATAATATTTAATTATAATCCAATTATTACGATTTCAATATTTCTTGTACTTTGTATATATAACGTTTTAATCAATCTTTATTTAGTTAATGAAAATATAACAAAGGGCATGATTTGGATTCACCCCATTATTGATCGTATATTAGGAGCGATAGCCGCTATCGTTTATTTGGGTATGTTTTCATGGGTGATTTTAAGACATATTACCTTTCCTACTGTATTTTTTATAGTGTTATTGACTGGTTTAATTACACTTTACCTAGAATATAAACTTAAAATTATTGATGATAAAAAAGGGAAGCAAGAAAAATATGGAAACGATACGAGCATGGCTGACTATAAGGTTGTGTCACATCGCACTGAAAAAACATTTAAAATAACTTCAATTATCACAACGATAATGAGTATTTTACTTATCATTTTGAGTTTGTATTTAAAATGGTGGATTTTATTTGGCGTATCAATAGCATTATTAATTTTAGTCGCTATTGCTTTATCAATTTATGAAAAATATTTTACTACGCGTATTGAAGAATAATTTTTAAAAAGCTATGTATTTTAAGTATTGACGTTGTAACTATAATCTTGTAATGTTAGACACAATTCGCGTAGCTTATCAAGATAAGTTGAGAGCTGGACAAAGAAGTTTCTGCAATGTTGTATCGTATACAATGACTTACAATCTTAATGATCCTTGGCGCCAAGTCTCAAGATAGAGAATTTCATTAATGAAGTTCTACAAGCATTACAAGATGGGAGCGGGATGCCGAAATCGTTCTTTGAGAATCAGATTTCTGTTTCGCTCCTATTTTTATGGAAAGTAGGTTGAATAATGGAGAAAATAAAGAAAGGTAACGCATGGGCGCTACTCCCATTACTTCTATTTGTATTACTATTTCTAGGCGTGGGAATCGTTTCTGGCGATTTCACAACGATGCCTTTAAATGTAGCGATCACAATTACAGTAATTGTTGCCTTACTTATGAATAGAAAGGAATCCTTCGCTAAGAAGGTAGAAGTATTTACAAAGGGTGCTGGACATTCGAATATTATTTTGATGATGTTGATCTTCATTTTAGCGGGTGCCTTTTCAACTACAGCAGAAAAAATGGGCGGTGTCACATCCACAGTTAACTTAGGATTATCACTTATCCCACAGAATTTAATCATAGTAGGATTATTTGTGATATGTATGTTTGTGTCTATTTCAATGGGAACGTCTGTGGGTACAGTAGCTGCCATTGCGCCAGTAGGTTTTGGATTTGCTCAAGCCACGGATGTGCCTGCAGCTTTAGCGATGGCTACAGTTGTTGGTGGTGCGATGTTTGGAGATAACCTTTCAATGATTTCAGATACAACGATTGCTGCTGTTAGGACCCAAAGAACTAAAATGAGTGATAAATTTAGAGTTAATTTTAAAATTGTCTTGCCTGGAGCAATCCTGACAATTATTATTCTGTTCTTATTAACTAATGGTATTTCAATTGATCATGCTAAAAATTATGACTATAACTTATTCAAAGTCATTCCATACTTATTAGTATTAATTCTTGCGCTCATAGGGGTCAACGTCATTATTGTATTAATCGGCGGTACAGCGTTAGCAGGTGTGATTGGATTAATAGATGGCTCATTCGGTTGGAAAGGGCTACTTAGTGCTGTATCTAAAGGGATTATTGGTATGGAAGATATTGCAATGATAGCCTTACTCATAGGTGGACTCGTAGGTATTATTCAACACAATGGCGGTATAGATTGGTTACTACAATTCGTCCGTTCTAAAGTGAAATCAAAACGTGGTGCTGAATTAGGCATTGCTAGTTTAGTGAGTGCGGCTGATATTTCTACTGCTAATAATACGATTTCTATTATTATGGCAGGACCGTTAGCTAAAAATATTGCAGATGAATATGATGTTGATCCTAGGAAATCAGCAAGTATACTAGATATTTTTGGTGGTTGTTTCCAAGGATTATTACCGTATAGTCCTCAAGTGATTTCAGCAGCTGGCGTAGCAGGTATATCTCCATTTTTACTTGTTCCATACAGTATCTATCCGATTTTACTTGGCGTATGTGGCTTAGTAGCGATTATTTTGAGGGTCCCACGACTGGACCATAAATCCAAAAAGTAAATAGCAAAATTGAAGGAGGCTAAAAGTGCTCAGTCGTTTTTAGCTTCTTTTTAATATTAAGAGCATTCATAGTTTGTGACACAGCTTAAATACGTTAGAATAGAATTAAGAGTGAAAGTAGGTGAAAGATAGTGGCAAAATATAATGTAGAGAATGAACACGTAGAAATCGACATCGAACGATTATTAAAATTTACTCCAGAAGTAGTGTATGAAGCGTGGACGAAAGAAGAGCTTCTCAAACAATGGTTTATGACTACGCAACGTACAAATCAATCTTTTGAAGCGGATATTCAAGAAGGCGGACAGTATCGAATTGTAGATCGCAGAAATGGCAAACAAAATGTGATTGAAGGTACATACAAGGAACTAGTGTTAGATGAGTATGTGAAAATGACAATTGGCATGCCAGGATTGAGTGAAGAAGAGGATATTATCGAAGTGGAATTCTTCGAACGTGAAAATGGTGGCACTCAAATGCTCTTCTACTATCGCTCATTAGTTGAGAAAGAAAGACGTTTAACTACATTGGAGTATAAACAAAAGAAAAAAGAATATCATGATTCAACAGCACATGGATTTGAATTAATGATTGATCAGATGCAAAATGTTCTAGAAGAACGTGAAGAACAACAAAGTCATACTTAATAAAATCGCAAGCATTAGAGTAGTAAGCATGTTGACCTTACTACGATTGCTTGCGATTTTTTTATGTTAATTCATTTTTCTCTTTGCGTTCATTATATTTTCTTAAAAGTGTTTCGAAAAAGATGTGATAACTGATAAAACTTGAATAATCTGTACCATCATTTAAGTAAAACGTATTACTAGATACATAAACATTATAATTTGCTTGTTGTGCCAAGGAATTATCCTTCATCGTCGTGACGGAAATGAAATACTTTTGTCTTAATTGAAGTAGTTGTGTTACTTCTGTTAACTGATAAGTTTCCCCAGATAATGAAATAATAAAGAACAAATCTTTGGGAACAGTTTTATTTAAAACCATTTTTAATTCATGAATATCGTGAAGAAGAATGATATTTTTGTGCATGGTCAGTAAAATACGTTGCGCTTCTTCTGCCACATTCATTTGAGCACGACCGGTACCATATAAATAGATTGTTGTTGCTTCATGCATTTTATTCGTTAATAAATGATAGTCTACACGATCAAGATAACTAAAGGTGTTCTCAATTTCTTGTTTGAATTGTTCAATTAAATCAGAGGGTAGTTGGTTTTTCTTTTCATTTTCAAATTTTAAAAAGGATTTAAAGTCACTATAACCATCAAATCCTAACTTACGAGTGAAACGATGAATCGTCGCATTAGAAGCATGCGTATGTATAGCTAAATCTTGAATTTTCATATTTTTACAGTCTTCGATATGTGTATTTACATAATGTGCGATTTGTATATCGTTATCATTTAAATTATCGAAATTCGAATTTACACGTTCATCTAATATCATCTCAACACCTCAATATTATTTATTGAAAAAATTTCCGCACAATGAAAATATAATCTGATTATACAAAATAGTTTCAAAATTCGTCAACGTCATTGTAGTAATGTAAGCGTTTACTATATATTGAAATTAAGTTATTTATTTTTATAAAGTTTCACCATTAAAAGATAATACAGGGAGTTAAAGTGAAACAATCATATGGGATGTGGAGGTTTTAATTATGAACGCAATTAAACGTTTTGGTAGTGCGATGATTGTTCCAGTATTAATGTTTGCATTTTTCGGTATCGTACTCGGTTTTGCAACACTTTTCAAAAATCCAACAATTATGGGTGGACTTGCAGATCAACATACATTCTGGTTTAAATTCTGGTCAGTCATTGAATCTGGTGGCTGGGTTATCTTTAATCATATGGAAATTGTATTCGTTGTTGGTTTACCTTTATCTTTAGCGAAAAAGGCTCCTGGTCATGCTGGTTTAGCCGCATTAATGGGTTATTTGATGTTCAACACATTTATTAATGCAATTTTAACGCAATGGCCACATACCTTTGGCGCAAACCTTAAAAAAGGTGTAGAAAATGTCACTGGTTTAAAAGCAATTGCGGGGATTGAAACGTTAGATACGAACATCTTAGGTGCTATCATTATTTCAGCAATTGTGACATGGATACATAATAGATATTATAGTAAGAAATTGCCTGAGATGTTAGGTGTATTCCAAGGCTTAACATTTGTTGTAACAATTTCATTCTTTGTTATGTTACCGATTGCTGCAATTACTTGCGTTGTATGGCCAACGATTCAAAATGGTATTGAATCTGTACAACATTTCATTATTGGATCTGGTTATATTGGTGTTTGGTTGTATCATTTCTTAGAACGTGTGTTAATCCCAACAGGATTGCATCACTTTATTTACGCACCTATTGAAGTTGGTCCTGTCGTTGCAAAAGATGGATTAAAAGCTGAATGGTTTAGACACTTAAATCAATTTGCAGAAAGTAGCAAACCATTAAAAGATCAATTCCATTATGGCTTTATGTTGCAAGGTAATGGTAAAGTCTTTGGTGCTATTGGTATTGCTTTAGCAATGTATTCTACGACGCCTAAAGCAAACCGCAAAAAAGTAGCAGCATTATTAATTCCTGCTACGTTAACTGCAGTAGTGGTTGGTATTACAGAACCTTTAGAATTTACATTCTTATTTATCGCACCATATTTATTTGTCATTCACGCATTATTAGCTGCTACAATGGATACAATCATGTATGGCTTTGGTGTTGTGGGAAATATGGGCGGAGGATTATTAGACTTTATCGCTACAAACTGGATTCCATTAGGCCAAAATCACTGGATGACATATGTTGCACAAGTTGTGATTGGTTTAATATTCTCAGGAATTTACTTCTTTGTATTTAGATTCTTGATCTTAAAATTCGATATTCCATTGCCAGGTCGTCGTGCTGAAGAAGAAGTTAAACTTTTCTCTAAAAAAGATTATAAAGAGAAAAAGGGTGAAGGTAATACTGACAATTCAGGATTTACGCCAAGTAATGAATATGAAGCGAAAGCATACTACTACCTAGAAGGTTTAGGTGGAAAAGAAAATATTAAAGATGTGACAAACTGTACCACACGTTTACGCTTAACAGTAAATGATGAATCTAAAGTAGAAGATAGTGGTTACTTTACTCATGACCAAATGGCACACGGCTTAGTGAAGAGTGGCAAAAATGTCCAAGTTGTTGTGGGTATGACCGTACCTCAAGTACGAGAAGCATTTGAACACTTAGTTTTTGATGAAAAAAATGATTAGTGAGTTTTGAATATAAAAGTAGCAGTAAGAAGATTCGTAATTGAAATCATCTTACTGCTATTATTTTTTGAGACATTATGTCCAAAACTGATTGTTTATATTAAAAAATCCAGTGACTATTCACTGGATGGTACATTTATGAAATACGTGCCTTATGCAACATCTTAGCACGATAACTTGCAGATAAAATATCAATATTACGTGTTGCAATAGTATGAAGTAATTGCGTGAACACCTCAGGAGCACATAACACACTCGCACAATTATTATTTAATGTATAGTTAACATCATGATGATTAGCAAACATATTCATGATATCAATCACTTTATCTTTAATAAAAGGATCTTGTAATCCGTCGATAGCTAAATCAAATCGTTTGGCTGATTGATAAAGATGTTCAGAATCAAGAAGTTCATCGACATGCTTAGGAGATAAAATTTGATAAATAGAATAATTATGGAAGCTTAAAAAACTAATTAAATAAGGTAATTGTTGCTTAGGTAGGCTCACCTCTAAAGCATACATGTTATTTTGTTTGAATATAGAAAATTGTAATGACTCACAGAATTTTATTTCTTTACACAAATGAGTTAATTTTTTTCGCGTTGAGCGAGATTTCAAACCTGCAATATTGATAATGTAGGTTTCAAATTTATCAATCAACATGTTATGACCTCCCAATCTTTAACATTCTTTATATAGGTATCAAACTAGCGTAAAACAAAAGCGTACGTTGTCCGTTTAAATAGATTGTACCACTCTTTTTTTGTATATTCACTAAGACTTTTGAACGAAGTTAAAATTTATTCTTTTGTAATCTTTTCTTAACAAAATTTATAAAAAATAGAGTTTTTACCGCTTAATTTAATGAATATTCTGAAAACATATTGAGATAAATGACTTCCTATGATAATATTTGAAATCATTGTATTAAGGGAAGTGTTCTTCATGTTAAATAAAATAAGTCAGTTTACGACTAAAACTTTTTTATTGTGGATGATTTTAGCAGCTATCATTGGTTTGATGTTCCCCCAACAATTTGCTGGTTTAGGATCGTTTGTACCGTATCTCTTAGGAATTGTTATGTTGGGAATGGGAATGACTATAAGTCCTAAAGATTTTAAAATCGTTTTTAAATCACCTAGACCAGTCATTATAGGAGTCATTTTACAATTTACAATAATGCCTTCACTAGCTTTTTTGATAGCTAAGGCGTTTAATTTACCTTCAGAAATTGCAATAGGCGTTATTTTAGTTGGGTGTTGCCCTGGAGGAACGTCAAGTAATGTTATGAGTTATTTAGCAAATGCTAATGTGGCCTTATCAGTCGCAATCACTAGCGTTTCAACACTTCTTGCTCCAATAGTTACTCCTGCATTAATTTATCTATTTGCGCACGAATGGCTAAAGGTTTCATTTATGAGTATGTTTTGGTCAGTCGTTCAAGTTGTTTTGATCCCTATAGTTATAGGGTTCATTTTCCAAAGACTTGCAAAGAAAGTTGCGGAAAAAACTGCTACAGCTTTGCCTATTATTTCTGTTGTTGCTATTTCACTTATTCTTGCATCAGTCGTTGGTGGAAGTAAGGATCAAATTGTTAAAACAGGATTACTTATATTCTTAGTTGTAATTCTTCATAATGTTTTAGGTTATACGATTGGTTTTGTTTTAGCACACATATTTAAACTAGAACGTAGAGATAAAAAAGCAGTGGCAATTGAAGTGGGTATGCAAAATTCAGGTCTCGCTGTTTCATTAGCGACAGTCCATTTCAGTCCGTTAGCTGCTGTTCCAGGCGCAGTGTTTAGTTTTATACATAATATTTCAGGACCTATACTTGCTAAATATTGGTCAAAACGTTAATCAGTGATTTAATTTTGAAAACAACGTCTACAGTTCATCTAGTAACAGTAGGCGTTGTTTGTGTTAGTATGTGTAATAACAGTGATTAAAAAAGGAGAAAAAAAGATGTATAGAGCAGTGATCTTTGACTTTGATGGAACTATTATTGATACAGAACGTCATTTATTTGAGACAATTAATAAACATCTTAAGTTTCATAAAGTCGAACCGATTTCTATTGATTTCTATAGACAATCAATAGGTGGCGCAGCTACAGATTTACATAATCACTTAGAAACTGCGATTGGTTTAGATAAGAAAGAGAAAATTTATCAGGAACATCATGAAACCAGTGGAGATTTACCTATCATCGACACGATTAAAGCGTTAATGAACTATCTCAAACAACGACATATTCCGATGGCAATTGCAACGAGTAGTTATAGAGAAGATATATTGCCAACATTTAAAAAGTTAGGTTTAGACGACTATATTGATGTGATCGTAGGTAGGGAAGATGTCGAGAACGTTAAGCCTGACCCAGAACCTTATTTAACAGCTGTCCAGCAATTAAACTATAATCCAACTGTTTGTTTAGCAATTGAAGACTCAGTGAACGGGGCAACAGCTGCTATGATGGCAGGATTAGATGTTGTCGTAAATACAAATGTGATGACTGCGCATCAAGACTTTTCAACCGTGAATTATGTTGGTAAGGACATGTCACTTGAAGATATCGTGACGCAATTATTTGAAAATAAATAGGAGGCACATAACGTGGGTTATACCATACTATTCTTTATAGCAGGACCTATCATCTTAGCCATAGGGAACCTCATATTAGGACCTATATTTAATAAAAGAACACCATTTCACGTACAACTTAGATCATTTATCATTGGTTCTATTGTTTACCTTATCCTTGCAACGATAGGATACTTTCTTCTATTACAGGGAAGACTATAAAATAACTTAGAAGATAAGATAAAACGTTTAGTTATTCCTAGATAAACAAAATAGCGATATGAAATAAGCTCTAAGACACTTCTTGTACTTACAGACCGCACTTAAGTTAGATTTTTTAGTCCAACTTTTAAGGTGTATCGCATAAAGAAATGATCTTAGAGCTATTAATTTGAATTTGATATTGAGTATGTAACTAACTTAAACATACTTTAGATTATGTGGTTAATTTTAGAATTAACGTGACGAGTATGAGTACAATTAAAACTAAATCAATTCCCACCATTATAGTATATCGAGTAGATTTTTGACCTTGATTTTTAGCTAATTTCATCGCTTGATAATTAGGTACTAAGCTGATGATTAATAATATTAAAATCACAACGCCAATAATAATTGTCATGACAAATGACCTCCATTTTTTCTTCTCTTAATCAGTTCCCATATGATTCCTGCTACGATTCCAATAATTAAGCCACTTATCACGCCAATTTGCGTTGTAAAGAAAAATGTTCCAATAAGCAAGCAAATGACTAATGATATTGGAAGGGTAGTACCGTAAATCATTTTACGTTCATCAGAACTTAAGATTGTAAAAGCCACTATATAAATGATGAAGAAAGCCAGTGTTGCTAAAAGCGTACGACCCACAACATGCATTAAATCAGAATGCTTCATAGTAAAGTAATTTAGTAAGAAAAACACAATCATAAAAATCAAAGCAACTTTGATTGCACGTTGTATAAGTGCTTTATCCATAATCAATCTCCTTTAACTATTTAAAGAAAGTATATCACACTCACTCAGTCATTTAGAATGAAACCATTTATGTAGTGATATCACAATCTATTTATAAAAACTTAAGTAAGTTCCATATTGATAATCAACACATTGAAACGCAATAAATATTTAACAATCTCATCGACCAACAGATTGAAGGCTTAGTCGCTTTAATAGATTTAATTTTCAGAAAAATAATCAAAATAGGTATTTTCAAAAATCAAAAAGGTTGCTATTATAGTTTTGTAAGCGATTTCAATAAATTGTAAAAATTTTGTTTCAATTTCGTCAATTTGTAGTATAATTACGAAAATAAGATTATCATTAAAATAATAATCTAGATTTAGAGATGGGGTAAAATTATGGAAAACAATGAATTACAAAGGGGACTAAGTGCACGTCAAATGCAAATGATTGCACTTGGTGGAACAATCGGTGTCGGTCTTTTCATGGGTGCGACTAGTACTATTAAATGGACTGGCCCATCAGTTATTCTTGCATATCTAATTGCAGGCATCTTTTTATTCTTAATCATGAGAGCAATGGGGGAAATGATTTATATCAATCCTACGACAGGATCATTTGCAACATTTGCAAGTGACTATATTCATCCAGCGGCAGGATATATGACAGCATGGAGTAATATCTTCCAATGGGTAGTTGTAGGGATGAGTGAGGTTATCGCGGTGGGTGAGTATATGAACTATTGGTTCCCAAACTTACCAAACTGGATACCGGGAATTGTTGCAGTTGCATTATTAATGGGAGCAAACTTAGTTTCAGTTAAAGCCTTTGGTGAATTTGAATTCTGGTTTGCATTAATTAAAGTCGTTACAATTATTTTAATGATTATTGCAGGTTTTGGACTTATCTTATTTGGAATTGGAAATGGTGGACATGCAGTAGGTATTTCTAACTTATGGACACACGGTGGATTTATGCCAAATGGTATTGTTGGATTCTTCTTCGCCTTATCAATTGTTATCGGTTCATATCAAGGTGTTGAACTTATTGGTATTTCAGCAGGTGAAACTAAAAATCCTCAAAAGAATATTGTTAAGGCAGTCAATGGGGTGATTTGGAGAATTTTAATCTTCTACCTTGGTGCAATTTTTGTCATCGTTTCTGTTTATCCTTGGGACAAATTAGGGGATATCGGAAGTCCATTTGTAGCTACATTTGCCAAAGTTGGAATTACATTCGCAGCTGGTTTAATTAACTTTGTTGTATTAACAGCGGCATTATCAGGATGTAACTCTGGTATCTTCAGTGCCAGTCGTATGATTTATACATTATCTAGACATGGTCAAATGCCTAAGATTTTCTCTAAAGTAATGAAAAATGGTGTACCATTCTACACAGTATTAGCAGTTTCAATTGGTATTTTAATTGGAGCCTTATTAAATGTTATTCTTCCTTTATTGATTAAAGGGGCAGATAGTATTTTCGTATACGTATATAGTGCTTCAATCTTACCTGGTATGATTCCATGGTTTATGATTTTATTTAGTCATTTACGCTTTAGAAAATTACATCCTGAAGAAGTGAAACAACATCCTTTCAAAATGCCAGGAGGCGCGTTTGCGAACTACTTAACAATTGCGTTTTTGATTTTGGTACTCATAGGCATGTTATTTAATAAAGAAACAGTTGTCTCTGTTGTTATAGGTATCGTATTTTTAGCTTTTGTGACACTTTATTATTTCATTCGTTATAATAAAAAAGATCAACATGCAAAGAGAGCTAGAATGACGCAAGAACGTCAATAAAATATAAATGTCTGATTAATAAAATGAAAAAGCGATTCGTTCATACAT
This sequence comes from Staphylococcus caprae, assembly GCF_002902725.1. Classification (GTDB taxonomy): domain Bacteria; phylum Bacillota; class Bacilli; order Staphylococcales; family Staphylococcaceae; genus Staphylococcus; species Staphylococcus caprae. Next base: position 27,621 of record NZ_PPRT01000014.1, read on the forward strand.
TTTCTCTTAAGAAATTTTAAGTATGACGAATCGCTTTTTCTATTTGTCTAATGTTTAAATTCAATATTTGATAAATGCTTTCGATAATTATCTAAAGCCATTTTAGATTGCGTAATGAAATCTAATGATGACTGATAATTCAATGCGATGTAACGATAATAAAGTACATCTATTGTAAACATTTGTGCAAATAAAGAAGTGGTAGCACCCATGCGCATTTCATTTTCATCCGTTTGACCATAAGATAAAATAATATCAGATCGCTTGGCAACAGGGTTATCTGACGTACTTGTGATTGTCACCACAGGAATATGATAATCAGATACAACCTTAGCAATGGAACGCATTTCACTTTGCATACCATTATTTGTAATAAACACAACACAATCTTTAGCATTATGAGTTGCTAACATCGTTGTGAAGATGTGTGTTTCTTGTACAAGTTGAATATTTAAACCAATGCGTGACAACTTTTGATATAAATCTGTAGCTACTACAAATGATGCGCCATAACCATAGATAAAAATTGTCTCGGCTTGTTTAAATAAGTCGCATATTTGATCGATAATCTTATCGTCAATTTTTTCATTCGCATTATTAAGTGCACCTTTAGCCCGTGAATGCATCTTCTTTTTAAGAGAGTCAGTGTTTTCATTGTCAACAAGTTCTACATTATACACAGACGCCTCTTTAGGTAGAAACTTTGAAAGACCAATTTTTAATTCGTGAAATCCGCCTTCAGTAATTTTTTTACTAAATCTAATAATCGATGAAGGACTGGTATTCAAAGTTTCAGCTATATCTTGTGAATTCATATTCACCACTTTGTGAGGTGAATTCAATATGAATTGAGCAATCTTTTTTTCATTTTTAGTGAGGTAGGGGTACTGGTTGTCAATTTCATTCAAAATGTTTGGCAATTTAATCACCCATTTGATCAGAATTTCTCATTTCCTTAGTCGTACCAAAGAAATAAGTGAAAATGAATCCTCCAGCATATGCAGCCAGTAAGCCGGCAATATAACCGAGGTACATATTATTTGCAATTAATGGTAATAGTGAGATACCACTAGGCCCCACAGCAGTAGCACCGATATGACCAATACCTCCAACTACAGCGCCACCAATACCGCCACCAATACATGCAGTAAAGAATGGTCGACCTAACGGCAATGTCACCCCGTAGATTAAAGGTTCGCCGATGCCCAAGAATCCAACTGGAAGGGCACCTTTTAAAGTGTTGCGTAATTTTTGGTTTTTACGACATCTTACCCATAGCGCTAATGCAGCCCCCACTTGACCAGCACCTGACATTGCAGCAATAGGTAATAAATACGTAGATCCCGTTTTATTAATTAATTCAATATGAATTGGCGTGAAAATATGGTGCAAACCTAACATAACGAGAGGTAAGAAAAATGCACCAATAATGAAACCACTAAATATGCCACCTACACCAATCACCCAATTAATCACGTGGACAAGTCCATCTGAGATAAATCCAGCGAGTGGCATGATGATAAATATAGTTAATAATCCAATTATTAATAGAGAAATCGTTGGCGTTACAATAATATCAATTGAGTTAGGGACCACTTTATGTAATCTCTTTTCAACTAAACTGAGTAGCCAAACAGCAAAGATAACACCGATGATACCGCCTTGACCAGCAACTAAATGTTCTCCGGTAAAGATATTTTTAATTGGATTCTCATCTGTAATTCCTGTAAGTAATGTCGCACCACCGATAACACCGCCTAGTCCAGGTGTGGCGCCGAATACTTTTGCTGCGTTGATACCTGTGAAGATGGCTAAGTATGCAAGCATACCGTCTTTGATGACATTTAATACTGCTACAACTTGTTTGATCCAATCTCCAGAAATCGCACCAGCGGTTAATAAATTGTTTAATATCGCTGCAATCCCACCAATTAATCCGGCACCAATAAATGCTGGGATTAAAGGTATGAAAATGTTAGCGATAGACTTTAAAACTTTGTTCCATTTGCTTTGTTTACGATGACTTTGAAAATTCTGTTTATTTTCACGAGCACGTTCTTCAGCTTGTGTTTTATAACTTTTATTTTCAGAGTTAGCAGTATCTTTACCTAATGGTGCGTTGCTCTCGTCAGCCATATAGTTAGCGACTTTGTTCACAATACCAGGGCCAACGACGACTTGAAGACGTTCATCCTCAACGACACCTAAAACACCATCGATACCTTTTAATTCATCGTAATTGACTTGATCGTAATCATGAATTTTAATTCGAATACGTGTCATACAGTGGATAATATCATCAATATTATTGATACCGCCCACTGCATGAGTAATATCTTTAGCAAGACGTTCTTCTTTACTCATGGAAATTCCTCCCTTAAGCGTTGATGGCTTGCTTAATCACTCCATTACTCTTTTCCAAACGCAATTTAGCGTCTTTTTTAGTCGTATTACATAAATGCATGACAACTGCAGTTTTAATATGATGTCCCGCTTCATCATACAAGTTTTGTGCATCTTGCTCACTTAAATCACAAATATCTTGAATAATGCGGATAGAACGGTTGACTAATTTCTTGTTAGTTGGTCGCAAATCAACCATTAAGTTATCATATACTTTTCCTACACCAATCATGGTCATAGTAGAAATCATATTCAACACAAGCTTTTGTGCGGTGCCAGATTTCAATCGAGTAGAGCCTGTTAATACTTCTGGGCCTACATTTATTTCTAAGACATGGTTGGCACATTTACTGATTTCGCTCTGAGCATTACATGAAAGGGCAACTGTATCAGCTTGAATGTCATTTGCAAAGTTGAGCGCGCCTTTAACGTAAGGTGTACGACCGCTCGCAGAAATACCAATGACAATGTCTTTATCATTTAAATGAATATCCTTTAAATCTTGTGCACCTTGTTCGATATTATCTTCAGCACCTTCCACTGCAACCATCATTGCTTCTTGGCCACCTGCGATAATACCCACGACTTCCTCAGGACGTGTATTAAAGGTCGGCACACATTCAGCTGCATCTAAAACGCCGAGTCTACCACTTGTACCTGCACCGATATAAATAATGCGACCGCCATGATTAAAGCGTTGAATGGCACTTTCTATCACTTGTGTTAATTGAGGAAGAACCGATTCAATGGCTTTAGGTACATTTTGATCTTCCAGATTCATTGTTCTTAAAGCATCTTGAATATCCATTTCATCTAAATGCATCGTCTGAGTATTTCGTGTTTCGGTGGTTAAACGCTTCATTGTCATTCTCCTTCGTATATAAATTTGAAAGTATCCCCAGGTTGTATCAGTGTTAACAATGAGAGGTCATCATCGTTTATACGAGCGATACGGTTAATATGTGGATGCCCTTGAAGCATTGTTTTCACTACTTGAATTTCCCCTTCATATCTCCCGTTAAGTTGATTATCTACTGTAACGTCTCCAACATTTCGTTGTTTTGTACCGATTGGCTTAATATCTTCATCATTGTTTGCTCGAGAATATTGAGAACGAATAAGATGCTCGGGTGCATCAATACGTGATGTATGTGTTCGTAGAATTCTTTTTGAAAATGAAGCATCCAAATCTTTGAGATGTATTGTAAAGTGACGATTGAATACCATATCAGACAATTGCTGTGCTAGAGCGATACTTATAGCACTATCACCAATTACAATGTGAGCTACACCACTGTTCTGTAACTCATAAGCTGAAATTAATGGATGTGCTGAGCGATGTGATTCTATAGTAGGTAATCCTTTAAATAGAGGACCTCTTAATTCTGTACCTGGAATAAAGGCATATATTTTAGCATGTTTATCGTAGACATGAATAAGTTGATTTTTATTGTCAATAAAAGAGCGTGAAAGACCTGTGTCAGGTCGTGGATAGTAATTATGACAGTAAATTAATTGTCTCTGATAATCGTGTTCATATATACGTTCCAACATCTCTTGAGTAATCGTGCTTGCATTTAAGCAACATTGGAAACCATGACTTTGTACCTCATCAATAAGGTCAACATTCAATTGATCATCAATGCGTATCGTAAAAGCCCCATGAGGCAATTGATTTAAATAACTGTATAATGATTGATTAAGCAAAGAAGGATTAACATCAATAATATAAGTGATGTCATATGAAGATAAAAGCTGACATAATTCTCCCAGATATGCCAACTGATGGTGCTTACTTTCTTCAGGAATTTGTAAAGACGTGAAAATCGTACGATATCCCAATGATGCCATATCTAGAATGTATTCTTTATCTAATGCTTTACCTAAATATACTGAAAAGCCAAGCACATCTAACACTCCTTTGTACTACTTAATCAGTACCGATTATAACGCTATTAAGAAAGGTTTACAATTTGAGGTATAATTTAAATAATATAACAATAAAATTTAAAGTATTTTGTTTCTTAAGTAGTATAAAATAAAAATAAGTACAATTTTGTGGAGTAAATGATTAATGTTTATTTGAAATGTTGTGGGGAGTTACTTGATATTGATGATCTAATTTTAAAAGTTGTTCATACAATAGTATTTGTTTCGTATTGATATAAAAAAGTATATCACCTTGAGTAACTGTCAAAAGGGGATGGTTATGTAATTGCTGTATGACCTCATAGTAGGTAGCAAATTCAGGTGTGGTGCCTAAGATAGCTTTATGATCTTCAACCCATTGATATTCCGCTTCGACATTTTGATTAAATGCGTTCAAAGTTTCTTCAAATTTGTTATGATGAATGAGTGCATAATATTTAGCAGTTTCACTCAAAGTGAGCAGATTTACAATTTGCAGTTTGATATGTTGTGTGGTTTCTAAATAATTCATAGTACCTCCAATAATATTTAATTTTGAACATAAATTTGTAAAAAGAAAGGGATACGTGAATGAAAGCGAATGAAAGAAAGAAAAAATATAAATGGAGTGATATTGCGTGGAGAGATTTAAATCTCATACCTATAGCACTTGTTGGATTATTTATATTTAGCTATGCAGGTTTAGCATTAGGGTGGCTCTATTTCGGATATATATCTGAGTTACAATTAGCTATGATAGGAACACTAGGTCAACTGATGGCTTATGTGGTTGTTATTTTTGTATTTTATTTTTTACATATACAGACTTTTGGTGAAAGATTTAAGAAGGGGATCACATATCTAAAAAAGCGTTGGTTTATCATTATTATCGTATTTTTAATAGCACTTGGATTATCAAATTTATATGATTATTTAATGCAATTCTTACCTAAACATTTGCAGTATTCAGATACACAGAATGAAATGGCGTTAGATCAATTGTTTGAGACACATGCATTTATTCCATTTGCATTTTTAATGATTGTTATTGCAGGTCCGGTAGTTGAAGAATTAGTATTCAGACATATTGTTATAGGAGAATTAGGGAAGAAATTTAATTTTATCGTTATGGGGATTGTCTCAGCGATAACATTTACTTTGATTCATGTCACTGATGCTAAATCGCCATTTGAATTTGGAGCATATTTTATTCTAGCATTGTCTCTTGTGTTTGTTTATTTGATTTCAGGGAGAAATTTAGCGGCTTCAATAGGTTTACATATGTTAAATAATCTCGTTTCATTTATATATACGGTCTGGACTATTTTTTATAAATAATTTATTTATAGCCCAGCTGACACTGTTTAATTTGTAGTGTCGGCTGGGTTTAAAAATTGCTGGTAATTGTCGATTGAAATATCTTGCGTTTTAATGGTCTTTTCAAAGGAATAAGAAATGTCTTGAATGTCCATAATCGGTAGCTCGCGTGTATGCCCTCGGCCTATATCGAATATGACAGCATTCCATTGTCCATATTTGCATAATAAGCCTATAAAGATGACATTTTCTGCTTGCATTCTCTCATTTTCCAAATAATCTACGAGCATGACATTACGCTCAGTACAATAAATCAAAATATCTGAAAATAACTGAGGTAGTGTGACATTTGTGCTTTCTTCAAATTTGATATAGTAATCCATTTTCTTTAATAATTTTCTTAATCTCGTTTGAGGCAAATTTAAACATTGTTTAATAATGGATTGAATTTCTGACTGGTAAGGAAGTGTCGAATAAGACTGACTTTCATTAAGTGTAAGAAACAACGCTGACAATTGATTTTCAGTTAATGATAAAGAAATTTTTGATTGGGCATCTTTAATTTGATAACCACCAAGCTTGCCGTGTTGTGCATATACCTTTACACCTTGTTCTTCTAAATCATCAATATCTCTTAATATCGTTCTTTTAGAAACATTAAATTCTTTGGCGAGTTGCGAAGCGGTCATTTTATCAGAATTTTGTATAGCCTGAATGATTCGGTTTTGTCGTTCTAATTTATTCAATGAAAGTCACCTCCATAAACATTACATATTACATTTATTATAACATATAAGCGACAATGATGACATTTTCTGCTTTTTTCAACCGTTATAGTGTAAAATTACTAAATTTTCTTTTTGGAAAACGCTTACAATTTAAAAATCATTGTGTTAGTATATTATTTGTAACAGGGGGAGCGATTAGACAAAGGGGTAGAGCTATGTAACAGATAGCTGTGTAATCGTTCAAGTTACATCAAAACATCTTCAATATTTATTACTTACTTTCCTTTCTATTTGTCGGCTAGCTCGTGACTAGCCGATTTTTCTTTTTCAAAAATAAAATTCAAAATACCATTCCAAATAATAGTAAATTTCGTATAAAATAATATTTAAGCAAAACGAAGAGCAATTCATCAATATCACCTTGCTTAAAAAGTGATATAGGGTTATGGGAGATTCATATACATATTTAATTGGTGGTGGAAAAATGGTTTCAGAAGATTTAAGAAAACTAGATCAATTGATTTGTAATTGGTTAAATATTGTAGATGATATTTTACCTCAGTTAATTGAAGAAATGCATACAGATACTAAAAAGGATAGATTCGATCTTGTTACAAATGTAGACAAACAAATTCAAGATCACTTTCAAGCGTTTCTCAAAACTGAACTACCTACGCATCAATTGTTAGCTGAAGAAAAGAATAATGATGATATTCAACCTTATGAGGGGCATTTATGGATTATGGATCCAATTGATGGAACAGCTAATTTGGTAAAACAACAAGAAGACTATTGTATTATTTTAGGATATTTTGTAGATGGAGCACCACAACTTTCATATATATATGATTATCCTCATGGCAAACTTTATAAAGCGATTGCTGGGGAAGGTGCATATGTAAATCAAAGTCCGTTACTACCTCCTCCAACCTTATCAATTGCAGATGCGATACTGTCATTTAACCCTCATGTATTGAATGATGAAACGATTAAAGATCTATTCCAATCGTCATTTAGTTATAGAATTATTGGCTCATGCGGCTTAGATTCAATAAGAGTGATTAAGGGGCAATTTGGGGCACACATCAACACGAATCCTAAGCCTTGGGACATTGCAGCTCAATTTTTATTTGCGAAAGAACTTGGCTTGAAAATGACAGGCTTAGATGGTGGAGAAGTTGATTTCGGACAAGGTGGGCCATTTATTATTAGTAATCCTGGTTGCCATAAAGAAGTACTAGAAATCATGAATAAAGGCAGAGGGTATCAAAAATAAACCCCGTTACACATAGAAAATAAATGATATAAGGGTGGGAGTGGGACAGAAATATAATTTAGCAAAATTATTTTCGTTGTCCCACCCCGGCAAGGATGGCTAGGATTGAGAAAAGCTTGATACAAGCGCATTTTCAATTCAGACATCTACTGCCAATATGTTAAATGAGGATGAGATATTAAATTATATTTCATCCTCATTTTTTGATTATATATATAAAATTATTCATTTTTGTTTATTCCTCTAAAATAAATCAATGAATAGGTCTACAGATGTATAGTAAATATTTTATTTTATAATATACTTATCAATGGAATAAGAATATGAA
>NZ_PPRT01000015.1 GCF_002902725.1 Staphylococcus caprae
AAGAAAAACGAGAAGTGAATCAAAAAATGATAAATGAAATTGAAGCAGACATATAAAAAATAAAACGCTGACTCAAAAAAGAGTGAGCGTTTTTGTTTTGTTAGAAAAAATTAAAGATGTTTTTCTGAAAAAGGTTTGAGATTTTAAAATGAAAAATATGAGGGTATACAGGTGTAATATTGCAACTATTGCTATTCAAGAGCATAAGAGGAATCCTGCACAGAAACGGCTCCATATTGTAGCTATTTCTGTGCAAAATATTGATTTGACAGTGTCAAATGGGATTCCTATTTATGTGATAAAAATTGTTATATGGCTCCCGAATGGCTACACAAAAAGCTTCCGAATAGCTACCCTAAATCAAAAATGGCTCCCAAATGGCTACCTTTTTATGTAGCCATTTGGGAGCTAAAAATAATAATTTCGGTAGCCAAATGGTAGCCAAAATCAAAATGTACTGCTGCCTTTTTTGAATATTATTAATCGGGTTTTAGCTTTTTTCTAAGAAGAACAATTGAGATTAAAAATATATTTTTCTTTCTGAAAGTGTTGAGAAATGAATTTTAAAATGATTCATAGCCTCTCTGTTGAACGAAAGAAGTTTTTGTTTGTTTTTATATTCGAAATGATTAAATGTCCTAGAAAGGGCTTAAAATGCAAAATAAAAGAACCACTCAAAAATGAGTGGTCTGGAGAATAGCTATCATACTGTGCAATTAAAAATGAGCACTGTATTGAGCATACCACAAGCATTTATGCCGAGAAAATTTATTGATGTTGAGAAGAACCCTT
>NZ_PPRT01000016.1 GCF_002902725.1 Staphylococcus caprae
AAATTTATTGATGTTGAGAAGAACCCTTAACTAAACTTGAAGACGAATGTCGGCATAGCGTGAGCTATTAAGCCGACGATTCGACAAGTTTAGGGATTGTTAAGGGTTCAGAGGCTCAACGTCAATAAAGCAATTGGAATAAAGCAACATTAGTTTACAAAACCGAGTAAATTATTGATTATATGGATTATGATTGGTAATTCTATTCTTTGAGTTTTGTAGTAAATTATTGAATAAAAAATTGCCGGAATTCCATAGATTATATACTCTGTTAGGCTTGTAGGACTATGAGCAATTGTAAATAAAATTATAGAAAATATTGTTCCTAACCATTGCTTCTTTTGAAACATAACTTTAATTAAAATTCCTCTAAAAATACATTCTTCTATCACGGGTATAAAAATACCTAGTGTCATGATTGCAATAAAGAGATTTGATTGATCAACTATAGTGTTTAATCCATTTTGGTTATCAGGTGTAGAAGAAAAGTTAGTTATTAAATATGTTGGTATTTCTATGATTAGTAACCCGATTATAATTATAGCTAATTCTTTCCACTTTAAAGTTTTGAAAGAAAACAAATTAAACTTTAAAAAATTACATAATCCTAGAGTTAGGAACAAACAAATTATGCCTATTATGTAAAATGTAGGTTTATTTAGGTATGTAAAAAAGAGCATTTCACAGGTAAAAAATAAGACGATAACAATCAGTGACTGAACTATTAGTGTAATCTGAGATTTATCTTTTAAATCTCTCATATTTTATCCCTTCTTTTTTGTTTTTTAGAAACGAGTGAAACGAGTTTCTTCTTGTCTTGATACTATAGGTAACTATTACAAGCGAGGGCGACCCCTTTTAATCCATTGCTATATCTGGTTTCAGGCACAAAAAAAGTTGCTTTTTCGTACCTATTATAGTATGGTTTAAGTTGACGAGACAAAAATCATACAAGAAAGGAGAAAAAGCAACTTTTTTTGTATCTCAAATAAAGTTGTTTATACAATTTACATGGAAAAGTATACTGAGAAAAAACAAAGAAATCAAGTATTTCAGAAATTTATTGAGCGACATGTTAAAGAGGGGCAAATGGATTTGATTAAAAACTGTAATACGTTTTTGAGTTTTGTGGCTGATAAAACGTTAGAGAAACAGAAATTATATAAATCTAATTTATGTAAGAATCGATTTTGTCCGGTGTGTGCGTGGCGTAAAGCACGTAAAGATGCGTTAGGGCTGTCGTTGATGATGCAATATATTAAGCAAAAAGAAGATAAACAATTCATCTTTTTAACACTTACGACACCAAATGTCACAGCTGAGCATTTAGAAGATGAAATACAAAGTTATAATCAATCATTTAGACGGTTAAGTAATCGTAAGCATTTTAAGTCTATTGCGAAAGGTTATGTTCGTAAATTAGAAGTCACGTATAATGCGGAACGTGATGACTATCACCCTCATTTTCACGTATTGATTGC
>NZ_PPRT01000017.1 GCF_002902725.1 Staphylococcus caprae
ATTCAGATATCTACTTCCAATATATTAAAAAGGCTGAGATAACTAACGATATCCCAACCTCAAATCTAAATATATTAAATTATAATTATTTTGATTGTTTAAAGACGTCTCTACCTTTATAAAAATACTCAATACCAGAAAGAATAGTAAAGAATACACCAATATATAATAAAGTAACGCCTAATGGGAAATGAATAAAGTGTACAAGTGGATCACCTAATAATATCCAGATGATTGCAACCATTGTTACAGCAGTTTTAATCTTCCCTAATTGACCTGCAGCACTTACAAATCCTTGTTCAATTTGTAACAAACGTAGTCCTGTCACAGCAAATTCACGTGCAATAATAATGATTGCAACTACTGAGTTTGTAAAACCTAATTGAACCATTACTATCAACGCACTTGCAACAAGTAATTTATCTGCAAGAGGGTCTAAAAATTTCCCCATATTCGTTACAAGTTGCCACTTACGTGCTAAATAACCATCCGCAAAATCACTCAATGAAGCAATAATAAAGATGATCGCACTGATTAAAATTTCAATTCTAATATGATAACCGCCAAGGAAGGAAACTTGTCCAAATCCGAAGTCTACTAACGCAAATAGAATAAAAACGGGTATCAATATAACTCTAAATACCGTAATCTGATTCGGTATATTCATTTTAAATCCTCATTTCTAAAACTTTATTTATTTACAAAATTAATACTGCAAGTATCCAAATAATTAAAGATACAATAACAATCATACCTATTAACATGACAAGTTGAATGGTTTCTTTCGACTTGCTGCGATAAGAAGGTACTTGACCATTAGAAAAAGTTGTCATCAATTGATCCATTTGATGCTGATTGCTAGGTATTTCATCTCGATGTGCTTCAATCAGTTGATTAGGTTCAATATTAACAACATTGGCATATTTTCTAATTAATCCCTCTGTGTAATCTTTTTTGGCTAATAGGTCAAAATCATTATTTTCAATATGTATCAAAGTCTGACGCTTAAGCTGAGTTCGTTGCTCTAATTCATTTAACGTCATACCCAATCTTTCACGTCTACCTTTTAATGCTTCACCAACCGTTTTCACACAAAGTCCTCCTCACACTTATTCAAAGAAACCAAATCCCCCACCGAATGGGTCTCCAAATTCTAAACTATTTTTACTTTGAACCGTTTGTTTCTTCATTTCATCATAATGTATTTCTTGGTTCTCATTTTCTCTCAATTCTATAATATAGTCAAAATCATCCATACTGTAGTTACATGCTTCAACGAATAAATCCGGATGCTCTACGACCTTGATGGATGGCAATGTCATCACTTCTCTAACTAGGTCCTGATGTTTAGGGTTAGACTCACGAGCTGTCACAGCTCCATCAATAATATAGACATGGTTTGACTCATATTCACCCTTGATAAGTGAACTCCTTACCGTCTGTTTAATTAAAGTAGAACTTATGAATAACCATCTTTTATGTGCACAAACGCTTCCTGCTACAATAGATTCTGTTTTACCAACTCGAGGCATGCCTCGAATACCTATTAATTTGTGACCTTCCTCTTTGAAAAGTTCAGCCAAAAAGTCTACAAGTAATCCTAGATCTTCTCTTTCAAATTTAAATGTTTTCTTGTCATCTGCATCTTGCTCTATGTATCTACCATGTCTAACCGCAAGTCGATCTCTAAGTTCAGGAATTCTTAATTTAGTAATATCAATTTCATTGATTTCTTTGACAATCTGTTCAAAACGTTCAACTTTCTCAAGTTTATCGGTTTTGATAAGTAGACCCCTTTTACCTTGATCAACACCATTGATTGTTACAATACTAATTCCTAGCATACCTAGTAAACTTGAAATATCACCGAGTAATCCAGCTCGATTGATAGTAATTTCATATTCTAAGTACCACTCTTTTCTTTCTGCAACTGCCACGATTCGACCACCCCTTGTTTACAATCACGCACTTGAAAGCTATTCAAAGTTTGATTTAATCACATTATAACATCGTTTATGAGAATCGCACTTAATAATTGTATTAATTTTCTTATAAAAATAAACAAGAATGATTAATCAAAGACAATAAATAGAAAGCTTCTATGCCGTAAGAGTAGCTAACTTATAAATACCAACCGCCATTAACTTTTTGAACGGTACCTGTAATGCTTCTAGACATTGGATGGCACAAATACGCACAAACGTGAGCAACTTCGTATGGTTCAATCATTCTGTTTTGAGGCAATTCTGCTACAATAGATTCCATTTCTTCTTTAGACCACGCCTTGCTCATGTTACCAGAGACAAAGCCAGGTGCAATTGCATTTACTGTCACTGAAGTGAGTGCCAATTCTTGGCTAAGTGCTTTAACGAAACCAATCTGAGCACTCTTCATTGCAGAATAAATTGATTCCATACTAGCACCTGTTTCTCCCCATATTGAAGAAATCACAATGATACGTCCATGATTACTTTTTCTTAAAGTATCAACAAAATATCTAGATAAACGAATAAATTGTCTTACATGAAGGGCATAACTATAGTCTATGTCTTCATCACTCATATCTTGCAACATACCATATAAGGCAGTTCCACTCGTATATATGAGGCAGTCTAGATCATTGAGATGCCCGAAATATTCCGATAATGTTATATCTTGAGCTAAATCACATTGGATAAATTCTACATTATTATTTTTATACTTTTCTTTTAATGAAGTTAAATCCGCAGTGTTGTAATGAATAATCACTTCATAACCTTCATCTAATAAGCGGTCTACAATTGCAGTGCCGAGACTACCTGAACCACCAATTACTAGCGCTTTCATTACTCTTTCAGCTCCAAACGACTATCAACAAGATGATCAAAGTCAAGGAATAGCTTAGATGTTTCATTTACACTTTCTAAAGTAATATTTTCAACAATCTCTAACATATCAAAGACACTCACGCCTTCGAAATATAACTTTGCATATTGATTCGCAATATACTCAGGGGAGTTTAAACTAGAAATAAATTCGCCGATAAATTGTTTTTTCAATAAATCAAACGCTTCTTGATCCGCTAAATGTCCTCTGTATTTCTTAAGTTCATTAATTAATAATTCTTTCAACTCGTCGGGGTGTTGTGTCGCACTCGTAATAATAGAAAAACTGTAACTTGGTTCTAATACAAATTGGTAACCAAACGTTTCATCGATAAGATCTTTGTTTAACAAATCTTGATAAAAATCTGTTTCCTCGCCGAAAATCAACTCATAGAAAAATGTCATTTCTAGATCTCTTTGAACGTATTTTTCTGAGCTTTCATTGAGTGGTTGATTTTTAAATCCTAGCATGAGTCGTGGGGATTGTAATTTCATCATTTCAGTTACAGTATGTGTATTGACTTCTTCCGGTTCTTTAATTTGTGCACGCTCTATCTGAGGTTGATTAGTCTTGTTGCGTTGCTTTTCATGATTATCGACTAAATCAACGATACTTTGAGGATCAACATCGCCTACGACGAAGAGAACCATATTGGATGGATGGTAAAACGTTTCGTAACATAAATATAAATCGTCTTTAGTTATGTCATAAATACTGTCTACACTTCCAGCAATATCAACTCGGATAGGATGTTTAGAGTACATAGCTCTTAGTGTATTGAACATCAATTTATAACCAGGTTGCTCTTGATACATCTTAATTTCTTCAGCGATAATGCCTTTTTCTTTATTCACTGTTTCTTCAGTAAAATACGGTGTTTCAACCATGGTTAATAAACGCTTAATATTACTTTCGATGTGATTTGTAGCACTAAATAAGTAACTTGTACGGTCAAAACTAGTGAAAGCATTCGCCTGGGCATTTTCTTCAGCAAATGCTGTAAATAAATCTTCTTCTTCTTTTTCAAAAAGTTTATGTTCTAAAAAATGAGCTACGCCGTCTGGAACCTTTACAAACTCATCACTACCAAGAGGTTTAAAGTGATTATCTAACGAACCAAATTGTGTTGTATAAGTTACAAATGTTTTTTGAAATCCTGGCTTAGGTATAATAAACAGTTTTAGTCCATTATCAAGTTCATGTTCAAAAACCTTTTCATCAATAAGTTCATAATTATGTACTTTCATTATTCCCTTTGACCTCCCTTCGTTAAAACATAAATGGTATCAAGGACAGCTTCGTTAGCTAACTCAATTACATCTTCTTTTGTAACCTGATTAATTGCTTTAATAAAGTCTTCATCAGATTGATATTCGTCTAATAATAGTTGATTATGTAGCAATTCAATCATGCTTTTAGGTCTATCAGTAGATTCATGTCTATGTGAAATAATAATTTTTTTAGCTAATTCTAATTTAGTTTCATCAAATTCACCATTTTTTAATTTATCGAATTCTTCTAAAATAGTATCTTTCGCGCGTTCATATTTATCAGCAGATACGCCACTTAAGACAAATAAGAATCCATTTTTACCATCAATTTGAGAATGGATCGAATAAGCTAAACTTTGCTTTTCACGAACTTCGTTGAACAATACTGAAGAGGGATCTCCACCAAACATCATATTAAACACGACAAACGCATAATAATTTTGTTTACCATAGTAGGTTGGGAATCGATAACCAAGATTAAGTTTTGCTTGGTCCACTTCATCTTCTTCAATAATAACCTTCGGCGAACCAATATGATTTATTTGTGTTAATGGTGAACCCTTTTCTAACTCAAACGGTTTGATTTCAAAGTTATTTTGGATTAAATTTCTCGTTTCTTGTTCGTTAACATTTCCTACTACGTAAATTGCACATTCATCATTATGTATCATGGATTTATATGTATCATACAAGTTTTGAGCAGTCACTTGTGGTATTTGTTCCAATTGACCCGTAGCAATATATTTATAAGGTTCATCTTTAAACATATAATTCATTAATTTTAAAAATGAGTATTGCGCCTTATTATCTGTCATTGCTTCAATTTTCTTAGTAAGGAGAGATTTCTCTTGAGCCACATATTTTTCATTGAATTGTTCATCTTCAATTAAAGGGTTCCATATTAACTCTTTCAGCATTTCTAATCCCTTTTCAAATAGAGGCGTAGAATCCTTCAAGTAACGCTCATTCACAATTTCTAGAGAAATAGTAATGACATGTTTATCTTTAAATTTAGTTACAAAACTATTGATATAAGCCCCATATAAGTTTGACAAATGTCTATTTAACGCTTTGTCGTTAGGCCATTTTTGAGTAGCACGTACTAATACTTTACTTAGAATGGAACGAGATGTAATCGTTTCATAATCTAATGGTGCCATGAATTTAAATGTCACCATCGTTGTTTTAAATTTTTCAGTTGGTAAAACATTGATATGTATATTTGAATGGTCATGGTTCATTGTCTCCAAATGCCATACCTCCCTTTTCTGTAAAAACATTTACTATTTAATTTTTATTAACTTTAAACTTAACTAAACTACTTTTAAGATAGTTTAAAGAGTATAAGATGGGTTGTCCATTTTCATCATAATGTACAACTTTCAATAACATTAAACCTTCGTGTGGCGACGCGTTGAGCACTTCAGAAATGTGTGGTTCGTAACTAATCGCTTCTAAGTCCATTTCAGCATGAGTCACTTCGTGTCCTGTCGCATCTTTAATGGCTCTTAACATTGATCCGTTACTTTTCTGATAATCTAAACAAGTTAAGTATTGTTTCGCAATTTTATCTAAACAATAAACGACAGGTTTATGGTCAGCAGTTCTCAATCTCTCAATGATAGTGACTGGTTGCTTGGTTTCTATTCCTAAATGTTCTGCATCTAAGATTGTTGCTGGTTGTTCATCAAAATTTAGATACTCTATACCTGCTTTATACCCAGCTTCTTCAATCATAGTACTAATACTTATTAATTTGTCTAATGGATAAAAGAAAGGGGGTTGTGCTTTAACGCTTGTCCCCTCTTCAAAATTATCCGTGACTATTTGTTCTGTGATTAATTCACCAATGCCGTCATAAACATCATCAGTTTTAACATTTAATGCACGTGCAATTGATAAATTACTAGGTAACTTACCACCGTTTTCTAGCTCACCATTTTTAATCATATTTAAAATATATTGTTTCACTCTATATATAGCATTCATTTCCGACATTTTTACACCTCATCATTATCTAAATCAACTAGAATTTGTCTAGGCTTGCTCCCTTTTTGTGGGCCTATGACCTGATTACGTTCTAAATCGTCCATTAATCTTGAAGCACGATTATACCCAATTCTAAATTGTCTTTGTAATAAAGATGTACTAGCCTTCTGTTGTTCTATAACAAATAAATAGGCTTCATCGTATAAAGAATCTTCACTTTTCATCTCTGATTTATCGACTGGTGCATCTGGTTCCATTTCTTTCACATAATTCGCTTGTTGTTGTTCTACAACATAATTGACTACGTCTTGAACTTCTTTGTCACTCAAGAAAGCACCTTGAATACGTGTTTGCGTAGACTCTCCGTTACCTATATATAACATGTCACCTTTACCTAGTAATTTTTCAGCACCGCCAGAACCAATAATTGTTCTAGAGTCTGTTTGTGAACTTACCGCAAAGGCAATTCTTGATGGGATATTATTCTTGATAATACCTGTAATGACATCAACTGATGGTCTTTGAGTGGCTACAATTAAATGAATTCCAGCAGCTCGGGCCATTTGAGTAATACGTTGAATCGCATTTTCAACTTCTTTTCCTGCAACCATCATTAAATCTGCTAACTCATCTACAATTACAACAATGTAAGGTAATTCGGATTGTTTCTCTTCAAGTTCTTCATTTTGTTTACGAATATATTGGTTATAACCTTCAATATTACGTGTAGAAGAATGTTGGAAAAGATCGTAACGACGTTCCATTTCAGCAACTACTTTTTCTAGAGCCTGAGATGCTTTATGTGGGTTCGTAACAACTGGTATAAGTAAATGTGGTATACCATTATATACGTTTAATTCTACCATTTTAGGGTCAATTAACATAAGTTTTACTTCATGAGGCTTTGCGTTAAGTAAAATACTTGTGATGATACCGTTAATACAAACTGATTTACCACTACCTGTTGAACCTGCAACAAGTAAGTGTGGCATTTCATTTAATTGGATAGATACAGGTTCACCAGAAATATCTCGGCCTAAGCCGACTTCTAACTTATGTTGTGAAGGGAATTTCTCTTCTAACACTTCTTTTAAAGATACTAATGAAATCTTATCATTTGGTACTTCGATCCCCACTGCAGAACGACCGGGTATAGGCGCTTCAATACGTACATCTTTAGCAGCTAATGCTAAAGCAATGTCGTTGTGTAAGTTAACGATTTTACTTACTTTAACACCTTGGGCTGGTTGGATTTCATATTGAGTTACTGCAGGACCGATTTTAATTTGTGTGACTTTCGCATTGACACCAAAGTTTTTCATCGTTGACTCTAATACTTGACCTTTGCGCTGAACTTCAGCTTTAGAAGTTGATTGTTGTTTCGCAGGTTGATTCAGTAAAGTTAAAGGTGGCACAGTATATTCGACATTAGCCACTTCTCCGGCTTCTGAAATAGAACTTTCCCCGTCGTTGTTATTATTGATTTCCTGTTCTAAATTCGTCGAAACATCTTTTTTATGATTATTTTCTTGTGAATTTGATGTTGTTTCGCTGCTTTTAGCTTCATTGTCAAAGATTCGTTTTTTACGCTTATTCGGTTGACTATTGACTTGACCCTCTTGTTCGTTATGTCCATATATAGGTATATCATTCGTTTGTCCTACTTCTGGTAAATCACTTACATCTTTAACTTGTTCGTGTTGTAATCTCTCTTGATTTTTAGCACGTTTCTTTTCTTCAGCACGTTCAGCTTTTAATTGTGCGCGTTCTTCTTTTTTAGCTTTATTTTGTTCCCTTTTTTCTTTAAAAGACTCTGAAGCATTTTCACTTGAAGACTTCATATTTTCAAATAAATTTTTAGTCACATCTCTATGTCTTAAGTTCATTAAAAGAATAATACTTGATGCCACTAATAAAATCGTAATAATAATAACTCCTACAATAGAGATGAGCGGAATAAACAACTTAAGTAAGTAAAAACCAATGAGTCCTCCACCAAAATTTGGAAAATGCGTATGTTCATATGATCGATATACATATGATAGTACTGGTTCTCTTTCAGATGAGATACCTTTTGTAAAATGATAATAAAGTTGAGCTATAAATAATAAAGCTAATTGTAAGATAATTGCCCCAACACTACGACGCGTTTTAGGAATCTTTTTAGAGTATGTAATAAAAACTGTTGCTAGGATTACTAAAATATATGTTAAAAATCTACTCATTCCAAATAAATAATTAAAGAAACTATCAATCATTCGACCAACTATGCCTAATTGAAAAGCTCCTAAAACGACAAGAATGACAATGGCAATAGCAATTAAATAGCGTAACGGACTTTCATTTTGTTTTCTTCTCTTAGAGTTTTTACGCGTAGCATTACTTTTCTTTCTAGTCGTTGTTTTTTTCTTTGCTTGTGGCAAGATTTTACACCTTCTTTTTTAATCTTTCACAGTTCTCCATTAGGTTTTATGACACCTATTTCTTATGTATATATTTAATAAGATGAAAGAGGCAGGAACAATTTAAATGTTTAAAGTTAATTTTAATCGTCCATATCTTTTGTTTCGATATAAAGTGAACAAAATTAAAATAACCTAAATGTAGAACATCATCATCTTTATGTTACAAAGTGATTGTGTTTTACTAAATTGTCCCAACCTCTTTAAAATATTTTTTATTTGGATTATATCTCAGAAATAACTGGAATAATCATTGGACGTCGTTTCGTACTTTCGAATAATAGTTTACTAATTTGATCTCGCATATTTTGCTTTATTTCAGACCATTCAATACGTTTTTCTTGTAAACCTGCTTCTACAATTGTACGCACTTTTTCTTCCGCTTCATTTAATAATTCTTCGCTTTCTCTAACATAAACAAAGCCTCTTGATTGTATTTCAGGACCTGCTGCAATTCGTCTGTTTTTAGGATCTAACGTTACCACAGCAATGAATATTCCATCTTCTGCTAATAAATGACGGTCTCTTAATACGATGTTACCTACGTCGCCAACACCAATACCATCAATAAGTACATTTCCTGAATTTACTTTTTCATTTAGAATCATATCTTTACCGTCATAATTAATAACGTCGCCTTTTTCTACTAAAAAGATTTTTTCAGGAGCAACACCTGACTCAGCAGCTAATTTAGCGTGTGCAATTTGCATTTTAAATTCACCTTGCACAGGGATAAAGTATTCCGGTTTCATAATATTTAACATCATTTTTAATTCTTCCATACAACCGTGACTTGAAGCATGAATCTTCTTATTGTTTGGAATGATGTGAGCACCGGCACGTACCAATTCATTTAAAGTATCCGCAATGATGACTTCCATATTCGCTGAAGCAGTAATTGCTAAGAAGACAGAATCGCCATCTTCGATATTCATAATTTTATGTTTCTTTTGAGCCATTTGACTTAAAGCTTCGACAGGTTCTCCTTGCATGCCTGTGGCAATGATAATGACTTCATTCTTAGGATAATTATCAACTTCATTAATAGGTATTAATAAGTCTTTAGGTATATCGAAATATCCCATCTTGCGGGCGATATTAAATGAACTTTCAAGTGAACGACCTAAGAATGATACTTTACGATTCAATTGACTCGCAATATTTAATACTTGTTGGATACGTATAAAATTAGACGCATAGCAAGAGACGATAAGTCTTCCTTTTACTTTAGCAAATGCATCGTACATATGGTGTTCGATGACATTTTCAGGTGTATTGTAGCCAGGCTTTTCAGCTTCAGTAGAATCACTGATTAATGCAAACACTCCTTCATAACCAATTTCAGCCATTCGTTTCATATCAGGAGCATACTGACCATGTAAACTTTGATCAAATTTAAATTCACCTGTATATACGATAGAACCATATGATGTGTGAATACAAATGCCTAAGCTATCAGGAATGCTATGTGTAGTATTAAAGAAACTCACATTTACATTTTTAAATCTCATTACTGAATCATGATTAACTGTATAGTAACGCACCTTCTTTTTAATATTACGGGCCTTCATGTTTTCTTTAATAAGTGCGATTGTCAACTTAGAACCATACACTGGTGCATCAATTTGTTCTAACACATAACTCACTGCACCAATCGCGTGTTCATGACCATGAGAAAGGAAAATGCCTTTTAACTTATCTTTATTTTCAATGACATATTGAATGTCAGGAATAACAATATCTACGCCTAGCATTTCATCTTCGGGGAACATTAATCCCGCATCTAACATAAACATTTCATCGTCTACTTCAACGATGTACATATTTTTAGCGATTTCGCCTACACCACCGAGTGGTATGATGCGAATATCTTTATTTTTTTTCTTTATTAAACTCAAAATGTTACCTCCTATAAATAGTGACCCGTCCATATATAAACTCATCATTTATTATAAGTTAAAATAGGCGTGATGTACACTATTAAAGCACGGTTGACCATCTTGAAGATTTAAATTTTATTTTTCTTATACGCTTAATCAACCTTTGTAAATTGGCACGATTCATTTTTAACAGCCCAAAATATGTAAAATAAAAAGATTGAGTACTCCATTAAGAATACTCAATCTTAACCATTCACTTTATTCTTGTGTTAAAGCTTTATGAGAAGCATTTACTCTGCCTTGTTTATCTATTTCAGTAATTTTAACTTCAATCGTATCACCAATATTTAATACATCTTCAACTTTATTGATTCTATCTTTAGAAATTTGAGATATGTGAAGTAACGCATCTTTACCTGGGAATAACTCTACGAAAGCACCATATTTTTCGATACGTTTAACTTTAGCATGATATACTTGGCCAACTTCAGCTTCACGTGTAATTTCTTCGATAATTTCTTTCGCACGATCAATCATTTCTTGGTCTACAGCACCGATAAAGATTGTTCCATCTTGCTCGATATCAAGTTTAACGCCTGTTTCATCAATAATTTCATTGATTTTTTTGCCGCCAGGTCCAATGACATCTCTGATTTTATCAGGTTTGATATGCATTGTAACAACTTTTGGAGCATAAGCACTTAATTCTTTACGCGGTGCATCGATTGTTTGAAGCATGTGCTCCATAATAGCTAAGCGTCCTTGACGAGCTTGTTCAAGTGCTTCTTCAATTACTTCTCTTGTTAAACCATCAATTTTGATATCCATTTGAATAGCAGTAATACCATCTTTAGTACCCGCTACTTTAAAGTCCATGTCACCAAGTGCATCTTCCATACCTTGAATGTCAGTTAAAATTGTATAGCTATCATCACGTGTAACGAGACCCATGGCTATACCTGCTACAGGTGCTTTAATTGGTACACCAGCATCCATTAACGCAAGTGTAGAACCACAAATTGATGCTTGTGAAGAAGAACCGTTTGATTCTAATACTTCACTTACAATACGGATTGTATATGGAAAATCAGCTGTATCAGGGATGATATAGCGTAAAGCTCTTTCACCTAATGCACCGTGACCAATTTCACGACGTCCAGGCGCACGTACAGGGCCTGTTTCCCCAACAGAGAAGTTAGGGAAATTATAATGATGCATAAAGCGTTTTTCTACTTCTGGTCCTAGACCATCGATGAGTTGATAATCTCCTAATGCGCCTAATGTTAAAACAGATAGTGCTTGTGTTTGTCCACGTGTAAATAATCCTGAACCATGAGCTCTCGGTAACAGTCCAACTTCTGAGTCAAGTGGACGTATTTCATCTACTTTACGACCATCCGGACGAATTTTTTCATCAGCAATTAAGCGTCTTACTTCTTCTTTTACGAGATCATTCAAGATTGAGTACACTTCATTGATAAGAGATTCATTGTCTGGATCTTCTTCATCTATAAAATGTTCTACGACTTCTTCTTTAAGTGCATCTAAATTTTCATCACGTTGTTGTTTATCAAATGTTAATACTGTATCTTTTAAACCTTTTTCTTCAGTTAATGCTTTCACTTTTTCAACTAGCGCTTCGTCACGTTCAACAGGAATAAATTCTTGTTTTACTGGTTGAATATGATCAATAATTTCTTGTTGGAATGCAACTAAACGTTTAATTTCTTCATGTCCGAAGAAGATTGCCTCAAGCATTTCGCTTTCAGTGATTTCACTAGCCCCTGCTTCTACCATGTTTACAGCATCTTTATGACCAGCCACTTCTAAGTCTAATCTAGAAACTTCCTTTTCAGAAACTGAAGGGTTGATGACATAATTACCGTCAACATAACCTACATTGACACCTGCAATAGGTCCTTGGAAAGGAATGTCTGACACACTTAAAGCCATTGAAGAACCAATCATTGCAGCCATTTCAGGTGAAGAATCTGGGTCAGCACTTAGAACAATGTTCATAATTTGAACATCATGTCTGTAACCTTTTGGGAATAATGGACGAATAGGTCTGTCGATTAATCGTGCAGTTAGTGTAGCTTCATCTCCAGGACGTCCTTCTCTTTTTTTGAATCCACCAGGAATTTTACCTGCCGCATACATTTTTTCTTCATAATTGACTGTTAATGGGAAAAAGTCACCATCTCTAGGTTCCTTTGAAGCAGTAGCAGTTGATAACACAACTGTATCTCCATAACGTACTAAAACAGCACCATTAGCTTGCTTTGCTAATTGACCTGTCTCAATAGTTAAAGAACGACCAGCCCATTCAGTTTTGAAAACTTTCTTCTCTTGAGACATTATGAATCTCCTCTCTTAATTCTATTATTTACATCATATCATTTATTTACTCAATTTTATATTTTTTATTATGTGTGATAATAAAAAAAGGAAAGTACCATCCAACTGGTGCTTTCCTCTGACTGTAGACAAACCCTTTCACTCTTTGTCGTCTTATGCATGCCTAGCTCATTTACTATTAGTAAAATCCCGTCGTTATGCATTTCGACTCCTCGATTGAAAAGGGCTTTCTATCAGTCATCTTAATTAAATTTATTTTGCCGTAAAATATACAAAAGTACCATCTAACTGGTGCTTTCCTAATTCTATATTAAGATTAACGACGGATACCTAATGATTTAATTAATTCACGGTAACGTTGAATATCTTTACTACGTAAGTAGTTTAATAAGTGTCTACGACGACCTACCATTTTTAATAATCCACGACGAGAATGGTGGTCTTTTTTGTGTTCACGTAAGTGTTCGTTTAACGCAGCGATTTCTGCAGTTAAAACAGCGATTTGTACTTCTGGTGAACCAGTATCTGTTTCGTGTACACGGTATTCTTTAATTAATTCATCTTTACGTTCTTGTGAAATTGCCATAATCAATTTCCTCCTTAAAATTTTTTACTCCTTAATCTGAGTTAGGCGTCGGAGACTCGACCTACTAAGAAAAAGGTATTTTAGAAGTGAGCTCGGGACAAAAGTGTTTAAGGTTTAAGCAGAACCGAACGATGAGCAAAATTGTTTCTCAAATTTTGCCGGGTTGTGAAAGTTACTGCCGAAAATCCTGCTTTTGGGACGCCGTTAATCGGTTTCCCAGAGCATAAACTTTAAATTCCCTACTCTTTTCTTCCTCAACTTTAAATATTATACGATATATCATCACCGAAATCAACAGATAATAAATATTTCGCTTTAGCTTTATCTTCATTCATCTGTTCAACTAATGGATCTATGCCCTCAAATTTAACTTCTGGTCTTAAGAAGTGATGCCAATAAACTGTAACCCTTTCACCATAAATATTTTCATCAAAGTCAAAAATATTTACTTCAATCATTACTTCAGCTTTAGCTGGATCATGGAATGTAGGTTTTACTCCCACATTGGCTACCCCTCTATACAATTTACTCTCTGGACCTATCTCCATACTCACGGCATAGACACCTTTTTTAGGTAGCACGTAATCATCGCTCGGTTGTACATTAGCTGTAGGGAAACCAATCGTTCTGCCACGTTTTTCTCCTTGCACAACTGTGCCTTTAATTCTATATAAGTAACCTAACGCTTCATTTGCTTTTCTTAAATTACCTTCAGTTAATGCCTCTCTAATAGCTGTTGTAGATATCTTTTCAGAACCCATTTCTTGCTTACCTACAATGGTAGTATTGAATTCTTCAGATTCTTGTAAAACAGTCATATTCCCTTTACCAAATTTACCAAAAGTAAAGTCGAAACCTGCAATCACTTCTTTAACATGATTATTAATCACATATTCTTGAATAAATGCTTCGGAAGTTACACTTGCAAATCTTGAAGAAAAGTTAATGACAATACAATAATCAATATCATGTTGCGCAATCATTTCCAATTTATCTGAAAGTGGTGTTAAATATGTTGTACGTTTACGCTCGGGATTTAGCACTACTGATGGATGAGGGTCAAACGTCATTACAGCTTTTTTCAAATTACTTTCTTTGGCTTTATGGTCTAAAGTTTGAAAAACTTTGTCATGACCTCTATGCATACCATCAAAGAAACCAAACGCCATCGCTACATCTTCATTGATTAACTGTTCCTTTTGAATAGGATGGGTTACTTCTATCACTTTCATAAATAAATTGCTCCTTTAGTTAAAAACTTTTTTCGGTTTAATTTCGTGCGCTTTTTCCGGATGAATCATGTATATAGCAAGCGCTTTATTTGTGTGGTTATCGATAAACACAAATTGCTCCTCAAATTCATACTGAAATTCATGACTATTAAATTTCTGACCATTTAAGATTCGCTTCTTGAATTCATCATCACTAACTTCAATGTGTTGTAATCCTTTCAAACCATATTCTATAGAAAACAACTTTTCTTGTAATGAATCATGCTCATGCAATACTTTAATTTGATCAAGTGTTAAACTGGCCTCTTGATTAAAACCGCCTGAAGCGATGCGAGTTAAAAGTGACATATGCGCAGGGAAGCCAAGACTGGCACCAATATCAGTAGCTAAAGTTCTAATATACGTACCCTTACCACATGTAACTTCAATATCGAAATGGCACTGTTCACCTTCGAAGGTTAGTTCAGAAATTCTTTGAATAGATTTGATATAGACGTGCCTGATTGGTCTTTCTACTTCCTCATTATTTCGAGCATATTCGTATAGCTTTTTACCTTTAACTTTCACTGAAGAATACATAGGGGGAATTTGTTTTATAAGTCCTAAAAATTGCTCAAGCGTATGATCTATGTCTTGTTCTGAAACATCTTCTGCTTTAATACGCTTAGTTTCTAATATATCCCCCGTTTGGTCTTCAGTAGTCGTACTCATGCCTAGTGTGACAGTTGCTTTATACGTTTTACCCATATCCATCACGTAATCACTGACCCTCGTAGCATGACCTAAACAAATTGGAAGTACACCATTTACTTCAGGATCAAGTGTACCCGTATGTCCAATTTTCTTCATTTTTAAAATCTTTCTTAGTTTAAAAACAACATCGTGGCTTGTTAAACCTCTTTCTTTAAATACAGGTAATATACCGTTATACATTTTGTCACACCTTTTACTCAACGTTACTTTAACCTTAATTATTATAACATCTCTTAAACTCTATTTGACTGAAAATAATACATAAAAATAGTAGGTAGTCATTCAACAATTTCTTTTGTGAATACGCGTACCTACTTTCATAAATGATTATTTATCTTCTTTGTGTAAATCTTGAATCATACGTTCAATTTTATTACCGTATTCGATTGATTCATCATATTCAAATGTTAAATCAGGAATAATTCTTAAACGCATTCTTGAACCTAACTCGGATTTAATAAAGCCTTTTGCTTTTTCAAGTGCCTTAAATGTATTATCGACTTCTTTTTCGTTTCCTAATACAGTTAAATAAACTTTTGCTTGCGATAGGTCATTCGTTAATTCAACATCTGTAATCGTAAGAAATCCAACTCTAGGATCTTTTACTTTAGTGTTTACAATATCCATAATTTCTTGCTTCATTTGTTCGCCAACACGTTCAGCTCTCATATTACTCATCTTCATTTCACCTCTTTTAATATATTTATTTTTTAAAATTATCCACGCTCAAGTAGATTATATTTTATTAAATAATGCGCTTTTTAGCAATGTGATTGATTCAAAAATCTCCTCCCTATTTGTGTTTCATAGCGAGGAGATTGGAATGATATTCTAATTCATTATCTTTGGATTTCAACCATTTCAAATGCTTCGATAATGTCGCCTTCTTTAAGGTCGTTATATTTTTCGATGGTAATACCACATTCATAACCTTGAGCTACTTCTTTAGCGTCATCTTTGAAACGTTTAAGTGTATCTAACTCACCTTCGAATAAGACAATACCATCTCTTATAACACGTACACCTGCGTTACGTGTGATTTTACCTTCTGTTACATAACTACCTGCAATTGTACCAACTTTAGATACTTTGAATGTTTGACGTACCTCTGCTTGTCCGATAACTTGTTCTTCGTATTCTGGGTCAAGTAAACCTTTCATAGCAGATTCGATTTCTTCGATAACATTATAGATAACACGGTGTAATCTCATATCAACATTTTCCGCTTCAGCAGCACGTTTTGCACCTGCATCTGGACGAACGTTAAATCCGATAATAATACCGTTAGAAGCATTTGCCAATGTCACGTCAGATTCATTGATTGCACCGACAGCTGTATGAATAATGCGTACATTAACGCCTTCAACATCAATTTTCATTAATGAAGCTGCTAATGCTTCTACAGAACCTTGAACGTCACCTTTGATAATTACGTTAAGGTCTTTCATTTCACCTTGTTTCATTTGTTCAAATAAGTTATCTAATGAAACATTTTTACTTTCTTGACGTTGCTGAATTACACTTGCTTCATGACGCGCTTCACCGATACGGCGTGCTTGTTTTTCATCACTAAATACGACGAAACGATCACCCGCAAGTGGCACATCATTGATACCAGTAATCTCGACTGGTGTAGATGGACCAGCTGATTTAATACGTTTACCTAAGTCATTTACCATAGCACGAATACGACCATACGTATTACCGACTACAATTGAATCTCCAACATTTAAAGTACCATTTTGTACTAATAATGATGCAGCAGGCCCACGTGATTTATCAAGTTCTGCTTCAATAACCGTACCGACAGCACGTTTTTCAGGATTTGCTTTTAATTCTTGAACTTCTGCTACTAAGCCAATCATTTCAAGTAAATCTTCAATGCCGTCTCCACTTAAAGCTGAAAGTGGTACGAAAATTGTATCGCCACCCCAGTCTTCAGGGATTAAACCGTATTCAGTTAATTCTTGCATAACACGATCTGGGTTAGCTGTCGGTTTATCAATTTTATTTACCGCAACAATTGTTGGTACTTCTGCTTCTTTCGCGTGATTAATCGCTTCGATAGTTTGTGGCATCACGCCATCATCTGCTGCTACAACTAGAATAGTAATATCAGTGACTTGTGCCCCACGTGCACGCATTGTTGTAAATGCAGCGTGTCCTGGAGTATCTAAGAAAGTAATTTTCTTACCAGCATTTTCAATTTGATAAGCACCGATATGTTGAGTAATACCGCCTGCTTCTCCTTCAGTTACTTTCGTATGACGAATAGAATCTAATAATGTTGTTTTACCGTGGTCAACGTGCCCCATGATTGTAACTACAGCTGGTCTTTCAATTGCATCTGGGTCTTCGCTTTCATCATCGAAATAAATCGATAAATCTTCTTCATCAATGACAACTTCTTGTTCGATTTCTACACCATAGTCTTCAGCAATTAATTCTAATGTTTCTTCATCTAATGATTGGTTAATATTAGCCATGATACCTAGTAAGAATAATTTCTTAATAATGCCTGAAGATTCAACATTTAATTTTTCAGCTAATTCACCAACTGTAATTCCTTCTTGGTAAGTGATTTTAGAAGGCATTTCTTTTGGTTCTGAAGTTTGGTTTTGTTGTTTATTATTTTTGTTGTTCTTATTATTTTTATTGTTTTTATTATTCTTGTTTTGTTGCTTGCCTTTGTTGTTTTGTCCGTTTTTCTTGTTTTGATTAGATTGTTGGTTACCTTTTTGTTGTTGGTTATTTTTGTTTTGTTGTTTGCCTTTATTGTTTTGATTTTGTTTGCTATTAGATTTTTGGTGATTATCTTGAGTATTTTGTTTGTTGTCATTATTTTGTTCTTTTTTGAACTTTTTGTCTAAAGCTTTAATTTGGTCGTCTTCTAAAGCTTGCATATGGTTAGACACTTCAACATTCATACTTTTTAACTCATCTATAATCTCTTTACTCTTTAGATTCAATTCTTTCGCATATTCGTAAATTCTTTTTTTACTCATATAATCACTCCTTACGATATTCATCTATCATTGATAACAATTTTTTTGCAAAACCAATATCGGTTACACCAATATTTACTCTCTCGCCTTTACCAAGTGCTATCCCTAATTCAACTCTCGTTCCAAAGCTTCTTAGTGGAATTTGATTGCTCTCGCTCTTATTTTTCATAACTTTTAATGTGTTATCAGAGGCATCAGTTGCAACAATGACGAGTTTAATTTTATTAGTTTTAATGTCGCTTAGAATTACAGATTCTCCACTTTTTATTTTGCCTGCTCTCATTGCTAAACCAAGAAAATTAAATATTTGATCTTTCGTCATTTAGGAATCTCTTCTCTATAAATTAAACGAATAATTTCTTTATATACTGGTTCAAGTGTTTCTTTAGAAGCATTGAAATATTTTTCAAGCAATTCTTTTTGTTGTGCCTTTTCAACTAAAGGAACATCTTTAGAAACATATGCGCCACGACCTTGTTTCTTACCAGTCGCATCGGCAAATATTTCACCTTCTTTATTGATGACTACACGAATCATATCTTTCTTAGGATGCATTTCGTTAGATATAATACATTTTCTCATTGGAATTTTTTTCTTCTTCATAAGTAGTCACTCCAATCTATTCTTCTGTATTCTTATCTTCTTCTGTTTCTTCATCCGTTTCTGCAGCTAATTCAGCTGTAGTTAAGTTAGATTCTTCTAAATTAACATCATCAAATTCTACATCTTCATCGCCAGTGTTAACAATTTCATCTGCTACTTCTTCTGACTCAATGATTGGGTAAATACCTGCTTCACGTGCATCTGTTTCAGATTTAATATCAATCTTCCAGCCTGTTAACTTAGCAGCTAAACGAGCATTTTGACCACGTTTACCAATTGCTAAAGATAATTGATAATCTGGAACTACAACAACTGTTGATTGATTGTCTTCGTCTACAATCACTTCTAAAACTTGTGATGGACTTAAAGCATTTCTTACGAATACTTTTGGATCTTCATTCCATTGCACAATGTCAATTTTCTCTCCACCAAGTTCTTCTACTACCGCTTCAACACGTGCACCTTTAGAACCTACACATGCGCCTACAGCATCAATGTCAGGATTTTCCGAATAAACACTGATTTTAGAACGGTCACCTGCTTCACGAGCAACAGATTTAACAATCACTGTTCCATCATAAATTTCTGGAACTTCTTGTTCGAATAAACGTTTTAATAAACCTGGATGGCTTCTTGAAACATAAATTTGAGGACCTTTAGTCGTTTGTTCAACTTTGTTTACATAAACTTTAATTCGTTCATTAGGAATATAACTTTCATTAGGGCTTCTTTCCGCTTCTGATAATACCGCTTCAATACGACCTAAGTTTACGTATACATAACGGTGGTCAACACGGTCAATCACACCTGTTAAGATATCTTCCTCTTTATCAATAAATTCATCGTATAAGATTTCTCTTTCAGCATCTCTTAATCTTTGCATCACGGCCTGTTTAGCTGCTTGCGCACCTACACGACCAAAGTCTTTAGGTGTAACATCTTCTTCGTAAATATCTCCAACTTCATAAGCAGGATTTTTTACTAAAGCTGTACTTAAGTCTACTTCTTCTCTATCATCAAAAACTTCTTCTACTACTTCTTTACGTGCAATAACTCTAAATGAACCTTCGTCCATATTTAATTCAACTCTAACATTTCTTGCACTGTCGTAATTTTTCTTATAAGCAGTAATTAATGCTGCTTCAATTGCATCGATAAGTACTTCTCTAGGAATTTTCTTTTCCTTTTCCAAATATTCAGTAGCTAATAATAATTCATTACTTGACACAGTTTTTCCTCCTCATCACGTTAAATCATAACAGCGTGACGTGCTTTTGCTATTTTATTTCTTGGTATTTCAATTTGTTTAGTTTTAGATTTCTCTTTTACTTCCATAACAATATTGTCATCATCAACAGATTGTAAAATGCCTAACCATTCTTTCTCACCTTCAATTGGAGCATAAAGTGAGATAAACACCGGTTGAGTTACCGCATTGTGAAAGTCTTTATCTTTTTTAATAGGTCTTTCTGCTCCTGGAGAAGCCACATCAAGATAATACATTTCAGGGATAGGGTCATTTTCATCCATAGCTTCACTAATTTTTTCAGAAGCTAGCGTACAATCGTTTAAATCCACACCGCCTTCTTTATCAATAGAAATTCTTAGAAAACGGTCTTTACCTTCTTTAACATATTCAATTTCAACAAGTTCAAATTTTAAGTCGTCTAAGATAGGTTGAATGATTGATTCTACTTGTTCAGTAACTTTACTCATACAGGCCTCCTTTTTTGGCAAATAGAAAAGAGCGGGTATATGCCCACTCTTCTGCCTGAGTTTAATCATTTTTTACGCAATTTAAGTATATCATAACTATTGATACTAAACAAATTTCATCAGATGTAGATAGATGTGTTGTGATTTATTTGTATTTGAAAAAATCATTTCCATTAAATCATTACATATCAAAGATTGAAAGTTGTGCTTTATCTGGTAAGTCAGGTAATGAGCCCATTTCATCTAAGTAATCAATAACTTTTTGAGATAAACCGGCCTTCTTATTTAAATCTTCTTTAGATAAGAATGGTCCTTCCTCACGTGCTTCTACAATTCGTTTGGCAACATTTTCACCTAGTCCTGGAACTGCCACGAATGGTGGGATAAGCGTATCTCCTTCAATAATGAAGTCAAATGCCTGACTTTTTTCTAGACTGATGGGTTGCATACGATAACCACGATGTGCCATCTCATTCATTATCTCAAGTACAGTTAACACGTCTTTTTCTTTTTTACCTAAATCCATATATCTTGAATACATGTCTTTAACTGTATTACGAATACTTGTTTTATCTTTAATCATAGTAATGAGATCAAAGTCAGAGGCTCTAATCGTAAAGTATGCTGCATAGTAATATAGTGGATGATGAACTTTGAAATAAGCAATTCTAACCGCCATAAGTACATATGCAGCCGCGTGTGCTTTCGGGAACATGTATTTAATCTTACGACAAGAATCTAAATACCAGTCTGGCACTTCATTTGCCTTCATCGCTTCAACCATTTCATCAGTTAAACCACGACCTTTACGCACAAATTCCATCGTTTTAAATGCCATTGATGGCTCTAAACCAGCATACATAAGATAAACCATGATATCGTCACGACAGCCTATAACGCTTGATAAGTCACAAATACCTTGTCTTATTAACTCTTGCGCATTTCCAAGCCATACGTCAGTACCGTGAGATAATCCTGAAATTTGAACAAGTTCTGAAAATGTCGTTGGCTTTGTATCTTCCAACATTTGTCTAACAAACCCTGTACCAAATTCAGGAACGCCAAATGTTCCTGTCTTACATAAAATTTCATCTTCCGTAACACCTAAACTTTCAGGGCCACTGAAAATTTGCATCGTGTCTTTATCATCAACTGGAATTGTTTTAGGATCTATGCCAGACAAGTCTTGAAGCATACGAATCATCGTTGGATCATCGTGTCCAAGTATGTCGAGTTTAAGTACATTATCATGGATTGAGTGGAAGTCAAAGTGTGTTGTCATCCAAGCCGCACTTTGGTCATCAGCTGGGAATTGAATCGGTGTGAAATCATAAATATCCATGTAATCTGGTACAACGATAATCCCTCCTGGATGCTGACCTGTTGTCCGTTTTACGCCTGTACATCCTTTGACTAATCTATCAATTTCTGCACCACGCTTATGAATGCCTTGATCGTTTAAGTAGCCTTTGACGAATCCGAATGCTGTTTTTTCTGCTACTGTACCTATCGTTCCAGCACGGAATACTTTGTCTTCACCAAATAGTACTTTCGTATAGTTATGTGCATTCGGTTGATATTCACCACTAAAGTTTAAGTCAATATCAGGTACTTTGTCCCCTTTGAATCCTAAGAATGTCTCGAAGGGAATATCCTGTCCTTCCTTAATTAAATCATTTCCACATGTTGGACATTTTTTATCGGGAAGGTCAAACCCTGAACCTACGGAACCATCATCGAAGAACTCACTTGTCTTACAATGAGAACAGATATAGTGCGGTGGCAATGGATTAACCTCAGTGATTTCAGTCATCGTTGCTACGAAACTTGAACCTACGGAACCACGAGAGCCTACTAAATATCCATCATCGAGTGATTTCTTAACCAAACGTTGGGAAATTAAATAGATAACTGAGAATCCGTTACCGATAATACTTGCCAATTCCTTCTCTAATCTATCTATAACAATTTGTGGTAAGTCTTCACCATATAATTTTTTAGCATTAGAATAGCTTAACTCACGAATTTCATCATTCGCGCCTTCCATTCTCGGAGTGAACAATTTATCTTTAATTGGCACGACTCTCTCAATACGATCAGCTAACTCGTTTGTATTTTTTACAACAATCTCGTGCGCTTTTTCCTCTCCTAAAAAGTGAAACTCATCTAACATTTCATCAGTTGTTCTAAAATGAGCTTCTGGTAATGTAGAACGATTCAATGGATTACCTGGTTGAGAAGCGATTAATATTTTTCTCGCTATCGCATCATGTTCATATAAATAATGCGCATTACCTGTTGCAATAACTGGGATGTTGGCACTTTCGCCAGCTTCAATTAATCGCTTATAAATCTCAATCAATGTTTCTTTATCTCTAATCAATTCTCTATCCATTAAATCTTGATAAAGGGCTGGCGGTTGAACTTCGATAAAGTCATAATACTTTGCAATTTTTTCAACTTCTGATTGATCTTTCTGCATTACTGCAGTAAATAACTCACCTTCGTCACATGCGGTTCCCACTAATATTCCTTCTCTATATTCATTTAAAAGAGAACGCGGAATTCGTGGAGTACGATAATAATATTGAACTAAAGAGGCACTAACAATCTTAAATAAGTTTTTAAGTCCTTCTTGGTTTTGAACGATTAATGTGACATGTGATGGTCGAGCTCTTTTATATGCATCTTCATTCGTAAGTTTTTTATTAATTTCGTTATGGTTGTTAACACCTAGCTCCTTCATTTGTTGAACCATTTTAATGAAAATGTAGGCCGTAGCCTCTGTATCATAAATGGCTCTATGGTGTTGTGTGAGTTCGACGCCATACTTTTTAGCAAGGAAATTCAAACCATGTTTACCATACTCTGTATTAATCGTACGAGAAAGTTCGAGTGTATCAATAACACCGTTTGTTGATGGACCGAAACCTAAACGTTCATAACCTGTATCGATGAAGCCCATATCGAATGACGCATTATGCGCTACAAAAATGGCGTCTCCAACCCATTCTTTAAATTCAGTTAATACTTCTTCAATTTCCGGCGCATCTGTCAGCATATCATCAGTAATATGCGTCAAATTAATGATTGTTTCTGACAAACGTTCGTGTGGATTACTAAAACGTTCAAATTTATCAATAATTTCACCATCATGTACTTTAACTGCTGCTAATTCAATAATTTTATCGTACTGATTGGATAGACCCGTTGTTTCAACGTCGAACACAACATACGTCGCATCTTTTAAATGACGATCTGTTGGTTTGTATGCAATAGGAACGCCATCATCAACAAGCATGCCTTCCATACCATAAATCATTTTCAAGCCGTGTTTCTCAGCAGCATTATGCGCATCTGGAAAGGCTTGTACAACATTATGATCCGTGACAGCAATCGCAGAATGTCCCCATTCCGCAGCTTGTTCTACATATGAACTTATATGTGGAATACCATCCATTTGACTCATCGCTGTATGTAAATGAAATTCAACACGTTTTTCGTCTGCTTTATCTCTTTTCGGAGTTTTCTTGATTTCCTCAATGTCAGACATCATCATCACTAAATCACGAACGAATGAATCTTCTTCAATTCGACCTTGAGCTCTTACCCATTTACCTACACTAAGTGCTTTGAAATGATCTAAATCATCTTTATTTTTACGTGTAAACATTTTTAAAACTAGAGAATCCGTATAGTCTGTAACTTTGAGTTCTACAATATGACGTCCGCTTTTTAATTCTTTTAAGTTAATATCGAAGATAACGCCCTCAATGGCTACTTTAAATTCTTCTTCAATGATAGACTCAATTGAACGCAGATTTTCAACTTGGATAGGCTTACCAATTTGACATTTATCAACAGTACTTTCGTTGTTGTCCTGTTGTTTAGCTTTTTCAGCTTTCATTTTTTCTAATTTCTCAGTTGCTTCTCTAGCGCTTTGTTCATCTTCTTGTTGAATATGCGCTTCTAAAGACGCTAAATCGTCATCATGGTTTGACGTATCCGTCTCAAATACAACTTTATCGATATTGAAACCGCATTTTTGGAATGCTTTTACTAAGCTGCCGTTACACGCTTTATCGAAGTGATTACGTTCAATATCATTAGAAACTAAAACTTTGATGACGTTGCCAGACATAATCAACTTCTTCTGTTTAAGTTGACCTTTCACTTTAGGTGATAATCCAGTTTGATCAATACAATGGGCAAAATATTTTAATGCGTGTTCATCTTGGTTATGCGTGTCTTTAATTGAGAAATGTATTGTAACCGTGGCTATTTCTTTGAATTCTTCTTCAATTGCATGAGTAAATAATAGATAATCTTCATGAGAGAGAAAGCGTGGTAATGAAATTTGAAATTCCCATGTTCTGTTTTTGTTGGAAACATCAATGCGAGTCAGCTCTCCTTCTTGAAGAATGTCAGACTCTAATTGATTTGATATTTTAATTTGATCGGCAAGTACTTTGAATTTTTCTTGATTTGTCATTGCCAAAATAATAACCACCTTAAATATTTAATACTTTTACTAAAAATAATTTAACGTATGCTTTGTTTGGAAATATTTCGATTTTTATGCAAAAGTGTTAAAGCAAATTTGATTCATATTATACTACTCATTGAGTTAATTTTCATGAGAAATTGATTGAAATTTAAACAATAAAGAAGAGCAGGTTAGAGTCCTTATTTAAGAATTCGTCATCCTGCCCTATTTAAGTTATTACAATTATTTCCTCATTGCTTATTTTAAGTTTTCATATAAACCTTTTAAATAGTTTTCTAAATCATCAATATGAACGTCTTCACTTTCACCGTTTAAGCGTTGTTTAACTTCCACGATGCCTTCTCCAGCTCTTTTACCGACAACAACACGTAGTGGTAGACCAATTAGATCGGCATCATTGAATTTTACGCCTGCTCTTTCTTGTCTGTCATCATAAAGAACATCATATCGTCCATTCAGTTGAGAATAGAGTTGATCACCTAATTCACGTTGCTCATCCTTTTTAGGATTAATCGTAATAAGGTGTAATTCAAAAGGCGTCACTGATTTAGGCCAAATAATACCATTCTCATCGTTATTTTGTTCAACAATTGCACTAAGTGTTCTAGAGATACCAATACCATAACACCCCATAATTAATGGTTGCGCTTTACCTTGGTTGTCTAAGAAAGTCGCATTCATAGCTTCTGAATATTTTGTTCCTAATTTGAACACTTGCCCTACTTCAATTCCTTCGGCAAATTGAGCTTCTCCAGAACCATCACTTAGCATTTCGCCTTCTAAAATAAATCTAAAATCACCATATTGATCAATGTCAAAATCTCTTCCAACATTCGCATTCACATAATGATAACCGTCTTCATTAGCACCTACGACAAGATTATTTAAGTCTTGAACATAATTGTCTGCATAAATTTTAATTTCTTTATTAT
Source organism: Staphylococcus caprae (assembly GCF_002902725.1). Taxonomy (GTDB): domain Bacteria; phylum Bacillota; class Bacilli; order Staphylococcales; family Staphylococcaceae; genus Staphylococcus; species Staphylococcus caprae. The sequence continues at coordinate 26,160 of NZ_PPRT01000017.1, forward strand.
GGATAGGGCCAAGAGAGCCTGGGTTTGCGCCTACAAGATTTACAATTTCATCTTGAGTAGCCATTTCTACATGGTCTGTTCCAAAATATGATTTTAATTTAACATCATTTAATTCATGATGGCCTCTAATAAGAACCATGATGAATTCGCCATCCACTTTGAATATCATTGTCTTAACAATTTCATCTAACGGACGATTTAAGAAATCTGCTAATTCTTGTGCAGTTTTAACATGAGGTGTTTCAATTTTTGTTAGTTCTGCTGTTTCGGTATGTTTTTTAGAAGGATGATAAACGACTTCTGCCTTTTCAATATTAGCAGCGTATTCACTTTCATTACTATAAACAATCGTATCTTCACCGATTTCACTTAATGCCATAAATTCATGTGTGTGATTCCCACCAATCGCTCCGGAATCAGCAACGACTGGACGTGCATTAATACCAACACGTTTAAAGATCCTGCTATACGCATTATACATGTCTTGATAAGTCGCATCTAAAGAAGCTTCATCTGCGTGGAAAGAATAAGCATCTTTCATAATGAACTCACGACCTCTAAGCAAACCAAAACGTGGTCTCTTTTCATCACGGAATTTAGATTGGATTTGGAATAATGTAAGAGGTAATCGTTTATAAGATTTTAACTCATCTCTAACTAGAGATGTTACAACTTCTTCATGTGTAGGTCCTAATGCGAATTCTCGTCCATTTCTATCTTTTAAGCGCATCAATTCAGGACCGTATGCTCCCCAACGTCCAGATTCTTCCCATAATTCTGCTTGTTGTAATGCAGGCATTAGTATCTCTACCGCGTCTATACTTTCCATTTCTTCACGCACAATTTTAGAAATATTATTTAAAACGCGTGTTGCAAGTGGTAAATAACTATATATTCCACTTGTACTTTGTTTAATTAACCCTGCTTTAAGCAATAATCTATGGCTTAATGCTTCAGCTTCAGCAGGAACTTCTCTCATCGTTGGTATAAATACTTTAGATTGCTTCATTCTCTATTTTCCTCCCTAATTATAAGAAATACCGTTGTATGTCATTCCACGTCACTATTATCATAATGATAACTACAAATAGTGCACCTGTTGCAATAATTGCAGTTTCAGCTTTTTTATTTATTGGCTTTCTGAAAATGGCCTCATATAATACAAATAAGATTCGACCACCGTCTAACGCTGGTATAGGTAATAAATTCATGATACCTAGGTTTACACTCAATAGAGCTGTATAGCCTATTAAGTTTATAATACCAGACTTAACTACTGAGTCCACGTTATGGTAAATACCTACAGGTCCATTGAGCATGTCGAATGAGAATCCACCTGTAAAGATGCTCGCAATCATACCAACAACCGCTGTAAAAATTAATTTACCTTTATCAAAGAAATTATAAATTCCATAGCTAATTGGCTTGAATATGCTATGTTCCGTCTTAGGTGCAAAACCAATTTGATAGCTCGTTTGACTCTTATTCTTGCTGATTTTTGTATTTACTTTTTTAGGTTCCAGTTGCATTGTTTTTGTATGATGATCTCTTTGAACTTTAATTGTTGTTTTAGATGTTTTGTTTTCATCTAAAACTTTTTTGATTTCACTAAAATCTTTAATTTTATGGCTACCGATTTGAACTATTTTATCACCTTTATGTAGTCCAGCTTCATCGGCAGGTGAATGCTTCACTACTTCTCCAATTGTATTCGTAGGCGTCCCTTGATAATATGCTAAACCTATAAATAGAACCAATGCTAAGATAAAGTTGAATAGCGGTCCTGCAAATAATGTTAAAAACTTAGGGAGTGGTTTCTTATGTGCAAATTGTCTATCTCGTGGTGCAATTTGAATAAGACTACCATTCTCTACGAAATATGCTTTTTTAGCTATAGGATAGTGATGTCTTTCATCGTCGTACGACGTAATTCCTTCTATATATAAATCATCTTTGAAGTCACATTTTTTAACTTCTATTGCTTCGATTTGTTGGAATTTATGTTGGTCATCTAAGATGATATGCGTAATTTCATCATTATCGTTTAATTTTATCTTCACGTTCATACCTGGTTGAACGGGTGGTTCTTCTAGACCATCACCAGCCATTCTGACATAACCACCTACAGGTAATAATCGTATCGTATATAATGTTTCATCTTTTCTAAAACTAAAAATTTTAGGCCCCATGCCGATAGCAAATTCGGGACACATGATACCTGCTCTCTTCGCAAAGAACATATGACCGTATTCGTGTACAGTTACGAGCACGCCAAATACGATGATAAATGCAACTACTGTTATTAAAATGCTCATGCGCTACACCTCTATTGATATTGTGTTTTAATTTTTAAAAATAATCTAAGCATTGTAATAAATTGGCAATATAAAACATTATAATACGCTTAGATTCATTCTCAAATTGATATGTATAGTTGTCGTTTGAAATTTAAAAATGTGGTAGTGATTAAAAGGAGTTAAGAAATATTGATTATGTCTCAATATCTCAATAACTCCTTTATTATAACATCTATTTTATTTTATAGACTGTGCGATTTAAATTTGAATTAATAAAATATTTAACAGTGGTAAAACAAACATGAAACTATCAAATCTGTCTAGAATACCACCATGCCCTGGAAGAATACGACCTGAATCTTTCACACCAAAATGACGTTTAAATCCAGATTCAACTAAATCACCTAATTGGCCAAACATACTCAATATGACTGTGATAAGTAATAAAAGCCAAATATTTAATTGGAAATTAACGAAGAATTGCATAATTAAAGGGACTAGCAAACTACAAATAATTCCTCCGATAAATCCTTCGATTGTTTTGTTCGGACTAATGACTGGCCAAAGTTTATGTTTACCCATTAAACGACCAAAAATATATGCCCCTGTGTCAGTTAACCAAACGATTAAGAATGCAAATAATATGTAATGTAAACCTTCTGAACGAGTTTCATAGAAATACATAAATCCAATACCTACATATGCTACTGACATTAAACAAAATGCTGAATCCATGAAACTAAATCTATTTTTAGATAATACAGTATAACTTAACAGTATAAAACTCATAGCAATTAAACTTTTGAGTTGAATCGTTTGAACCCATTCTCCCGCATCTTGAGGTAACATAATAATAATCAATGCGAGTGCACTGATCAGTCCTGGTATAGATAAGAATTTGATCATATTCATGTTTAATAATTCTTTTAAAGCAATTAATGCTAACAAGTAAGCAAATAGCATTAATACCATGCCACCTTTAAGAAGGATAGGCAAGAATATTAATAAGGCTATAATTGCAGTTAATGTTCTTACTTTCATACTCTACTCCTCACTTAATCCCCCAAAACGTCTTTGGCGTGATTGATAAATTTTTATACATTCTTTCAATTCATTCTCATCGAAATCTGGCCATAACTTCTCATTGAATATAAATTCACTGTATGAAGCTTGCCAAATTAAAAAGTTACTAATTCTCTGCTCACCAGAGGTACGAATTAATAATTCTGGATCAGGATAATTGTGAGTCATTAAATGCTTATTAAATAATTCTTCATCTATAGCATTAGCACTTTGATTATTGGTTTGTAATTCTTCATAAATCTCTTTCATACTCTGAATAATTTCTGCACGTCCACCATAATTTATAGCAAAAACAAGTGTTAGGCCTGTATTATGTTTTGTCTTGTCTTTGGCATAATCAATTGCTTCAATTGTGGATTTAGGCAATCCATTATTAAACCCAATCGTTTCGACTTTAACATTTTTCTCGATTAATTCTGGTAAAAATGTCTTAAGGAAATTAACAGGCAAATTCATAATATAATTAACTTCGCTTTCAGGTCTAGACCAATTCTCAGTAGAGAAAGCATAAAGCGTTAAGTACTTAATACCAATATTACTCGCTTCTCGAGTGATTTTCTTGATTGTTTGCATCCCTTCATAATGGCCTTTAATACGTGGCATTTTACGTTTTTTAGCCCATCGACCATTTCCATCCATAATGATAGCAACATGTTCAGGTATATTATGTAAATCTAAATCATTGTCTAGATTATTCTCAGTTTTATTTTTATTTTTTAGCTTTTTAAACATGGTCTTTCCTCCGAGCCTGATCATCTCTGTTTTATTCTATACGTTAATTAAACAATCATCTATCATTTTATCATACTCATTTATTCCATTGAATAAGCAAATAAAAAAACTGTACCAAAGTCCTACTCGGTACAGTTTAGACTAAAAAGATTATTGGTGTCTAGAGGAATAGTTATAAAAACAACTATACATTTAAATCAATTGATATGATTTTATTATTATGACCATATAAGGTGTCCTATGACATCAATATCTTAAATATTTTATTTTTGAAATTATGTGATTAAACAGACATAATATCTTTTTCTTTGTCATCTACTAATTGGTCAATTTCTTTAATTGAATTATCAGTAGCTTTTTGAACATCATCAGTTTGACTTCTTAAATCATCTTCAGTGATGTCTCCATTTTTCTCTTGTTTTTTAAGATGATCATTGATGTCGCGACGAATGTTTCTAATTGAAACTTTTGCATCCTCACCAATTTTTTTAACATCTTTAACTAATTCTTTACGTCTTTCTTCAGTAAGAGCAGGAACTGAAATACGAATTACTTCGCCATCACTAGTTGGATTTACACCTAAATTTGCAGCGATAATCGCTTTTTCGATGTCATCTACAGAAGTTTTATCGTATGGTGAAATCACTAACAAACGTGCTTCTGGCACACTAATACTTGCTAGTTGTTGAACAGGCGTTGGCGCGCCATAGTAATCAACAGTTACACCGTTTAATAAGTTTGAATTTGCTCTACCTGCACTAATATTAGCTAATTCACGTGATAAGTTGTCGATAGATTTTTGCATTCTAGCTTTTGTATCTTTAATTATGTCACTCATTTTTTACACCTCTAGATTATTTTGTAATCAACGTTCCGATTTTTTCACCCATTACGGCACGTTTAATATTTCCTTCTTCCATAATTGAGAATACATTTAATGGAATATTATTGTCCATACAGAATGATGAAGCTGTTGAATCCATTACTTGTAATCCTTCTTGTAACATTTGAATATGTGTTAAATGTTCATATTTAACGGCATTTTCATCAACTTTAGGATCTGCTGAATATACGCCATCTACATTATTTTTACCCATTAAAATTACATCTGCTTCTACTTCAGCCGCACGTAAAGCTGCTGTTGTATCTGTTGAGAAGTAAGGGTTGCCAATACCAGCTGCAAAGATAACAACGCGTTTTTTCTCTAAGTGTCGAATTGCACGACGACGAATATATGGTTCAGCAACTTGTTTCATTTCAATAGAAGTTAAAACACGTGTATCACAATCTAACTGTTCTAAGCTATCTTGTAAAGCTAAAGCATTCATCACAGTCGCTAACATACCCATATAGTCAGCTGTACCGCGATCCATACCTAAGTCACTACCTGTTTTACCTCTCCAAATATTTCCGCCACCAACGATGACTGCGATTTCACAGTCCATTTTAGCAACTTCAGCAACTTGTTTTGCTACACTTTTAATGATGATTGGATTAATACCAAATCCTTTATCACCTGCTAATGCTTCACCACTCAATTTCAAGACTACACGTTTATATTTAGAAGTTTGAGCCATTTTCTTATCCTCTCTATAGTAAAAATATGTAAAAATATATAAGTAAAGAAGACACGGATGGCTTCTTTCTATAGCTATGCAACTAATAGAAAGGAAACGTAATAGGTGTCTTCTTCCTTGTTAAACTTTATGACAGATTATTTCATTTGTCCTTTAACTTCTTCAGCGAAGTTTTCTTCGCGTTTTTCCATTCCTTCGCCTACTTCATAGCGAACGAAGTCAGCAAGTTGACCACCTTTTGATTTTAAGAATGCTTCAACTGTTTCATCTGGGTTTTTAACGAAGTTTTGATCTACAGCACAAATTTCTTGTAAATATTTACGTAAACGACCTTCAACCATTTTTTCAACGATATTTTCTGGTTTACCTTCGTTTAATGCTTGTTGTTTTAATACTTCTCTTTCGTGGTTGATTTCTTCTTCGCTTACTTGATCAGAAGAAACATATTTAGGGTTGATTGCAGCAATGTGCATAGCTACATCTTTAGCAGCTTCTTCATCAGTAGAACCTTCAACAACAGTTAATACACCGATGCGTCCACCCATGTGTAAGTATGCACCAAATGCATCATTGTCAGTTTTAGTTCTGATAGCAAAACGACGAATGCTTAATTTTTCACCAATTGTAGAGATAGCTTCTTTCATTCTTTCATCAACAGTTTTACCATTAGATAATTTAGTTTCCATTAAAGCATCAACTGTTTCAGCTTTACTATCAAGAATTTGGTTAGCAATTTCTTTAACTAATTCTTGGAAACCTTCATTACGAGCAACGAAGTCAGTTTCAGAGTTGATTTCAACGATTGCTGCTTCGTTTCCTTTAACTTCTACGTGTACAAGACCTTCAGCTGCGATACGGTCAGCTTTTTTAGCTGCTTTAGCAATACCTTTTTCACGTAAGTAGTCGATTGCTTTATCGATGTCTCCATCAGTTTCAGTTAGCGCTTTTTTACAATCCATCATACCTGCGCCTGTTTTTTCACGTAATTCTTTAACAAGTTTTGCTGAAATTGCCATTAATTATTCCTCCAATGTATATAATTGTATTTATTGATATACCCAAATTTTACCATTATTTTAGGTTATATTTCCAATACTCTATAATTATTTATTTTACTTTTAAAAAAAGGTGATAAGCATTAGTATCTTATCACCCATTTAAACTATATCTTAGTTTGATTCAACAGAAGTGTTGTCTTCAGTTGTTTCTGCTTGTTCAGATTCTTCTTTTTCATCTAAATTGATGTTTTGTTCTGCAGCTACTTCTTCATTAGATACACCTTGTTGACCTTCTAAGATAGCATCTGCCATTTTACCAGTTAATAATTTAACGGCACGGATAGCATCATCGTTTGCTGGGATAACGTAATCGATTTCATCTGGATCACAGTTAGTGTCAACAATACCTACGATAGGAATATTTAATTTACGTGCTTCAGCAATAGCGTTGCGCTCTTTACGAGGGTCAACAACGAATAATGCTTGAGGCATTGATTTCATATCACGAATACCGCCTAAGAATTTAATTAAACGGTCATATTCTTTTTTAAGTTCAACAACTTCTTTTTTAGGTAATACTTCGAATAAACCGTCTTCTTCCATTTTCTCGATTTCAGAAATACGTTTAATTCGTTTAGAGATTGTTTTGTAGTTAGTTAAGATTCCACCTAACCATCTTTGGTTAACGTAGAATTGACCAGCACGTTCTGCTTCAGCTTTAACTGATTCTTGTGCTTGTTTTTTAGTACCTACGAATAAGACTTTACCGCCATCTTCAGATACTTGTTTGATGAAGTTATAAGCTTCTTCAACTTTTTTCACTGTTTTTTGTAAATCAATGATATAGATACCATTTCTTTCAGTGAAGATATATTTTTTCATTTTTGGGTTCCAACGGCGTGTTTGGTGACCGAAGTGAACACCGGCTTCTAGTAATTGTTTCATTGAAATTACTGCCATTTTAAAATTCCTCCTATTGGTTATTTACCTCCATAACTAACTCATATAAAGACAAATAGATTTATTTGCACCCTCTATATTTTAATTAATTATGTGTGTATTGGCTTTATAGCCGTCATTTAATATATCATAACTCACCTTGAAACGCAATGACTTTCTAACAAGATCATCACAATGAATTTATGAACAAATTAAAAGAGTATCGCTTTTCAATTGCTGACACTCTTTTAAACTTCTCATATCTAATTCGCTTATTTTGTTCTTTCTAATTCATCAAGGAATTTTTCTTTTTTAACTTTAATGAAAGTACCTTTCATACCTAGTGAGCGTGATTCGATGACGCCGGCACTTTCTAATTTACGTAATGCATTGACAATAACAGATCTAGTGATTCCAACACGATCAGCTACTTTAGATGCAATAAGCAATCCTTCATTTCCACCTAATTCTTCAAAGATATGTTCGATTGCTTCTTTCTCAGAATAAGAAAGCGAATTAATCGCCATTGTGATTGCAGCTTTATCACGAGCTTCTTTTTCAACTTCATTATGTTTCTCACGTAAGATTTCCATACCTATTACAGTTGCAGCGTATTCACCTAAAACTAGGTCGTTCTCATTAAAATCGTCTTGAACGCGACCTAAAACTAATGTTCCAAGTCTTTCTCCCCCACCTAAAATTGGGAAAATCGTTGTTCTACTATTTTCAAATACGTCTCTATTTTCAGGAGGGAAAACAGTTAACACATTATCAATATCAATGTTAGATTGCGTTTGTTTTACGTCCATAAGTTGTTCAGTATATTCAGTTGGAATATGTCTTTCTTCTAACATATTTATGATTCGGTCACTCTTTAATAATTCGTTAAGACTCGACCCTAAAATTTTACCTCTTCTCGAAACGATAAATACATTTGTTACGGTAACACTACTAATAGTTTGGGCAACATCCTTGAAATCTACTGCAATGCCTTTATGTTTTTGTAATAACGTGTTTAATTCTCTAGTTTTAGATAATAAGCTCATAATTTTTCTCCTTCTATTTATATTATAAAATAAATGCACTTAAATCCTTATTCGTTGAGATTGTTTTTAGTTTATCGTCAACATATTGTGGTGTTATGTCTACAACAGCATGTGGCATGTTTGGTGCTTCAAATGATAAATCTTCAAGCATTTTCTCTAAAATTGTGTGTAATCTACGCGCACCGATGTTGTCAGTATCCTGATTGACTTGGTACGCAATTTCAGCTAAGCGTTTAACAGCTTCTTCAGAGAAGTTGACTGTCACTTCTTCTGTTTGAAGCAATGCTTCATACTGCTTGATTAAAGACAATTTAGGTTCAGTTAGAATTCGAACAAAGTCATCAACTGAAAGGCTTTCCAGTTCCACTCTAATTGGGAAACGACCTTGCAATTCTGGAATCAAATCACTAGGTTTTGATACGTGGAATGCACCAGCGCCAATAAATAGCATGTGTTCAGTATTTACAGTACCATACTTCGTTTGTATCATGCTACCTTCAAGAATTGGTAAAATATCACGTTGAACCCCTTGTCTAGAAACATCTTGACCACTATTTTGATTATTTGTCGCAACTTTATCGATTTCATCAATAAAAATGATACCCATTTGTTCTGCAAGCTCTAGTGCCTCTTGATTTGCAGTTTCTTGATCAATAAGTTCGTCAGCATAGTCATCAGCAAGTATTTTTCTAGCAGTTTCAACTGAAACTTCACGTTCTACCTTTTTCTTAGGCATCAATTGGTTCATCATATCTTGCATTTGTTGATTTTGATTCGTGCCTAACATGCCCATAGCTGCTGGATCTTGTTCTACTTTAATTCTTACTTTTTCTTTTTCAAGTTTACCTTCATCTAATTGCTTTTTAATTTCAGAACGTTTAGTTTTAATCTCTTCAGTAGGTGGTTCTTCCTCTTCTTCATTATTTTGTCCGAAGTTTGGAATCGCACCTCCAAAAAGATTCTCTAGAGGGTTATTACCTTGAGAAGCTTTTTTCTTCATGCTTGGAACTAACAATTTAACAAGTTTGTCGTTAGCTTTTGAAATAGCTTCGTCTTTAACTAAAGCTTTCTTCTCCTCTTTAACCAAGCGCACGGCTACGTCTACTAAATCTCTGACCATACTTTCAACATCTCGACCTACATAGCCTACTTCAGTAAATTTAGTGGCTTCAACTTTGATGAATGGTGCACCAACAATTTTCGCCATACGACGAGCAATTTCGGTTTTACCTACACCTGTTGGCCCTATCATCAGAATATTTTTAGGAGCAATTTCTTGTTTAGCTTCTTCGTCTAATAAACTTCTTCTATAACGATTTCTTAACGCAATTGCTACTTTTCTTTTAGCATCATCTTGTCCTACTATATATTCATTTAATTTAGATACGATATCTTTTGGAGTTAATTTAATTCCATTAGTATCCATGTTTTACATTCCTCCATCTTGCTACATTGTATCAGTCATTCATTTCCATTATTTCTTAAAATTAAACTACAACATTAACCGATACTACAACGTTTCAACAATAATGTTATCATTCGTAAACACGCAAATGTCGGCTGCGACTTTTAAACTTTCATAAGCCATTTCCTTAGCAGAAAGTTGTGACGCATGACGTTTAAGTGCACGGCCTGCACTCAACGCATAATTACCTCCTGAACCGATTGCGATTAAGTCATCATCTGGTGCAATCACTTCGCCTGTACCACTTACAACGAGAATAGCGTCTTTATTCATTACGATAAGCATCGCTTCTAATTGACGTAATTGTTTATCTCCACGCCATTCTTGTGCTAATTCAACTGCTGCTCTTTCAAGATTACCGCTAAATTGTTGAAGTTTTGTTTCAAACTTTTCGAAAAGCGTAAATGCATCAGCAACGCTTCCAGCAAAGCCAGCTAACACTTTACCTTCATAAAGGCGTCTCACCTTTCTAGCAGTTTGTTTCATAATAACTTGCTGACCTAATGTGACTTGACCATCACCTGCCATAGCCGCTTCACCATTATGACGGACAGCATATATTGTTGTTGCATGTAAAGAATTACTCATAAATTACTCTCCTTTTTTTGCTCGAGGATGTGCGTTTAAATATACCTTACGAAGTTGTTGGTTTGAAACATGGGTATAACGTCCAGTTGTTGATAAATTTACGTGTCCTAAGAGGGATTGTACTGTTCTTAAATCAGCACCTTGATTTAACAAATGCGTCGCGAATGTGTGTCTAAGCTTATGTGGATGAATATCAGTCACTCCCGCTGTACGTTTGACAACATCGTTGAGTACGTATCTCACACCACGTTCAGTTATCGGTTCGCCTTTCATATTAACAATTAAATATTCATGATCTACCGCTTTTCGTGGCTGAAATTCATCTAAGTATCTTTCAATACTTTGCTTACAAAATTCGCCAAATGGGATAAAACGTTCTTTATTGCCTTTACCTAATACCTTGACACCAGGCAAATTCATATCTATATCTTTAATTTTTATATTAACTAATTCAGACACACGTATTCCTGTTGCATATAACAACTCGATAATAACCCTGTCTCGCATGCCCTTAGTACGATCTTGCTCTACAGTTCGAAATAGTGCTTCCATTTCCTCTTCGTAAAAGAATTGAGGAAGATACTGTTCTTTCTTAGGGTGTACAAGTTGAACAAAGGGGTTTACTACAGATTCATCTTGAGTCATCCAATATTCATAGAAAGTACGTAATGTTGAAATTTTTCTTGAAACAGTAGTCCTTTTTAAATTATTTGAATATAAATAAGACAAATAATTTCTAGCATCTTTATATTCAAAAGTAGTTAACTCTAAATGTTCACTATTTAAAAATTCATTAAACTGAACTAAATCATCATGATATGATTTCAAAGTATATTCAGAAAAATTTCTTTCTACCTTTAACATATATAAAAATGTTTTTTGGATTTCATTCAATATAATTCCCCTCCATCATATTGCATTGTAGCATATGAATGATAGGGCATACAGTAATTTGATAACCAATTCAAAATCTTTAGAGAATTAATGTCAAAAATTTTATAAATCTTTCAAATATACAGTAAAATAGCATTATTTATTTTTTTGATAAAAACCTATGCTTTTTCGACAAAACAACAAAAAAACTAGGTAGCAAATTTAATCTACTACCCAGTCTGTTTATTCTACTTTTAAAGTGTTTGCTTATAGTTGTCGAGATATTCTAAAGCTCTGTTCGCTTGAGCCTCATATCTTTCCTTTTTGTCTTTAATACGTTTTTCTAATGATGGTAATAAACCGAAGTTTGCATTCATTGGTTGGAAGTTTTTCTCATTTTTAGCATGAGAAATATAATAAGCCATACTACCTATCATTGTTTCTCTTGGGAAAATGACTTCACCTTTACCTGCAAGTTTGTGAGCAAGGTTAATCCCAGCAACTAAACCGCTTGCGGCACTCTCTACATAACCTTCTACACCAGTCATTTGACCTGCAAAGTACAAGTTTTCATGTCCTTCAAGTTCGTATTTTTCATTTAATACATCCGGTGAGTTAATAAATGTATTACGATGCATTACACCATATCTAACTATATCCACATTCTCTAATCCCGGGATAAGGCGAATAACTTCTTTTTGAGCTCCCCATTTTAAATGTGTTTGAAAGCCAACAATATTATAAAGTGTGCCAGCTGCATCATCTTGTCTTAATTGTACAACTGCATAAGGACGTTTACCTGTTTTAGGATCTTCTAATCCAACCGGTTTCATTGGACCAAATAACAACGTTTTACGCCCTCTTTCTGCCATAACTTCAAATGGCATACATCCTTCAAAATATTTTTCTTTTTCAAACTCATTGACTGGTGCTACTTCTGCTTCTAAAACAGCATCATAAAATCTATTAAATTCTTCTTCAGTCATAGGACAGTTTAAATATGCCGCTTCACCTTTGTCATAACGAGATTTAAGATACACTTTATTCATATCAATTGTTTCTTTTTCAACAATTGGAGCAGCAGCATCATAAAAATAAAGTTGATCTTTACCAGTAATATCAACAATTTCTTGCGCTAAATGTTCTGTAGTGAGTGGACCCGTAGCAATAATAGTATAACCTTCAGGTATACTATTAACCTCTACATTTAAAACAGTAACATTCGGATGATTTCTGAGTGTATCAGTTATATAACCAGCAAAATCATGTCTATCTACTGCTAAAGCTCCTCCAGCAGGAACACGCGCCTTGTCTGCAGCTTGTATAATTAGAGAGTCTAGACGTCTCATTTCTTCTTTAAGTACACCAACCGCATTTGTAAGAGAATTCCCTCTCAATGAGTTTGAACATACAAGCTCAGCAAATTTATCAGTATGGTGTGCAGGTGTTTGTTTAACTGGTCGCATTTCAATTAAGTTAACTTTTATTCCACGTTGCGCTAATTGATACGCAGCTTCCGAACCAGCTAAACCAGCCCCAACGACATTAACCGTTTGAGTCATCATTTTCCTCCTAATTTTAAATTTATCTATTTTTGAACTTCTTCTTGATAGTCACAATTTGAACATACAACTTGACTACTTCTACCTTTTTTCTTATCAACTAAGTAATGGTTACATTTTGGACAATCTCTGCCAACTGGTTTGTCCCAAGAAATAAAGTCACAATCAGGATATCTGGAACAACCATAAAAGACTCTGTTCTTTTTGGATTTACGTTCTACAACGTCTCCCTCATTACATTTCGGACATTTCACACCTATAGATTTAACAATAGCCTTTGTATTTCGGCAATCAGGGAAATTCGAACAAGCCATAAATTTACCATAGCGCCCCATTTTGATTACCATCGGAGCGCCACATACTTCACAATCTTCTCCAGCAGGCTCATCTTTAATTTCTATTTTCTCCATTTCTTCTTCAGCGCGCTCAACATCTTGTTTGAAACTATTGTAGAAATCACCAACAACCTTACGCCAATTCATGTCGCCTTCCGCAATTTTATCTAGTAATGTTTCCATATTAACTGTAAACTCTACATCAATAATTTCTGGGAAGTATTCTTTCACTTGCTCATAAACGATTTCTCCTAACTCGGTAGGAACAAAACGTTTACTTTCTAATTTAACGTAATTTCGTTTTTGAATGGTATCTATTGTTGGTGCATAAGTAGAAGGTCTACCAATTTTCAACTCTTCTAAAGTTTTAACTAAACGTGCTTCAGTATAACGAGGAGGTGGTTGAGTAAAGTGTTGAGCAGGTTCGATTTGAGTAGCTGTAACTTTATCTCCTTCCTCAAGTTTCGGAAGTTTGTTCTCTTTCTCATTATCTTTGTCATCTTTAGCTTCCACGTACAACGTCATGAAACCTTTAAATTTAATAGTTTGTCCATTAGCTCTGAATTTAATGTCATTCTGAGTGACGTCTAACGCGATAGTATCTAGTATAGCTGGAGCCATTTGACTTGCTACAAATCGTTCCCATATCAATTTATACAAACGATGTTGATCTCTAGTTAAATATGGTTTCATATCATCTGGTGTTCTTAAAGCACTTGTAGGTCTAATTGCTTCGTGAGCATCTTGATCACCTTGTTTACCAGTTGCCTTACGTTTTGAAATATACTCTTTACCGTATTTATCAGTAATATAATTCTTCGCCTCAGCTTTTGCTGAGTCAGAAATACGAGTAGAATCCGTACGCATATAAGTGATTAAACCAATAGTACCTTGACGTTTTAAATCAATACCTTCATATAATTGTTGTGCTAACATCATTGTTTTACGTGCTTTAAAGTTTAATTTACGTGCAGCTTCTTGTTGAAGCGTTGATGTGGTAAATGGATTTGCTGGATTACGTGTTTTTTCTTTCTTATTTACATTCGTAATTTCGAATTGATCTCCATCCAGTGCTGCAGTAATCTTTTCAACATCTTCTTTTTTATTTAATTTATATGGCTTATTTTTATAATGAAGGAATTTGGCATTAAATTTAGATTTTTTATATCTGAATTCGCCTTCAATTGTCCAATATTCTTCAGGTTTGAAATTTCTAATTTCATTTTCTCGATCGATAACCAAACGAAGTGCTACTGATTGGACACGTCCTGCAGATAATCCCTTCTTCACTTTCTTCCATAGAACAGGAGAAATATTATAGCCTACTAATCTATCTAAAATACGACGGGCTTGTTGTGCATCCACGAGTTCCATTTCAATTTCTCTCGGATGTTTAAAACTATCTTTAACCGCATCTTTAGTAATTTCATTAAATACGACTCTGTTTTCTTTTGAATCTTCTAATTCTAAGATTTTTGATAAATGCCAGGCAATCGCTTCACCTTCACGGTCAGGGTCACTTGCAAGAAAAACTTTTTTTGCCTTCTTCGCATGTTTCTTTAAATCTTTGACGACCGGCCCTTTACCGCGAATTGTAATATATTTTGGTTCATAGTTATCTTCAGTGTCCACACCCATTTGACTTCTAGGTAAGTCACGAACGTGTCCCATTGAAGCAATAACTTTATATCTTTTTCCTAAATATTTTTCAATGGTTTTAGCTTTTGCAGGCGATTCAACTATGACTAAATTATCTGCCAAAGTGATTTCCCCCTTGCAAATTGAATTACTAAAGATAAATGATAAACGCTTAATTTTGTGTTTGTCAACGTTTTAATTTTTAATTTCCAATTTTGTTTGAAATATTATTAATTTTGTCACATAAATCTTTAACTAATTTAATACATGTCTACACTGATTAATCGCAAGTAACTCAATGTCTGTTTAGAATGTATAGTCTGATAAAATGCTGCTTTCATCTAATACGACTTGAGCACCTTCTTCTAATCTAAGTAAATTTCCCTTTGTCATTTGATTAAACATAGATCCAGGTAACACATACACATTTCGATTTTGTTCTAAGGCACAATCAACAGTAATTTGACTGCCACTTTTTTCTTCAGCTTCCGTAATAAGTAAGCCACGTGAAAGCCCACTTATCAATCTATTTCTTTCTGGAAATTTATACTTACTAATTGATGAATGAGGAGGATATTCACTTAATACTAATCCACTTTTTTCAATCTTATCTCTTAATTGATATGTGGATTGAGGATAGTGATAATCATGACCGAATCCCAGAACTCCTATGGTTGGCAAATGGTGTTTGAGAGCGACTTGATGCGCTACACTATCTGCACCATATGCTAAACCCGAAATTATAGTCATTTGAATTTGTTGAAAAGAAGAAAAGAGATACTCTAAAGCTTGTGTCGTATATGAAGTAGATTTACGAGAGCCGATTACAGCTAATGTATGAGGTTGATTAAATAATTGTTTGTTTCCTTTATAAAAAATAACATAAGGAAAATGATAGATTTCTTTGAGAAGTAAAGGATAATCTTTGTCAAAGTAAGTCACATATTTTAGTTTTATACGTTTCATATAGTTGTATAAATACTCAGTTTTTAGCATTTTAAATTGATCAAGTTTTCTTTGCAATGCGTGGGAATTTTGTTTTAAAACCCAATCTTTTATAATATCCATTCTTGTTTGTTCATTTTCCAAGGAAAAGTCAGGATAGAAATCAATGATTTGATGTACTTGCGTTGTAGTGAAATTAGCCCAATAAAGTTTTAATAAAGTGTGTTGAATCAATGGCATTACTCCTTTAAGAGTATTATAGCTGATGATTCAAGAACATGTTGTTACTGTTTAAATACATTTAGCTCTTGTTATTTAATGGAATTGTAAAGAGTAATTTTCAAATATGTTAATTTCTAATCAAATGACTTAAATTCTAGATGATAAAACGAGTTTCTACTATTATATATAGTCCTTATAACTTTTAAGATATGCCCATATAACTTAAAAAGCCCGAACCCTAATAAGAGTTCGAGCTATCAATCATAACTTTTTAGTTATTTATCAACTGTTAATAATTCATCATAAATTCCAGCTTTTTTAGCTGCTTCAATTAATGTTGTACCAATTTCTGATGGAGTATCTGCAGTTTCTACACCACAATCATTAAGTGTTTTAATTTTTTCATCTGCAGTACCTTTACCGCCAGAAATAATCGCACCAGCATGACCCATACGTTTACCCGGAGGTGCTGTTTGACCACCGATGAAGCCTACAACTGGTTTATTCATGTTTTCTTTAATCCATTGTGCAGCTTCTTCTTCAGCAGTACCGCCGATTTCACCAATCATAACTACTGCTTTAGTTTCAGGATCTTCATTAAATTCTTTTAATACATCGATAAAGTTAGTACCGTTAACTGGGTCACCACCGATACCAACAGCTGTTGTTTGACCGATACCTTCTTCAGTTAATTGATGTACTGCTTCATAAGTTAATGTACCTGAACGAGATACAACGCCTACGTGACCTTTTTTGTGGATGTAACCAGGCATGATACCGATTTTACATTCATCTGCTGTGATAACACCTGGGCAGTTTGGTCCTACTAGACGTGTTTTACGACCTTGTAAGTAACGTTTAACTTTAACCATGTCTACAACAGGAATATGTTCAGTAATACAAATTACCATATCTAAATCAGCTTCAGCCGCTTCTAAAATAGAGTCAGCAGCGAATGGTGCTGGAACATATACTACAGATACGTTAGCGCCAGTTTCATTTTTAGCTTCTTGAACTGTATTATATACTGGAACACCTTCTACAACTTGTCCACCTTTACCAGGTGTTACCCCTGCGACAATTTGTGTTCCATAATCAAGCATTTGTTTTGTATGGAAAAGGGCAGTAGACCCTGTGATACCTTGTACCATTACTTTCGTATTTTTATCAATAAATACACTCATCTTAGTGCTCCCATCCTTTCCTTACGCTTCTTTGACAAGTTTAACAATTTTTTGTGCGCCTTCAGCCATTGTAGCTGCTGGTTCGATTGCTAAACCTGAATCGTTTAAGATTTCTTTACCACGTTCAACATTTGTTCCTTCTAAACGTACTACTAAAGGTAAAGTTAATTCTACTTCTTTAACTGCTGCTACGATACCTTCTGCGATAACGTCACATTTCATGATTCCACCAAAGATATTTACAAAGATACCTTTAACATTGTCATCACCTAAGATGATTTTAAATGCTTCAGTAACTTTTTCTTTAGTAGCACCGCCACCAACGTCTAAGAAGTTAGCTGGATTTCCACCAAAATGATTAATAGTATCCATTGTTGCCATAGCTAAACCTGCACCGTTAACCATACAACCAATGTCGCCATCTAAAGCGATATATGATAAATCATATTTAGATGCTTCAATTTCTTTTGGATCTTCTTCTTCTAAATCACGTAATTCAACGATATCTTTATGTCTGAATAAAGCGTTGTCGTCGAAGTTTAATTTAGCGTCTAGAGCTAATACTTGTCCATCACCAGTAGTTACTAGTGGGTTAATTTCTACGATAGAGCAATCTTTTTCGATGAACACATTGTATAGTGCAAGTAAGAATTTAGTTGCTTTACCAATAGATTCTTTAGGAATATTAATGTTGAAAGCAATACGACGTGCTTGATAAGGTGATAAACCTACAACTGGGTCGATTGTTTCTTTGAAGATTTTTTCAGGTGTGTTAGCTGCAACCTCTTCGATTTCAGTTCCACCTTCTTCAGATGCCATTAATGTAACTTTGTCTGTTGCACGATCAATTACAAAACCAACGTAATATTCTTTTTGAATATCGCAACCTTGTTCGATATATAAGCGTTTAACTTCTTTACCTTCAGGTCCTGTTTGGTGAGTAACTAATTGTTTCCCTAATAATTCGTTAGCGTAAGTTTCAACTTCAGATAGTGATTTAGCAATTTTTACACCGCCTGCTTTACCTCTACCCCCAGCGTGTATTTGTGCTTTAACCACATATACATCTGAATCTAATTCTTTCGCTTTTTCCACCGCTTCTTCAGCAGTGAATGCTACTCGTCCTTCTGGAACTGCTACGCCCATAGAACGAAATATTTCTTTACCTTGATACTCGTGGATATTCATCTTCCATCCTCCTGTTTCTTAGGTTAAGTTCCTTTTTAATTATAAAAAATGAAAGCGCTATTGTAAACTGAAAGACCATATTTTTTGCAATTAATTCAAAATTCAAATTATTTAAACAAAGATTTGATAGGTTCAAAGGATTTACGATGTTCATTTATTACACCATACGTGTCAATTGCTTCTAAATGTTGTTTTGTACCATAACCTACATTCTTCTCAAATCCATAATCCGGAAAATGGTTAGCCAATGCTTTCATGTAATCATCTCGATATTCTTTAGCCATAATGCTTGCTGCAGCAATTGAAACACTTTTAGCATCACCTTTAATTATTGACGTTTGCGGTATGTCATTATCAAGTTTCATTGCATCAATAAGCAAATGCGTAGGCTGTTCATCTAATTGATTAATTGCACGTTGCATTGCTACTTGAGTTGCTCGATAAATATTTAGTTCGTCAATCTCTTCTGAACTTGCAACCCCATATGCATAGCTTAAAACGCCAGCTTTCAAGTCATTGTTCAAAGCTGCACGTTGTTTTGCTGGCACCTTTTTCGAATCATTTAAACCTAAATAATGATGGTCTTTATTAAGAATTACAGCGCAGGCAACAACGGGACCAGCCAAAGGTCCCCGCCCCACTTCATCAATACCACAAATAAGTGCATTGCTATCATGATTTAAAATATTATTTTCATATTGAGTCATTTTTTTGTAATTTTCTTCAAGAGTTTGTTGTTTAATCAATTGCTTCTTGCGAGAATCTAAAGCTTTTTGTACACCTTTTCGGGAATCTTGATGTGCTGAATGTGCTTCTAATTCTTCTAAAGTATAAACTAAAGCAAGCTGTTCCTTTATTTCTTTAATTGTTTGAGTCATTGTCAACGTCACGCTTCATTTCTTTTAAAATATCGAAACAATAAGTTCCTATTTTAGCATTTCTCGTATCGTTAATAATTAATTCTATGACTGATTCATAGTCTACTTCATTCCCTTTTTGAAGAAGGCCTCTACGACGTCCAATTGCATCGAACCATTCTAATATTTCCGCTTCTTTATCAACGTCAATATTATAATGTTGCTTTAATCCCTCTAAATCATGCTCGATCATAAAATTTAGACCGTAAATCGCAACTTCATCCAAATGAACAATACTATCTTTAATTGCACCCGTTAAACTTAGTTTCTTCCCAACTTCTTCATCTTCAAATTTAGGCCATAATATACCTGGAGTGTCTAAGAGTTGGAGCGATTTACCAACTTTAATCCATTGTTGTTGCTTTGTAACACCAGGCTTATTACCTGTTTGTGCAATACTACGATTTGCCAATTTATTAATAAGTGTTGATTTACCAACGTTTGGAATCCCTACTATCATTGCACGAATTGCACGGGGTTTAAGTCCTTTTTCTTTTTCACGATCAAATTTTTCTTTCGTAGCTTTAATCGCTTCTGCTTCTACATTTTTTAAATTTTTACCGTGTTTAGCGTCTACAGCAACAGGATAAAACCCTTGATCTTTAAAATAACTTTCCCATTTCTCTAATTCTTTCAAGTTAGTCATATCTTTTTTATTTAAAATTACTACTCTCGGTTTTTGTTTTATGACTTCATCAATCATAGGATTTCGTGAACTATATGGTATACGTGCATCTACTAATTCAAATACAACATCTACTTTTTTTAATTGTTCACTTACCTCTCTTTTAGCTTTCGCCATGTGTCCTGGGTACCATTGAATTGCCATGTTTGTCACCTTACTTTCTAATTCTTCTTCAAATATGTAATTCATTTCAACTTAATAATTATACTTTAATTTCAACTCTCGAACCACTTTTAGTGTAACATGCGTTCTTCCCACTTTTTAAAATAAATTGCAATATCAATCAACCAAAATTTAAGGTTATGTTAAAAATGAAGAGTCTAAGATACAATCACTTTCATTCACTCAAACAATAACCTACAATTTAATTGAAGATTAAGAATAAATGTGTATTGGAAACATCGTATTTAGGAGAAAATAATGAAGAGAATTTTAAGCTATAGTATATTATTTATAATTTTATCTATTATTGGACATAGTTACATTATTTTCCGTTTTTATCATGACGGAATATTATCTACTGGACCCAATGATGGCATGGAACAAATGGTACCAATACAAATGTATCTGTTTAATCAATGGAGTCAAGGTAATATATTTTATTCTACTAATTTTGGCTTAGGTGGAGACTTTTTTACGGACTTAAGCTATTATTTTTCAACAAATATTTTATTTATTATTAATGTTTTAGTCATTCTCTTCTTAAAATTATTTATATCCCTTGATACACACCAAATTATGTTTTGGATGAACAATGCACTAATAATATCTGTAATTAAAGGTGCAATCGCTATGTATTGTACTTATCTTTATGGGAAACATATCACTAAACATAAAGTTTTAAGTATCTTTATTGCGTTTATATTTGTCGTTTCACCGCTTTACTTTAGATTCTCAGCCTACTGGCCATTCTTTAGTGATGTATTTATTTGGCTGCCATTATTTTTATACGCTATAGAACGTGTATTACAACAACGTAAACAAGGATTATTAATAGTCACAATTACACTCATCCTCGTTAATAATTTCTATTTCGCTTATTACTTTTTTATTATTGGCACAGTTTATTCGTTTATTCGAATTATCTTTCGACATCCTAATGATATTTCAACGCGCACACAAACTTTTCGGGTGTTACTAATATCTGCACTGCTCGCTTTAGGCAATAGTTTGTTTATATTCTTTCATGGGGTTCAAAGTTTTATGAATAATAGACGCGTCTCTTTTTCAGGTCATGTTCCTTTATTTGAAAAATTAAATATAAACACAAATATATTTTTCGATAATTATCTTATCGTTATACTTTTCATAACAATTCAAGGGATTTTAACATTTAGATTATATAGACATTTCTATTATCGTTTGTTTGCAATTATAACAGTCATCCTTATCATTTTTACATTTATACCTTTTATTGACCAAGTGTTTAATGGTTTTTCAGCACCACAAAAAAGATGGCATTTTATTTTAGCTTTTTCATCGTCCATCTTAGTTGGATTATTTATTAAATACTTTCGAACTGTCAGTATTAAATCATATATTCTAACAAGTTTGATATCTCAGTTTGTCATATATGTGAGCGCCTACTGCTATCATAAATATTTACCATGGTTAATTCTTGTTCCTATTGTTTCAATGATTGGATTGTTAATTTTACTTTTAAAGGAAAGAAAGGTACGCATTCAACTTACATACATTTATATGATTTCTATTATCGCGTTAAGTATGATGGTGAGCTTTGTTTTCATTAAAAATCAAATTTACTTTGAAGACCATCAAAATCGCGCAAATACATTTTATGCAAATTCTAGTCTATATAGTTCTGAATTACAGAGGGCTTTAGTAAAAGAAATGAAAGATAATAAAAAAGAAGATGAACGTATAGATTGGCGCGTAAACGAACAAGATAATACACCTATGTATCAAAATTTCAAAGGGTTGAGCCTTTACTCAAGTATATTTCATCATAATATTTTAGATTATTACTACGATAGTCTAAAAATTAACTTGGCTGAAGAATCGTTAAGTCGCTATCAATCAACGAATGGTAGACAAAATATTGATAGTTTATTCTCTATAAAATATCTTATGTTAAAAAATTACCAAAATAACGTACCTAGTTATTTCAAAAGGATTAAAACGAGTGGACAGTACAACATTTATGAAAATCAACTCAATTTACCAAGTGTAAAAGTGACAAATCGTCTTTATAATAGTAAAAATCTTAAAACGCCTCTTGATCGTGAGCATGCGATGCTTAAAGGTGCAGTCGTTGATTCAAAAGGTGAAAACTTTGAATCTCACACGCCAAATTTACTAAATGATGCACATATAACAACTAAAAATATAACTAAAGTGAGTCGCAACACCATTAAAGTAAATCGTGAGATGGGTTCAATCAATATTCATTTGCCTAAAAAGCTTCGTAAACAATATAAAGATTTCTATTTAACTGCTTATATTAAAAGAGGCAATCCAGATAGTAATTACACAGTAAATGTTAATCAGTACTTGAATAATCGTCTTTATAATGATTCCGTTTATCGAATTGGTGTGGATACTCAACTTTATAGAACGCAACCTGATAAAAACGGTGATATTAATATTCAATTATCTCCTAAAGGGGCATTTAACTTTAAACTGTTAAATCTAACTGGTGAAAATTATAAAACACTCAAAGACATACACCATAAAGCAAATTTCGATATGAATTATAAGGACATTAAAAATGGCATCAAAGTCCAACTCGGCAATCATCCTAAAGGGCTAGCTACGATTAATATTCCATACCGAGATGGTATGCGTGCATATATCAATGGTCACAAAGTAGATGTCAAAAAAGTAAATTATATGATGACTGGTGTTCCAGTAAATAAAAATGATAAAACAATTATCATTAAATACGAGCCACCGTTTTTGAAAATAATGATATTCATTTCATTTATAAGTATCATTTTTAGTATGATATATGTAAGAAAATCGAATTCACCAAAAAGAAAGATGAGGATTCGCCGTGATTAAAAAATTATGGGAAACACCAATAAAACAATTTTGTTCAATATTAATACTCAGTTGTATACTTTCTCTTATACTATACCTACCATTTATTTATGAATATATAACTAAGGGCGTCATATTTAGTGGTAATGGTGATGGCTTTAGACAAATGATGCCCTTTCAAATGTATCTTTATGAACATTTCACTTCTCTTAAAGGCTTTTATGATGCATCTTTTGGTCTAGGTGGAGATTATGTTAAATCACTGGCATATTATTATTCCATGTCACCACTCATGTGGATTAATTTCGGATGTATTTGGGTGCTAGAACATTCATTACACCTTAATCCTCATGACATTAGTTTCTGGCCTACTAACCAACTCGTTATGGCATACATACGCACAGTTGTAGCACTTATTTTTAGTTTTTATTTATTTAATTATTTAAAATTCAAACCCACATCAATGTGTATTGCTACAATTCTATATGGTATGTCCACAGTTATGGCTTATTATAATTTTACATGGTCATTTTACGGCAACTTACTGATTATGTTACCTATGTCAATTTGGGCTATGGAACGTTTCTTTAAAGAACGCAAAATAGGATGGTTTATTTTTGCGATTGCATATACTCTATTTACCAACTTCTATTTTAGTTATTACGAAGCGGTCGTATTAGGATTTTATTTCATTTATCGACTTATTGCAGTACATCCAAAAGATATTGTTAATCGTTGGCAGAAATTTTACATATTAGTTGTAGCTACTGTATTAAGTGTGTTAACAAGTATTTTTGGTTTATATACTGGCGTTTCTTCATTTTTAAATAATGATAGATCTCAGAATCCTAAATTTGGTATTACCTTTCTAACCAATTTATTTGAAAAAAATTACAATATATTTACTGATGGTTTCTACATCACCATTTCAATTATTACTATAATAGCTTTATTCTCATTTAAGTTATATCAACACTATTACTATAAACTCTTTGCAATAGCGACTTGGATCCTTTTAATCGGCTCTTTATCACAATGGTTTGATAGTGCTTTTAATGGCTTTTCATTACCGCAAAGACGATGGGTTTACTTTTTAGCATTATCATCAGGCGCTTTAATTGCACTTTTCATACAACATTTAAGCGAATTATCTATTAAAAAATATTTAATCATAGCCCTACCATTGTTTATTTATAGTTGCATTTACATAATTATTACTGAGCGTTCGGTCAACTGGATGTATATCGCACTAATGATAATGATACTTCTTGGATTATTAATTAAACGAAAATCTTTATTAAGGAGAAAATCTATTTCAATAATATTAGTGCTATTATTTTTAGCACAACAAATTACCATGGTACATGATGCTAAAAAAATAACTATTGAACCTTATCAATCAGAGTTTAAAACAATTAGTGATTCATCATATAGAAGTAAAGTATTGAATCGTAAAATTAATCAAATGACAAAAAGTAGTCATGACCCTTCAAAAAGATTAGATTACTTTTCATATTATGCTTTGAATTCCCCGTTTATTTATCACTACAACGGAACATCTTTATATTCAAGCATATTTGACGGTAGTATTTTAAATTATTACGATAACACGATGCAAATCAATATGCCTGCTGATAAAAACAGTACGTATCGTTATTTAGGTAATCGAGCTAATTTAATGGCATTATGGGACGTACAAGATAGACTTAGACATCCTAATGATTTAAATATGCCTTTTGGCTTTAAAAAGAAAGCGCTTATCAAAGATGGGAAAGATCAATGGATTCATTCAAAGAATACAATTCAATATCCTAGCGCTCACATAACCAATAAAATTTATAATGCTAATGATTTAAAATCACCATTAGACAGAGAACAAGCCATGCTTCAAGGTGTGGTATTCAATAATAATAAGCGCGCAAATACCACGTTTAGTCCTAACAAAAATCTATTAAATGATGCTCAACTACAACTCAAAGATTCCAAATGGGAGAAGAAAAATCAGCTAAACGTAGATAAAAATAATGGTGGCGTTCAACTCATTTTGCCCCAATCCTTAACTAAAAAATATAAAGATATGTATATCGAAATGGATGTTGAACTGCTCACTCCTGATAAAGAACATAGTGTCGGCGTGAATGAATATACACAAAATAGAAATGCACTTTCATATAAATATCGACGCTTCGTCACACCTGTAACAATGCGGGTTAAAGCTTCAGACAAACTTAACATTCATATGTCTAAAGGCATTTACAGATTTAAAGTTAAAGGTATTTATGGTGAAAATTATCAAACGCTTAGAAAGGCCTCACATGATTTAAAACGTGTTAAGGTGAAAAAAGAAAGAAATGGCTATACGATGACTAAAAATAAAAATGATAGTGGATATATCGTTCTTCCGATTGCTTACGCAAAAGGTATGAAAGCGAAAGCAGGAAATCAATCTATAACGGTAAAACAAGCGAACGGTATCATGACTGCTATTCCAGCTAAAGCTGGTCAATCAACAATAAGATTGACTTACACACCGCCACATTTTTATTTATTAATTATCTTAAGCGTAATTGGAATTCTATTAAGTATCATTTTTGCTCGAATAATAAAGAAAGATAAAATTTAATAATTATGATTAACACTGCGTTGACTTTAAAAAGTCGACGTTGTGTTTTATTTATAAAACTTTGTCAGCAATTAACATTCAAACGAAACAAAAAAGCTTTCAAACACCTTTGATTAAGATGTTTGAAAGCTTTATCTTTATTACAAGTTACAGATAACTTGTGTTGAAAATGTCGAGTTTGCTGATTAACGAATTTCTTGGATTCTAGCAGCTTTACCACGTAAACTACGTAAGTAGTATAATTTAGCACGACGTACTTTACCGCGACGTTTAACTTCGATTTTTTCGATTTTTGGAGTGTGTAATGGGAATGTTCTTTCCACACCTACACCTGAAGAAATTTTACGAACTGTGAAAGTTTCAGAAATTCCTCCACCACGGCGTTTAATTACAACACCTTCGAAGACTTGGATACGTTCACGTGAACCCTCTACGATACGAACGTGTACACGTAAAGTGTCACCAGAACGGAAAGTAGGTAAGTCAGTACGTAATTGTGATTTAGTTACTGCTTCGATTAACTTATGATTACTCATTATAAATTCTCTCCTTCAACCTATGTTCTTGCCTAGACAAATGTATAGCAGCGGATCATAGTGATTTTAGTGTTTTTTCACACTTAAATTATGTTAGCATAACGCTAATTGTTTTTCAATTGCTTTTTATATGTTTCTAAAATTTCTTTATCATTATTAGTAAGCTCATATTTTTCTAATAAATCTGGACGTTTCTCATAAGTACGAATTAATTTCTGTTTATGTCGCCACTCCTCAATATGTGCATGATTTCCGGATAATAAGACATCCGGCACTTTCATTTCTTTATATTCTCTTGGTCTTGTATATTGTGGAAATTCTAATAATCCATCTGAAAATGAATCATCTTGATGAGAAGCTTCATTACCTAAAACCCCTGGAATAAGACGAACAATCGCATCAGTCATAGTCATTGCAGGCAATTCTCCACCTGTAAGCACATAATCTCCCATAGAAATTTCATCAGTAACAAGATGCTCTCTGATACGTTCATCGTACCCTTCATAATGACCACAAATAAATACAATATGTTGGGCTTCACTCAACTCCTGCGCGATCTCTTGAGTGAAAGGCCGACCTTGAGGACACATCAATATCACACGTGTATTTTCATCTCTTTTCAAATCTTGCATAGCATTAAAAACAGGTTCAGGTTTTAACACCATTCCTTGACCTCCACCAAATGGATAGTCATCAACCTGATTATGTTTGTTAACTGAATAATCTCGAAAATTAATAGTATTTACGTCAATAATCTCTTTATCTTGAGCTCGCTTTAAAATTGAATGGTTTAAAACGCCCTCAAACATCTCTGGAAACAACGTTAAATAATCGATTTTCATTAATCTAGCAATCCTTCCATAGGCGTAATTCTAATTGATTTCCCTTCCACATCAATGTCTTTTACAACATCTTCAATATAAGGAATGAGATATTCTTTATCACCTTTAACGACCCACACATCATTTGCGCCTGTTTCGAAAATATTAATTACTCGTCCAATTGGCGTGTTGTTATCATCAAAAACTGTGCAACCGATAATATCAGAATAGTAATATTCATGTTCATCTAATTCGATATCCTCATGGTCACGTTCTTGATACAAATAATCCCCTTTTAGATGTTCAATGTCGTTAATATTATTAATTCCTTCAAACTTCAACATGTGAAATCCCTTATGTATACGGTAAGAAGCTATAGTATATTGGATATCGTTATTATTATGTTTAACAATTAAATTTTCGCCAGGTTGAAATCGCGTTGCAGTGAAATCTGAGTTTGATTTTACTTTAACTTCGCCTTTAATACCATGCGTATTTACGATTTGGCCTACTTCTACTTCCATCTAACGCCCCTCCTAGTCGATTGATCTCTAGTTTTTTTCGAAAATGAATCAAATATATTCTAACATGTTAGTGTTGATTTATTAAAAAAGGACGCCATCATTGGCGTCCACAAACATAAGCTAATTATTTAGCATTTTTTTGTTCATCGAATTTTTTCAAAATACCTTCTCTTGATAAGATATTGTGAACTGTATCAGTTGGTTTAGCACCGTCATGTAACCATTTTAAAGCTAACTCTTCATCGATTTTAACTTCTGGTGCATTAACGTGTGCTGGATTATAAGTACCTAATTGCTCGATGATACGACCATCACGTGGTGAACGTGCATCTGCAACTACGATACGATAGAATGGGTTTCTTTTAGAACCTAAACGTGTTAAACGAATTTTAACTGCCATTTAAATTACTCTCCTTTATGTTTTATCATTTTATTTTCTACAAGAATAAATAATAACAGTTACACAAATGTTTGTAAAGACTTTTTTCTTTACCTAAAGCCCCACTTCTAAATTTATTTAGTTAGTGGGATTTACGCATGAACTTTAGTTCAGGTGTTCCTCTGATAGATTTATGAAATAAATCGTAGATTTGGTTATGGGTGCGAGACAGAATTCATAATGAATTCGTCTTCTCGCCCCCGCACAATTGATTAGGGCCTTAAAATTTTTAAGCCCAATCAATCACTGCGCTTTTGAGCCTTAGCTCAGGCGAACATCTAAAAATTTATTTAGTTAGTGGGACTTACGCATGAGCTTTAGCTCAAGCATTCAACACCAAAACAAAGCATCGAACAACCACTACAGCCGTTCGATGCTTTATCAAATAATATTAAAATGGTAAGTTCATACCTTTAAGCATATTTTGCATTTGGTTGCGTTTGGCTTTCTTACCTTTTCCGCCACCAGTAAATTGTTTCATCATTTTCTTCATATCATTAAATTGTTTCATTAAACGATTCACTTCTTGTAATGAACGACCTGAACCTTTAGCAATACGTTTCTTACGAGAAACATTTAATGTTTCAGGATTTGAACGTTCTTTCGGTGTCATTGATTGAATAATAGCTTTAATATGATCGATTTGCTTATCACTCATATTTAGCTTATCCAATCCTTTCATTTTGTTCATTCCAGGAATCATTTTCATAATATCATCTAATGGACCTAAATTTTTAACTTGGTCTAATTGCTCTAAGAAATCATCCAATGTGAATGAAGAGTCACGCATTTTCTTCTCTAAATCTTTAGCTTTCTCTTGGTCTACGTCTTGTTGAGCCTTTTCAATTAAGCTTAAAACGTCACCCATACCAAGGATACGAGAAGCCATACGTTCAGGATGGAATAACTCAAGGCCATCCAATTTCTCACTCATACCGACAAATTTAATCGGTTTCTGAGTTACAGAACGAATAGATAATGCTGCACCACCACGTGTATCACCATCGAGTTTAGTTAGTGTCACGCCTGATACATCTAATTGATCATCGAATGATTGCGCAACGTTCACAGCATCCTGACCAGTCATCGCGTCAACAACTAACATGATTTCATCAGGTTTAGAGATTTCTTTAACCTCTTGTAATTCGTTCATCAACGCTTCATCAATGTGTAGACGACCAGCAGTATCGATAATAACAAAATCTAAATGTTCTTCTTTAGCATGTTTTAATGCATTTTCAACAATTTGTTGAGGTGGTACTTGGTCACCTTCACTATAAACAGGTATGTCTATTTGTTTACCAACTGTTTGTAACTGATCAATCGCTGCTGGACGATAAATATCTCCTGCAACTAACATCGGCTTTTTGTTATATTTTTTACGCATTAATAAAGCTAATTTACCTGCAGTTGTTGTTTTACCTGCACCTTGTAAACCAACCATCATTACAACAGTTGGCGGTTTATTAGCCATTTTGATTGATGTATTTTCGCCACCCATCAAACTTGTAAGTTCTTCTTGTACAATTTTGATGACTTGTTGGCCAGGAGTTAAAGATTGCATTACATCAGAACCTAATGCACGATCTGACACTGTTTTCACAAATTCTTTAACTACTTTGAAGTTAACATCGGCTTCTAATAATGCAAGTCTTACTTCTCGCATCATTGTTTTGATATCCGCTTCAGTGACTTTCCCTTTACCACGCATCTTTTGCATCGTGGATTGCAAGCGTTCGGATAATCCTTCAAATGCCATAACTATTGCCCTCCTTTTTGAAAAATAATGACTACTCTAACTCTTCTAATTGTTTAATATATTGTTTAAGCAAATCAGGTTGATTAAGCGATTGTTTCATTAAGTTATAAATTTCTTGACGTTTTTCAAATCGTCGATATAAGCCTAATTTAGATTCATAGTCTTCTACTAAATCGCCAGTTCTTCTTATATTATCATAAACTGCCTGTCTACTCACTTCAAATGTATCAGCAATTTCACTTAGTGAATAATCTTGTAAATAGAATAATTCTAAGTAGTTTCTTTGCTTTTGAGTTAATAATGATTGATAAAAATCAAACAAATAATTCATTCTAAGTGTTTTAACTAAATCATTTTGGCCCATCTTGTGTACCTTCTTCAGTTTCGTTAGATGATTCCACTAATTCATCTGGAATATCTTCATTTTGTTCAATCATATCGGCAAATAAGCCATAAACGTAACTTTCAGGATTAAATGGTTGTAAGTCGTCTAATTTTTCTCCTAAACCAACGTATTTAACAGGAATGTGTAATTCGTTTCGAATGGCAAGAACGATACCACCTTTAGCAGTACCATCTAATTTAGTTAATACAATACCCGATACATTTGTAACTTCTTTAAATGAACGTGCTTGTGATAATGCGTTTTGTCCAGTAGTCGCATCTAAGCATAATAATGCCTCGTGAGGTGCATCTGGAATGGCTCTGCTAATCACACGTTTCATTTTATCTAACTCTTGCATTAAGTTAGATTTATTTTGTAAACGGCCAGCAGTATCACAAATTAAGATGTCTACACCTTTATTCTTCGCAGCATTAATAGCGTCATAAACGACAGCAGCAGGGTCAGAACCTTCGCTTTGACTCACAACTTCTACGCCTACACGTTCTCCCCAAACTTGTAACTGTTGAATTGCACCAGCTCTAAATGTATCACCAGCAGCTAACATAACTTTCTTACCTTCTTGTTGGTAACGATATGCTAATTTACCAATCGTCGTTGTTTTACCTACACCATTGACGCCTACCATTAAGATAACGTTTAACCTGCCATCTTCAATATTCATCGCTTCAGAATGTTCATCTTCTTGATGATAAATTTCTACGATTTTTTCAACAATAACTTCACGTAAGTCTTCAGTTTCTTGAATATTACGTCTTTGAGCTTCAGTACGTAATTCATCTGTTAATTTCATTACAGTATTAAATCCAACGTCTGCAGTAATTAACATTTCCTCTAGTGCTTCGAAGAAATCTTCATCGACCTTTCTGTAACGCGCAATTAAATTGTTTAATTGTTCTTGGAAATTTTGTCGAGATTTTTCTAAACCAGCTTTGAACTTGGCACCAATTTTTTGTGCTTCTATTTCTTCAAAGTCTTCAATAGATATTAAGCCATCTTCATCGAAATCTGCTTCACTCAGCTTTTTCGGCTTTTTCTTAGGTTTAGAATCTTCAGCTGTTTCATTCAAATTCAAGTCATCTGACTCAGTGGATGTATCAGAGTCACTAGATGCGTCTGATTCCACATCTTCGTTTAACTCTTTTTGAATATCGTTTTCACTTTTACCAGAAAATTTATCCTTTAAGCGTTTAAAAAAGCTCATGCTTGTTCCTCCTTCATAACCTCATCTATAGTATTTAGGTTAACGCTAACCAGTTTAGACACACCTGATTCTTGCATTGTCACACCATATAAACGATCTGAAAATTCCATCGTTCCTTTGCGATGCGTAATTACTATAAATTGTGTCTGCTCTGATAATTCATTTAAGTATTGTGCATAGCGAATAACATTTGCCTCATCAAGCGCAGCTTCTACCTCATCTAGTATAACAAATGGAGCAGAACGAACCTTTAGAATTGCAAATAATAATGCTATAGCACTTAAGGCGCGTTCCCCACCACTTAATAGAGAAAGGTGTTGAAGCTTCTTACCTGGAGGTTGAACAATGATATCCACTCCAGCAGCTAAGTAATCATCTTCAGTCAAACGTAACTCGGCTTGACCTCCACCAAACAACTGCTTAAATACGGTTGTGAAGTGCGACTGAACTGCATGGAATGTTTCTTTGAATCGCCCTTCTACCTCTCTATCCATTTCGTTTATAATTTGCTCTAATGTTTCTTTCGCTTCTCTTAAATCAGTACGTTGTTCATTTAGGAACGTATATCGTTCATTTAATTCCTCAAATTGTTCAATCGCATTTAAATTGACTGGTCCTAATTCATCAATCGACATTTTAGTCAATTTCACTTTTTTACGCAGGCTCTCAATCGGTTCGTCAGATTCATATAAAGTGCGTGCTCTTTCTACTGTAAGTTGATAAACGTCGTTGAGATGGTCAATTGCATGGTTAATAAGTACATCTAACTTCGATTGTTTCGCTTTAATATCTTGGTAATGATTTTCAATTGATAGAATATCTTGGTGACATTCTTGAAGTTGACTTTCATTACGCTCAATCGTCTCATTCAGTTCGATACGTTGTTGTTTAATGTCTGTAAGTTGATGGTTAAGACGATCTCGTTCTTCTTCTTGTTCTTGAATTTGAGATTTCAAGTTCTCAAAGGCTTGTTCGCCCATCATTTCATCCGAATTGAATAGTCTGATTTTCTCTTGAACATCTTTAATTTGCAGTTGTGTTGATTCATATTGTTTATCTAATCGCTCAATTGCTTGTTTTTGCGATTTAATTCTTTCTTTGACTACTGCTAAATCAGATTGCTTTTGATGGAGTTGTTGTTGAGTTTGCGTCGTTGATTCTTTTCCTTCTTTAGATAATTGAGTGTAACGCTCAATGTCACTTTCCAATTCACTCAATTGTTGCTGTATCTCTGAAAGTCGAGTTTGTTTTTGCGTTAACGTTTCTTTACTCTTATCACTTTGGTAACCATCATTTTTCTCGAATTCAAACTCTTCATGTTCATTTTTAAGGTGCGTTTCTTGCGTTCTTAATCGATCTAACTCAAGTTCATGATGGTGCACTTTTTCTTTTAATGTATTATATTGTTGACTCGCATCGAAATATTGTTCACTTAATTTTTCGGCTTTGTCTTTTTGCTCTTTAAAATGACGTTCAAATTCGGCAGTTTGTCGTTGATACGCTTCAAGTTGATGACGCATTGTCGATAATTCATCTTTTTGTGAGAGAATACTCTTCGTTTTACGAGCGCCACCACCTGTCATTGATCCTCCTGGATTCACGACATCTCCTTCTAACGTAACAATTCGAGTTCGATAGCGAATCGCTCTAGCTAAATCATTTGCATGTTTCAAATCATCCACAATAATAGTATTTCCTAATAAATTTTCAACGATACTTTGGTATTTAGATGAAACCTTCACAGCATCTGAAGCAATATTGATGAAACCATCTGTATTACGAGCAATATCTTTAATATCTGAAGCAATTTGACGTGGTTTGATAACATTCAATGGTAAAAATGTTGCTCTACCTAATCCACGTTGTTTTAAGTATTGGATGGCTTGTCGGCCATCTTTTTCACTATCCACAATCACGTGTTGGAGAGAGGCGCCTAAAGCTGTTTCAATTGCTTGTGTCATTTGCGATGGCACGTCGATAACCTCTGCTACCGCACCATGAATACCATTTAATTCATTATTTTTTGCTTTTAAAATATGTTTAACACCATTAAAGAAATACGTATAGTCTTCTTCTTGGGTAGCTAAACTGTCAATTCTAGATTTTAATTTTTCATTATAACGATACGCCTGATAAAGTTTATCTTCATATTCTGATTGAAGCTTTTTAGAAGCTGTTAATTCTTTTTCTAGACGATTGATTTGTTGTTCTGCTTCAGACATCTCTTTTTTAGACGCTTTGTAATTCTTTTCAGTTTCAGTGATATTATTCTGAATTTCTTTTAACTGATTAAATGCTTCAACTAATCTTGAATCTAATCGAGATTTCTTCGCTTCATTCTCATTTATCGTATGTTCCAAGAAACGAATATCATTATTAACGTCAGATTGCTCAGACATTAATGTATAATAATTATTTTTAATTTCTTCTAGCTTTTCATCATGTTGTTCATCAGAAACATAAAGGAGTGACTCTAAATCTTGTACTTCTTTATTTAATTGCTTTTGTTTATCCTTTAACTCACTAAGTATCTCTTCATTTTGACGTTTTTCTTCATCAATGGATTTAATATGTTCATTTAGATTCTCTAATTCTTCTTCATATCTTGCATTCGTTTCTGATTGGTTCTTTTTACGTTCTTCTAATACGTTCAACTTACCAGCAAGTTGTTCATATGTTTCTGTTGTCTTAACCAACTCATAGTTTAACTTTTCAATATCATGGTCAATCTGTTGACGTTCGCCTTTAAACTTTTGCAATAACTGGTTAATTTGCGCTTGTTGTGCCTCTTTATCCGCTTGTTGACTCTTTAACTCGTTCAAACGATTGTCTAATTGGCGATTATCTTCATTATATTGATCAATGTCGTGCACTGTGACAATAACATCGCTTTGTTCCATTTGTTTAGAAAGTTGTTGATACTCTTTTGCAATGGCAGCTTCTTCTTTTAATGGTTCTACACGACCTTCCAAATCATACAAAATATCTTCTACACGAGTTAAATTGTCCTCTGTGTGATCCAATTTATTGATTGATTCAGCTTTACGTTTTTTATATTTTAAAACCCCTGCTGATTCTTCAATAATTTGACGACGGTCAATCGGTTTCGCATTTAATATTTCGTCTACTCTGCCTTGAGAAATAATACTAAACGCTTCTTTTCCTAAACCTGAATCTAAAAATATTTCAATAATATCTTTCAAACGAGCACGGTCGTTATTCAAATAGTACTCACTTTCGCCACTTCTATATAAACGACGCGTAACCACTAACTCATCTGAATCAATCTGCAATTTCTTAGATTGGTTATCTAATTTTAATTTTACTTCAGCATAATTTTGAGCTTTTCTATGTTCTGCACCAGAAAATATAATATCTTCCATCTTAGCGCCACGTAATGATTTCGCAGATTGTTCACCTAGTACCCATTTAATTGCATCAGTAATATTACTTTTACCACTACCATTAGGTCCAACAATAGCTGTGACGCCCTTATCAAATTGGACATTCGTATGGTCGGCAAAAGACTTAAATCCTATGGCATCTATCGATTTCAAATAAACCATCTTATTCTCCTTATCCCGTTCCTGTTGAGTTTATCAGCACGACACACGTCATCTCTTCTTCTTTTCACTTATTATTTATTAAACGAAAGTTGAGATAATTAATGATGTCTCAGCTTCTCATTCTTTTTCATTGACTTATATGCTTGTTCTGCTGCCTTCTGTTCGGATTCTTTCTTCGTCTTTCCTTTACCTTCCGCAACTGCTTTATTTTCCAAAATAACTTCTGACGTAAATAATCTATGATGCGCCGGACCTTCTTCTTTAATTAAACGATAGGTTACATCGCCTTTATTCTGACGGTGCACAAACTCTTGAAATTGTGTTTTAAAGTCCACTACACCAACTAATTCATTATCTTCGACATATGGGAAAATGACTTTCTCAGCAAATGCCCATACAGTCTCTAAACCTTGATCTAAATATAAAGCACCTACAAATGCTTCGAAAGCATCTGAAATGAGTGAAGGTCTTGTTCTACCACCTGTTTTCTCTTCACCCTTACCTAATAAAATGAGCTCATTCAAATCAATTTTATTCGCAAATATTACAAGTGAGGGCTCACAAACAATTGTTGCACGCATCTTTGTCAGATTACCTTCTGGCAAATGAGGATGCTTATCAAACAAATAGCGTGAAACCGTCAATTCTAATACCGCATCACCTAAAAATTCTAAACGTTCATTATGATCTAATCTATTCATATTAAAATCATTAATAAAGCTCGAGTGTGAGAACGCTTGTTGATACAAATCGATATTATTAAAACTGAAACCCCACTCATTCATTTTATTAGTAAATGTTTGTTGGAAATCTTTGACCATGTCTATCTTTTTCTGGTTAGCCACTGTCTAACCTCCTTGTCCAAAAAATTAAATTTCAATATACCTTAATTTTACGTGAAAATAAAATAAAACTAAAGAAAAAATCTGAGCCGACGTGAGTGACGACTCAGATGTAAGTTTTATTATTTTTCCAAGCTATTGATGTACTTAACAGCATCACCAACAGTGTTGATTTTTTCAGCTTCTTCATCAGGAATTTCAGTACCAAATTCGTCTTCTAATTCCATTACTAATTCAGCGATATCAAGTGAGTCAGCGCCTAAATCATCTTTGAAAGATGCATCTTCAGTTACTTTATCAGCATCTACACCTAAACGGTCAACGATGATGTCTTTTACTTTATCGAAGTTTTCCACGTCGATTCACCTCCTTTAAAAGCGTCTATCCATAGACTACTATATTTTCCCATTTTAGATTCTAAAATACAAGTACAATTTTTAGAAACACTTAGCACTTTAGTGCTTAGTGTTTCTTATGCAGTTGTGCCAACAACTGTATACCATACTGCACTTTAGCGCTTATAAAGTATCACTTTCATTTCAATGATTAGTGATACTTACGCAATGGTACAACCATTGTGTTCATTTTAAAAAGGATTACAATAGGAAAAGCCTATTGTACAAGAACTACAAATTATTTTCTATAGAAAACAAAGGAGTGCTTTACATATACATTCCGCCATTAACGTGAATAGTTTGACCCGTAATATATTTCGCTTTATCTGAAGCTAAGAATGCGACAGTGTTCGCAATATCAGTATCTTCACCGAAACGTGCTAAAGGAATTTGTTCTAACATTTGATCTTTAAGCTCATCACTAAGCGCATCTGTCATATCAGAAACAATAAATCCAGGCGCTACGGCATTAACAGTTATCCCACGTGACGCAAGTTCTCTAGCAGCTGATTTAGTTAAACCAACAACACCCGCTTTAGTAGCTACGTAGTTCGCTTGACCAGGGTTTCCTACTGCGCCAACAACACTTGATAAGTTAATAATTGAACCACCACGTTGACGTAACATTTGAGGTGTGACTTTTTGGATACAATTGAATACACCTTTCAAGTTTGTATCAATCACGTCGTCCCATTCTTGTTCTTTCATACGCATTAAGAGATTATCTCTTGTAATACCAGCATTATTAACTAATACATCAACAGAACCAAATTGACTTACGACCTCTTTAATCATTGCCTTAACTTCATCGCCGTTTGCAACGTTAGCTTGGATGGCAAAGCTGTCTACACCTTTAGCTTTAATTTCTTCAACCACAGCTTCTGCTTTGTCTTTACTACCTGCATAATTGACAGCAACGTTGTATCCTTCTTCAGCTAATTGTAATGCAATACTACGACCGATACCACGTGAAGCTCCTGTTACTAAAGCACTTT
The DNA here is from genome assembly GCF_002902725.1 of Staphylococcus caprae. GTDB lineage: Bacteria > Bacillota > Bacilli > Staphylococcales > Staphylococcaceae > Staphylococcus > Staphylococcus caprae. Next base: position 63,541 of record NZ_PPRT01000017.1, read on the forward strand.
TACTCATTTTCATTCCATCCTTTCACATCTTCAAGTGTTTGAATTGAAGTAATTTTAACGTCTCTATTAATTTTCTTGATTAATCCTGAAAGTACCTTTCCTGGACCAATTTCAATAAAGTGATCTACGCCTTGCTCAATGAGCCACTCAGTAGATTTAATAAATTGAACGGGAGAATATAATTGTTTAACCATATTATGTTTAATTACTTCTGCATCTGTTTCACCTTGAGCATTATAATTCTGCACAACAGGAAACTGAGCATCATTCCAATTAAATTGATTGATATAAGAAGCAAAGTCTTCTTCTATCACGCTCATCATTGATGAATGAAATGGACCGGAAACTGCTAAAGGAAGTACACGTTTTGCCCCTAAAGATTTTCCTTCTTCCACTAACTTATCAATAAGTGTTTTGTGACCTGAGACCACAATTTGTCCTGGTGAATTAATATTAGCTGGTTCAATTAATTCATCCTCATTTGATAAATCCTTACAAATCTTGTCTACTTCTTCATAATCTAAACCTAACACAGCAGCCATGCTACCTACACCATTAGGAAACGCTTGTGCCATTAATTGACCACGTTTACGTACAATTTTCACTGCATCTTCAAATGAAAGTACACCACTTGCTACTAAACTTGAATACTCTCCTAAACTATGCCCCATAGTATAATCAGCATTTAAATCTTTTAAAGCTGTTAATAACGCTACACTATGAGTGAGTAACGCTGGTTGAGTATTTTCAGTTTCACCTAATTTACCTTCTTCATCAGTAAACATTGTTTCTAGTAAATCGAAGTCTAGTGACGTTTGTGCTTGATTTAAAATTTCAGTCGAACGTGTTTCTTCATTATATAAGTCGCTCGCCATTCCAACTTTTTGAGCACCTTGTCCTGGAAAAATAATTGCTGTTTTACTCACTTTTTCCACCTACCGTTTCCCTCATTGTTTGTACTATATTTTCTTCACCAGCGATTTTAGCTTGTCTAATCGCTGAATAAAATGCTTTAGCATTAGAACTACCATGCGCTTTGACAACAGTACCATCTAAACCTAATAGCACTGAACCACCATATTCAGAGTAATCCATTTTCTTAGCAAATGTTTCTAAATCTTTTTTAAGTACAGCACCTGCTAATTTATTTTTTAAACTGCCCATAATCGTTTCTTTTAACATTTTACCAATAGATTTTGCCGTACCTTCTAAGTTTTTCAACACCATGTTTCCAGTATAGCCGTCAGTAACAACGACATCTGTATTACCATCCATCAATGTTTTTGCTTCTATATTGCCTTGGAAGTTGAAAGAATTATTTTTTTCGAATAATTCATAGGCTTTTTTCGTCAATGAATTACCTTTCGCAGCTTCAGTCCCAATGTTAAGAAGTGAGACTGATGGATTGTTAATACCGCGAATCTTCTGAGCATAAATATTACCTAATTGTGCGTATTGTAATAAATGTTCAGCTTTAGCGTCAGCATTGGCACCAACATCTAAGAAGACAAATCCTTTACCGTCTGTAGTAGGTAATGTGACAACAAGTGCTGGTCTCGCTACGCCTTTAATACGACCAACAATAAATAGTCCTGCTGACATTAATGCCCCAGTATTACCCGCAGAAACACAACCATCCGCTTCACCAGATTTGACTGCTTCTGCCATTTTAACCATCGAACTATCTTTCTTACGTTTAATTGCACGAACTGGCTCATCTTCCATTTCAATTTTTTCAGAACAATGTCTGAAATCAATACGATCATGATTTAAATTATATTGTTCTTTATCACCGAAAAGAATAATCTCTAAATCTTTAAAGTCTTCTACAGCTTTTTTAACTGCATCGAGTACGATACCTGGCGCGTCATCTCCGCCCATCATATCAACTGCAATTTTAACCATTGAATTCATCCTCACTTATATAGAACATTTTAAATTTCCCTTTAAAAACTAACTTGTCTTTAACAAATGAATTTACTTCTATTACATAATGTTTACTTGTTTTATTTATTACTTGAGCTTCTGCTCTTACCGTATCATTTAATTTTACTTTTTCGACAAATTCAACCTGACTTTCTTGAGTCAATACTGTTGGATTATGTATAAGTGCTACGCATAGAGAGTTTGACTGAGCAAAGAGAATATGTCCCCTTGCGATTTGTGTTTTTGCAAAAACGTAGTCTTCAGTAATTTCTATGAGAGACTGTGCTTTTACATCTGGCTCTACTTGAATTAAATCACCAATAATTTCATTGGCTTCAATAGACTTAATTTGTCCATAATTCTGTTCAGCCACAAGTTTAATTCTCTTGCGCAACTCTGGAATATTTAAATGCGTACGGTCTAAGCGAATCGTCTGAATACTAACATCAAACTTTTCACAAAGTTCATTATCTGTAATAAAGGGGTTGGCTTCAATTGCATTTCGAATTGCTATTCTGCGTTCGTCTTTCTTTAGCTTCAAACTCTCACCCCTCAATTTAGTACCAAGTCTTAAATATTCCTCACATATCATAACACTTTCTTATTCAATTCCTCAACAAATAACTGCACTGTGGTCATCTTTTCTACTATAAAAAAATTCTATCATTTAAATATGCACTATAGCCTGTGCCCTGTGGTTTCAATCCTCGGCTAGCACTTTCCGTTGACTTTCGCTTACGAAAGCCTCTTTGCTGGGGCCCCAATCCCCAGCTTGCACTGCCTGTTGACTTTCGCTTACGAAAGCCTCTTTGCTGGGGCCCCGATCCCCGGCTTGCACTGTCCGTTGACTTTCGTTTACGAAAGTCTCTTTGCTGGGGTCCCGCTAGTCAAAGTTTGTATCTAAGAGGTTGTTTTGGATGAAGTTTCTGAGTTGTGTGTAGTTATTTTGGAAGAATTGACCGGTTTGTATGAGTTGGGCCGCTTCGTCTCTAGCGACTTCGAGCATGCGATAGTCTTCAACGATATTAGCTACAAGGAAGTCTGGAAGTCCGCTTTGTTTTACGCCAAAGAAGTCTCCTGGTCCACGCATTTCTAGATCTCGTTCGCTTAGTTCGAATCCATCTGTAGTTTGAGTCATAATCGTCATTCTCTCAATACCTGTTTCAGTTTTAGGAGAGGCAATGAGCACACAATAACTTTGGTGTTCACTTCTACCCACACGACCACGTAATTGATGAAGTGTTGATAATCCAAAGCGATCAGCATCGTAAATCATCATAAATGTTGCGTTAGGTACGTTAACACCCACTTCAACAACAGTGGTTGAAACTAAAATATCTATTTCATGATTACTGAACCTCTGCATCACGTCATCTTTTTCTTCAGCAGTTAATTTCCCGTGTAACAATCCAACTTTTTCAGTTCCATAGTATTGTTGCAACGATTCATACAGGGCCACCACATTCTGAACATCTTCTAAATGTTCTGAGCTCTCAATCAATGGACATATCACATAGGCTTGTCTACCCTTTCGCAATTCACTTGTCATTTGTGTTAGCACTTGATCATATCGTTCATGTTTAGCCCAACTTGTGATAATAGGCTTTCGCCCTTTAGGCAATTGTTTAATCGAAGAAACATCCATTTCTCCGAAAACAGAAATCGCCAAAGTACGTGGTATTGGCGTTGCTGTCATGAAGAGTACATTGGTCATCGCGCCTTTTTCTCTTAATGATTGACGTTGATTCACACCAAATCGATGTTGCTCATCCGTAATAACTAGGCCTACATTTTCAAAAATAACATCGTCTTGAATAAGCGCATGTGTACCTATTAAACAATCAATTGAGCCGTTCTCCAACTGCTCTAAAAGAATACGACGCTTCTTACCCTTAACCGAACCAGTTAAAAGTGCAACATTCATCGTATCTCTAAATAACTCTATTAAACTTTCCGCGTGTTGCTCTGCCAAAATTTCAGTCGGTACCATTAATGCGGATTGATAGCCAGCTGTCTTTAAGGCATACATACAAATAGCTGCTACGACTGTTTTACCAGAGCCGACGTCACCTTGAAGTAAACGATGCATTCGAATTGGCGCCTTTAAATCTCTAAATATTTCATTAACACTCGTCTTTTGAGCGTCTGTTAACTCGAAAGGTAAATGGTCTATGAATTCCTTAACTTTATTGATATCATAATCAATTTCAATTGCCTCGTCTGAAGTTTTCTCCAATCGATTCAACCATTGCATACGCAATTCAAACATAAAGAGTTCCGTAAAAGCATATGTACGTCTTGCTCTTAATAAACTTTGTTTATCTTTAGGATGATGTAATGTGCGGAGGGTGTATTCTAATGTTTCTAATTTGTACTTTTCTCTTAAATCATCGGATAACCATTCATGTATCGTTACGTCCTCTAACGCTTGTCTGATATTATCTCGAATTTGTTTCTGCTTAATTCCCTCTTTAATACGATACACAGGTTCTAATTGAACGTCATCTTGAGTCGTTTGTTCATTAAAGAACATGCGATTTCCGTTGATTTCTTGCTTAGCACGATTCCATTTACCTTTGACGGTAACAGTACCATGTAATTCGATTTTCTTTTTTAAATAGGGTTGATTGAAAAAGACACACTTCACAGCAATATTGTTTACCATGATGTGAACAGTTAATTTGGATTTATTTCTACCAAAAAAAGCTACAGCAGGCGTTGAATAGACTTCACCTTGTACTGTAACAGTGGATTGATCTTCAGCTTGATTTAAATCAATGACTGTATTGTCCTCGTAACGAGTAGGTAAATACAATACAAGATCTTCGTCGGTATGTATATTTAATTCTTCTAATAGTGTTAATCGTTTGGGACCGATGCCCTTAATTTTATCTAGAGTGTAAGGACTCTCGATTAAATGCACTTTTGTCATGATCCATCACCTAATACTTTTTGTCGTTTTCATTAGTACTTAAATTATATTCTATCATGTTCATCGTAATAATTTGATTGACACGTATTATATTTTTCTTCACTCACTTGGAATATAAAAAGGCGCCCGAAAAGTTAGAATTTTGGGCCAACTTTTTGGGCGCTTTCATAATGGAAATATTATCATCAGTCCGCCATCACTGACTAAGTGAGTTTAAAATGATTATCTTACCTCACATGCATAATTATCTTTATCTCTATCTAGTTTTGGTTGATATGCTGGATGTCCTTTTCTAACACCATGAGGATATTTTTTTCTTAAAGCAGTACAATTTTTAAAATATTCTTTTTTAGCTTTAGCTCTTGAAGATTTTTTTGATTTTTTAGAAGAATAATGCGTTATTGATTTTTTGGTAGTAGCAGTGTGCTTAGCTGTTTTAATATTTTTCGCTGAAGTTAAAGACGTGTTGACTGCGTTTTCTTCGCTCCAAATATTTAATTTTTCAGTCTTCGCTTTTGCTTCACTTTCCCTGATCATTTTTTCATAAGTATTGTTTGGTGGGTAAACGTATTTAACCCTAGCAAGACCATCTCTTACAAGTGCATTGTTTACCATTACGCCGTCAGCATAGACATAAGCCAAATATCTTCCGTATTTATCAGTTTTTTGACCTTTGTCAAATTCTACTTCAATTTTTTTGGCGTTCGTCATCATTTTAGTAGTAAACGCACTTGCCTCAGGACCATATTTTTGAACTGGTTTTCTTGGGTCTTTCGTCTCTGGTGTGTCAATAAGTAATAATCTAAATGTTGCCACTTTACCTTTATAATTCAACTTTACTGTATCGCCATCAACCACTTTTACTAATGTAGCTTTCTCTTTATGTAATCCATTTGCTGCTTGTGCTTGGTTGAGATTTAAAGATTGACCTAACGTAGATAACAGAATAGTGAATATAAGAATAAGTGAGAAAAAGTGTGTAGATTTTACATTATACTTTCGAGTGACATACTTTTGAACAGAAATAACTACAGAACACAAAGTTAAAAGTAACAATAAAAAAATTATCTTTTCCATTTTACACCTCTATTATTTGTAATATACATTCATTTTATAACATTTTAACCATAATTAGTGTATATTTTTTGTAAAAAAAGTATTTAGAACTTAAATGCGACACTATATATGTATTTTGATTTTTTATTTTCTATAGTGGATTTAAAAATATGGTAATATATCTTAAATTTCAAGATATAAAATTAAATAAGCTCTTAAAATGAATTACGTTAAAAATTCATTTTAAGAGCTTTTATATAAGTGTTACGCCTTATATTTATTTATGTTTTTATTCAATTTATTTTCTAATGTCATGAATATGAGACATTTGTTCCATTCTTTTTTCTGCAAAATGTTGTGACGCTTCAAGTGGCGTTTCGTTTTGTTCTTTAGAAATATCAAAGATGTGTTTTAATATTTGATCGATGCCTTCAATACTTTCTTTTGCACGGTCTTCATTGTAACCATTTAATTCATCCGCAGTATTGATAACCCCACCACTATTAACAATATAGTCTGGCGCATATAAAATACCTTTATCTTCTAACATTTTACTATGTGCATCTTCATCTTTTAATTGGTTATTCGCAGAGCCACAAACTGCCTTCACTTTTAATTGTGGAATCGTATCATCATTTAAGATACCGCCAAGTGCACAAGGGGCAAATATATCTGCATCAGCTGAGAATATATCATCAGGTTCTACAAATTGAGCATTGAAATCATCTACAGCACGTTGTGCATTATCTTTATTAATATCAGTGACAATTAAATTCACACCATCTTCATTTAATAAGCGACATAACTCATAAGAAACATGGCCAACACCTTGCACGGCAACAGTTTTACCTTCTAATGATTCATTATCAAATTTTTCTTTCGCTGTACGTTTCATAGCAATATAAATACCATACGCAGTCATTGGACTTGGGTTACCTGCAGAACCAAATGATTTACTTGTACCGCAAACATATGGTGTTTCTTTATAAATTAAGTTCATTACATGTTCTGAAGTACCAACATCCTCAGCTGTATAATAACGACCATTTAATGTATTAACATAACGTCCTAAAGCTCTATAAAATGCTTCTTCATTTTCCTTATCAGGAGCTCCCATCACTACTGTCTTACCTCCGCCTAGGTCTAAGCCAGCAGCAGCATTCTTATAAGTCATTCCTCTAGCTAAATTCATAGCATCTTCAATGGCTTCTTGTTCTGATGCATAGTCATTTCTAACACGACAACCACCTAATGCCGGACCAAGCGTTGTATCATGAATACAAATTATTGCTTTTAGTCCTGTAGCTTTATCTTGGCAAAAGACAATTTGTTCATAATCTTTTTGCTCCATTGTTTCAAAAATCATTAAGAATACCCCTCTCTTATAATTAATATCCATCAATTCTCTACCCTGACATCTCGCGATTAACCTCAATTTAAAACACACACAATATTAGTTATATTAAGAATTATAAGAAAATTTTAAAATCAATATAAATGTTATTGTTCAAAATTAAAAACGGTAACTTCTATTTCATTTAAAAATAGAAATTACCGTTAAATATTAATCATTCAATTTTATTTTAAATACCAAATAATTAACTACTCGACTGCAAAGAAATATTGATAAATCGGTTGTCCGCCCTCATGTTGTTCAATTTCAACATCTGGATACGTAGACTCAACCCATTCAATCAGTTGATCAGTTACACTTTGATTAGAATCTTCTCCAATAATCATAGTTAAAATTTCACTATCTTCAGATAAAAGTTTTTCAAGTAATCCTTTAACTGCCGTAAATTGATCCGCATCACTTGTCACAATTTTATCTTCTGCAAGACCCATAAATTCGTCTTTTTTAATTTCAATTCCATCAATTTTAGTGTCTCTCACAGCGAAAGTTACTGAACCAGATTGTACTGTTTCTAAAGCTGTTTCCATATGATTTTTATTTTCATCAAGAGATGAAGCTTCATCATACTGGTATAAAGCTGTGATACCCTGTGGTATAGATTTAGTAGGAATAACAACTGTTTCTGCATCTACGATACTTGCAGCTTGTTCACTAGCCATTAAGATATTTTTATTATTCGGTAAAATAATCGCACGTTTACATTTCGACTGTTCTATTACTTTAACAATGTCTTCAGTTGAAGGATTCATGGTTTGACCGCCACTTATAATGTGTGTTGCTCCCATTGATTTGAATAATTCAGAGATCCCTTCGCCCATAGAAATAGTAATAACTGCCGTTTCCACAGTTTGAGGTGCATCTTGATCTTTACGATCTTGACCGTTTTGTTCTTTTCGAATAACTTCTCTATGCTGTTCTCTCATATTCTCAACTTTAAGTTTAATTAATTCACCGTATTGTTGGCCATAATTAAAAACATCTCCAGGATGTTCAGTATGAACATGGACTTTAACTATTTCATCATCGTTAATAACAAGTAATGAATCTCCGAATTCGCTCATATCATTACGAAATTCTTGTTCTTCAAATGTTTTTTTATTTTTACCGAAACGTACCATCATTTCCGTACAATAACCATAAACAATATCTTCAGTATTAATTACACCGTGAAAATCATGATCATCATTTACAAGTGTTTCAGTATCTAATTTTGGAGTTTTAGCTTCAACTTTTTCTCCTTTTAGACCTTTTAAGAAACCTTCATAAACGCATAATAATCCTTTACCACCACTATCAACGACGCCTACTTCTTTTAGAACAGCTAATAAATTAGGTGTATTATCTAAAGATCCTTTTGCAGCACTAATCGTATGTTCCATTAATTCAACACAATCTTCAGTATCTTGAGCTTTTTCAACTGCTGCTTGTGCAGCGTCTTTAGCTACTGTTAAAATTGTGCCTTCAACAGGTTTCATGACTGCCTTATATGCAGTTTCTACGCCCGCTTGAAAACTGTCAGCGAGTTGTTGCGCGTTAATTTCCTTTTCATTTTCAATATTTTTACAAAAACCTCTAAATAATTGAGAGAGAATGACGCCTGAATTACCGCGTGCACCCATAAGTAGTCCTTTAGAAAACGTTTTTCCTAATTCTCCGATATTTTGAGATAAATTATTTTCAACTTCTTCTCGTCCTGAAGTAATGGTTAAATTCATATTCGTCCCTGTATCTCCGTCTGGAACAGGATACACGTTTAATGAATCTACTAAATCTGCATTATTTGATAAATTTTGAGCCCCTTGTATAATCATATCGGCAAATAATTTACCATTTATTTTGCTAATCATTTCACGTTGTCCTCCTAAAGCTTTTTGCCTGTATCGTTTACACGTACACCTTGTACGAAAATATTAATAGAATTTACTTTTACGTTGAGTGTCTTTTCTAAGGTATATTTAACTGTCGATTGCAGATTGCTAGCTACTTCTGATATTTTCACACCATAACTCACAATAATGTACATATCGACATCTATTGTTCCATTTTCTTCTCTTACTTTGATACCTTTAGCATAATTTTCATGACCTAGAATTTCAGCAATACCATCCCTTACTTGCTGTCTAGAAGCCATACCAACTATGCCATAACTTTCAACGGCCTTTCCACCTACCACTGATGCTATCACTTCATTTGAAATATCAATTTTACCGTAGTCGTTTGAGATTTCTAATGTCATTTTCATTTCCTCCTGAAAATTACAAGGTTTATGTTATATGTTAAAGGTATTTAAATTTCAATTTAGGTCTTTCACATATGATTTCAATTAAAATTCTTGAAAATTAAAAAATTGCCAATGTTCAAAATGTCATCGAACTTGTTTTAATTACGATATCATTAATTACTATTTATAAATTCATTGTATAAATTTAACTATATCTTTACAATATCATACTATATAACTCCACAGCTTACAATTATACCATAAATAATGGTTGAATAACGTTGTGATTTGTATTTATTTTAACTAAATATTGCTCTAAAGACGTATATGTGTTATCTTATTAAAGTATATAAGTAGTAATGTGTATTTATATTTATTAAAGGAGGTACTTTCATGGGTAAACAATGTTACGTAACAGGTCGTAAAGCTTCGACTGGTAATAATCGTTCACACGCTTTAAATGCGAACAAACGCAGATGGAACGCTAACCTTCAAAAAGTTAGAATCCTTGTAGACGGAAAACCTAAAAAAGTTTGGGTTTCTGCACGTGCTTTAAAATCTGGTAAAGTTACTAGAGTTTAATAGCTTGTCGACAAAGTAAAAATGATTAAGCAGACTTATAGAAAACCCTTCTCAATCGAGGAGTCGAAATGCATAACGACGGGATTTTACTATTAGTAAATGAGCTAGGCATGCATAAGACGACGATGAGTGAAAGAGTTTGTCTACAGTCTGGTTTAATAAATATAATGCACAAAAAATGACCTTATGTGGAGGATCACATTTTTAAGACCTTAAAGGCGCTCAGCCTCTAAGGTCTTTTTTAGTTTATATTAACTTTTCCATTAAAACTTCAATCCGTACTGCGCATCTGTAAAACTTGACCTTTTTCAACACGAACTGTAGCAACATTATCTACTATTTCATTTGAAATGGTTAATGTTGAACCAACTTCTAACTGTTCATGATTAAGATTATACTTAAACCCATCTAATGATAATATAACCTCACCATTTAATGGAATGAATGAAATATATGGATAAGAAGTATCTCTCTTGATTCGATGCTCCCCTACATCTATGAGTGTTATATCATTTTGTATATCAATCACTCTAAGTTGAATGTGACGTTCGAGATATTGTGATTTCTGTAAAATTTGAAGCACGCCCATGAAATGATCTAATCTTCCACCAGTTGCTCCGTATATATTAATCTCAGAATACCCTTGTTCAACTGCTTTTTCTACGCCTAAAGCTAAATCGGTATCATCTTTTTCTGCTTTAACAGGATGGATATTCAATTGATTCTTTAATATTTGACGTTCCTCATCATTTACAGAATCGAAGTCACCTACTGAGAATACAGGTTCAATACCATTTTCAATGAGTACAAGCGCACCTCTATCGACACCTGCCCACTTTGCACTCTTTTTCATTTTAAAAAGAGATTGAGGCAATAGTCGCTGAGAACATAGTAAATTGATTTCCATAACATCAACCTTTCAATGTTTCAGTTACTTGTGCATAATTGTCTTGTTTAAAGAAATATGACCCAGTTACTAACATTGTAGCACCCTGTTCAATACAAACTTTGCTCGTTTGATCGTTGATACCACCGTCAACTTCAATATCAAAAGTTAAATTATTCTCATGTTTAAGTTGATTAAGTTGTTCAATTTTATTAATACATTGTTCGATGAAAGACTGTCCTCCAAATCCAGGATTAACAGTCATAACCAAAACATAGTCCACATTACTTAATACTGGTAAAATTGTTTCAACTGGCGTGCCAGGGTTAATCACTACACCTGCTTTTTTATTCAATTGTTTAATTTCTTCAATTGCACTATGAATATGTGGCGTAGCTTCAACATGTACCGAAATCATATCAGCACCATGTTCTGCAAACAGCTTTATATATTTTTCTGGTTGTTCAATCATTAAGTGAACATCTATAGGTAAATTCGAATAGCTTTTGACAGCGTCTAAAAGTGGTATACCTATAGAAATATTAGGAACAAATTGGCCATCCATCACATCAAAATGTAACCCATCAACATTCGCTTTTTCTAATTGGTCTAATTCTTCTTTTAAATTTAAAAAATCAACTGATAAAAGTGAAGGTAAAACTTTAACCATTTAATATCGTACCTTTCTATTAGAGATTTCATTAAATAACTGTAAATAATGATCATATCTAAACTGAGCAATGTTTCCCTCTTCTACTTGATTTTTCACATTGCATTTTGGTTCCTTAATATGATTACAATTTCTAAATTTACAACTTTGTCCTGATTCTTTAATATCCACAAAATAATTCTTTAAATCATCTTTCTCTATATGATCAAAGTCGAGAGCACTAAATCCAGGTGTATCGGCAATAAATCCATGACTTCTTTCATATAATTCGACATGTCTTGTCGTATGTTTACCTCTATTGAGAGACTTTGAAATATCATTTGTTTCAAGGTTTAACTCAGGTTGATAGTGATTAAGAAAAGTTGTTTTACCGACACCGGATTGACCACTTAATACGATTAAACCTTTACGCCATTTTTCCACAATTTTTATTTTATCATCTTTTTTTCCAATAAATTGCGTAGAATAACCTATATCTTCATATATCTTCAACATATCTTCAATGTATTCTATTTCATCAGATGAAGCCAAATCTCTCTTAGTAATGAGTATTCTTGGTTCTAGATGATATGAATGAGCAATAACTAAGAAACGATCAAGTAATTGTGTTGAAAATTGAGGTTCTACAGCACTCATCACTATGACAAGTTCATCAATGTTACAAACAGGCGGTCGCTTAAGTTCATTTTCCCTGTCATGTACATGATGGATATAACCTTCTTGTTGATTCTGAACTTCAAAATCTACGATATCTCCTACTATTGGAGAAAACTTCTTCTTTCGAAATAAGCCACGTGGTTTAGTGTCAAAACGAACACCTTCTACATCTACTTGATAAACACCACTTATTAATTTAACGATACGTCCAGTCTTCAAGTTGACACCTCTCTCATTTATTTTACTCTCAATATTATATCAAAATCGCTATGAATATAATATGTAAAACCTTAGTTACCTTGATTCTTCCTATAGTAAAAATTCGAAAATATATCTTGTCACTGTTCATTTCAAGTGCTAAGATTTGTACATCTGTCAAAAAGGAGCGTCAATCATGCCTTATTACAAAACAAATAGGCACATTAATATAATATTATTTATTGGCATTATGCTAGTTGCAGCAAATTTGCGAGCGCCAATAACATCTGTGGGCGTAGCTTTGCCATCAATTAAAGACACATTACATACAACAAATAGCGCACTTAGCTTTATGACTGTTGTTCCTCTCATTGCATTCGGCATCGTCTCTTTTTTCGCATCTAAAATTGGAAATGCTTTCGGTTTAGAAAGAACCATCTTTGTTGCTTTACTATTTATATTTATTGGAATTATTATAAGATCTATCGTTGGACTGAGTTGGTTATATGTTGGAACAATTTTCATTGGTGTGGGTATCGCATTTGGTAACGTCCTTGCCCCAGCAATTATTAAAACTCGCTTTCCAGTATATATGGGGACGATGATGGGCTTATACACTGTCGTTATGAATGTTGTCGGTAGTTTAAGTTCTTCAATTATTAGCCCATTAACAACACATTTTAATTATTCTATTGCTTTAGGAATTATTGCAATCATCACCGCAGTGACTATAATGATTTGGGCATTTCAGTTGAAACAACAACCTCCCGAAGCTGTTAGTAACGTACATAGTCAAATCAATGTATGGAAGTCATTACTTGCATGGAGAGTAACAGTATTCATGGGCGCACAGTCACTCGTTTTTTATACAATCATTAACTGGTTACCAGAATTACTTACAGATCATGGTATTCCATTACAAACATCAGGTATCTATGTTTCATTATTGCAAATCGCAATTATACCTCTAACTTTTGTAACGCCAATTGTTGCTACGAAAATGAAATCCCAAGTACCTTTAACTTTATTAACAAGCATACTCTTTACGATTGGTGTATTATGCTTCATCTTTGTTGATTACAAGTTCGTCTTGGTTGGCATTATACTCATTGGCGTAGCAAGCGGTTTAGCATTTGGATTAGCCAACACATTATTTGTAGTAAGAACCGAAAGTGGTCAAACGGCTGCTAAACTATCAGGTATGGCGCAATCAGTTGGCTATCTACTTGCAGCAATCGGTCCTTTCTTATTCGGAATTTTTCACGATTGGACGCATCAATGGACACTTTCACTCTGCGTTTTATTAATTGCATCCTTACTTATATTAGTATTCGGTACAAAGGCAGGTAGCCAGACTACAATTGAACAGACCAAAGTGAAATAAAAATTATTTAAATTATAATAAAAAGCATCCCTTTATACGTTAATTTTTAAAATTACATACAAAGGGATGCTTTTATTTTTAGTCATCATAGTCGACATCTTTGTCTGCGACAATTTTATCGTCTACGCGCACTGTATAGCCTGCTGTTTTACCTTTTTGAATTTTTAAAGGTATGCTAATTGTCTTATCTTTATTAATTTTATAAGTTTGAGATACAGAACTACCGCTATGATCTTTATCTCTAATGTATACTTCTACTGTTTGACTCTTACCTTTACTACCTGAATATGGTACTTTTACGGTTTCATTGGTTGTTTTAACATCTTCATCATCACTATCGTCTTCTTGTTCACCTTTTGATACAGTTAAATGGATAACAGATCCTTCATCGATAGACTTATTTTTAGGTGATTGTGAAATAACTTTATCTTTCTTAACTTTATCATCATATTCTTGAGTTGCTTGTACTCTAAATCCTTTAGATTCGAGTTCTTTCTTAGCAGTTGAGTAGTCCTTATTTTCATAATCACTGACGTAGACTTGTCGTACACCTAATGATTCATAAATCTTAATATGATGATCGTTTAATGCAACTTCACTGTTAGCAGAGATATTTTGTTCTGAAATCAGTCCTTTTTCAACAGAACGACTGTAAGCTTGTTCAACATCAATATCTTTTAATCCTAAATCTTTTAATTTACTGAGTGCTTTCTCTTTTGGCAAACCAACAAGATTAGGCATTTTTACTTTTTTAGGTCCTTTAGATAAAACGATATCAATGGTATCTCCTTCTTCTACACGTTCACCACTATTTGGATCAGATTTGATGATTTGGTTTTCTGGGTATTTATCACTATAACTTCTTGATATGTCCCCTAAAGATAAATGATGATCTTTTAGAATTTGTTCCGCTTCTTTTTCAGTTTTTCCTGATAAATCTGGCATTTCTTGATATTTATTACCAAATAAACCCATTCCTATAAATCCAATTAGACTAGCAAGTAACAATACAAAAATTAAAGAAAGCACAATAATTTTCACTTTCGAACGTTTCTTTTTATTGTGAGAAGGATAATAGCGTTCTTCTGGTGATTGGAATTCTTGTTGACGTGCTGGCTCATTCACAATTGGAATTTGCATTGTTTGGTTTAAATCATGCTCTCTTTCCGAGCTTTTCATTTTCTTATTTAATTCATCTCTGGTTAAAGGAACCGTTTTCGTTTTATCTAGTTCATACTTACTTTCATTCACACGATTTTCGTGCAACGCGCTTGATAAATCATCATACATTTCTTGTATAGTATGATAACGATTATGTTTATCCTTTTCAGTAGCACGCAAAATAACATTACTGAGAGACTGCGGTACTTCTCCCCGCTTATCAGTCGTAATATTAGGGATAGAATCTTGAATATGCTTAATAGCTATGCTTACAGCAGTTTCTCCATTGAAAGGAGGCTCGCCCACAAGCATTTCATATAACACAATACCAATAGAATAGATATCTGTACCTTCGTCTGTAGACTCACCTTTCGCTTGTTCAGGCGAAAGATATTGAACAGTACCTAAAACATGATTCGTTTGTGTAAGTGATGTCTCACTGAGTGCCTTTGCGATACCAAAATCGAAAATTTTAAGTGTTTTATTTTTATCTATTAAAATATTTTGAGGTTTAATGTCACGATGCACAATCCTCATGTCATGGGCATGTTTAATACCGCTTAAGATTTGCTCTGTAAATTTAATAGCTGTTTCTACAGACAGTGGACCATGATTATGAATATATTCAGCTAGCGTTGGTCCTTTAATGTACTCCATTACTAAATAGAAACATTCATCTTCTTCATCAACATCAATCATACTTACAATATTGTCATGCGAAAGTAAAGATGAATTATGTACTTCCCTTTCGAATCGTTTTAAAGTTTCCTCTTTTTCACGAGGCGGGATAGAAATCGCTTTAATTGCGACTTTTCGATTAAGTATTGTATCCTCAGCTAAATATACAATACTCATTCCGCCGCCACCAAGTTTGTCAATCACTTTATAACGATCGCTAATCATCTTTCCAATCATACTTTATCACCTTCCATAGCAGAAAGTATAAAGCTGACATTATCTTTTGAATCATAAGACATAGCGAGTTGCATTAGCCTCTCACCATAGTCATCAATTGATCCTTCCTGATTGAGTTCTTCTTGAATTTCATAATCTCTTACATAGTCCGTTAGACCATCAGAATTAAGTAAAAGAAAATCATAGAAATGTGTTCGCTTTACAAATAAATCAGGAGATACACGTTTATCTGTACCCATGACTTTAGTAATAATGTTCCTTTGAGGATGATTGAATGCTTCATCTTCTGTGATTTGGCCAGTAATAAGAAGATGATTTACAAATGAATGATCACTTGTAATTTGTTCGATTTGTCTTTGATTAACGACATATGCACGAGAATCTCCAACGTTAGCTACAACTACCTTTTTATCATAAACAATCGCACATACTAGCGTTGTTCCCATGCCATTATATGCAGGATGCTCTTGAGCGTAGTTATACAATTGAAAATTGATATCTTTAATGTTTGAACGCAACCATGATTCAGCTTGATGGATTTCGATAAGGTTTTCTTCTTCAAAACGTTTTTGAAGTTCATTTGTAACGAATTGACTCGCAACTTCACCTGCTTTATGACCACCCATACCATCGCATAATACCAACAATTGTTGATGTGTTTGATTATAAAATATACCGCCAGCGTCTTCATTTTTTTCTCGATGTTGTCCAGTATCAGTGAAAAATTGTGCGTTTAACATATGTCTTTACCTCGTTTCTACTTGTCGTTCCTTTGCCCTTAATTGGCCACACGCTGCATCAATATCTGATCCTTGTTCACGTCTAATTGTAGCATTGATTCCTAATCTCTTTAATTCTTTTTCAAACTTGAAAATATCTTCTCTCGGTGTTTTAACGTAATTACGCTCTGGTACATGGTTCACAGGGATTAAATTCACATGACAGTTAAGATCTTTAATTAGATGTGCTAATTCTCTGGCATGTTCCAGTTGATCATTAACGCCACCAAATAACCCATATTCAAATGTGACACGTCGATTTGTTTTTTCTTGGTAATATTGAATAGCTTCCATTAACTTTTCAACATTATAAGCACGATTAATCGGCATTAATCTTGAGCGGATTTCGTCCTTAGCACCATGAAGGCTTACTGCAAAATTAATTTGAATATCTTCTTCCGCGAAATCATAAATACGAGGAATGATACCTGAAGTTGAAACAGTAATATGACGTGCTCCAATATTTAAACTGTTGTCATCGTTGACAATTCTTAAGAAATCCATCATTTCATCATAATTTTCAAATGGTTCACCAATACCCATTATAACAATTTGAGATACACGTTCATCTGTTTCATCTAAAGCTTTTTGTACGGTTAACACTTGAGATACTATCTCACCAGCTTCTAGGTTACGTTTTAAACCACCTAATGTTGAAGCACAAAATGTACATCCGATACGACAACCAACTTGCGTCGTAACGCAAACAGAATTGCCATATTCATGTCTCATCAACACTGTTTCGATTGTATAACCATCTTGTAACTCAAATAAAAACTTGATTGTGCCATCCTTACTTTCTTGTTTTACAACTGTAGTTAGTGTCGTCATTGCGAAATTATCTTTTAATACTTGACGCAAATCCTTTGATAGATTTGTCATTTCATCAATACTATTTACGCGTTTCTGGTATAACCACTCAAAAATTTGTTTCGCTCTAAATTTTTGCTGACCATGGTCAATGAGCCATTGCTGCATTTCATCATAACGCAAAGAGTAGATTGATTGCTTTTCGAAATCAGGTAAGAACTTGTTCTTTTTCTTTTTTTCTGCAGTAATCATCCTTAACTTTCCTTTCTTCTAATTTGAGTTATAAAGAATCCATCTGAGTCAAAATCTTGAGGGAGTATTTGTAGTGTATTGACTTCCTTTCCAGTAACAGGGTGTTGGAAAGGTTCAAATTCAAACTCTTCATTTTGCTTTAAAAATGTATAAATTACATTTTCATTTTCCATTTGTTCTATTGTACATGTAGAATACACAATTGTTCCACCAGGTTTGATATTACGTTTAATATTCTCTAATATTTGTAACTGCAATTCAACAAGTGATTGGATACTTTCTTTCGATTGTGTATATTTTATTTCAGGTTTATGTCTTAATACACCTAAACCACTACATGGTGCATCAACAAGTATCTTGTCATATGTCCGAGTATACGGTTCAGTTGCATCATGTTGAAATGCGCTAATATTATCTAATTTTAATTTTTTAATATTAAAGTTAATTAAATCGATTTTATGAGTGTGGATATCTGTAGCATCAACATGACCTTCAGGCGATAATATTTCCGCCATATGACACGCCTTACCACCGGGCGCACTGCATGCATCTAAAACAACATCATTTCTACCTAAATTCATGATATGAGCAACCATCATAGAACTTTTATCTTGAATAGAAACATAGCCATCTTTAAATGCTCTTGAATTGATAATAGGTTGACCAGTGATATGAAGACAGAACGGTAATATTTCATCTTTCTCTACTTTAAATCCTTCTTTTTCTAATTCAGCAACAATTGAATCAACTGAACCTCGAGAAATATTCACTCTAACGGTCGTCTTTACTGGTTCTAAAAATGATTGCGCAATCGCTTCTGTTGTTTCAATACCATGGTGCGTTACCCAATGATCAACTATCCATTTAGGAATGCTATATTCAATAGCAATACGTTTCTTGTCGTCTTTAATTTCATCAAATTGAGGCAACTCACTTCTCATGATTGAACGTAATATCCCATTAACAACATTGCCGTTGTGAAAGCCACCTCTATGTTTTGCAATATCTACTGCTTCATTGATAATGGCATGATTAGGAACTTTATCCAAATAAACATATTGATATATACTCATCCATAATAGTTGTCGCATCCAACCTTTAATTTTAGTTTTGACAAAAGGTTTCAAGACATAATCTAATGTATACTTTCTTTTAATAGTTCCATAAACAAGTTCTGTATATAAATTCCTATCCACTGTTGAAATCTCATTTGAAGAAAGGACTTCGTTAATTTTTAAATTACTATATGCGCCATCATTGAGAACCTGTTGAATGGTATCAAAGGCATATCCTCTTACTGTATTCATCATATCAGTTGCTTCCCTACTAAGGACTCTTGAACACCACTTAAATAGTTAGCAACAGGCATACGTTTTTTACCAGCAAGTTGAATTTCTGTCAAAGCAATCGCGTCATCTGTTCCTGTTCCAATGATCATTGCTTTCTTTGTTGTGTCAATAATAGTTCCAGGTGTCCCTTTTTTATTTTTTATTACGTGAGCTGCATAAAGTTTAAGATTTTTATCGTCCATCGTCGTATAAGCCACTGGCCATGGTGATAATCCACGAATATGATTGTGGATGGCTTGTGCACTTTGATTCCAATCAATTCGCTCGTCTTCCCTACTTATATTTGATGCAAATGTTGCTTGAGTTCCGTCTTGAGGGATGCTTTCATTTGTACCATTGATAATAGAAGGAAGCGTATCTTTAAGTAAATCGGCACCAAGAAAGCTTAATTTATCATGCATTGTTCCAACGTTATCTTCTTCTTCAATACTTATAGCTTTTTGAGAAATAATATTACCCGCGTCGAGTTTTTTTACCATATACATAATTGTGATACCTGTTTCCTTTTCACCATCAATAATAGCCTGATGAATAGGCGCCCCGCCACGATATTTAGGAAGAAGTGAGGCGTGGACATTAATCGCTCCTAAACGTGGTGATTCAAGAAGTGATTCGGGAAGTAATTGGCCAAATGCAGCTGTGACAATTAAATCAGCCTCAAGATTTAATAATTCATCAAGTTCTGAAGACCCTTTTAATTTTTCAGGTTGATAAACTGGAATATTATGTTCAACAGCCACCTTTTTTACAGGGGGTGGTGTTAGTAATTTTTTACGTCCTACTGGGCGGTCAGGTTGCGTCACTACTGCAATGACCTCATGTTCAGCAATTAACATTTCTAATACTTTAGTTGAAAAGTCAGGTGTTCCCATAAAGATAATCTTACTCATTTTCAAAATATGCCTCCACTTCATCTTCATTTAATAAACGATTTGCTTTCTCAGTAAAAAGGATACCATTCAAATGATCTATCATATGTAGAATCATACGAGCCACATCATCGTAAGCAGTCAGTTCAACTTGATTGCCATTAACATCAGAACTTTGTATCACAATCATTTTACTTCTATTAACTTCACCAAACGTATTTGGTAGCGTAATTGAACCTTCTAAATCAGTAATCATTTCATCTGACTGACTTTGGACTACAGGATTTATCAATTGAAGAAGACCATCCATCTCCATATCAATTAATGCCACACGTTGATTAACATTAATTTGAGGCGCACATATAGCGACTGCTTCTTCCGCATACAATGTATCCTCTAAATCCTTTAGTAACAGGCTTAAGTTTTCATCAAATTCGGTAACAGGTGCTATTTCTTTTTTTAATATTGGATGTGATGATTTAACCAATTTCTTTCTTGTCATGATTATGGCTCCTCATTAAAATTCATCATATCATTATAACTTACTTGTATTGAAATTGCGACCTTTCTTAGGAGTGTCTTTATAGATATTTTAAATTATGCAACTTTAGACTGAAATTTATTATTGTGAAAGTGAATTAATTGATTTTAATTTTGTAAATAATAGAATATTAAGTAAGGAAACAAGTTACTAAACATAGCAAACAGAGGTGAATATAATGGAAGTAAATAAAGTGATTTATATTTTATTAGCAGTATTTTTAGGTAGCTTTGGTATTCATAAATTTTACGCTGGCAAATCATTCCAAGGAATTATGCACATTTTATTCTGTTGGACAGCTATCCCTCATATCTTAGCTATAATTAGTGCAATATTAACACTATTTAGACCAGCAGATGAAAATGGTAATGTAACAATGTAAGAATATTAAACAAAGTGGCGTCTCAATTTTTAAAGTTGGTACGTCACTTTTATATTATTATGAAATTATTTTAAAAATTGTAAGATTAAAGTGATTAAGCTTAATACAGATGGTATAGTTAGACCTAATAAAAACCTTGATGTTTTGATTTTATTTTGCTCAATTTCTTGTTTAAATAAATGAAGCGCATTTTCAATCTTAAAATCAATATTTACAGATTGGTTTTCTATTTCTTTTTTTAATTCTTTTGTAGTAAGTGTTAATCGTTCAAACTTTTTATTTCCAACCTCAAACTTTTGATTCATTTCCTGACGTAGTGATGTGAACTTCTGGTCCATTTTTTGGTCCATCAATGTGAACTTCTGGTCCACAACTTCAAACTTTTTATCCATTTTTTGGTCCATCATTATGAATTTCTGATCCACAGCTTCAAATTTTTTGTCCATTTTTTGATTCATCGAAGCGAACTTCTGGTCCACGGCTTCAAACTTTTTATCCATTTTTTGGTCCATCATTGTGAATTTCTGGTCTACACCTTCAAACTTTTTGTCCATTTTTTGATTCAGCGAAGCCAACTTCAGGTCCACGCCTTCAAACTTTTTGTCCATTTTTTGATCCATCAATGTGAACTTTCTATTATTAATTTCAAACTTTCGATTTAGGTCTTTATGTGCCAACCCGAAATTGTAATCCACAACTTCAAACCTTTTGTCCATTTTTTGGTCTAGATACGTGAATTTATTCTCCAATTTTTCAAGTTTGTTATCTATATTTTGATTCATAAACATAAACTTATTGTTCATCTCTTTATTAAGCCTATCAAAGCGAAATGTTATGTGGTTATTCATTTCCTTAAATCTTTGATCAACTTGATTAAATCTTTGATCAACATTTTTAACTTTCAGATTTACATTTTCAAATCTACTATTTAGATATTCTTTAAACTCTTCATAAGAATTTGGCAAAATTTGTGTTTTTTGCATGGTATTTACCTCCATTAATAAAATTTTAGATGCTGATGACTTGATGCTTGAGTAACTATTTATTTTATTAAGGGAATATTAAACATAGTGTTTTGGTGAAATTACACCCTATTAATATTCAAATTATACCACGTTGTAAAAATTTATAATAGTATATTTTTTTGTTTATATAAAAAACCTGCTCAATTAAGAGCAGGTTTGATTACTACATTACATCATCATTTGGGGGTTAATATCGATTTTTAAAGATAATTTCTCTTTTACGTATTGTTCATGATAATAATCATCTAAATATTGTAGTGCATGATGTAACTGTGGTTCTCTTTTATACTTCACTAAAATTTGAAAACGATATTCGTTATTAATACGTGCTAATGCCGCAGGAGAAGGCCCTAGAACTAAAGCTTTATCGGTCAAATGTTGTAATAAAATCTGGTGGATATGTTTGGAAGCTTCCATCACTTTTTTCATTTCTTTATGAGAAATTGTAAAATTAATTAAGAAATAATATGGTGGATATTTACCCAATTTACGATAATTCATTTCTTTTTGATAAAAAGTAAGGTAATCATTTAATTTAACATCTTCAATCGCATAATGATCAGGATTATAAGTTTGTATAATTACCTGTCCTTCTTTCTCATGACGTCCAGCTCGACCTGAAACTTGTGTTAAAAGTTGATAAGTCCGTTCGCTAGCTCTAAAATCAGGTAAATTAAGCATTGTGTCCGCATTTAATACACCTACAAGTGTGATGTTAGGATAATCTAAACCTTTTGCAATCATTTGTGTTCCTAATAAAATATCTCCGTTTCCCGCTTCAAATTCATTTAATAATTTCTCATGTGCACCTTTTCTAGACGTTGTATCAACATCCATACGTATAATTCTTGATTCTGGAAATTCTTGTTGCAATAATTCCTCGACACGTTGCGTACCTGTCCCAACTTGTCTTATGTGGTCACCTTCACAGTTAGGGCAAATATTCGGAGGTGTTTCTTGGTACCCACAATAATGGCATTTTAGTTGATCCGTCGTTTTATGATAAGTCAAAGAAATATCACAGTTCGGGCATTGCGGTACATAACCACAATCCCTACATAACATAAAGGAAGCATAACCTCTTCGATTAAGAAACAAAACAATTTGTTCTTGTTTGTCTAAACGATCTTGAATTGCATTTCTAAGTTCATTAGAGAACATAGAGCGATTTCCTTCACTTAACTCTTCACGCATATCTAATATATCAATGTGTGGTAACGCTTGATTATTCACCCGATTTGGTAAAGATAATAATTCATAAACATCTTTCTCTGCTCTAGCATAAGATTCTAAGCTAGGCGTTGCACTTCCAAGTATTACCGGACATTGATGATATTGACTTCGCCACTTGGCTATATCTCTCGCATGATATCTTGGATAGTCTTCTTGTTTATATGTAGATTCGTGTTCTTCATCAATAATGATGATTCCTAAATTTTTAAAAGGCGCAAACACACTTGAACGCGCACCAACACTCACACGAGCACGACCATCTCGAATTTTCTGCCATTCATCATAACGTTCCCCGTTTGACAAACCTGAGTGAAGTACGGCGACATCATCTCCAAATCGGCGTTTAAACCTTAATACCATTTGAGGGGTTAAAGCAATTTCTGGTACTAACATCATTGCTTCTTTACCTTTATTCAAAACTGTTTCAATCGTTTGTAAATAGATTTCAGTTTTACCTGAACCTGTCACCCCATGTAGTAAAAATGTTCTCGCTTCTTCATTATCGATTTTATTTTTTACTGCATCATACGCTTGTTGTTGATCTTGAGTTAAATCTCTTTTTTCTTCTTGTTCAAATATACGATTTGCAAAAGGATC
The DNA here is from genome assembly GCF_002902725.1 of Staphylococcus caprae. Lineage (GTDB taxonomy): Bacteria > Bacillota > Bacilli > Staphylococcales > Staphylococcaceae > Staphylococcus > Staphylococcus caprae. The sequence continues at coordinate 87,380 of NZ_PPRT01000017.1, forward strand.
ACGATGAACTTCAGCATCATATTTTTCTACATATCCTTTTTTAATCAGGGCATCTAAACTTGATTTAGAAAAACCCATCTCTTCTATCTCTTTCAAAAACACCGTACGATGAGATTCTTCTAATAAAAACGCATATAAATCATACTGTTTTGCGTACTTCTCAAGTAAACTTAATACATCATCACCATTATAATCCTCTATAACCGCTACAGCTCTTTGCGTTTTCTTTTTAATATTTTGAGATAATATCGTTACTTCTTGAACAAGATTTTCTTTCATTAGCGTAAACATATCATTTAAATCATCATTTTGTTGTGCATCTTTATATAAATAGCGACCATCTTTATTAAACTTTTTTAATATTGATTCGGATATATCACTACCTTTTATCACTTCAAATGCTTTACTATACTTTGCTTTAATTGCACTCGGCAACATCGCTTCTAACACAGAAATACGTTTAGTAACGTGATAGTGGCTCATCCACTCACTCAACTTTATTAATTCAGCTGTAAGTTCAGGCTGAATGTCCTGAACTTCTTTAATCTCTTTAAGTTTTGTGATTTCAACACCTTGGTCTGGTTCATTTTGAATGTCCATGACATAACCTTGAATTGTCCGAGGCCCAAATGGAACTATCACTCGTACACCGATTTGTATTCCATCTTCTAAGCGTTGCGGTACAATATAATCGAATTTGAAATCAACACTTTTGGATGGTATATCAACAATTACTTTTGCAATCATTATTGCCACCTAGTTTCTAATTCTTCTAATATTTGTTTCGCTATTTCTACTTTTTTACCTTTCTTAATATTTATCATATCTTTATTTTTAAAATGCATTGTTAATTCATTATCATCAGAACTAAATCCGATAGACTGGTCTCCTACATTATTAGAAATAATGACATCTGCATTTTTACGTGCCAATTTATCTTGTGCATAGGCTTCAATGTTTTGTGTCTCAGCAGCGAAACCGACCAAGTATTGATGTCGCTTATTGTCACCTAAATATTTTAAAATATCCTCTGTACGTTTGAATGTGACAGATAATTCTCCTTCTTGCTTTTTCATCTTATGTTGAAGCACATCTGTAGGAGTATAATCCGAAACAGCTGCTGCTTTAAAGACAATATCCTGTTCTGCATATCTTTCCTTAACAGCGTTAAACATATCTTCAGCGCTTTGAACGTGTATCACTTGCATGCCACTAGGATCTGACAATTGAGTAGGTCCAGTAATTAAGATTACATTCGCACCTTTATCTCTTAAAGCTTCAGCAATTGCAAAGCCCATTTTCCCTGAAGAACGATTTGACACATATCGTACCGGATCAATGACTTCAACCGTTGGTCCTGCTGTCACTAGTGCTTTTTTTCCTGAAAATGAACTCTTAGATTTCACCTCTTTATTATCGAAAAATTGATGAATCACAGACACAATTTGCAAAGGCTCTTCCATTCTGCCTTTAGCTACATAGCCACATGCTAAATAACCATCTCCAGGTTCTATAAAGTGATAGCCATCTCCTTTTAAAACAGCAATGTTATTTTGCGTACGAGGATTCTCATACATATGAACGTTCATTGCTGGTGCTACAAATTTAGGAGTTTCTGTAGCTAATAAAGTAGAAGTAATCATATCATCAGCGATGCCTACACTTAATTTAGCAATAGTATTTGCAGTTGCAGGTGCAATAATGATTGCATCTGCCCAGTCTCCTAATGAGACATGTTGAATCTCTTGAGGTGTTTCTTCCTTGAACGTATTTGTATAAACAGGATTTCTACTAATTGCTTGGAAAGCAAGTGGTGTTACAAATTCTTGTGCATTATCAGAAAGCATGACTCTTACTTCGTAACCAGCTTGAGTGAGCTTACTTGTTAAATCAATTGCTTTGTAGGCTGCGATACCCCCGGTTACAGCTAATAAAATATGTTTCATGTTTAAATCTCCCTTGATACTATACTTAAAAACATACATTTCACTACTTAGAATTTAAAATTCTTGTTCATTTAGTGCGTAATAACGTACTTTAAATTTAATTTAATTATACACAAATGAGTTTCATTATTAAAAAAACACACCTTATTCAATTTATGGATCACATATCTAAAACATGTGTCCTCAATAAGGTGTGTCAAAATAATAAGTTGAAAATATCAATCTTAACCTAAATACTCTTCAGGTATAACAGGAACGATTTTACCGTCAGCGATTTCTTCTAAAGCTCTACCTACAGGTTTAGCTGAATGATAGTTTTCTAAAAGTGCTGTTTCGTGTTTTTCATCTAATTCACGTGCTCTTTTAGCAGCAGTTGTCGCAATAAGATATTTAGAATTAATTTTAGCAGTAAGTTGATTTAACGGTGGATTTAACATTATTTTTTTGCCTCCAATAACATTTTTCTATATTTAGCTTCGATACGTTCTCTTTTCAAGTGTTCAGCTTCTACGATAGACTGAATTCGATTCTTTGCAAGTTCAACTTCATCGTTGACTACTACGTAATCGTATAAATTCATCATTTCTACTTCTTTGCGCGCTTCATTAACACGGCTTTGAATCTTCTCATCTGATTCAGTACCTCTTCCAACTAAGCGCTCTCTTAAGTCGTCAAGACTTGGCGGAGCAAGGAAGATGAACAATGCATCAGGGAATTTCTTTCTAACTTGCTTTGCGCCTTCAACTTCAATTTCTAGGAACACATCATGACCTTGATCCATAGTATCTTTCACATATTGAACTGGTGTACCATAATAGTTTCCAACGTACTCCGCAAATTCAATAAATTGATCGTCCTTAATTAACGCTTCAAATTCTTCTTTCGTTTTGAAAAAGTAATCTACACCATCAACTTCACCTTCGCGCATGTTACGAGTTGTCATTGATATAGAATACTTATATGAAGTAGTGGGATCATCAAAAATCTTTTTTCTTACAGTTCCTTTACCAACACCAGAAGGACCTGAAAGAACAATTAGCAATCCTTTTTCATTATCCATGCCTTACGACCTCTCTAAGCTATTCTTCTATTATTTAAATATAATATCATACCAAACTAATGAATGTATAGAGTCACTTAATGATGTTAATCATTTAGTGACTCTTAATGCATTAACTTTAGTTAATGTAATCCTTTTAATTTTCTGAAAGATAATTAGTACTCCTTAATGCATTAACTTTGGTTAATGTAAACCTTAAAAATTGATGTTAATCATTTAGTGACTCTTAATGCATTAACTTTAGTTAATGTAATCCTTTTATTTTAAAAAACAGCATACTTATATCAATACTTTAACAATGACCATACTGTTTACGCATGTTACAATATGATGAATGAAAAATTTTAAGGTGGCAGATAGTTATGGCATACGATGGCTTATTTACTAAAAAGATGATCGAATCACTACAAGATATAGTTTCAGGTCGCATTCATAAAATTAATCAACCAGAAAACGATACAATAATTATTGTAGTACGACAAAATCGTAAAAATCATCAGTTACTTTTATCTATACATCCAAGCTTTTCAAGATTACAAATTACTAATAAAAAATATGACAACCCATTTGACCCACCTATGTTTGCACGTGTGTTTCGTAAACATCTTGAAGGTGGCTTTATACAAAATATACGGCAAGTCGGTAATGACCGTCGTGTAGAAATAGACGTTCAAAGTAAGGACGAAATTGGCGATACAATGTATCGAACAATTATTTTAGAAATCATGGGTAAACACAGTAATCTTATACTAGTGGATGAAAATCGCAAAATCATAGAAGGTTTTAAACATCTCACACCAAATACAAATCAATATCGTACTGTAATGCCCGGTTTTGAATATGAAGCTCCACCAAGCCAAAATAAATTAAATCCATATGAGGTTTCAGGTCAAGAAGCATTAAAATATATTGATTTTAATTCAGGTAAAATTTCAAAACAATTATTAAATACATTTGAAGGTTTTAGTCCGCTTATAACAAATGAAATAGTAAGTCGTCGACAATTTATGACACAAGACACGTTGCCTGAAGCTTATGATGAAGTGATGGCAGAAACGCTATTAGCGCCAGTTCCCCTTTTCCATAAGAATCATGAAACAGGTAAAGAAGATTTCTATTTTATGAAACTCAATCAATTTTACGATGATATAGTACAGTATGATTCTCTTAATGATTTACTCGATCGTTATTATGATGCTCGAGGAGAGCGCGAACGTGTCAAACAACGTGCCAATGATTTAGTAAGATTTGTGCAACAGCAACTACAGAAACAGCAAAATAAATTAAGCAAACTGATAGACGAATACGAAAGCGCTAAAGATAAAGAAACTCAGCAACTTTATGGCGAACTTATTACAGCGAATATATATCGAATTAAACAAGGCGATGAGTCGGTAACAGCATTAAATTACTACACGGGAGAAGAAGTTACAATTCCCCTTAACCCAACTAAATCTCCATCAGTCAACGCACAGTATTATTACAAACAATATAATCGTCTTAAAACACGTGAACACGAACTTGATCATCAAATTCAATTAACAAAAGAAAACATTGATTATTTTTCTAATATTGAACAACAACTAGATCATATTACTGTTGATGACATAGATGATATTCGTGACGAATTAGCTGATCAAGGCTTTATGAAACAACGTAAAAATCATAAAAAGAAGAAAAATGCTCAAATCCAATTGCAAATGTATCGTTCAAGTGAAGGCGACACAATTTTAGTAGGTAAAAATAATAAGCAAAATGATTATTTAACCAATAAAAAAGCTCAAAAATCTCACATTTGGTTCCATACTAAAGATATACCAGGTTCTCACGTTGTCATATTAAATAATCATCCGAGTGAAGAGACAATCAAAGAAGCCGCAATGATAGCGGGTTACTTTTCTAAAGCTGGAAATTCAGGTCAAATACCAGTTGACTATACAGAAATTAGAAATGTTCATAAACCTTCAGGTGCAAAACCAGGCTTTGTAACATATGATAATCAAAAAACGTTATACGCAACGCCTGATTATGACAAAATTCAACAAATGAAAGAATCATAAAAAAATAAATTCCGTATGGCTCTGTCATAGTGTGCCATACGGAATTTTTTAAATTGCTGATTTATTCTGGTAATGCGAGTTGGAAGCTTACGCCAAATTTATCTTGTACCCACGCAAATTCTCTAAATGGTGGCATCTCTGTTTTAGGCATTAAGATAGCGCCTTCCTTTTTCAAGCCACTAAATAAGCGTTCCATTTCCATCGCATCCTTAACAGTGACATATAATGACATCGCAGGATTCATAGGTAACTCTTCTCCATTATTAGCGTCTATCGCCATGAAAACTTGTCCATTCAATGTAAATATGGAATGTTGAACTGATCCAGGCGTACCTGGACCATCTTCATCATATTTCACCATAGTTAATATTTCGCTATCTTCAAATAAACTTGTATATAGATGAATTGCTTCTTCAGCTTGATCATTAAACATTAGAAATGTAGTAATTTTAGGTATTTCCACTTTGTATCTCCCCTAGTTTATATATTTTAATTACTTTACCAATTTAAGTATCTCGTATATTATTTTAACATGATAACTCTTACAATGTAGAATATCGTAAAGCTACAACGCAAATTTTAAAATCTATAATAGAATCACTACAGTTATATCAATTAATTTAATTCTTTCATCACATATTAAATATAGAAACATTTCATAAGGAGGCATGATTTACTATGATTATTCACTATGGTTTACCTTTATTAATTTTATTAATTGTCTTACTCATTGGTTGGTTACTGATTAAAGTCTTTATCCGATAATTGTGAGTAGGACAGAAATATTATTTATCTCAATTATTTTCATTGTTCTGCCTTCAGCTTGTATAATCTGCAGAATTTCTTAAAATAATTCTCTATACTAGCGCTCAGACAGCAAGAATGGCTAGGACCGAGAGAATCTTTATATAAATTCACGTTCAATTCAGACATCTACTGCCAATATATCAAAGGAGACTGAGATATCATTTTTATCTCAGCCTCCTTTTTAATTTCTATTTACTTTTATAATTGACCTTTATGACGTAAATTTTCTTTAGCACGTTTAAATATATCACCTGAGTGCGTAAAAGCATCATCATCTATTGATTTAGATTCAGAGAAATTTTGGATGCTTTCATCCACACTTTTTACAGTTTTCGGGGTTCTATAATCATCTTGTCTCTCTAAAAATTCATTACAATGTTTCATAATGATGTACATGTGATTATTATCATTGTTATGAGCCATTTACTTTCCCCCTTTATATAAACATATATTATGCTAAATTGTCTCTCCAATCAACTAAAGTCTGAATATCTTCTTCAGAAATTTTCCCTTCTTCTCTAGCAACCTCAATCAATTCATTATAATTACTTAAAGTATAGAAAGGTATACCCGCTTCTTTAAATACATCGTCTGCTTTTTTCAATCCATATGTGAAAATGGCTACAACACCTAATACATCAGCGCCTGCGTCTTTTAAAGCTTCAACAGCTGTAACTGAAGAACCACCTGTGGAAATTAAATCCTCAATTACAACGACTTTTTTACCTTCACTTTTTGCACCTTCAATTTGGTTTTGCTTACCATGGCTTTTACTTTTCGAACGTACATAGTTCATAGGTAATTCCATTTTTTCAGAAAGATACGCAGCATGAGGAATACCTGCAGTCGCTGTTCCTGAGACAATTTCCACTTCAGAAAAATGTTTCTCTATCAAGCGAGCTAATCCATCTCTAATCGCATTACGAACTAAAGGATAACCTAACGTGATACGATTATCACAATAAATTGGGGATTTAATCCCAGAACTCCATGTATATAAATCATTAGGAGATAATGAGACCGCTTCTATATCTAATAAAGCTTTTGCAATTTCTTTAGCCATTTAACCTAACCAACTTTCTTTGATATTTTGATAGCTTGATACTGGATCATCACTTTGAGTAATAGGTCTGCCAACCACAATGTGTGTAGAACCTAAGACTTTAGCATCTTCCGGGGTTGTGATACGTTGTTGATCATTTTGCGCAGCACCTTTAGGTCTAATTCCGGGCGTTACTTTCATAAATTCAGGACCTAACTCCTGTGAAATTAATTCTGCTTCAAGCGGCGAGCACACGACACCATCCAACCCAGCTTTATGTGTAAGGCGTGCATAATGAAGTACTGCTTCTTCAATACTAGTTTGAATATTCTGTTCCTCAAGTAATTGCGCTTCTGTTGTTGAAGTCAATTGTGTCACTGCAATAATTTTAGTGTCAGGGTTATATTTTCTCAAACCTTTTTTAGCCTCTTCCATCATTTTCAATCCACCAGCAGCATGGACGTTGACCAAATCCACATCTAAACGTGCCAAGCCTTCCATTGCTTTACTGACTGTATTAGGAATATCATGCAATTTTAAATCTAGAAAAATATCATGCCCTCTCTTCTTAAGAGATTGAATAAATTCAGGTCCAGTTTGATAAAACAATTCCATACCAATTTTGACACATAACTCTTCGTCGAATTGATCTAAAAATGTATTAACTTCTTTAGCAGATTTAAAATCTAACGCGATGATTGGTAAATTTCTCATTTAAATTGCTCCTTCAATCGCTCATTCTTTAACGTTACATGTTTCTCATTGTAAACGTCATACTTTCAATCACATTAGTTAATGCGCTTGCAGTATCTAATGAAGTTAAACAAGGCACCCCATTTTCAACAGTCGTACGACGAATTTGGAAACCATCACGTTCAACTTCTTTACCTTTAGTCATTGTATTAATAACAATTTGAACTTCACCATTTTGTATTCGAGTGAGTAAGTCATCCTCGCCACCAATTTTTCCTACAACTTCAACAGGAATATCATTTGATTTAAGTTTGTCTGCAGTACCTTTAGTAGCTAAGATTTTATAACCTACTTCATTTAAGCGATGTGCAATTTTCACAATTTCATCTTTGTCTTTGTCACTTACTGTCATCAATACAGTACCATGATCTTTAACTTCTACACCGCTACCTGTAAGCCCTTTGAATAGCGCCTTTTCAAGAGTAAGGTCTTTACCCATCACTTCACCAGTAGATTTCATTTCAGGTCCAAGCGTTATGTCCACATTCTTCAACTTATTAAAACTGAATACCGGAGCCTTAACAAAGACACCTTCTGAGTAAGGTTGGATACCTTGTTGATAGCCTAATTGGTCAAGTTTCTCACCCATGATTGAACGCATAGCAAGTTGTGCCATTTGAATGTCAGTAATCTTACTTAAGAATGGTACTGTACGACTTGAACGAGGATTAACCTCTAACACATATACACCATCATGTGCGATGACAAATTGGATGTTAATTAAACCAATAATGTTTAAACCTTTGGCTAATTTAATCGTGTAATCTTCAAGTGTATCGATTTCTTCTTGTGTCAGTGTTTGTGGTGGATAAACGGCAATTGAGTCACCACTATGCACACCTGCACGTTCAATATGTTCCATGATACCAGGTATGATGACTGTGTCCCCATCGCAAATAGCGTCTACTTCAATTTCTTTACCAGTTAAATAACGGTCAACGAGAACTGGATGTTCAGGGCTTGCTTTTACCGCTTGCGTCATATAATTTTCCAATTCTTGGTCGTTATCAACGATTTCCATTGCACGTCCGCCTAATACATATGATGGACGAACAACGACTGGATAACCGATTTCACGTGCATTTTCAAGTGCTTCTTTAGGTGATGTTGATGTTTTACCTTGTGGTTGTGGAACATCAATTTGTCGTAATAGCGCTTCAAATTCTTTTCTATCTTCAGCTCTATTTAAATCTTCTAATGATGTTCCTAAGATTTGAACGCCGTGTTTCGCAAGTTTATCAGCTAAATTAATCGCTGTTTGACCGCCGAATTGCACAACGACACCCTTAGGTTGTTCTAAATTAATGATATTCATGACATCTTCTTCAGTTAATGGTTCAAAGTATAATTTATCTGAGATTGAAAAGTCAGTTGAAACTGTCTCAGGGTTATTATTTACAATAATAGCTTCGTAGCCGGCCTCTTGTATCGCCCAAACAGCATGTACAGTGGCATAGTCGAATTCTACCCCTTGTCCAATTCGAATTGGTCCAGAACCTAATACAAGTATTTTTTCTTTTTCAGTCACGATTGATTCATTTTCAGTTTCATAAGTTCCGTAATAATAAGGTGTTGTAGATTCAAATTCTGCCGCACATGTGTCAACCATTTTATACACTGGTTTAATGTCATTTTTCACACGTAATTGGTAAACCTCTTCTTCGTTCATATCCCAACGATGCGCGATGACTCTATCACTAAAGCCATAATCTTTCGCATATTTAAGATACTCTAAATCGCCTTGATGTTCTTTTAATTCATGTTCGATATTAATAATATTTTGGAATTTATTTAAGAAAAAGTAATCGATTTTAGTCATTTCATGAATTTCTTCTAAAGTCGTACCTCTACGAATGGCTTCGCCAATAAAGAATAAACGTTCATCATCTTGATGACCAATACGTTCTTTAATGTAATCTAAATCAAAGCTTTCTCCATTTGGTAAACCGAGGTGATGAACACCATACTCTAGAGAACGAATCGCTTTTAATAATGACTCTTCATATGTACGTCCGATGGCCATAACTTCACCAGTGGCTTTCATTTGCGTACCTAACTCACGTTCACCCTTTTCAAATTTATCGAATGGGAAACGTGGAATCTTAGAGATTACATAATCTAACGTCGGCTCAAAGGCTGCATATGATGTACCAGTTATCGGGTTCAACATCTCATCTAAAGTTAAACCTACAGCAATTTTAGCTGCTAATTTCGCAATAGGATAACCTGTTGCCTTAGAAGCTAAAGCTGAAGAACGTGACACACGAGGGTTTACTTCAATAATATAATAATTTAAAGAATGTGGATCTAGCGCAAGTTGGACGTTACATCCTCCTTCAATACCTAAAGCACGAATCACTTTCAACGATACATCACGTAGCATTTGATATTCTACATCTGACAATGTTTGGCTAGGTGCAACTACAATCGAATCACCTGTATGTATACCAACTGGGTCAATATTTTCCATATTACATACGACTATTGCGTTATCATTTTTATCACGCATCACTTCATATTCAATTTCTTTAAAGCCTGCGATATATTTTTCAATTAAACATTGTGTGGCTGGACTATAATGTAATCCGTTACTTACTACTTCCTTTAAGTCAGCATCATTGTAACAGATACCGCCACCAGTACCGCCCATAGTGAACGCAGGTCGTACGATTAATGGATATCCCACTTGTTCTTTAAATTCAAAGGCTTGTTCTACTGTATTAACAATATCACTTTCAGGTACTGGTACATTTAAATCATTCATTAATGTTCTGAACATTTCACGGTCTTCCGCTTGTTGAATTGATTCTAGTTCTGTTCCTAAAAGTTTGACATTATTAGCAGCGAGCACGCCACTATCATGTAGTTGTATCGCCATATTTAAGCCGGTTTGACCACCTAATGTAGGTAGCAATGCATCTGGTTGTTCTTTTCGAATGATTCGAGCAATAAAGTCATGTGTTAATGGTTCAATGTAGACTTTATCTGCGATTTCTTTGTCAGTCATAATGGTTGCAGGGTTGGAGTTCACTAAGATAACTCGATACCCCTCTTCTTTTAAAGCAAGACATGCTTGTGTACCTGCATAGTCAAACTCTGCAGCTTGACCAATAATAATCGGTCCAGAACCTACTACTAAAATTGTTTGAATATCATCGCGTTTAGGCATTTAAATGACGCTCCTTTTCTTTGAACTCATTCATCATTGTTATAAACTCATCGAATAAATAGTTTGAATCACTTGGTCCCGGTCTTGCTTCAGGGTGATATTGAACTGAAAATGCAGGTAATTGTTTATGTCTTAATCCTTCAACAGTTCCATCATTAAGTGCAATGTGTGTCACTTCTAAATCAGTATCTTTAAGTGAATCACGGTCGATAGAGTAGCCGTGGTTTTGACTTGTAATATCAACTTTACCTGTTCGCAAATCTTTAACAGGATGATTGGCACCACGATGTCCGAACTTCATTTTGAAGGAAGTGGCGCCTTGAGATAATGCGAAAAGTTGATGTCCTAAACAAATACCGAAGAAAGGAATTTTGCCTAAAATACCATTAATCATTTCGATTGCGACTTCAACTTCATCGGGATCTCCAGGACCATTTGATAACATGACGCCATCTGGAGACATACCTAAAATTTCTTCTGCAGTCGTATTATAAGGCACCACCGTTACGTTACAACCACGCATATTTAATTCACGAACAATGTTTTGTTTCTTACCAAAGTCGAGCAATACGACGCTTAAATCTGAACCTGTTGAAACATAAGGTGTCTTCGTTGATACTGTTTGAACTTCATCTCTAGGTAGTTCAGCAGTTTTTAAATGTTCAACAAGTGCATGAATGTCATCTTTATTGTCTGTAAATCCAGCTCTTAACACACCATGTTGGCGAATCTTACGTGTGATACTTCTTGTATCCACTCCAGAAATGCCAGGAATATGATATTGAACAAGTACTTCGTGTAATGTTTTTTGATGTCTGAAATTGCTAGGATGTGTGCTTGCTTCTTTCACTACTACACCATTCAATGTCGGTGTTAAAGATTCGAAATCATCACGGTTAATACCGTAGTTTCCAATTAATGGATATGTAAATGTGATGATTTGACCTGTATATGAGGGGTCAGAAATTGTTTCCTGATACCCCGTCATTGCAGTATTAAATACGATTTCACCTATTGTTAAATCATCAGAACCTAGGCGATATCCTTCATAATAAGAGCCATCTTCCAGTACAAGATAACGTTTTTCAAGCATCTATTTGTCCTCCTCAAATACTACTTCACCTTTAACCATTGTTAATATTGGATTACCGTATACTTTACGACCAATAAATGGCGTATTATCAGCTTTAGATAAGAAATCTTCACTTTTGATTTCTTTTTCACTATTTAAGTCAATAATTGTTAAATCTGCATAGCTATCTTTATGCAATTTACCGTAATTTAAATTGAAAATTGTCGCCGGTTTAATTGTGAAATAATCGACTAATTGTTGAAGTGACCAGTTACCTCTTCTTACAAAATGAGTGTAAAGTAATGGGAATGCTGTTTCACTTCCGACAATACCAAATGGCGCTTGTGTCATTGGTTGATCTTTTTCTTCTTTTGCATGAGGCGCATGGTCAGTAGCAATACAATCAATTGTGCCATCTAATAAACCTTCTAATAATGCTTCTCTATCTTCTTTACTTCTTAAAGGTGGATTCATTTTATAATTCGCATCGTCACCTGGTACATCATTTTCAGTTAAAAGTAAGTGATGTGGAGTGACTTCGGCAGTTACATGGATGCCTGCTTTCTTAGCATCTCTAATCACACGCACACTTTCTTTAGTTGAAACATGACATACATGGTAATGGCAACCTGTCGCTTCAGCTAATAACACATCTCTTGCAATTTGAACTGACTCCGCAATGTTAGGAATGCCTGGGATACCTAGTTCTTCACTACGTTTACCTTTATGCATTGCTCCACCATAAATTAAACTATTATCTTCACAATGGGCTACAATTGGTTTCTTAACTCGAGCTGCTTGTTTCATAGCCGCGTACATCATGCTAGCTTGTTGAACCCCTACACCATCGTCAGTAAATGCAAAGACGCCTTCAAGTGCTAACTCTTTAAAGTCTACAAGTTCTTTACCTGCTTGTCTTTTAGTGATAGACGCGTAAGGTAACACACGCACTTTAGCTGTCTCAGAAATTCGTTCTCTTAATTCTTTAACATGCTCAACTGAGTCTGGTACTGGTCTAGTATTAGGCATTGGGCATATAGTAGTAAACCCACCTCTAGCTGCTGCTTTCGTACCAGTTTCAATTGTTTCTTTGTGTTCCCCACCTGGTTCACGTAAATGAACATGCACGTCAACAAATCCTGGTGCGATTAAATTACCTTTAGCATCAATCACTTCAATATTTGGTGATGATGAATTGATTTTACTACTAATTGTTTTAATACGTTTACCATCAATTAAAATCTCAGTATCTTTTAAGATTCCATTTCTTAAGATCTTTCCATTTTTGATTAATTTCATATTAAAAATAACCCCTTCCTATTTTAAAAGCGCGCTTATGACTGCCATTCTTAAATACATACCATTTTCCATTTGTTTAAAAATACGAGATTTAGGAGCTTCTACTAAATCACTCTTTATTTCAACTCCCCGATTCACTGGAGCAGGATGCATAACAATGGCTTCCTCTTTTAATTTATCATATCTTGCCTGAGTTAACCCATATTGTTGATGATATTCTTCAGCAGCAAAATTTGCTTCACCTGCAATACCGTGTCTTTCATGTTGAACTCTAAGTAACATGACGATGTCCACTTGTTCAATCACATCATCAATATTAACGTATGGTGCCTCTAATGTATCATCTACCCATTCTTCAGGACTAGAGAACATTACATTTGCACCTAGTGCTCTCAAACTATGATAATTACTTCTTGCGACACGTGAATTCTTAATATCTCCACAAATTAAAATATTTAAATTATCAAAAGAACCATATTCTTCATAAATCGTCATAATATCTAGCAAACTTTGAGTAGGATGTTGTCCGCTTCCGTCTCCTCCATTTGCAACTGGAATGTTTAAATTTTCTAATTCCTCATAATACGCATTTTGTGAGTGACGAATGACTAATAAATCCACACCAATACTTTCTAAAGTTTTACAAGTATCGTATAAGGATTCTCCTTTTTTAACAGAAGAGGTACTAGTCTCGAAACTGATAAGGTTTAATCCTAGTTTTTTTTCAGCTACCTCGAAACTACATTTTGTTCTTGTTGAATTCTCGAAGAATAAGTTAGACACATACTTATCGTTGAATTGAGGTAATGCTTCTTCTCCTGATTTATATTTGCTAGCTGTAGTGATTAAATCATAAATTTCCTCTGTTGATAGGTGTTCCATTGATAATAAATTTTTCATAAAGCGCCCTCCTAATGGATTAAATCTTAATTTTCTTCTTTTTTATCTTTTGGCAAAATTAAATTTAAAATAATTCCAGAAAGTGCGGATAGTGCCATACCTTCAATTTGCAAATTAACGCCGATTCCTTTTAAATTAATCAGTAAATTTCCAATACCTACTACAAGAACTACGGAAGCGATAACTAAGTTACGGTTATTTGAAAAATCAACGTTACTTTCAACTATCATTCGTAAACCACTTGCTGCAATAATTCCAAAGAGTAAGATTGACACACCTCCCATAACAGGTGTAGGAATGGATGAAATCAATGCTGTAAATTTACCTATGAATGCAAGCACGATGGCAATAACTGCTGCACCACCAATGACATAGATACTATAAATTTTAGTGATGGCGAGTACGCCGATATTTTCACCGTAAGTTGTACTTGGCGGTCCACCAATAATACTTGCGAACATAGTTGAAATACCATCACCAATAATTGATTTATCTAACCCAGGATCTTTGAAAAAGTTACGACCAACAATCTTATTAATCACCATCTGATGTCCGATATGTTCACTTACTGTAACGAATACCACCGGAATCATGACGAGTACCAATCCTAAATGGAAGGATGGCGTATAATCTTTAAATGGTAAATAAATATGTGGAAAATCTAACCACTTAGCTTGAGCGATGGGTGCGAATTTAACTAAGCCCATAAATATAGAGACGATATAACCTACAATGATTCCAATCAATACAGGTATGAGTGATAAAAATCCTTTAAAGAAGCCTTGTACCACGATTGTGACAATCAACGTAATCATTGCTACAAGTAAATAACTTAAATTATAACCTTTCATATCTGCAGAATTCTCAAACATTGCCATATTAACAGCTGTCGGAGCCAAACTTAATCCGATAACCATAATGACTGGTCCTACTACAACAGGTGGTAACAAATGCATTAACCAACCTGTGCCACTTAATCTAATGAATAATCCGATGATGACGTACATCAATCCACTCATAAATAACGCTACGAGCATGTCACCTAAACTATGCGTACTTAAACCTGTAATAATCGGTGTGATAAAGGCAAAACTTGAACCTAAATAAGCGGGTATCTTTGCTCTAGTTATCAATATGTAAATCAGCGTGCCAATACCTGACGCAAGTAATGCTGCTGATATAGGTAGATGCGTTAAGAATGGTACTAATACGGTTGAACCAAACATCGCAAATAAGTGTTGTAAACTTAAGAATGCCCATTGTGTTGGTTTTGGTTTGTCTCTGACATCAAGCACCGGTTTAACGGTACGCTCAAACATTTGTTCATTTTCCATGTTCTTCATTTCCTTTCATAAAAAAATCTCTTTACATCAGTGAATGCAAAGAGACTAAAGCGAAATGGATATATAGCGAATTGTTCATTCGCCCACCACATTTCTAATGAAGTATTCCGTTAAGCATGTATTAAATAACGTTTCATTTGTTGATGCTTACATCATTTATTTACCGTTACTTAACTTATTAACTTCACCTTTTTCAGTCTCTCGTACTGCTTTAAAAGGGATATTATTCAATTATGACTGCATTTTGATCATCAATTTCATCTAAATAAACTGAAACGGATTCATCTCGTGCAGTTGGTATATTCTTTCCTACAAAATCTGCTCGAATAGGTAGTTCTCGATGCCCTCGATCGACGAGTGTTGCAAGTCCAATTTTGACCGGCCGAGAATGTAAGAGTATAGCGTCTAGTGAAGCTCTCACAGTACGCCCCGTATATAACACATCATCAACAATGACCACAACTTTATCCGTAATATCTACATCGATATCAAAAGCTTTGATGTCTGATTGCTGTGAGACATTGTCGATATCGTCACGAAAATGTGTGATATCAATAGTTCCAGTTGGCACAACTTGTTGCTCAATAGAATGTATCTTATCTTGAATGCGATTTGCTAAAAATGCCCCTCGCGTTTTTATACCTAGAAGCACTAAATTATCAGTGCCCTTGTTATACTCTAAAATCTCATGTGCGATTCGAGTGATAGTACGTTGTATTGCAGCTTCATCTAAAATGACTCGTTGTGACATCGTTTCACCTCTTTTAAAATGTGAAAAAACCCCATATCTTTAATAAAGACATGAGGTTAAGGTTACACTTAAAGAAATTAAATAACTTATCGTTAATGAAATTTCTTTATATATAGTTACAGAATTTCGCTGAGATTGAATACAGTTGGTTGTATTCTATAACGAAATCCCTTTAAATGTATACTTATTCCTAATTATCATGTCTTCGAAGCCTCTCTGGACTTTCAATTAAAGACTACGCTTTTCTATATTTAAACTGTTATAAGTTTAAAGCTTTTTAAGAAATAAGTCAATACATTCTCTAAAACGATTAGAATAAGCGCACATTAATTTAAAAATTGGCAATAAAATCTAAATATGTGTATCAATGGCGTTTCTAATGGCAAAAGAATACATGTGAATGAAAGTATACGATAAATAAAAATGGCTTAAGACAATTTCTAATTTGAAACCATCTTAAACCATTTATTTACATTTATGCATCTCTTCGTCGAATATCTTCTAATAAATCTTTAAATTCTTTTGGTAATTCTGAACTTCTTTCAATGTATTCATGAGTGACTGGATGTTCGAATCCAATTACACCTGCATGTAAGGCTTGTCCACCGATATCTAATGTTTTCTTAGGACCATATTTAGGGTCTCCAACAAGTGGGAAACCTATATATTTCATGTGCACACGAATTTGATGTGTACGGCCAGTTTCTAATTCACATTCAATTAATGTATAATCTTTAAAATGTTCTAATACATTAAAGTGTGTGACCGCATCTTTGCCATCGTCTACAATAGCCATTGCTTGACGATCATTTTTATTTCGACCTATTGGTGCATCTACAGTACCATAGTCATGCGGAATATTCCCATGTACTAAAGCTGTATATTTACGTTTAACAGTTTTATCCATGAGTTGCTCAACTAAACCACGATGCGCAATATCATTCTTAGCAACCATTAATAAACCTGATGTATCTTTATCAATTCGATGCACAATACCTGGACGAATTTCACCATTAATTCCTGATAAATCTTTAATTTGATACATCAAACCGTTTACCAATGTACCTGTGTAATGACCTGGTGAAGGATGAACTACCATACCTTTAGGTTTATACACAATCGCCACGTCTTCGTCTTCATAATAGATATCTAAGTTTAAATCTTCTGGTTGAATATCCGCTTCTACGACTTCCTTTTCCGTGACAATAATATGATCATTCAATTTAACTTTATAATTGGATTTAATCACTTTATCATTTACTTTAACTAAATCTTCTTTAATCCAATCTTGAAGTTGACTACGTGACCACTCATCATTCATTTCAGATAATAGTTTATCTATACGTTGACCGACTTGACTTTCATCGGTAATCTTAAATTCATATGTTTCCAAGTGTGAACCTCCTTATCCCTTTTTAGTGGTATCTTTCAATAGTGCAATAATGACAAAAATCACACCTATCGTTAAACTAGAATCTGCTATATTAAAAATAGGAAAATCATATCCAAAAATATATGTATCTATAAAATCGACAACCTCACCATTAAAAACGCGATCGATAAAGTTACCTAATGCACCTGCAAATAATAAACTAATTGCAACTTGCATAAATAAATTATATTTAGCTTCTTTAATATAAAACAGCACGAGAACGACTAAAATAACTAAAGTGATAATGTAAAAAAATCCCATTTTACCACTCAAGATTCCCCAAGCAGCTCCGTTGTTTCTATGTGAAGTAATATTTAAAAAATGAGGAATTACTTCATAGGAATCACCTATTTTCATTAAAGTAGCTATGATCCATTTTGAAACCTGGTCAAAAATAATGATTAAAATTGCTATAAGAAGTGAGATTCCAATATAATATTTCTTTTTCATTCATGTGCCTCCATTCAATACAACGTCCCTTTTTGACAACACCTAATATTATATCCTACTCAATGGTATAAAAAAAGGTAATGGGCCAGAAATATAATTCTGAAAAATTAATTTTGTCGTCCCACCTTTTCATGGATAAAGTTATCAGGGAAGCCTATGATTTCAGTGCTTATATTCATTGTTCTGTGATGCGATTAAATCTGAAATATAAACCATCTGGCCCTTTTAAATCCTTGTGTGTAGTTTCTGGATAATGGAAATCTATCATCGCCAAACCGTAAGTATTCTCATTATCTACGCGTTTTGTCCCAGATAACCATTGATTCATTGCTAATTGATTATAGTAATGATTTGAAGCTAAAAATAGAGAATAATCATCCATGTATGCTGATTCCTCTAAACCAAAATAATTAAGATAGTATGATTTAATTTCTGAAATTCTAATCGTCTTGAGATGCAAGGAGCCTAATTTGGCCTCATCTGGTATACCTTGCCATCCTTCGTCAGAAACTTCTTTTAATAATCTAGGCACATTGACAGGAATAATATCCATTTTCACTCTGTGGTCTTCATCATAATTCCAAAATTCAAAATCATGATCAACATAAAATTTTAATGAATTACCCTCTGGATCTTCAATAAACAATGCTGTACCTACACTTTGCTCCCCACCATTTACAGGTATTTCAAAATCACTTAATTGTACTAATAAATCAGCTAGTGAAGATAGCTCTGGTAACAAGATTCCTATATGAAACAGCCCAGCTTCAGACATTAAAGGTTCTCTTCCATTATGAATTTCATTAAATGTAATATATTGATTCGCATGGCCAACTTCATATTGAACAGTCGTCATAGATTCGTTAACAAGATTAAATCCTAAAACTTCTTCATAAAATGCCTTAATCACTTGCTTATCTTTTATATTTATTGTTACACCATTAACAAAATGTGCATCTTTACTATGAAACATCCTACTATCCTCTCAATTTCCAATCACTCTTTATATGTAAAACAATGACTTCACTATTATCATATTTTTAATATTATGCCTAAAATTACACATAAATTCAAATTTTTGCTTTAAAATATTTTGTTTAAAAGATTTTTGAAATGTTAGAGAATTTGAAATTAAGAGATTAACAATAAAGAAAACTAATCATTCGTTTATTGTGCAGTTAAGTTTTAATTACAGTCCCTATAGACGCTCAAACGTAGAAGCTAACGCACTTTAATTCCTTGAAAAATTTCAATATATTAACTCATAAAAAAGACACAAACGCCTATATCACAGCGTTTGTGCCCTTATTTTTGAACAATAACCTATCAAATTAGTAATATTAAACTAAAGTTTTAACCACTTCTTGGCAACGTGGGCAAAGATGATCAAGTTCGCCTACGGAACCTAATTCTTCGCTATAGTTCCAACATCTTTCACATTTTTCACCATCAGCATGTTCAATACGGATGTCACCATATTTGTATGAAGTACCATTTTCAACTGTATCAACAACTTCTACTTGAGAGACAATGAATAATTGTTGAAGATCATTAAATTCTTGTAAGAATTCTGTAGCTTTAAAGGATTCGTTGTTACCGATAATAACTTTAGCTTCTAGTGATTTACCAATCACTTTCTCATTACGCGCTTGTTCTAGCGCACGGTTTACATCGTCACGTAAATCCATCAAAGTATTCCATTTATCAAGTAACGTTTTATCCACGTCAACCACTTCTGGCATATCAGCTAAATGAACACTTTCTTCTTTAACATGAGGCGTATGTGACCATACTTCCTCAGCAGTGTGTACTAAGATTGGAGCAAGTAATTTAGTCATATCAACTAAAATTTGATATAACACTGTTTGCATGCTACGACGTTTGTGAGAATCTTTTTTCTCAATATAAAGGATGTCTTTACCATAATCTAAGTAGAAATTACTTAATTCAACGTTAATGAAGTTTTGAACTTCTTGATAGATATTTAAGTAATCGAAATTCTCATAATTATTGATTGTACTTGCAGTAAATTCACGTAAACGATTAAGTAAATAACGGTCTACGTCTAATAAATCATTTTCAGGAATACGATCAGTTTCAGGGTTATAGTCATTAATATTACCTAGCATAAATCTTAATGTATTTCTGATTTTACGATATACGTCAGATGTTTGTTTTAAAATCTCATCAGAGATACGTACGTCAGCTAAATAATCTGTACTACTTACCCATAATCGCGCAATATCTGCACCTTTTTGTTTTACTACTTGGTCTGGAACGATAACGTTACCAAGTGATTTACTCATTTTCTTACCTTCTCCGTCCATAACGAAACCGTGAGATAATAAGAATTTATATGGTGCTTGGCCTCTTGTTGCAACTGCAGTAGTGATTGAAGAGTTAAACCAACCACGATATTGGTCACTACCTTCAAAGTATAAGTCAGCTGGGAAGCTTAATTCAGGACGATTTTCTAGCACGCCACGGTGAGATGAACCAGAGTCAAACCATACGTCCATGATATCTGTTTCTTTAGTAAATTCACCATTTGGACTACCTGGATGCGTAAATCCTTCAGGTAATAAATCTTTTGCTTCTCTTTCAAACCAGATGTTTGAACCATGTTCTGCGAATAAATCAGCAATATGATTGACTGTTTCTTTCGTCATGATGATGTCTCCATTTTCAGCATAGAATACTGGTAATGGAACACCCCATACACGTTGACGAGAAATTACCCATTCACCACGGTCACGAATCATATTATAGATACGTGTTTTACCCCAGTCGACTTTGAAATCAGTATCTTCAATCGCATCAAGAATATCTTGTCTTACTTTACTAATTGAAGCAAACCATTGTGGTGTTGCTCTAAAGATGACAGGTTTTTTAGTACGCCAATCATGTGGGTAACTATGGGTAATAAAGTTCAATTTAAGCAGTGCGCCCTTTTCAGTTAAAAGGTCAGTAACAGCTTTATTGGCTTTATCATAGAACATACCTTCAAATTGTCCGCCTTCTTCAGTAAATACACCTTTGTCGTCTAATGGACTAATCACTGGCAATTCATATTTTTGGCCAACAATGTAGTCATCTTCCCCGTGTCCAGGTGCAGTATGAACACAACCTGTACCTGCATCAGTTGTGACATGATCACCATTGATAACAAGTGACACACGATCTAAGAATGGATGTTGTGCTTCTACATATTCTAATTCTTTACCTGTAAATTCCTTTTCAAGTTGAATAGATTCTTTATCCCATTCTAAAGCTTCTGCTACTGTTTCAGATAATGCTTGCGCAATAATGTATTTTTGTCCATTAACATTGTATTGACCGTATTTAAGTTCTGGATGAACTGTAATGGCAACATTTGATGGAATTGTCCATGGCGTAGTTGTCCAAATAATGAACTTAGCATCTGGATCTACGACACCTTTATCATCTTTAACGTCAAACGCTACATAAATTGATGCAGAACGTTTATCATGATATTCAATCTCCGCTTCTGCTAATGAAGATTCACTTGAAGGTGACCAATATACAGGCTTTTTACCTTTATAAATTAAACCTTTATCTGCCATTTCACCGAATAATCTAATTTGTGCCGCTTCATATTCAGGAGTGAGTGTAATATAAGGATTATTAAAATCTCCACGCACACCTAAGCGTTTAAAATCTTTCTTTTGAATATCAACTTGTTTAAGTGCGAATTCTTTACATTTTTCTCTGAATTCAGCAATAGACATTTTTTTACGGTCTACACCCTTTTTAGTTAAGGCTTGTTCAATAGGTAAACCGTGTGTATCCCATCCTGGAACATATGGTGCATAAAAACCTTGCATCGTTTTATAACGCACGATAAAATCTTTAATAATTTTATTAAGTGCATGTCCCATATGTAAACTACCATTAGCGTATGGTGGCCCATCATGTAGAATATAAGATTGATTTCCTTTGTTCTTTTCTAATGCTTTTTGATATTGATCTTCAGCATCCCATTTTTCCTGAATTTGAGGTTCTTTATTAGGCAAACCACCTCTCATTGGAAAGTCAGTTTTGGGCATTAATAAAGTATCTTTGTAATTCATTCTGTTCACTCCTTCTTATGATAAAAAAAGAACTCTAAGTTCAATCAACAGGGACGGCTTAACCGCGGTACCACCCTGTTTAACTCAACTTAGAGTTCTCTCTTAAAGCATATTAAAAATAAAAGCCAGTGATATAAGAAACAAACATGATGTTAGGCTCTCACCATTTCCTAACTCGCTGGAATATGTTAACTGCTTCTTACGCGTCTGTCTTTCTATATCATATCAATAAATTGTTATTTAGAAAATGCATTTTTATAACAAATAAGTTAACAAGGCAACTGAACATGCATCTTTTTTATAAAAACTATCCTGTTACCTATCAACCTTGCCTCAAATCCATTATTGGTTGTTTGAAGTTGAATTTGATGATGTTGATTGAGAATCTGAAGCATTCGCTGATTCAGATGTTGATTCATTATGATTAACTTGCGCATCTGATTGACTATTTTTCATTGCACGTTCTTCAGGTGTTAAATCATTATCATTTAAATGATGAATATCTTCTAAAGTCACTTGTTCAGCATCTAAATCATAATTTAATAAATAATCCCAATCTTCACTCTTAAGTAAATCAAGTTGTGCTTCCACTAACATGCGGAAACGAGATCTAAACACTTTAGATTGACGTTTCATGTCTTCCGTTTGGAATGAAAGACGACGTGCTTTTTCAATAGCTTCATTCACAATTTTATCAGCTTGAACTTGTGCTTTAGCTAGTGTTGCTTCAGCATCTTTAGTCGCTGCAAGTTTAGTTTCTTCTCCTACTTTTTGTGCTTGAATTAAAGCATCACTTACAGATTGGTGAACATCTTGATAAGATTTAATATTTGTATCTCTATCTTCAACTACTTTTTCAAGTTGCTTTTTATCTTCTTTAAGGCGTTCAATTTCATTGCTTAATTGATCTAAGTAATTTGCCACTTCAGTAGGTTCTAAACCGTTCTTCACTCGTGTAAACTCTTTATTCTTAATCTCACTTGGTGTGAAAGGCATGTGATATCCTCCTTGTTTCATCACTATACTATTTAAATAATGTTTGATAGGTAATGTGTAATTTATCTTTTTTAGTTCTTCCACCAATTTCTGTGATTTGGGCTCTACCAAATCCTTGGATAGAAAGTAAATCATTCTTCTCTAATTGAAAGTCAGGTGTATCTACAATCGTGTGATTCACTTTGACTCTTTTCTTTTCGA
This sequence comes from Staphylococcus caprae, assembly GCF_002902725.1. Classification (GTDB taxonomy): domain Bacteria; phylum Bacillota; class Bacilli; order Staphylococcales; family Staphylococcaceae; genus Staphylococcus; species Staphylococcus caprae. Next base: position 110,752 of record NZ_PPRT01000017.1, read on the forward strand.
TTAATTGTTTCGCTATATTTCGAGATTTACGTATCATGTCTTTTAATACAACATCTAATCTCAACGCACTCACAGTAGCGCTTTGAATTTTCCAATTCTCTTCTGATTGTATCATATCTTTTATAGGAATAGAATTAAGTTTAACTGTGGCGCCTTTGATACGCGTTAGTTCAAACATGATATAAGATTCTAAACGCTTTGTCAAAATAAATTGTATCTCATCACCTATCATAATATCACCAAGTTGATCTCTTTCAATCCCCAATGACATTAATGTTCCAAGTACGTGTTGATGTTGTATATTCACAAACTTCTCTGGATAATCTATTTGAAGGAGCGAAATTTCATAATCTTCTTCTTGTGGTTCATAATAGGAAGGTGCAATGATAGCACGTTTTCTTTCAGCATGTGGTCCCCCGTTATAAGTCACATTTAAATCTTCATAACTTCCTACAATTACTTCTAATATATATTGCCCTCTCGGATCTAAAAATGCTGTAAGCACCGGTGCATAATGACTATCCGCTTGTTCGCATTTATCCATCAATTGATCAATTAATTCTTGCTCTTCATTTCTAAAGTGTTGATATATATCGATGACAAACACCTCCTACCGTTCTATTATTTTTCTGAAACGGATTGATTACATATATAATTTGAAATGTTCAAACATGTACATGATAAAAACGAGGTCAAAGTTGTTGTATACTTTGCCTCGTTTACTACATGTATATTATATTAGAAGACGCTTCAAGTTAAGCCATATGTGTAAGAATGATATTAAAGATCATTAATAATCCACGTTGGAATAAAACTAATACAATGATTGCCGCAATTGAAGAAATATCTATAAATCCAATGGGTGGAATAACTTTTCTGAAAGGTTCTAGGAAGGGTTCATAAATCTTCCCTAAAAATTCTCCAACTTTAGATTCTCTGATACTAGGAACCCAAGAAGTGAAGAAATAAACAATCATTCCTATATAATAAACTTGTACTAAGAATAAAATAAATCGGAATATTGTACTAAGCAAACCGATATCCATAATTTAACTCCTTATTCGTAATGTTGCTCCATGCTTTCGATATGATCAGTTATGCTTCCAGCAACTTCCACGTTATCAGGTGTACATAAGAAAATATCAGTACCTACGCGTTGGATATCTCCACCAATGGCATAGACTGTACCACTTAAGAAGTCAATAATACGTTTTGCAGATACTTTATCAATACGTTGTAAATTAACTAATGTAGCACGTCTATTTTTCAACTCATCAGCGATATCTTGAGTATCTGAAAAAACGCGTGGTTCAAATAAGCACATTTTTGAACTTTCCTGCGTTGAATAACTTTGAGACGATTGGTTCATAGTGACAACGTTACGAGAATTACTCTTTGAATTATTATTCATACGATAATTCCTTTCCTCAGATGTAGCATTTTGTCTGTTTGTACTCTTTTGTGGTACAGATTTAATCGCATTTTGTCTACTTATATTATTTTGTGTTTGTGCTGGTGTCGTATTTTCATTGCGCGACTCCACATCACGATCTTGAGCACGCTCGCGTGATCTAGCAGATTCACGTTCTTCTGGCGCTTCTACTTCTTCTTCATCTTCTACTACAAAAAATCCATTAAATAAATCCTTCAAAGCCAAGGGGCTCACTCCTCTTCTCCTACAAGTTTAGTCCCAATTCTGACAAAGGTTGCACCTTCTTCAACTGCGATTTGATAGTCATTACTCATTCCCATCGATAATTCAGTACATGGTGCATGTTCTAAATTGAATTGTTGAATTTCTTCTTTTTTATGTCTTAAATCGTGAAATATTGATTTAATGTACGAAGCATCATCAGTTAGTGGTGCCATAGTCATTAAACCAACAATTTTGATGTTCTCATAATCTTTTAATTCATTTAAAAATTCATTAACTTCGTCTAAAGCGATACCATGTTTTGATTCTTCCCCAGAAACATTCACTTGCACAAAGCAAGATATGACATGATTTGCTCTTTTATTAATCTCCTTAGCTAAACTTAGACGATCCAATGCATGAAAATAATCAACTTCATTGATGACGTCTTTGACTTTCCTAGATTGTAAAGAGCCAATAAAGTGAAAAATAGCGTCATCAGGTAATGCTGCTTTCTTCACTTTGAAGCCTTCTAATCTATTTTCACCAAAGTGTCTAATGCCTGCTTGATAAGCTTCTTTAGCTCGCTCTATTGTAACATACTTTGTCACAGCAATCACGTGAGGTTGTGCTGAAATGGAATTTTTTTCAATATGATTGCTAATTTCTTCTTCAATTTTGTTTAAATTCTGTTTGACACTCATTTGAGTTCCACCTCACTTTACTTTCGTCCTATAAATGCTAACATACGCCCAGTGTTTCCCTTTTCAACTCTATAAGAGAAAAATAATTCTAAGTTCTCCGAAGTAGCATAATTGGTAATATAAATATTCTCAGAAGGCACACCAGCTTCTTCGAGTAACAATGCATTCGCTTTTTTCAAATCAATTCCATGTCTATTTTTATCACGAGTATCAATATATTTTGAGGTATCAATCGTTAGCGTTTCAAATTTACTTTTAATGTCATCATTAATTTCGTATGTATTAGACGTTGATGGTCCGATGACAACCTGTAAATCTTTAAGGTCAAAGTCGATTCTTTTTACCATCTCTTTGACAATTTCACCATACGTACCTCGCCATCCTGCATGAGCTAAACCCACATATCCATGACTTTCACTATAGAAATATACTGGCACACAATCTGCATAACACATCGTTAATAATATATTCGGTTCATAGGTATATATACCGTCTATACCATATAAGTTATCAGTTAACGCTTTAATATTTACCCCTTTATGTTCTTGTGTAATTTTAGCGACTTTATTTTCATGAGTTTGTATAGGAAATACCCAGTTTTCTCTATCGAAACCAATGTCACTAGCTAGCATCTTTTGATGCTCGGTAATATTATCTTGATTGTCATCAACATATCTTGCCATATTAAACGCATATTCAGGATAAAGACTTAAACCATTCTCTCTTGTTGTGAAACCTAACTTAATATTTTGTGAATGTTTTACGTCATAATCTAAATAATGTTCTTTCTTTATAAATCTTTCCGCCATCATGTTTCACCACCATACGAGAATGTAATTTAAAAGATTGCTAGTCATCATCACAATAAAGTATATTATAAAACTATTATATATCATCTATTCTTACATTTAAACTGCAAGTATATGTATGAGTTTACTTATTTTTAAAGGATGACATCTTACTCACTATTTAAACAAATATTATTTGCTAACCTTCTTCAAATTTGTAAAAAGTAAAAAGCACAAACTAAAAAGCCATCAGACATTTAACTGATGGCTTTTTAAGTGAGTTGTTAAGTTTATATTAACGTCTAGTTCTTCTAGAACGTCTTTCTTCTCTATTTCTAATAAAGCTAGGAATATCGTCATCTTTAGTAGTATGACTTCTTTCGCTTACACCTTCTGAAGCTTGTGAGCTAGAAGAATTTGTAGCAAATGAATCCTCTTTCGGTGTAGAGTGACTTTGGCTTGTAGAACCACTGTTCACGCTTGAACCGAAACCAGTGCTTGTAGACTTACGACCTTGAGAAGAAGGTTTATCTTCAAAGCCTGTTGCAATCACTGTAACAACAATTTCATCTTGTAGTTCAGGATTAATAACTGTACCAAAAATCATGTTTACATCTTCATCAGCTGCATCTTGAACAATATCCGCTGCTTCTTGAGCTTCGAATAATGAAAGTGATTCTCCACCTGTAATATTCATTAGCACACCTTGTGCACCAACAATTGAAGTTTCTAATAATGGAGAAGAGATTGCTTTTTTAGCTGCTTCTACTGCTCTATTTTCACCAGAAGATACACCGATACCCATTAATGCAGAACCTTGATTTGACATAATTGTCTTAACGTCAGCAAAGTCTAAGTTCACTTCACCAGATACTGCGATTAAATCTGAGATACCTTGTACACCTTGACGTAATACGTTATCTGCTTCTTTGAATGCTTCCATCATAGGTGTTGATTTATCAACGATATCTAATAAACGATCATTAGGGATAACGATTAATGTATCTACTGCTGCTTTCATAGCTTCAACACCAGCTGCTGCTTGTGTTTGACGCTTACGACCTTCGAAGCCGAATGGACGAGTAACAACACCTACAGTTAAAGCACCCATCTCTTTAGCAATTTTAGCAACAACAGGAGCTGCACCAGTACCAGTACCGCCACCCATACCAGCAGTTACGAATACCATATCTGCACCTTGGATAGCATCTTCAATTTGTTCACGAGATTCTTCAGCTGCTTTTTTACCAATTTCAGGGTTAGCACCTGCACCAAGACCACGTGTCAATTTTTCACCGATTTGGATTTTTGATTCTGCTTTAGACAAGTTTAAAGCTTGTCCGTCTGTATTGATTGCGATAAACTCAACGTTATTCATACCATGGTCAATCATACGATTAACAGCGTTGTTACCGCCGCCACCTACACCGATGACTTTCAATGTAGCTAAATGATTAAATCCTTGTTCAAATTCTAACATTTAAATTTCCTCCTAGTCTTAATGGCCAATAATCATTCAAATAGAGATTTCATTAATTTTTTAAATTTACCTTCTTCTTTTTCTTTACCTTCTGATTGATGATGTTCATCTTCGTGTTGATTTACGCGGTCTTCGTATGTTTCTTCATGAGGTGCTTCAGGCTCTTCCTCATAAGTATCTTTCTTATTTGATTTACGTTTAAACCAATCAAAACCGCTTGATTTAGATTCGTTATCTTTATCATTAGACTCGATAACTTCCTCTTCAAATTCTTCATTATCATGATAACTAATTGTAACATAATCTAATAACTCGTCAAAAGCGATACTACTAGAAATTGTTGAAATTGCAGAAGAGAATTCAGGTTTTCTAATTCCCATTTGTGAAGGTGTATGAATTCTAACTTTTTCACTTACCATATCTTGTAATAATTCTTTTACTCCAAGTAGGTTAGCAGAGCCACCTGTCACAATAAATCCGCCATTTACTTTTGTTAAACCAAGTTCTTGAAGAACATCGAATACTTCAAAGAATATGTCTTCAACGCGTTGCTCAATAAAATCGCTTAAGTCCTTTTGAGTATATTGAACATGTTCTTCACTATCAATTTGGTCTACTGAAAATACATCCTGCTCTGAAGCTGAGTCATAGAAAGCATGACCATATTGATGTTTAATCTTCTCGGCAGTATCATATGTAGTATTTAAGCCTTGAGCAATATCATCTGTAATATCACGTCCAGCCATTTCAATAGAATCTGCATCTACTAATTCGCCACGTTCATAAAATGCGATTTGAGTTAAATCTTCACCAATATCGATGACACATGCGCCTAACTCTTTTTCAGTAGCTGTCAAAATAGATCCATAGTTATAAGCATCAGAGTAAACATCTAATACGTCAACACCACATGCTTCAACACATTTAATCATATTGATTAAAATAGATTTTTGAATGGCTATCACGCCTGCATCTACTTTTAAAGAGTGTCTTGCAATTAATTCTTTAGGGTCTGAAACTTCATTATCTTTATCTACCACGAATCGGATAGGAAAGACATTGATAACTTCTGTCTCAGCTACATCATTTTTATCACGGATACCATCTAACACCGTTTCGATGTGTGTCCCATTAATTTCAGTATCTTCATAAAATTCAATTTCATTTGATTCATCGTATACTTCGGTACCAATGATAGGTAACTTCAAGAATACTTCTTTTATATCTACACCTGAGGCAATTGAAGCCTTCTTAATCGTATCTTTAATTGCTTGTCTCGCAATATCGAAATCGTCAATCAGACCATTTTTGATACCACTAGTGTAGGTTTGTCCTGTACCTATCACATTTATTCCATTGTGAAATTTTTCGCCTACTATTGTTTTTACACTTGATGAACCTATATCTATACTTACATAGTAATGTTCCTCCATAGATAGGCACCTCCTGACAAATTACTATTAAAATACACTATGTTTAGTTTACAATACGTTGAATAGCTTGTGAACTATAAACACATACTATTACCGAATTTTTTTAATTATTATCTTTTGATTGTTTATTAATTTTATTCAATACACTTTGTAACTCTTCTTTTGCTTCACTTTCTTGTTGTGTCGATTTTGTTACATTCTGATCAGTTTCTGATTCAGCTCCTGATGAACCTCCATAAGGAATAAATGATGCACCTACTGATAAATCAATGTATCCATCCGTTTTAAGGTTACCAGAATCGTCTCTACTTAGCGATTGAGACATCTGCGGATAATATTTCATTTTATTAGCAATTGTTGTAATATCTCCTACAACTTGAATATCATCCTTTGTAAAAATCTTTATTCTATTTTGCTTATTCTTTGCTGGGGCATAGCTTACTTCAGCAATCATGCTCCTAACTTCTGGAGACATTTCAGATAAAGCTTTAATCATATTTGTTTTTTTGTTGCCTTTGAAACCGTCAATGATTGGACCATCGTGTGAAACATCATTACTATAGTCTTTTAATTCTTTACCGTCTTCGATGATTGGCACATAATTATCTTTGTTTTTTTCTAAACCGACTACCTGATACTCTGTCACTTTAACATTTAAAGTATTAGGTAATTGTTTATGAATTTCTACGTCTTTGATTAAAGGGTTTTTCTTTAAATTATTAATTGCTTTACGTTTACTAAACGTATACATTCTAGAATGAGAAGTAACATGAAGTTCTTTATTAATTTTACTAGTACTCACGTTATTATTACCCTTTACATTCACATTTGAAATCTTGCTCAGTGGTGTGAACATATATAGTAAGAAAATAACAATCAATAGTACTAATAGCGTAATAATTGTATATTGAATCCTCTTTTGTCGTTGTCGACGTAACGCTCTTTTTTCTTCAAGCGTCATAGGTCTATTAGGCTCGACCTGTTGATCTTTATTACCTGACGAACGCTTATTTTTATTTATAAACGGTAATGAGCCAAGCAAACCTTTCTTTTTATCCTCTTTTTTATCTTGCGCATTGTCCTCAGTTGATTTGAGTTCATTATCGCTATCAGAAGAAGCCTCTTTATCTTCTTGTTGATCAGTCTCGTTCTTCTCTTCAAGATTGTCGTTATGTGCTTGTGATTCATTGAGATTGTCATCACTATCCACATCGATTGTCTCATCTTGTTTAGTATCATTACTTTTATCTAAGGCATCATGAGGTGAATCTTGATTTGAACTATTCTCAACATTTTGTTCTAAATGCTTATCTAGAGTATCGTCCTCTCTTTGATGTTCATGATTTGCCAATTCCTCTTCGTTCACTTTATCGCCGAAACGTTTTCTTTTACGATTTCGAAAGTCTTTATTTCTTCTGAAAAGCCCTAAATCATCGTTATCGTTTTCTTCTCTTTGATGTGAAGTGAAATCTTCTATACGCGACACTTTATCATTACTATGTTTATTTTTTTCATCCATGAGCATTCACACTCCTTAATAAGATGGCAAGTGTGCTCGGAATCTTTCGATAAATTTCTCACCACGTTCTTCAAATGTATTATATTGATCCCAACTTGCACAAGCTGGTGATAGTAACACCACATCATTTGGTTCAATTACTTCTTGAATCTTATCAACAGCATCTTCAACGTCCGTAGCTTTGATTACGTATTTACCTTGGCTATTACCTAGTTTAGCAAACTTTTCCTGAGTTTCGCCAAAAACAACCATAATACGAACATTATTCATATATGGAATTAACTCATCAAAGTCATTGCCTCTATCTAATCCACCACATAACCATATAATAGGTTGTTTAAATGAATTTAAAGCAAATTGTGTAGCTAAAGTATTAGTTGCTTTGGAATCATTGTAGTATTTATTCGTACGATTTGTACCAATGTATTGAAGTCTATGATCAATTCCTGAGAAAGTTGTCAGACTATCTACGATGGCTTTAACTGGTACGCCTGCCAAAATGGCAGCTAATACTGCAGCCAAAATATTTTCTAAGTTGTGCTCGCCTGGTAAAACTAAATCTTTAACATTTATGATACGAATGCCATTATATACAATGAATCCGTCTTTAATATAAATACCATCCACTTCTTGCTGAGTAGAAAAATACATGGTTTTCGCCTTAAGATTTTCTGACTCAATTAAATGTCTTTGATGATAATTGCAAATTAAGTAATCATCTTTAGTTTGGTTTTTATAAATTTGTTTCTTCGCGTTTTGATAGTTCTCTAATGTTTCATGATAATCGAGATGTGCTGAGTAAATATTAGTAATAATTGCAATGTGAGGTCTATACTTTTCAATACCTAATAATTGGAAAGAAGAAAGTTCTGTAATTAAATATTCATCAGGACGAGCCTCTTGAGCGACTTTAGAAGCAACATATCCAATATTTCCAGATAGACGACCTGTTAATACACTTTTTTTAAACATATCACCGATAAGTGACGTTACAGTTGTCTTACCATTTGTACCAGTTACTGCAATAATTGGCGCTTCTGATATAAGATAACTTAATTCTACTTCAGTTAATATTTTTAATCCTCTACGTACAGCTTCGTCGATAATTGAAACAGTGTAAGGTATACCAGGATTCTTAACAATAATTGGATTATTATCTAGCAAAGATAAAGGATGTCCGCCACTTACGACTTCGATGCCCATTGATTCGAGATCTTTAGCGTGTGCATCCTGTGAAAGATCCTTGCCATCATTCACGATGACATTCGCACCTAATTTAGCTAATATTTTTGCTGCTTCATATCCACTTTTAGCTAATCCTACTACTAGAATATTTTTATTTTCTAACTCTGTGTAATTTAGCATTCTAATGCACTCCAATCCATAGTCCGATTAATCCTGAAATTAAACCTACCGTCCAAAATACAGTTACAACTTTCCATTCTCCCCAACCACTTAATTCGAAATGATGGTGAATTGGACTCATTTTGAAAATGCGCTTTTTAGTTAATTTATAAGAAGCAACTTGTAACATCACTGATAAGGTTTCAATAACGAAAACTAAACCGATAAATATAAGTGACAGCTCTTGATTAAGCATGATTGAAATGGTAGCAAAGATACCACCTAAAGCTAAACTACCTGTATCACCCATAAATACCTTTGCAGGATTTAAGTTATAAGGAAGGAATCCTAATAAAGCAAACACCATGATAATACAGAATATACCAATAGCTGGTGAATCAAGAATAAAACTCATAATCGCATACATTGCAAATCCTATAATAGATAATCCTGTAGCTAATCCGTCTAATCCATCAGTTAAATTCACCGCATTTGAAAATCCAACTTGCCAGAAGACAATGAATAAGACATAGGCAAATGATAATGGGATATCGAAGTTAGAAAATGGAATATGTAAATTTGTAGTAAAATTGATTAAATGAAATACGTCACTTAATACAAAGAAAATAACTGCAATTAATATTTGAGCTAAGAATTTTTGTTTACTTGTTAAACCTTGGTTGTTCTTTTTAACTACAATAATGTAATCATCAATGAATCCGATTAATCCAAAGCCTATAGTAACAAATAATAACAAGATGATTGGATTTGATTTATCAACAAAAATAATCGCAATCACAGAAGTAATAATGATACTAATTAAAAATGTAAGCCCACCCATCGTAGGTGTTCCTGTTTTTTTCATGTGGCTTTGTGGACCTTCTTCTCTAATGCTTTGTCCAAACTTCATTCTTTTTAAAGTTGGAATAAGCACTGGAACTAATATAAATGTTATGAGTAGTGCGATGATCGCATATATAAAGAACATATGAATCTCCTTTTCTTCACTTTCTAATTTTTACTCGTTTGATTGTAAATAACCTTTAATAGTTTATCAGTTTTCTCTTTGTTTTCATATAAAACTTAAAATATTAATAAATAAGGTTGGGACCATTTCTAAGTTAATCCCTAAAATGATAATCCCAACCTCATTTGTATACTCAGTTCCATTAACTATCGTCATTGGAACTTGATTTATTATTTGAATTGCTATTGGAGTCTTTTTTAGAGTCAGAACTTGAACTATTCTTTGAATCTGATTTTGAAGATGAGTCTGATTTATGCTTATCTGATGATTTATCGTCAGATTTTGATTGTTTATCAGAACCCGTATCGTCAGACTCGTCATCGTTTTCATCTGTCTTGTCTGCTGATAAAGTTACTTCAATTTTGTCTTTACTTTTCAATGTTTGACCTTTAGTTACATTTTGATTTGTAACGAAACCATTACCTTTAGTTGAAACTTTGATGTGGGTCAGGTCTTCGAATGCTAACACATCTTCCTTAGTCCAACCTGTCATATCAGGCATTGTTACATCACCATCAGTGAGTAATAATACTTTACTGTGTGGCAATATTTTAGTGCCTGCTTTTACAGATTGCGCTTTAATTTGTTTGCCACTACCGATTGTAACTGGTTTAAGCGATTGAGCATTCAAGCTATCCTCTGCTTTTTGCATTTCTTGACCTTCAACATTCGGTACCTTGCTGTAATCTGCTTTTGATGTAGAGTCGCTTGATTTACCAACATTTAGATACTTAAGTGTATTCTCCATGATTGGTTTAAATGCTTTACTTACACCCATTTCATAAGCTTCTTCATCATTTTTCTGAGCTAAACTCATACCAGCATAAACAATGACTTTCGGGTTCTTCTTAGGTGCATCACCGATAATGCTTACAAAGTATGGATTTTCACCTTTAACGTAACCTCCACCATTTGAATCGGCCACTTGTGCTGTACCTGTTTTACCCTCAATATCATAGCCTTTAACACGATAATTCATTGCATGACTTTGTTTACTGTTAACAACTTTATCAAGTTCGTTTTCTACTTTTTTGGCTGTATCTGCAGTCACTGGTTTACCTGCATATTGTTTTTCCCCACTATAGTAATTTTTCTTAGTGACAGGGTTGTCAATACTACTAACAAACCAAGGTTTTAGCATATTTCCTTTATTAAAGAAAGCTGATTGCGCTTGAATCATTTGTACCGGCGTTACTGTCGTAGATTGTCCAAATGCAGTTGTTTTTTGTTGCAATTCATTAGACCAACCAATATGCCCAGCTGCTTCGCCATCAAACATTCCACCTGTTTTTTTACCAAATCCAAAGCGTTCATACCAAGATTTCATTTTATCTGCGCCTACTAAGTCTTGTAAGTGCATCATCAATGTATTGGATGAATAAGTAAATCCTAGTGACATTGGGATTCTACCCCAACCTGTTTTATTCCAGTCTGAAATCTCTGAGCCCATGATGTCTCGATGTCCTGACTTATATTTTTCATCTGGTTTAAACTTACCTTCTTGAATTGCTGCAGCTAAACCGTATGTTTTAAATGTTGAACCAGGTTCATACGTGTTTTGATATAAGTCATTTGCCCACTTTTTACCAAAGTCTTTTCCTGTTTCTGGATTAAAAGTAGGACGCTGACTGTAAGCGAGAATTTCTCCTGTTTTTGCATCCATCACTACAGCGAATAAGTCTTTAGGAGCATATTTTTCTACCATACCATCGAGCGCTTCTTCGACGAAGACTTGAATATTAGAATCAAGTGTTAAATGAACGTCATCTCCACGCTTAGGTTGTTGTTCTTTTTTAGTATTAGGAGCAATATAACCCCAAATATCTTGAATATATTTAAGTGCGCCTTGTGTACCGTTTAAATAACTATTGAAAATCTTTTCAACACCTAATGCTCCGTTTAATTGGCCAGTGTCTGGATCTTTTTGTGCCATTCCAATTAAATGGGAAGCAAAATTGCCATTAGGATAGAAACGTTCTGTCTCTGGATATAGTGAAATACCAGGCATATCCATTTTTTCAATTTTTTCTTTATCTTGATAAGTCAGATTTGTACCTTTTTGACCGAATTCCACTTGGAAGGCTTTTTTCTGATTTAAACGTTTTTCAATTTCACTAGGTTTCATATCTATAACTTTAGATAATTGTTTTGCTGTTTTCTTTTTATCAACGACATGACGTGGTTTTTTACTATTTTGACTCGCCTTTTTATCCACGACTGCTACTACCTTGTATCTTTCGACATCTTCGGCTAGAACTTTACCATTTCGGTCATATATCTTTCCTCGTTCTGGTTGTTCCGAATTTTTTACTAAATACTTTTCATTTGCCTTCATCACTAAATCCTGACCATTAGAATGACCAGTAATCATAATGTATGAGAACCTTAAAACCAATATAAAAAAGAGCAGTCCGAATAAACCAACTAGTAGGACTGCCCCTATTTTATTTTTTTTAATTTTAATTTTTCGCTTCGCCATTATTACGCACTACCTTTACATTGTCGTTCTGTAGGCTCATACCTTGTTTTTTAGCCTTATCGTAAATGCGTTCATAAGAAGAGTTTTTCTTGATTTCAGATTTTAATGCGCTGTTTTCACTAGATTGTTTCTCTATTTTTTGATCTAAATCTGCAATTTTTCCTCGCGTGTCGTACGCATCCATTTTTAAAGATAGCATATATATACTAATCATGGCAATTACAGTAATAAGTGTTATGTATAAAACTTTTTCGAATCTAGTTAATTGTACAACCACTTTTCTTTTGACAGTTTGTTTCTCAGGACGAGATTGCGGTTGTCTTTGTGGGATACTGGTTTGTGTTGCTTCATCATAGGGTTGATAAATTTTTTCTACAGCCATTTCAATTACTCCTTATTTTAAAATTTCTGCAACACGTAGTTTTGCACTACGCGCACGATTGTTTTCGTCTAAATCTTCTTCAGTAGCGGTTATCGGTTTGCGATTTACACGTTTTAATTTCGGCGAGTATGCTTCAGGAATAATTGGTAATCCTCTCGGAACTTCCGGTCCTTTTTCGTACTCTTGAAAGATTTGCTTACATAAGCGATCTTCCAATGAATGGAACGTGATGACCGAAATTCTTCCGTTCACCTTTACATTTTCAATTGCTTGTTCAATTGAATCTTCAAACGCGGATAATTCATCGTTAACAGCTATTCGAATTGCTTGAAAAACTCTCTTAGCAGGATGACCGCCTTTACGTCTTGCTTTCGCGGGTATGCCTTCTTTGATGATATCGACAAGTTGTAAAGTCGTCTCAATCGGTTGTTGTTCACGATTCGCTTCAATTCTTCTAGCAATTTGCTTTGAGAACTTCTCTTCTCCATAACGATAAAAAATCTTAACTAATGCTTCGTAGGACCATTCATTCACTACTTCGTATGCAGATAATGATTGAGTTTGATCCATACGCATGTCTAATTTCGCATCATGATGATAACTAAATCCTCTTTCAGGGACATCTAATTGCGGACTCGAAACACCGAGGTCATAATAGATGCCATCTACCTTTTCAATGTTGAGTTCTTTTAAAATATTCGTTAGTTCTCGAAAGTTGTTATGAACAAAAGTGACTTTGTGCAAATGTTCTTTTAAAACTTCCTTTGCATTTTCTATGGCTGTTAAATCTTGATCAATCGCTATAAGTCTACCTTCATCATTTAATTGATTAAGTAAATAAAGGGCGTGCCCTGCACCACCAAGCGTACAATCAACATACACACCATCTTCTTTTATATTTAAATAATCAATGGTTTCGTTTAACATAACGCTGATGTGATGAAACACTTTAATTCCTCCATTTAAAAATCAAAATCTATTAAATCTTCAGCAATATCTTCGAAACTATCTTCAGATTCTTCATAGAAATCGTTCCAAGTTTCTCTGTCCCAAATCTCAATACGATTTGAAACCCCAATTACTGTACATTCTTTGGTTAAATTAGCGTATTTCCTTAAATTTTGAGGAATGTTAATACGCCCTTGCTTATCTAGTTCAACTTCAACAGCACCAGAGAAGAACATACGCATAAATTTACGTGCATCTTTTTTAGTCATAGGTAAGGTCTTCATCTTCTCTTCAATTTGTTGCCATTCTTCAAGCGTGTATCCAAACAAGCATTTATCAAGGCCTCTAGTGATAATAAAACGTTCATTTAAGTCATAACGAAACTTGGACGGTATAATCATACGTCCTTTTGTATCTAATTGATGATCGTATTCTCCCATGAACATTTTTTATCACCTCACCTTATTTATAATTTACCACATCTCCCCACTATCCTCCACTAATTATGCAAAAATAGTTCAAATTATTTGCTCAAACACAAAAAAGCCCATTTTATCAAAAAGATAAAATGGGCTTAAACGCCGTTATATCAAGGTTTTATAATAATATGATCAAAAGTGTAATGAAGTGGTGGATAGGTGGAGGGACTGAACACATTTTTCCCAAAATCATTCATAATTTGTAACGAATTCCAAATTCTTTCTTGTAATCCACCCATTGGATGGAGAACTTCATTAATTTCTCTAAATTGACGCATGCTAATATCATTTTCTCTTTCTACATTTAGCAAATACCGTTTTAATAAGTAATCGTATTGTTTTTGATGAATTTCATTATTCTTTTCAATTAGCATTTCATTATCATGGTTTCCTGCAACTTGTAATTTGAGTTTATCTGTAAGTTGCTGTTGTTGAACTTTCATTTCTTCCACTTGTGAAATAAGTTCATTAGAGGCTTGTTCACGTACAAATCGTTGTCTATCATTCTCCACACCGTTTGAAATAATTGTTTCGGTAGTTAAATCATATTGAGAGAGCAATTTCTCAGTTCTTTCATACATATAACTTATTCTTAATCTTGGTAATACTATTGGCATTTCGACTTTTAAAAGTTGAAAAACTTCTTTAAGTTCGGCCCAATACTTAATTTCACTTGGTCCACCAATAAATGCCACTGTATTAAACAACCATTCTTCCATTATAGGACGTGTTACTACATTATTAGATATTCTTTCAGGTTCATTATCAATGATTTCTAATATTTCTTCTTTTGAGTAACTATTTTCAGATTTACTTGTAATAAACTTCCCATTTTTATAAGTTAGCAACTGTCTCATGTTATCTTCGTGAATGAATAAATGAGTATTTGTCTCAGTTTGAATCATAGGAGTTAAACCTTGCGCTTCTGTGTTTTTTTGTGTCTCACGAAAAGCTTGATCTAACTCGTCTTGCTTTTCTAACATCTCTTTAAGAATTGGTCTTTCCATACGTCTTAAATCTGTATATTGTGCATCTATAAACAGAACGCCATATTCTTTAAACACCTCATGTAAAAGGCCTTTGAAAATATCGGTCCAGTTATTGTAGCGATGAATTATGTTCTTGCACATTTCATATACTTCTAAACTATGCGTCGTCTCCTTTAATTCTTTAAAAAAGCTATCTAACGCATCAATCAAAGCATCTTTATCAGGAGTAAAACGAGAGACATTACTTTCAGGTGGAGTCATAGTATGATATTTGATTTTATTAAGAGAGGCTTTTTTATCATTGAATACATAGGTATGATTCACTTCATCAAAATCATGATCCTCTCCAGCAATCCAAAAAACAGGAACAATTTGTTTATGATATTGTTCTGACAATTCATTACACAGCGTTACGATTGAAAATATTTTATGAAAAGTATACAAAGGACCACCAAACAATCCTGCTTGTTGTCCACCAATGACTACTTTCGCACCATTTGCCAAGGCATCTATGTTCTCAATTTGTTGTTTTGTTAAATCCAAATCATTCATATAAGATTCTATGACTTGGGCTAACTCTGCTTCTCTTCCATTATTTGGCGTCGCTAATCTTCTTGCAAAGCTATCTTTCTTACTTGCATCGTATTCGAAAAATCGTGTGATTTGAGAATCGCCGTTTTTTATTTTATTGATAAACTGATTATCTTCATTTAACTTTATTACATTGCAATTCATGTTTTTACTCCTTCAGTAGCACTATTACTCATATAGTATAAAGACTAAGCGCTTTGATGACAATTTAACGGCTTAAAAGAATTTATATAAACACTTATTAAAACTTAAAATTTCTATTATTTTAAATAAATGAAACTTACCTTTAAAATAGGGTATAATAAAGAAAAGAAACAAAGGGGGATTAAAATATGAGTGAGGTAAAACATTTAGAGATCAATTATAAAACAGACGAACTTTTCGAAGATTTTAGAGAGTTCGGAAATAAAGATCTTTATATGGTTGAAGAGTTAAAAGGACAAATGATTGACGCAAGTTCTGACTCACCTTTTTATGGTATCTTTGTCGGAGATAAATTAGCAGCAAGAATGGCATTGCTTGATAAAGGTGAAGTTGAAGAAACCTATTTCCCAGATTGTGAAGACTATATTTTATTATGGAAATTAGAAGTATTAGAGAAATACCAAGGTCGCGGTTATGCTAAAAAACTCATCGATTTCGCTAAGGAAAAAGACAAACCAATTAAAGCAATTGCGCGTAATAATTCAAAGGATTATTTCTTGAAACAAGGTTTTGAAGATGTAGAAGCTAAAAATCCAGAAGGTCATGATATTTTAATTTGGAAACCGTAATTATAACTATGCCTTTGATTAAAGTGAACATTGTAATTTAAATTCTTTGTTCAAATGTCATTAAAAAACTGAATAAAAATGTCTTATTATTAATTGATAAATAACGCATTATTACAAAAATAGCCCTTAAAATGAACTTTTAAATACACTCACTTTATGGGCTATTATTTATG
>NZ_PPRT01000018.1 GCF_002902725.1 Staphylococcus caprae
GTATGAAAAATAATTTTTTTATAGAAATAGATAAAATAATATAGGAGATTCTACATGGTTAGAAGAATAGAAGATCATATTGTATTTTTAGAGAAATTTATTAATGATGTAAATACATTGACAGCTAAGTTACTTAAAGATTTACAAAATGAGTATGGCATTTCATTAGAACAATCGAATGTGCTTAGTATGTTGAAAAATGAGTCTTTAACAGTGAGTCAAATTACTGAAAAACAAGGTGTAAATAAAGCGGCAGTAAGTAGAAGAGTTAAAAAATTATTAGATGCTGACTTAGTTAAATTAGAAAAATCTGATGTTAATATCGACCAACGTTTAAAAATTGTTAATCTTTCTGAAAAAGGTAAAGAATATATCGCTAAAAGAAAAGCAATCACGAGCAGTATTGCTAACGATATGACGAGCGACTTTTCAACTGAAGAAATTGAAAAGGTACGACAAGTACTTGAGATTATTGATCATCGAATCAAATCTTTCAACTCTAAATTTTAATTTATTCGAAGATTTAGACTATACATAGAATCACTCGTAGGAATATAATGATGTATGTGTAGATAATCGTTAAGAGATAAGACTAAATAAGTATTTATTTGATGATGAACTGTTTATATAATTTAAATAAGTATGTAACTTTCTTTTAATTAAAATACAATGAAAACTACATATAATGAGAATTGTATTTTTAATCTAACCTCTGTAAAATAAAACGGGTAGATAAAATAATTATATAATATGAATGTGAATTGAATGTAGTGTTAGAAATAGAGGTGATAGAATGAAACAATGCCCAAACTGTGGTCAGACAATCAGTGATGATAATAATCAGTGTCCTAAATGTGGGCAATCGCTACCAAAAAATAATAAAGCTAAACAAACATCATCTCATTCATTCAATGATAACGCTACGAACCTTAAATTACGTAGAATTGTTCCACTAGGAATTATCTTTTTTATTTTGATACTTATTGTCATTTTGTTCTTCCTTTTAAAGAATTTTAATTCTCCAGAGGCGCAAACTAAGATTCTAGTTAATGCGGTTGATAATAATGATACGCAAAAGGTTGCAACAGTGTTGAGTACAAAAGATAATAAAGTGGATCCGGATGAAGCGAAAGAATATATTAAATATATTAAAAGTGAAGTCGGCATGAAAAGCTTTAAGAGTGATATCAAAGAGACCGTCAGTAAATTAAACAAAAATAATTCTAGTGTCGCTTCTTATATTCAAACAAGAAGCGGTCAAGATGTTCTAAGAATAAGTAAAAATGGAACGAGATATTTATTCTTCGATAATATGAGTTTTACGGCTCCAACAAAACAACCGATAATTAAACCAAAAGAAAAAACTAAGTATGAATTTAAAGCAGGCGGTAAAAGTAAAACAGTCATCGCAGACGCTCACAAAAATACCCCACTTGGTAATTTCATTCCAGGTAACTATGAATTGCCAGCTAAGAAAACCACACAGAATGGAACGTTTAATGGTAAATTGAACTTCGATTTTAGAGATAGTAGTTCTGAGACAATTGAAGCATCCGAAGACTTTGATCAAGCGTATTTAAATATTAAATTAAAAGGCGCGAGCAAATTAAGTGATAGCTCTGAAAAAGTTAAAATTAATGATCGAGAAATGTCATATTCAAACTCAAAAGAATATGGACCATATCCTAAAACGAAAGATATTACGATTTCAGCGACTGGTAAAGCTAAAGGACGTACATTTAAGTCTGAAACTAAAACAATCAGTGCTGATGATTTAAAGGACAATACCAAAGTGACATTAGAATTTGAAAGTGATAAAATTAGTAGCTATGTTGAAAAGAAAGAAAAAGAGGAAAATAGTCTTAAAAACAAATTAACTCAGTTCTTTACCGGCTATTCAACAGCAATTAATACAGCTTTCGACATCAATGATTTTGATTTTATTTCAAGTTATTACAAGAAAAATTCTTCTATTTATAAACAAATGAAAAATAATTTTCTGACACAAACAAAAGTATCAATGATTTCTCCTCAAGTGCTGAGTGCAAGTAGAAGTGGAGATAAGATTAAAACCACAATCCAACAAATTGATTTAACAGGAAATTACGTTAATAAAGATTATGAATTAGAAATAGATTCTGATAACAGTAACATGCAACTTACAAAAGCAGACGACGATGAGTGAGCGCGTTCGTTTGTAGTCTAAATAAAGGCTGGGACATAATTAATTGTCTCAGCTTTCTTTAACATATTGGCAGTAGATGTCTGAATTAAAAGTTCGCTTATATCAAGCTTCTTTTAATCCTAGCCATCCTTGCCGGCGGGGCCCCAACACAGAGAATTTCTTTTTAAGAAATTCTACAAACAATGAAAGTTGGGTGAGGGACGATGAAAATAATTTTGCTAAATTATATTTCTGTCCCACTCCCTATTGCTACCATTTAGTAATATTAGTAATTATCGGAACACGTTTATGAAATTTAAATGTATGTTCGCTTTAGAAAATAAAAAAGGGGAGTTAATATTGGAAAATTCTCGCTCAACGTATCATAAATCTATACTATTTATTGTCATTTTAGGGGCACTCACTGCTATAGGACCCTTATCGATTGATATGTTTTTACCAGGTTTGCCTAATATTAAAAATGATTTTGATACAACAGCATCGAATGCACAATTAACGATTTCACTCTTTATGGTCGGTTTAGCATTCGGTAACTTATTTGCAGGTCCAATTTCAGACGCTTCAGGACGTAAGAAGCCACTCCTCATAGCAATGATAATATTTACGTTAGCGAGTTTAGGTATTATTTTCGTTACGAATATTTGGATTATGATTGAACTAAGACTGGTCCAAGGATTAACTGGTGGCGCAGGAGCAGTGATATCAAGAGCCATTGCAAGTGATATGTATTCTGGCAATGATTTAACTAAATTTTTATCCTTACTAATGCTTGTAAATGGTGTTGCGCCTGTGATTGCGCCAGCACTCGGTGGGATAATCTTAAGTTTTGCCACTTGGCGTATGGTTTTTATCATTTTGACTGTATTTGGATTACTCATGTTCGTAGGTATTTTATTTAAAGTTCCAGAATCTCTTGAAAATGAACACCGCGCCAATAGCAATATTGGAACAATGTTTAAAAATTTCAAAGATTTATTTGGCACACCACGATTTGTTCTACCTATGTTGATACAGGGCGTGTCATTTATATTATTATTTACTTATATTTCAGCATCTCCATTTATCGTACAGAAGATTTATGGTTTATCTCCATTCCAATTTAGTATCATGTTCGCGTTTATTGGCATAACATTGATTATCTCAAGTCAACTGACAGGTAAGTTAGTAGATTATATGGATAGTCAACAACTACTTAGAATCATGACGGCTATTCAAATTGTAGGTGTGATACTTGTTTCGCTGATATTGATCAATCATTTGAATTTCTGGTTATTAGCCATCGGTTTCATTATACTCGTTGCACCTGTCACGGGTGTTGCCACACTAGGCTTCTCAATTGCGATGGATGAAAGTAAGAGTGGTAAAGGGAGTTCATCTAGTTTATTAGGATTATTTCAAACGCTTCTTGGTGGTTTAATGTCTCCTTTAGTTGGTATTAAAGGTGAAAATGATCCTACTCCGTATATCATGATTATCGTCATTACAGCGATTATTTTAATCATTTTACAATTATTAAATATGAAAGTATTTAAAAAAGCTAAACCTAATCAATGATGTTGAGTTCCTTCTTCAAAGTGCTTGTTAGAAAGTCGTACTTTGAAGAGGGGAATTTCATTTTAGGTTTAGCTTTTATTATTTTATCGTTGTAGTTTAATTGTATTTGCGAGTAAGACGCTAGCGACGTCTTCAGGTGATTCTTTGCAACCATGACGTAACCAATCAAAAAGTATGCCAGCTTGACCACCAACAGAATAAATTACAAACATACGCTTATTCTGAATGGTTGTTTCATATCTATCCATTACTTTTTCATAGCATCGCTTTGTTTCATTAATATAATCAAGGGCAATTTCCTTATTAGGATGAATAATGAGT
The DNA here is from genome assembly GCF_002902725.1 of Staphylococcus caprae. Taxonomy (GTDB): domain Bacteria; phylum Bacillota; class Bacilli; order Staphylococcales; family Staphylococcaceae; genus Staphylococcus; species Staphylococcus caprae. Next base: position 4,061 of record NZ_PPRT01000018.1, read on the forward strand.
GTTGCTTTATAAAATGCTTCTTTACGCTTAATATATCGCGCAACGAGTAAGAAAAATTTATATAATTTTTTTTGATCTTGCTTGATATTATGAAAATCTTTATAGAATGAATTCAATATAGCCTTATATTTATTTAAATGATAGTTTTGAATTTTCTCTAATAAATGATATTTATCTTGAAAATGATCATAAAATGTCGAACGATTTACACCACTATAAGCACATATCATTTTGATTGTGATTTCCTCAAAAGGGTATTCTTCAATCAATTCAATAAGGCTTTTTATTATTTTATATTTCGCACGTTGTTTCATTGTTTCACCTGATCAATCTGAATAATATTTTTATATAATATGCTAACCAACACAATTGTGAAAAATGTTGGTGTTTTTTTTAGTGACACATCTCTATAATAGATAAAGTGAATTTTAAAAGCAAATAGGAGGATATATTCATGAAGAAAATGGTATTAGTGAATGTCATTACTATCATTGTTCTTGTAGTAATAGGTGTTCTAGGTTTCTGGTTCTGGAATAATGCAACAAGCTATGTAACTACAGACAATGCAAAAGTAGACGGAGATCAAATCAAAATCTCTAGCCCAGCTTCAGGAGAAATTAAATCTCTAGATGTGAAACAAGGAGATAAACTTGATAAAGGTGATAAAGTAGCTGAAGTTTCAGCTCAAGGCGAAGGTGGTCAATCTAAAGATATGAGCATCAAAATGCCTCAAAACGGTACAATCGTTAAAACTGACGGCATGGAAGGTTCAATGGCTCAAGCTGGTAACCCAATCGCTTACGCATATAATTTAGATGATTTATACATTACTGCAAACGTTGATGAAAAAGACATTTCTGATGTAGAAAAAGGAAACGATGTAGACATCGATATCGATGGTCAAAAAGCTTCTATTAAAGGTAAAGTAGAACAAGTTGGAAAAGCAACTGCAGCTAGTTTCTCATTAATGCCTTCATCTAACAGTGACGGTAACTACACTAAAGTGTCACAAGTCGTACCAGTTAAAATTTCTCTAGATTCTGAACCATCTAAAAATGTTGTTCCAGGTATGAACGCTGAAGTTAAAATCCATAAAAATTAAGGGGGTCATTTCATGACAACGACCTTCATTATTGTTTATATTGTTATAGCGCTCATACTTATTGGTCTAATTAACGTACTTTTTTCAAAATCAAGAAAAAAAGCTAAAGATCAAAAAGTGGAACAACGTTCGACTAAGGATTCTGAGAATCAAAGTTATCAATCTAAATTTAAAGCAAGTGATCTAGATAAACAATCTGAGTCTAACAATGCTTCAAGTCAAATCAGAAATCATTCTGATAATATCGAAGATGATAAAAGAAAACATCACTTCGAAACTACTAATGAGGGAGATCAAACATCTTCTAAAGCTACTAATGCAAATAGCAAATATGATGCATATCCTGGTTCTCTACGTCGCTCAGATCAACACGAAGATCAAGCGAATGATGAGAAACAAGATCATCAAAAAGATAATACTGAACAACCTAATGAAGAATCAGATGAAGTTTTAAATCCAATTGACCCTAACTCAGAAGAGGGTAGAGTCAATGAAAAGATTAAAAAACAAGAATCTAACTTCATTTTCGGTAAAGGTATTTCAAGAGGTAAAATTTTAGCAGCAATGTTATTTGGTATGTTCATTGCGATTTTGAACCAAACATTATTAAACGTTGCTTTGCCTAAAATTAATACGGAATTTAATATTTCTGCTTCAACTGGACAATGGTTGATGACAGGATTCATGTTAGTGAATGGTATTTTGATTCCAATCAGTGCATTCTTATTTAATAAATATTCTTATAGAAAATTATTTATTGTAGGTTTAGCATTATTTACAATTGGTTCACTTATCTGTGCGATTTCATTTAACTTCCCAATTATGATGGGTGGTCGTGTACTACAAGCGATTGGCGCAGGTATCTTAATGCCATTAGGTTCTAACGTTATTGTAACGATTTTCCCACCTGAAAAACGTGGTGTCGCAATGGGGACAATGGGTATCGCAATGATTCTAGCTCCAGCTATTGGACCTACTTTATCAGGTTATATCGTTCAAAATTATCATTGGAACATTATGTTCTATGGTATGTTCTTTATCGGATTAGTCGCAATTGTAATTGGTATGTTCTGGTTTAAACTTTACCAACGTACGACAAATCCAAAAGCTGATATTCCTGGTATTATATATAGTACAATCGGTTTCGGTGCTTTATTATACGGTTTCTCTGAAGCTGGTAATAAAGGTTGGGGTTCAACTGAAATCGTGACAATGTTTATTATTGGTACAATCTTCATTATCTTATTCGTTATTAGAGAGTTAAGAATGAAGGCACCAATGTTAAACCTTGAAGTATCAAAATATCCAACATATACACTTACAACAGTTATCAATATGATTGTTATGATGAGTTTATATGGTGGTATGATTTTACTTCCATTATATTTACAAAATTTAAGAGGTTTCTCAGCACTCGATTCAGGTTTACTTATGCTTCCTGGTGCTTTAGTTATGGGTGCTTTAGGGCCTGTTGCAGGTAAGTTATTAGATACAATTGGTATTAAACCATTAGCCATCTTTGGGATTGGTATTATGACTTATGCAACTTGGGAACTAAGTAAATTAAACATGGACACACCTTATCTTCATATTATGGGTATCTATGTATTACGTTCATTCGGTATGGCATTTATCATGATGCCTATTATGACAGCAGGTATGAATGCATTACCTGGTCGTTTAATTTCTCATGGTAATGCTTTTGTTAATACGATGAGACAATTAGCTGGATCAATTGGTACAGCGATATTGGTGACTGTAATGACGACTCAACAAACTAATCATGTTGCAGCATTTGGCGATGAATTAGATAAAACAAATCCTGTCATTCAAGATCATATGCGTGAATTAGCACAACAATATGGTGGCGAATCAGGCGCATTAAAAGTGTTATTAGAACATATTAATAAACTTGCATCTGTAGAAGGTGTTAACGATGCATTTATCATTGCAACTGTGATTAGTGCCATTGCCTTAATCTTAAGCTTATTCTTACAAAGTAAGAAAAAAGCACAAGCATCTGCTGAAAAAGCAAATGCTGAAGATAAAGCAGCTCACCAAGAGTAAATATTAATTAAGAGATAAAAAATTGTGTTGTGGGGGCACGATTTTTGAAGAATCGGTAACGTTCCGTCGTTATCGATTCTTTTTTGGGAGCGGGACAGAAATATAATTTAGCAAAATTATTTTCGTTGTCCCGACCCGGCAAGGATGGCTAGGATTGAGAGAAGCTTGATTCAAGTGCACTCTCAATTCAGACATCTACTGCCAATATGTTAAATGAGACTGATATATTTAATATTTTCTAGACTATTATGCATGCGCAAAAAGCGCAGGCGAACCATATTAAAAAGGCCTATCGATGACTCAGTTAAGAGTGATTGATAGGCCTTCAATTTATCGTATACGAGCTAGACGGTTACGGAAGAATAAACTAATAAATAATAACGCAATACTACAAGCAAGTAGAATTAATCCATTATGAATTGCATCAGCTTCCGTAATCACTTGATCTGGTGAAACACTTAAATAATATTTCTTAAGAGACTCTGAAATATTTTGAGCAATTGTATGAATGATATAACTGAAATACATAGTAATAAAAAGCATTACCGCTAAAATAATGATATTAAAAATTTTTAATAATGTTCGATTAAGAATGATAGTAATCACAGTTATAAACATACTAATGAGACATAACACAAAGAAAATATTAAAAACTAAAATAAGGTTATCTATTGAATGTTGTAAATCATTCATATCACCTAAATTAATATCTAAATTTCCAATTTTAGTAACAGTACCTTGGAAATTTCGTATTTCATGAAAATTAATCTTTTGATTAGCGAAGACTATATTAAAAATAGGTTGTTTTAACATACTATATCCTGTAATAGCAGTTAAAACTAATACAATAATATGAATAACGATACTTACCCAAGAACGTTTTTTCTTTCCATATTTTTTACCGCGATGCATTTCTTGATTACGAAATTGTGAATTGAAATCCCTTGGATTTTGATTTGCTTCAGTCACTATGATGCCTCCTTCAATCACATTTTTTCTATTTTTATCTTTTTAATATAATGTCTGTTATAATTGGCTTTATTCAAGTATCACTATCAGTAATAGACATCATTATTTAAAGATGCAATTGATATATGTATTATTATATCTTTTTTAAGAAAACGAATATACAGATTTAAGCAAATTGTTTTCTAAATTTAAAATTTGAAAAGGGGCAGGTTGGTCACGCTATGAAAAACTATTTAATGAATAGAGTCGTTAATAAATATATACTTCATAACAGATCTATTTTCTTTAACAGTGATGAAGAAATAGAACAATTTTTAGAGAAAAGAAGAACTGAAAATAGTAAAAAGCATAAACAACCGTCTACATTAAATGTAAAATCTAATCTTGATAAATTATCTCTAGGAGATATGCAAGTGTTTAGATTTAATTTTAGACATGAAGCTAAACATAAAATCTTATATCTCCATGGTGGATATAACACATTGCAACCGTCACCGTTTCATTGGAGATTATTGGATAAATTGGCTCTCAATACATTAAACGAAGTCGTATTACCAATCTATCCAAAAGCGCCGGAATATCATCTTGAAGATACCTATCAAGCTATCAAAAAAGTATACGATGAATTAGTTTCTGAAGTAGGTAATGAGCATATTGTGATTATGGGAGATGGTTCTGGTGGAGGATTAGCGTTGCGTTTCGTTCAATCCTTGGTTGAAGAACAGCAACCTGTACCGAGTAAACTATTCTTAATATCACCTTTATTAGATGCCACATTATCAAATAAAGATATTACTGAAGAATTAGAAGACAAAGATATCTTAGTGAGTCGATTTGGGGTTAATGAGTTGATGAAAGCATGGTCTAATGGCTTGCCACTAACTGATAAGCGTGTTTCTCCATTGTATGGAGAACTAAAAGGTCTACCTCCTGTATATATGTATGGTGGTGGTAAGGAAATTGGAAATCCGGACATGAAGTTGTTTGCGCATTTATTAGAAGACAATGGGCAGTACGTTGATTTTAAAGAGTATCCTAAAATGGTTCATGATTTCCCGATTTATCCTATTAGACAATCGCATAAAGTCATTAAACAAATTACAAAAGCAATACAACAATAAAATAGGACTTTGGAGGTGGTTCAAACTTCCAAAGTCCTTATTCATTATCCTATTCAATCATTGAATTGATATGAGTTACTACAAAGTTTTGGCCTTTTAAGTAATAAAATGAAGCGATGAATTCATCAAATTGATGTGGTATATCAGTAAAATTACTAAAAGTAAATTTCTTTTCTAGATTTTGATCTCTCACGTGCTTTTCATAATTATTATATTGAATGAGAAATTCTTCATCGATATGATTTTCCTCAATTAACGTTGAAATCTCATCAATCGCAAACTTTTGCCCTTGTAAGTAGCTCATATGAATTGCACGCTTGACGAGTTGAGACGCCGGTCCATTGATAACCAATTCTTTTTGATTATTTAATTCACTCAATTCAAATTTAACATCATCTTTTAAATCTATAAGTTCACTTTTAATGCGTTGACGTGTAGGCATATTTATTCTCCTTTTTTAGGGATACCAATTCGATGTCCCAGTTGTTTTGGCCATTCTATTTTTTCTTGCTCTGATTCATATGCTTTAATGAAATTCATATATTTCTCAGGAAATGCCGCAGAACGACGTTGCTTTGTATCAATGCCCATCATCATGACTTCATTTGTAGCTGCAACGGTACCATTTTCATGTAGCATTCTTAAAAAGAAATGCGTACGTTTATAATCATAATCATAAAGGTATAATTCAACTATGAATGTTTGACCTAATGACAATTCTGCTAAATACGTTGTATGTTCCTCAATAGTAAAAACGGTATATTGGCTTGCTTCTCTTTCTTCAAGATATAAGCCATGACTATAGTTAAATTCATTAACCACTTCACTAAATATCATATTGTAATACGCATCATGCATATGATTGTTATTATCAATTAAATCTTCGGTTACATTTCGGGTAACCTTGAATGTGTGAGACATCTCTTTTTCCTCCCATTATACCTAACACTATCTTACTAGATAAAATTAACACATACACGTAATTAAATTCATGATAAAATGTAACAGAGATAACAAGAGGGGGAAGTAAAATGACCTTAACCGTAAGATATCAATCATTAACACAACCTCTTACGGAAGTAGCAAATGTTCGGGATGTTCCTAAAGATGCGACAATTGTTTGGTATGATTTTGAAAATGCTACAGAACGGGAGAATGATTTTCTCAGAAATAACTTTAATTTCAACTATTTAGAAATTGATGATGCCATTACTGGTATACCTCGCGTGAAGTATAAGGAATATAAAGCATATCAGTATATGATATTCCATAGTATTATAGACTCAGATTACTCTCCAATTGCGCTTAACGTTTTTTTACAGGATAAAATTCTTGTAACGTATCATCATAAGCCCTTTAGATCATTGAAGAGAGTAGCTAAATATAATGCTGAAAATCATGATGCTGATTTGGACTGCGCAGATATAGTAATACATATACTAGATAGTATGGTGGATAAATACTTTGATTTCGTATATGGCATCGAGGATAAAGTTTATAATTTCGAAGCACGACATGTTGATGATCGGTATAGTAAAAGTGTGATGGAAAATGTCTTTCAATTACGTTCTGATTTGATTAAAATTAAGCGTGTCATGTTTCCGATGCAAGAAGTGGTTGATACGATTAAAAGTGAAGGCAATATCATTAAAGATGCTAAGCACTCAATGTATATTCAACATATCGACGATCATTTGATCAAACAACGAAGTGTCATTAGAACAGCGCAAGAGATGACAAATGAAATACGTGAAAACTATGAGTCATTTACTTCATTTAGAATGAATAGCATTATGCAAATTTTAACACTAGTATCAGTTATTTTCTCTCCGTTAACTTTTATAGCTGGTGTATACGGTATGAACTTTGATTACATGCCTGAATTAAAATGGCATTATGCCTATTTTGTTTGTCTAGGCGTCATGCTCGTGATAACAATTATTTTAATAATCTTTTTCAAAAGGAAAAAATGGTTCTAAAAGAGGAACAATCATATTATGAACTTTAACAAAGGATGGTATTTCAATGAGTGATTCACTGAGAGAACAAAGAAAAAATGAACATGTAGAAATTGCAATGTCACAAACTGATGCACCACAATCTGATTTCGATAAATTGAGATTCGTTCATCATTCAATACCTAATATTGATGTCAATCAGGTCGATTTAACGAGTCATACATCTCATTTCGATATGCAATTTCCAGTTTATATTAATGCGATGACTGGAGGCAGTGAGTGGACGAAACAAATTAATGAAAAGTTAGCTATTGTAGCCAGAGAAACAGGTTTAGCTATGGCAGTAGGCTCTACCCATGCCGCTTTAAGAAATCCTAAAATGGCTGAATCATTCAGTATTGCAAGACAAATCAATCCTGAGGGAATGATATTTAGTAATGTTGGCGCAGATGTACCTGTAGAGAAGGCTGTCCAAGCAGTTGATTTACTTGAAGCTCAAGCGTTACAAGTTCATGTAAACTCTCCTCAAGAATTAGTTATGCCAGAAGGTAATCGTGAGTTTTCAACATGGATGGACAATCTTGAATCCATTGTGAAACGTGTGAATGTACCGGTTATTGTTAAAGAAGTTGGCTTCGGAATGAGTAAAGAGACCTTTAAATCATTAGTTGAAATCGGCGTTCAATATGTAGATGTAAGTGGTCGTGGTGGTACAAACTTTGTTGATATTGAAAATGAACGTCGCACAAACAAAGATATGAATTATTTAACACAATGGGGACAATCAACAGTAGAATCTTTACTTGAAAGTACAGATTATCAGGATAAGTTGAATGTCTTTGCAAGTGGAGGCTTGCGAACACCATTAGACGCCGTGAAAAGCTTAGCTTTAGGTGCTAAAGCAGTTGGTATGTCGAGACCATTCTTAAATCAAGTGGAGCAAACAGGAATTACGAATACAATTGAATATGTAGAATCATTCTTAGACCATATGAAGAAAATTATGACGATGTTAGATGCAAAAGATATTGAAGCATTGAGACATAAGGATATCGTATTTAGTCCGGAATTAATTTCATGGATTGAGCAACGTAGTCTAGATATTCATAGAGGATGATAAATAAAAAGGGAGCGGGACAGAAATATAATTTAACAAAATTAATTTCGTTTTCCCTCTCCCAACTTGCATTGTTTGCAGAATTTCTTTTTAAGAAATTCTCTATGTTGGGGCCCCGCCGGCAAGGATGGCTAGGATTGAGAGAAGCTTGATGAAAGCGCGCTTTCAATCCAGACATCTACTGTCAATATGTTAAAAGAGACTGAGATATTTAATATGTCCCAGTCTCTTTTCTAATAATTGATGTAAATATTGTATCTAACTAAAGAACTGTATGAAGCCCATCACAATGATAACGCCAATTAAATCGATTAAGAAAGCACCTACGATCGGTACAACTAAGTATGCTTTTGGTGAGCTACCATACTTTTTAGTTATAACATCTAAATTAGCCATTGCGTTTGGTGTGGCACCTAAACCATGACCAATGAATCCGCCTACCATTACTGCGGCATCATAGTCTTTACCAAGACCTCTAAATAAAACAAAAATAGAGAATAAGACCATAAATACCACTTGTATCAGAACGATAATCAGAAGTGGAATCGCAAGTGAGTATATTTCAGTTAGTTGAATACTCATCAAAGCTAATGATAGGAAGATACCTAGGGAGATATCCCCGATTTGATCATTAATTTTTAAGTCTACAATATTCCATCCAGAGAGTTCTGAGACATTTCGAATAATTACAGCTACAAACATGGAACCTACATACATTGGAATATTTACACCTGTTAAATCAGTAAAAGTATTTCCAATATAAGTACCTAATGCCATACAAAATACTAAGATTGTAAACTGTATGAAAAAGATTTGAGTAGGTTTGAATTTATTATGTAGCGTTTTGTTATATTCAACTTCGCCATAATTTTTAAATGACTCATCACGATGTTCAGGTTTTAGGTTATAACGTTTAATTAAAAATTTGACGACGGGTCCACCGATTAGACCACCAAATACAAGTCCTAATGTAGCGGCAGCGAGTGCAGCAGTGACGGCTGAGTCAATACCCATATCTTGAATTGTTTTACCATATGCAGCAGCGTTACCGTGACCACCTTCCATTGACATTGATCCAGCAGTTAAACCTAATAGTGGTTGAATATTTAAAACTTTGGCTAATGAAACACCTATAATATTTTGACAAAAGGCCATAATTCCACAGAACATGAAATAAAGTAACATGACCTTTCCGCCAATTTTAAATAACTTAAATGATGCACCTAAACCAATTGTTGTGAAAAAGGCTAACATAAAGAAATCCTGAATAAATGATGCATCAAGTTTGATTTTAATAATATGTAAAGAATCGAGTATGGCTACGAGAATTGAAAAAAGTAATCCGCCAATCACTGGCGCAGGTATACAAATTCTCTTTAATATCGATACATGATTAACAATTGATTGTCCGATTAAATATAGAACACATGCTAAACACAAGGTTGTGATTGCATCTAACTCTATCATAAAATGCCCCCTTAGAAGTAGTCCCAAAACCTATGTTTAATACTTAATCTATATAATTATGTAAGCGTTATAAAAATGGCCATGTTAACCATTATACACGCGTATTTAAAATAAATCTAGATATTCAATTAATATTAATTATATATATCTAAAATTCTGAAAATATTAATTTAAATTATATTCCGAGTTAACAATAAATTAATATAGGTTCAACAAATTTGCATAATGTTTATAAACAGTACCTTGCAATGTACAGTAGTGAATGCTATATTGTTATTAACAGCTACTGTGTATAGTTTAGTAGTGGGTGATGCATAGGAGGTAGATACATGAATACTCAATTTAAAAAGGGCGCCTTAGAATTAATTGTTTTACTTATTGTAAAAAGAGAAGACCAGTATGGATACTCATTAGTACAAAATATTTCTCGTTATATGACGATTGCTGAGGGTACAGTTTATCCTTTATTGAGGCGTTTAGTTAAAAGTGGGGAACTTTCCACATACTATCAGCCCTCTACAGAAGGACCTGCACGTAAGTACTATAGCTTAACAGATCAGGGAGAAGAACGTTTAAATCTACTTAAAAATGAATGGGATTTATTTTCGAAAGCAGTGAATCAATTTATAGAGGAGAGTGAAACGAGTGAATAAAGATTCTTATTTAAAAATACTTAAAAGTCATTTAAAGCACATAGACTCGAATGAAAAAGACGATATTTTAAATGAGTATGAAACGCATTTCTATAGTGGTAAACAAGAAGGGAAATCCGAAGAACAAATCGCGCACGAATTAGGGTACCCCAAACTGATTGCGAAAGAATTGAATGCCACTGCTGCTGTGGAAAGGGCTCACAATAAAAGTACGGTGAATAATATCACATCAGCGATTATAGCCGTAATGGGGTTAAGTATTCTTAACTTTTTTGTCATTTTAGTACCTGCTGTGATGTTATTCTTCTTTATCTTTACGCTCATCGTTTTTACCATTTCTGCTTTAGCCGCACCTATCATGTTAATTGTTAAAGGATGTTTAGATGGTTTCAACTCAATTATTTTATACGATGTCTTCATGGCAGGCCTTATGCTTGGCATTGGTCTCATGCTTGTAACAATAACATTTTATATTATCAAATGGGTCTATATTTTAACTGTTAAATATCTTAAATGGAACGTATCCATTGTGAAAGGAAGTGTTCAAGCTTGAAGAAATTCCTTATTACATTATTTATTGTAGGCTTTGCGATGACAGTGATTTGTGGAATTGGTATATATGCTCAAGGGGAAAAGCTTTCTAAAGATAACCAATATAATGAAAAAGTAACAACGAATCTTTCAAAAATCTATAAACAAGATATTAAGTCCATTGATATTAATGCTAAGGAGAGTGACGTTACAATCAAAAAGGGTAGTCATTTTACGATTAAATCAAGAGGAGACGATAAAAATATTAAAGTTGATAGTACTGTAAAAAATAAAACGTGGACGATTAAGGATCATACAAAAGGTTCTCACATCAACTTTAGACCTCAAAATAATGATGAGAATCATATAACGATTACCGTACCAACTCAATTAGATAGTCTCCGTGTTAAAACTGATGTGGGTGATTTAAAAGTTAGTGATATTAAAGCACAGAGTGCTGAGTATAAAGCAGATTCCTCTGATATTTTAGTTAAACGTGGCAATTATCATCATCTTACAACTTATAACGATTCAGGAGATATTGAAACTGAAGATGTTGGATTGAAAAAAGTAAATTTATACAATGATTCAGGAGACATTATCATGAAAGATATGCATCCAGACGTTTTAACTCAAGTGAAAAATGATTCAGGAGATATTGATCTTAATTATAAACATGACCCTAAAAATAGTAGATTTGAAATTCACAATGATTCAGGAGATACAAATATTGATAATCAATTCTTAAAACATAAAAAAATAGGTAAGGGCAAAAATTTGATTCAATTAAATAACGATTCAGGAGATATCGATATTAAATAATAAATAAGCGAGGAAGCTCTGTACTGAACCCCAAAAGTTGGACTAAAACATCTAACTTTAAGGGGTGCATATCATGAGCGCCTCGCTTTACTTTTATTTCCATGTGTCATCAGGATTTTGAAAGTCAGATTTACGCATGCGTGATACATATGGATTGCCTTTAACAGTATAACGAAGTGGCTTGTGTGTCCATTCTCCTTTATTAGGAATACCAATTCTTCCACTTTCTACTATTTCTTTAGGATATTTTCTATTTTTAATATCGATGGAAAGGCGACAATCATTCAGCGTTGAACCATCTATAGCTCTAGGGATATTCAATGCTTTTGTCCATTTTCCTGGGCCGTTCGTTATTTCATAACCTGTTTTACCACGATTCATTTTCATCGCTTCTATACCATCTTCTGGTTCAATGGCACGAATTAATACGCCTTCTGGAACGCCTTGTGTACGTGTGACAAAATTGATGAGTAAGTGGGTATGCATCACATGTGCGTAAATCGTTCCTCCCGTTTTATAAAGAGACGTTACTTTAGGCGTTTGTTTACCACCGTAACCATGTGCGGCTTTGTCATTGAAACCTAAATAAGCCTCAGTTTCCACAATATAGCCAGAGTAGTATTGATTGTCATCTTGATATATGATTTTAACGCCTAATAAATCTTTAGCAGTTTGTGTTGTTGCTTTATTGATAAAGTCCACAATCATCTCACCTTAAAATATAATAAGAATACTTTATAGAAAATTTGAATTGAGAATTAAAATTTAAAATATACATTTTTATTAAAGAAATGTTTTGATATACTCAATATACAAGTTTCTACTATAGTTCACTCTTTTTTAATTT
>NZ_PPRT01000019.1 GCF_002902725.1 Staphylococcus caprae
CCTTGTCAGATCGAATAGACTTGTTAATAGCATCATCTTTGATGATGCGGGTGAGCGTGCAACACAAAAAATAAATAATAAAATTCCAAATAAATAGGGAAGTGATTCCTCACTTCCCTTCATTTTCATTCGTATTTTCATTTAGAAAATACACAAGGTGCTAATAATGAAAATTCATTAGCACCTTGCCATTAAAGTAGTAATTAAACTTCTTTACTTGAATTAAATTATTATATGTATTAGGTTGAAAAAGTAGTCAGTGTTTTCTCATTGGGCAATTTCAATCAAGATATTTCTAAATTTAAGGAGGCTTATACATGGCTGAAGATAAATTTGAACAAGCTAAAGGTAACATTAAAGAAACAGTTGGTAATGCAGCTAATAATGAAGACTTAAAAAAAGAAGGTAAAAAAGATAAAGCATCTGGTAAAACCAAAGAAGTCGTTGATAACGTTAAAGATAAAGCATCTGATGTTGTTGACAAGTTTAAAAAGTAAAATCTTAAGCCACTCATATAGAGTGGCTTTTCTTATTCAATATCTTTTATATTTTTCATGGGTATTTTCATGGTTTCGTTCCCATCTTCGTTACTAATAATAATAATTTGATTGAGTGTATCTACCGTTTTAATGTAAGCCTCATGCTGGTAATAATAACCCTGCTTCCAATAAGTCACAACTGCTTTTTCTTTAAAGTGTTTTTTCCAGTTTACTTTTTCATTTAAAACATTAAGTTGATCGTCTAAAAGCGTAGGACGTTCTGTTTTATTTTGATCTTCCATATATTGTTCTATTTGTTGATATTGCTCAGGAATCGTCTTAAAAGCTAGCCACTTAACAAACCCTCTGCCTTTAGGAATATTAGAATCTAAATACTCTCTAGGAATCTTACGATAATCCGTTTCATCCTTATATTGTTTAGGAATCATATACAAACACCTCAATCATATAATAGAACATACGTTCGTATATGTAAACCCTCTCCTTCATATAAAATGGCTTTCAAAATTTTGAATGTGTTTTACTTAATCTTTTGACGTACGTTAATAGCGTACGGTATAATATATATATAATAAATAAAGGGGGGCCTTGAATGAAAAGTAAAACACCAACAGAAGCTCGTAAAGATTTTTATCAGTTATTAAAACGTGTGAATAATGACCATGAACCAGTATATATTAAAGGCAAATATGATGAGAGTAATGCTGTTATTATAGGCATGGAAGATTGGCGTAGCATTAATGAAACGATATATCTTGAGGCTACAGGCACAATGGACAAAGTTAGAGAACGTGAGCATGACAACAGTGGTTATACAAACATAGATGATATTGATTGGGCTAGACTTTAATGGCTAAATATAAAATCAACATAAAGAATTCAGCGAAAACAGATTTAAAGAAGATAAAACGTTCTCACTTACAAGAACAATTTTTGAAAATCGTAGAAATACTAAAATATGATCCATATCAACAAAGTCAATCCTTTGAAAAATTGCACCCTAAACATTTAGGACGATACTCAAGACGTATCAATCATCAACATAGAGTTGTCTATACAATTGATGAGGAAAATAAAGAAGTATTAATATTAGCAGCTTGGTCTCATTATGAATGAAAAGGAGGACTCGTTAATGAAAATTAATGATGAACTCATTGAAAATTTATTGAAAGATAAATCAGGATTGCATCAAGAAAATACGAAAAACCTAACAAAAGCGCTTGTTGAAAAATATAAAGATCCAAATACATCTCAAAAAACAAAAAAAGAAATTAGAGAGCTTTTTCGACGACTATATAAGTAACGGGGAGAATAACTATAATAATTAGAAAAAGTTTGATTCTTTAATAAATCAACATTATGTGAAAAACGAACGTTTTTGAAACAGATAGGTAGCTAAGTAATAATGAATCTTTGTTTCATCGATTTTATCTCACATAAATTCATAAAAATAAAGCATTTTAAGACAACTTCTATTTTTTTACTTACAAGTATCATATCTTGTATTATTAACAAAGTCTTATTTTACTTTTACTTCATGAGATGTGATACAGTAATAGTGAAACGAATAACAAAATTTAATAAAGCGTGGTGTACAAATGGCTAAAATTGGTTACGCTCGTGTTTCAACACAAGATCAAAGTTTAGATAGCCAAATCGATACTTTAAAAAACTTTGGCTGTTCAAAAATATTTAAAGAAAAAGTGAGTGGTCGAAAAACGAAGAGATCAGAGTTAGACAAATGTCTAGAATATTTACGTAAAGGAGATACATTAGTTGTTTATAAACTTGATCGTTTAGGTCGTACAACAAAACAGTTAATAGAATTGGCTCAATGGTTAGAAAACAATAACATCGAATTACAGATTATTGATATGAATATCAATACTAAGGATGCAATGGGAAAAATGTTTTTTACCATGATGAGTGCTTTTGCTGAACTTGAAGCCAATCTTTTAAGCGAGCGTACTAAAAAAGGACTTGCATCTGCAAGATCGAGAGGGCGTGTCGGAGGGCGTCCTTCTATGCCTGACCATAAAAAAAGAGAAATTCAGTTTCTATACGATGAACAAAAAATGACTGGAGAAGAAATAGCCAAAGCAACGGGCGTTAGTAGGTCAACTGTATATCGTGTGATCAAAAAATAATGGTATAAATTTTACAAATCGTACAAATTGATGTATATTTAAGATGAAAAAAGGCACAAGTGCTACTAACACTCGTGCCCTGTGAGCCCGTTAAAAAGACGGTGGCTTTCGATAAAATGTTAAATAGACCATCTACTTGCCAAAGTGGAGATGGTCTATTTTTTTTGGTTATTATTACTCATTAATACTAAGCCAATGATTGTCAGTACAACCATTAACATTTCATAATCAGTCATGCTATTCCTTTCTTGGAGTAGAAACCAAAATCATAGGCATCACCCCATTTTCATGAGATTAGCCACCATCGTTCCAACTTGCTCAAGCGTTATTATATCATATCTTTTTTAGAGAAAAAGTTTTAGAGTTACTTTAGGCAATTGTAATAACGTCTGTAATATAGACGTTCAACCTCTATATAATATATAGAAGAAATTCTCATGATTTCGTCTACAATAAAGACGCTATTACCTATGATCGGACATGCATTCAAAAATAAGATTCTGTTATACTATTGAGGTCGCCTATCTCTCAGGCGTCAATTCAGACGTAGAGAGCGGATGTAATTATGCTCGATAACTTTGTTTACATCATGACCACAGCAGCGAGTGGTTGTATTGTCGCATTATTTGCGCATTGGCTACGCAATCGTAATGATAAGAAAAAATAGGCGACTCTAGCCACACCTAAAAAATCCCCTCACTATCGGTAGTAGTGAGGGGATTGGTGTATTATGCTTAATAACTTTGTTAACTAGATTATAACATTAGCTAGAAGAAGAATGCAAAAAGATACTTAGGTGGTTACGCGCCTTTGTACTTTACTAATCCTAGGAACCCGCCAACCGCTAATATAACAAAACAACCTACTGTTATTATTTTTTTGCTTCGTCCAACCATTGTGGCATCAACTTTTGGTACATGGCATCCTTTTATGAATTGGCGTGGGTAAGACACATAGACTTGTTGATTATCGTTTAGCTTAAGTTTCCATTTACGCTTGTCTTTAGGTACCGTATCATACAATGCTTCTTTGAGTTCTACTTTTTTACCATCTATTTTATGTACACCTTTATCTGCGACTTTTTTATACACATACTCTTTTCTTAAATCATCAATCATATGGTTCGCTATTTGATTTCTTACATGCTTGGTCGCTTCACTAGGGAAGGGATTTACATCTAGTAATGTCGCATTGAGTCTTAAATGATCTTGCTTATTGGTCAGTGCCAAACTATAACCTTCATCACTTGTTCCTGTTTTTAATCCGTCTGTTCCTTTATATTCTTCAGGCTCTCCTTTTAATGATAAGTTTGTTGTTTCAAAACTTTGATTATATTGTTTGCCCTGTGTCAGTTTTGTGTACTTGAGCACGTCTGGGTGTGTTTTCAAAAGATGATGTACAAGTAAGCTCATATCTTCTGATGTTGTTGTCGTTTTCGATTCATCTTGATACTTTGTTGGTGCATATGATTTTAATAATTCATTCGGTGCACCCGACGGGTTTGTAAAATGTGTATGTGTCATGCCTAAACGTTTGGCCTTCTCATTCATGTGATCTGTAAATTGAGATGTATCACCATCAATCGTCCGTCCTAAAATCAAAGTTGCTGGATTACTGGATGCCAATGTCATTTGTTGAATGATTTCATCCACTGTATATGTTTGACCCTTTTTAAGTTTGAATGTCGATAGGTTCGGTAGATTTGATACTTTTTCATCGCCATCGGTCATTTTGATCTTTTGATCCTTTTCAATTTGATGTTTTTCTAAAGCATCAAAAGTTAAGTATAATGTCATCAACTTCGTCATGGATGCTGGATCACCTGATACTTTTGCGTGATAGTCATATAGTATTTGTCCGTTACTATTCGTTACAATCATACCTTTAGGGTTATATTGTTCACTCAAATTCAATCCATTTTTATTTACATTATCGATAGGTGACGATTGTTCATCAACCGCATGAGCTAAGGGGCTTGATAAAAGGAATGTTGTCACCAATACACTCAATGTATAAGCTAATTTCTTCATTTATATTAACCTCACTTTTTATTATTAGCCGAAAGATAGGTGCTTAGATTGAAACTTCTAAGCACCTATCTTCATATTACATTAATTTATTAAGACTTTCACACCAAAGTATAGATTATAAATATAGAAGTACACACTTGCTAATCCTGTAACAATCGCAATGATGAAATGAAATGTCGTATGTGATTCTTGTTGACTTAGGCTAAAGAATACTGCAGACGTAACAATGAGTAACCATGGTGATATATGATAGACTAATGCTCTTCTAGCATGCTTTGATACAAGATCATGCGCCACGATCCAAACAATAAGTGGTAATAGAATGGGCGCAAAAAAAGTACTGAAATAACAAATAGACGCTAACACCTTTTCTGAACTCTTAGACATATTACTCATCCTTTCCTAAAGTAATTTCACGAGGCATGAATTCATCAACCCATTTATGGGCTATATTACATGCCGCGACAATATCATCATTGTCATTTTGATAACCACAAGAACCACACTTAAATCGATTACTTTGTTTTCTATTTCTTTTATGGATGAACATACATTCAGGACACTTCAACGAAGTGTAACCTTCGTCAATGAAAATCAAATCATCGTATAAGCCGATGCTTTTCAAAAGCGCTCTATGTGTGTAAGTAAAGATTTTTCCATATAACGTATCTGTCCGATTAACGCCATTTCCTTGACCTACAACAAAGATACACGGTGAAGGATACAATTTTTTTAGATCTTTAGCAATCTTTCTAACGTGTTTGCGTACAGACCGCTCAAATTTAATTTCAGCTTCTTCATTATCTATGTTCGGTTGACTTAAACGCCTTTCATACTTATTTATGAGTTTGTAGACGTCATTTGAATCATCTGTATATACAGTATCCATGTTTAGATCAGACGCGTTCAAAAAATGATACGTTCCGATATCTATTCCAACTATAATCGCATGCTTTTCAAAAAATTTATGATACAATGAAAGCATAGTAGCGGGGGACATATTGATATCTAAACTATTATGATAGTCTTCTTTGATTCGAGAAATCTCTGGTTGTGAGAGACCGATTTCTCGCAATTCTTCCTCGCTGCTCTCTTTAAGTACGTATACGATTTTACGAATATGCTCTTTAATCATTCCTTTTTCACCCCGTGTATATCAGTATTAATACTCCCATCTTGACGTCTTGACTTTACTTCTTTGCTTATGTTTTCAATGCAATATATAATCGCATCTTCCAATCTTTGACTCACTTTTCTGACAATAAACACAGTACATCTAATCAGTAAACAAAGTATCACAATAGTAATTCTAAAAAGAAGAGATAGCACTTCACCAATAATACGTCCAACAACATATGCAAACATAATTATCCACATCCTTTTTATTATTAGAGTTATTTGCGACTATATAACATCATAAATCGTCATTTGTTTTTCTAATGTGTAGTCCCACTTAATATTAAATGATTTTTTTCTTTCATTTCTTTCAGCAATCCAAACTCCTAAAGAACTAGAGTCATCATACTTTTCTCTTAATAGATCTTCGACAAACCATTGAATATACTCGCTCATCAAAAAACCTCCTTGATTAACTAAAATCTTAGAAATAACAAATTTCTATTTGTTCATCATCCTGTTGTTGATAATGATTAATATATATTTTTCGACTTCTTCTAAAGACATATTTTTCAATATTTCATATTCTTCACTCGTTAATCCTGTCATTAAATCTATCAATGATATATAATTTATGTTTTTAATTATATCTCCACCTATTTCGTCTATTTTGTAGACGCTACAGTAAAATGTAAGATGTTTATTTCTGTTACATTTTCAATATAACATATAATATTTAATTCGTCTACATTTTAGACGCAATTATTCGTCTATTTTGTAGACGCTATATTAGAAAGCTATTCAGAATTAGCTTTCTTGACCTTTCAGTTCTTTATTCAAATATTTCTTGTATCTGTCTTCATGATGATTTTTAGCATAATTTTCTATCACTATATCTAACATGTCATATAAGCTTGTTCTATTTTCATATGCTATGTCATTAAGTAAAGCTCGAGTCCCTTTCCTTATAGCAACAGTAGTTCTATCTTGATAATACTTTGAAGTTCTTTTTCTCTCGTTCTCTTTTTCAGTACTTTTAGATTTATTAAGCTGTTGTTGCACATTAGCAAATTTATCAAACTTATTCATTTCATTACACCTCTATTCTGCATCTAAAAATTTTTCAAAACATTCTTTATAGTGATCATAAAATTCAATATGCTCTTTTCGTTGATTTTCCTTTAATTCCATTAATTTATCAACTGAAGTTCTTTTTACTGTAGCATTAATAAATAATTCTTTCTCTCTAAAATAAGTTAAATAATTATCAAATTCTTTTAACTCTCGAACGAATCTTCTGGAACTTTCGGTATTATGTTTTATTCTATTACCAACTAAATATAGTTTTGCAGTTACGTAAGATTCCATAGATATAGGATCCTTGATTTCTTTTATACATTGATGATAACGCTCTATTGTATTGCCTTTAGTCTCTTCATTATTAGCTCCTGGAACATCTGGACTGATTATTTTATCACTAACAGCTACTGCATTGCGTGTTGCAGTTCTAAAATCTGGATGTGTATCTATAATAATATAATCATACTGAGAGAGGTTTAAATTTTCTGTTAGGTTCATTGTTACCCAAGTCAAAAGTCTAGTATCTGTGTTGGGTTGGCTAATTACCCAATCTTCAGTTTTATCTAAGTAATAATCTCCTGTGATTAAATCTATATTCTGTCTAACATTATTTATGTCTACTGGATCTTCAGTATATATACCTTTTACAGTATTATTTTGTGTATCACAGTCAAACAATTGTGAAATACTACATTGATGATCTTGATCTATAATTAAAACGGTTTTATTTCTTTCTGCTAAAAAAGTAGCGAAATTATATGCTATGGATGTCTTTCCAACGCCACCTTTTGTTGATACAAATGAATATATCTCCATTCGTAAAACCCCCTTTCTTCAACGTCTACTATATAGACGACATTATTATAGTATCACACTTATATTATTGAGTCTATTCAACATTTTATTTAAGTCGTCTGACTTATAGACGAAAGGGGGTAGCCTTATAGCGTCTACTATATAGACGGTATGATTAATTATGTATTTCCAGTCAAAAGTCTGACTTTGTTATACTGTTTAAGTCGTCTTACTTCCGGCGATAGATTCGACGGTAGTAGGTGATATCATGGGTTTAATATTTGTTAGCGTAATCGCTCCTATTATTTCAGGATGCATTGTTGCAATTTTTTCGTTTTGGCTAAACAATCGCAATAATTAAGACGACATAGCCTCACCATTAAAAAAACCCCAACCTATGCCAGTAGGTTGGGGTTTGGTGATACATGAGTTCAATATTTGTTGAGCTCATTATACTACAGTTAATAGCATCTGTAAAAAGTATTGGTTATATTATTTTGGAGTAGAATATGAATATGAGAAAGTCAAAAAACAAAGTTCTCAAACACTTAAACGAATATAATGCTTCATATGTGCGTCTATATTATAGATGAAATGCATCTATACAAAACATCATTCATGTCATAAGTAAACCTATCAATATCAAAGCGTCTTTAAAGTAGACGCTATTGTGAAATTATGGTATATTTAAAACATCGGCAACATATTAATACTGTTACAAGTACATCACGAACTATTAGTTGCGTTATCCCTAGTTTATGCTAAAGTAAATATATAAAATTAAAAAGACAACTGCGGTAACAGTTGTCTTTTAGAAAGAAGCAAAATAAGCAGATTTAGATTTAAGCTTCATGTAATTTTTTATTTGTAATTGTATTATAACTGTTAAAAATGATTTTAGCAAGCGCGATACAATTGCAAATGTAATACACTAAGATTACAAAGCTTCTTTCTTAAAATATTAAAATTATAGAAAGGGGCTATTTTTATGCCTATACCAACTAAATACTTCAAAAAGACTGAAAAATATCAAGAACGTTTCTACCAACTGCCCAAAGTTTTTTTTACAAATAAAAAGTTCACAAAAATATCTTTAGAAGCCAAAGTGGCTTATTCAATATTACGTGATCGATTAGAGTTGTCCATAAAAAATAATTGGGTAGATGATGAAGATAACATATATTTAATTTATACAAATGAAAATTTAATGTCTATACTAAATTTAGGAAAAAATAAAGTTGTAAAAATAAAAAAAGAATTGGAAAACGCTCATTTATTAAAACAAAAAAGAGTAGGTTTAAATAAACCAAATAAACTCTATCTACTTAAACCAGAAGTAACAAAACAAGATATTTGTCAGATTCAAAAAGAAGAAAGTGGCGAAAAAAGCTCTAATAATAAGGAAGTTTACGAATCAAACTTCCAGAGTTCCGATATACAAACTTTTGGAAGTTTACAAAACAAACTTCCAAAAGTTTGTGAAACAAACACTAGTGATACTGATATTAGTGATACTGATATTAGTGATACTGATATTAGTGATATGAATGATATGAATGATACTAATAATATTAAGAGTACATCTGATTGGGGTTCACATTCGAATCATTCAAATCATAAATCTCAAACATTTGATATTGTATCTGAACAAGAAGAAATACAATATGAATTACAAGAATTCCCTGAACATTTAGCACAATATATCACCAACTACACGTTACCTGAGGTACGTATAATAAAAAGTGTCTTGTTAAAAGCTAAACGCTCATTTCATGATGAACGTGCCCATGAAATATCACATCCTTACTCGCTCGAAGATATTGAACAAGAACTAATTAATGTTTTGAAACGTTTCAGATTCATGCTTAAGAAAAAAGATGAAACTGTAGAATCTATGCAAAGTTATTTAATGCGTTGTGTGAAGTCTGAATTTGAAGAATTACATGCTTGGCATATGCGTCGACAACATATGCCAAAAGATAATATATTTAACTTGTAAGGAGGTGGAAGAATGTCTAAAAATAAGATTTTCAATGATACATTGTTCATGGATTACTTAGACAAGAAAGTGAGTTTCTACCTTGTAGGTGATAAACGTATTGTAGCCACGATTAAAGAAGTACGACGCTATGAGATTCTTGTAGAACGTAAAGTCAAATACAAATCTGGAGAACTTGATACAATACAAACAGTAATACCTAAAGGGGCTATTGTCTACACAGATATTATATAAAAGTAAATCGGTATGTTAAGTTTATGTAAATTTCAGAAACTCTTGTTAAAATATAAAAATACATATGTTAAAATAAGTGTGTAGGGTGATATATATGTTTTATAACAAGCGAACGCAGTCGATGTCAGAACTGAGCTATTATTTAGTGATTGCGACGAATGGCAAAACACCTTGTCTGACAGAGAAACACGCTTCGGTGTTGAAGCAACATTTCAACAAAGTTTCAAAGTCTTTTGGAATCAAACTCATAACATGGGAATGGTATGACAGCTATTTAGAAATGAGCTTCACTATCGATAAAGCTAAATCGTCTGTTTTAGACTTCATCATGGTTTTTAAATCCACATCATCGTTCACTATCAAAAAATACTATCCCGATCTTGTGGTATCAGAATTATCAAATACTTCTTTTTGGAATCAGGGTTATTTTTTGAAAACGCTTGGCCAGTTAGAGCAAAATAACGATCAAAAACATTGGTTAAAAAATCTTAAGTAAAAAGGTGTGTGAAGCTATTGAACAAAAAACAAGGTCTTGCGGCAACGCTACTGGGGTGTACACTTCTTTTAGGTGCTTGCCAAGGTGGTCAATCGGATCCACTTGCTGATAAAAAATATAAAATCGAAGATACTAGTTACAGCATTTCTTTTGATGGGAAAGATCAAGCTAAACTATCATGGACTGATGGTGCGCCCAACGATCTAGTGAAGGAATCAACACCATTTGACTACGAAATCAAACACGATAATGGGAAAGATTTTTTAGTGCTAAAAAGAAAATCTGATGGCTTACCAGATGGTTATAAAGATGAATTTCATTTTTATGACGATAAGTCAACAGACTTAAAAAACAATGTAAATTGTGTGGTTTATGAAATTAAAAAGAATAAAAAGAAAGATATAAAATTGTTGGAGAAAGATGTAAGTGTATCTGGAAATGATATTGAATTGGATAAAAAATCATATAAGCATCCTGATAAAACAGAAACCACAATGGATGTGAATCTAACTGAAGAAGAGTGACCTTTGTTATCCAATCGAATAACAAAATTTTCCAAAACAGGTTGTAATAGTTCCCTCTTTTTAGTATGTTATAAACGTAAGTGTGATAATGAGATGATTTAACTGTAAATACGCCTTAATTACATTATTAACACTTACTGGTAAACTACATAAAAAAAGAAGGTGTGCGTAACAGCAGTTGTGTGTAAGCTGTTCGCATTAGTGCTCCTACGTTTTACTAACAAAGCACTTTTCACCTTCTCAAATATTTATAAACCATAATCAATATGATTGTCAATGTTTGAGAAAGTGTAAGGTTGCGCTAAAGGAGCGTGACCTTCTTTTTATTGAAAGACAAAGTCATTGGTAAACTAATAATAAAAAGTATTGAAACACAACAACACACAGCTCAAAGAACAAACGCCTAATTAAATAGCATATTAATATGTGATAAGCCTTTTATTGTTATTGGGACTTATATGCGATGTTTTTAAATTAAAATTTAAAAGGTGGTATAGTGATGCATCATTTCAAAAAAAATGAAATTAAAAAAGACATTGAAAATAGAGGTATGAACTTCAAGGAATGGAGTGAAAAAGTTGTTCAAGACAAACGAATGCAAGTTATTGATAAGGTAAGACCTTACTTCGATCAATGGGAATTAGATGTGCTTAACGAAGCATACATAGAGCTTTTGAAAGAATCGGTAAAGCCTCAAAAAGAAAAACAAGAACCTAAGCAAAATCAAGAAAAAGATACTTCACAAACAAGTGATAAAGAGAAGGGAGGTGGAATTAGATGGAATTAATGCACATTGCTTTATTCAACTATTTGCATTTAGACGGTGTGTATGAACAGCTTGTTCAATATCTTCAAATGCATGATATATGGACGAATTTAGGACGTATGTTCAGAAAAATATTAAGAGGATTAAAAGTCATTGCAGTTCCTGGTGCGTTCATCGGTGTAGCAATTGGAGGACTATACTATGTATTTGGTGGAGAACAAGGGAAGTTCGCAGCTAAAGTTTGGTGGGTAAGTTCACTCATCGGTGTCGTTGTTGTACTTGGGGCAGATGCCATAGTTAATTGGGTTTCAGATAATGCTAAATTCTAGGAACGAAAAACTTTTAAAAAAAGTCCCTGCACGCGTGCAGGGACAGACAATTCAGAATACAGTACAAAAACTATAACATGAAAGAATATCATTCGTAAATGAAATATAACGAGGTGACAAAACTTGCTGACAGGAAAAATTCTAGATATTACAAACAAAAATGAATTAGACTTTATTAAAATTAAATATCAAAAAGAATATTCTCTTGAAGAAATCGATACCTTCGTTCGTAAAATATTAGCACTTGCTCATGATAATAAGAAAAAGAAGGGTAAAAATATAAATTTTGAAGTAAAGCTTATTATCTTGGATAGTAAAACAAAGGCGATCCGTTTTGATATGAAAAAGGACGAGAGATTAAAAATTAATGCTTCTCTACCTGAAGAAACTACGACGCTAAGAACGCTACTCGAAGAAGAAATTGAAGTGCAACGTTATGATATGGGAAACCCAAATAATTTCGATAGTGAGAAGAAAAAATTTTTAGAAGATTTTGACGAAAGCTATGAGGGGAAAGTATCGAAAGATTTAGATGAAAAAGCAATAGGCAAAGGGAAAGAGCCGTTTTTCAAAAAATGGAAGAATGTTTTGTTTAAAGATAATTCCAATAATACCCAAGGTAAGGAAGAACAAGTAACAAGCGTCAAAGATGCATTTGATGATGAAGAAGATACAAGTTCGAGTGAAGAGGATAAAAATAAAGACCGTGCTGCTGAAAAAATCACTCAAAATAAAGAAACAGCTGAAGAAGATAAAGAAGACGAAGAAGTATCGGACGAGAGTATCAATGAACTTTGGGACGAAAAAAGCAAAAACGAAAATTCTTCTGAAAACCAACAGTCATCTCAGCAAGAAGCACCTTTAACAAAAGACGAAAACCCACAAGATAAATTACATAAAACAAATGAGAGTAGATCTGATCGTGTTCAAGAACAACCTCCTAAAAACCCTATTATACCTATTAATATTCCTAAATATACCGAAAAAGAGGTCACTTTGAAATATTCAGATGATCCGTTTGAACAAAAACAGAATGAATACATTTATGACCGTTTATTAAATAAAGAATCATATAAAGCAGCGCTTTATGAAGAATTAGGACATAAGTTGGAATATCAATTTATTTCTTATGTAAATGATAAGCGCTCTTATATTGAAAAGGTTAAAGAAACAAATGCAATGTCTGAAGAAGATTATGAAAACCGCACAAGTCAGATAACACAAAGGGTTCAAAGTGACATTGATCAACAAATCCAATCATACGAAGATGATCAAAAAAAGTCATTAAACCAGTTCACACAGAAACAATCAAAGGAGCTAGAAAACTTCAGAGAACAACAGGATCAAGCGCTAACAGAAGAAAAAGAAAAACAAGAAAAAGCGAAATCATCGTTCCTTGAAGAAAAAGATCAAGAACGTCTAACACGTATTCAAAGTGAACAAATGCATATGATCGATGAAAGTGAACAAAGAATTAATGAAATTGTTGAAGAAGAACATCGAGCATATGATTTAAAAATTCAAGATATGTTGAACGATGATTACAAAAAGATGATGATCGATATCGATGATAAGATGTTTCAATTCGATGATGAAACGTATCAGAACTTGATGAAAAAACGAGAGATTTGGAAACAAGAAGTACAAAAAAATAAAGATGATGAGCTTAAATCTCAACAACTCAAGAATGAACAACTAGAAAAAGAAGAACGTATTAAAGCGCATGAGGCCATTATTGCTGAACAAAAACAAGTCGAGCTTGATATCAAGCATAAGGCGCAAGAGGAAGCTTCTTTAAAAGAAAAAAATAGAGAATCTCAATTACAACTAGAGTTAGAAAAAGAGAAAAATGAAAAAGAACGCTTAGCTCAAGAAGAAAGACGTATTAAAGATTCTGAAAAACAAACAAGTATTCGAGAACAAGAACTTGTACATTCTAAAGAAAAAAATAACAATATGCAACAAGCGTTAATGGCAACGTACATGACCAATAGTCCCAAGCAACCTCTGAATAAAACGACTGAACAAAAAGGAACAACACCTAAAAATAAAGAAAAATCTCTAGTCAGTTCAATTATATTATTTTTGGTAATGGCTGTAATTTTTATCGGGGTATTTGTTGGAGGATTATTTGCAGACCACTTTTTCCACTTTCTGAACATGATTCCATCAAGTATGGAAATGAGTGACGAAGCATACGAATTCATAAAATCATAGAGAAAGGATTTTAAACATGATACTTAACTTGATTCAATTAAGCATCAAAGATGCAACTCATTCTATGTATTTAAAAGATCGAGGAACACTTTATTTTAGTGACGATCAACAATCAACGTACATGATCATGCAACATATTGATGTAATTAAATCTATTTTACAAAAGATCCAAACGAATCCCAATATTGAGGTTTTTGTTGAACAAGATATAGCAAAAGAAATCAATCACAAGATGTATCTTATCGAAAATATTGGAGATCTAAGAGTTTATGAACCTTTCCAGGTAAAATCTACCAATCACACCTTTGATGATGAAGTTATAGAAAAGCACATGGTTACAGAAACACATCCTACTGAAAAAAATAATAGTGATGAGCATGATAAGTCTGAAAACGATATAGAAAAAGATGAAAATGAATACGAATATTTAATCGAAGAACAAAATAGCTCTGAAGAGATGAATGAGGAAAGTACTGAAGAAGACAATAAATCTGAAGAAATGAATGAAGTAAATACTGAAGAATTAATTAAGCGTTCTCCAGAAGAAGAGTTACCTGAAGAAAAAGAAACTGAAGTAATCTCTGATGATGGTAATCAGAATCAGCAAGAAGATGATGAGGATTTTGAGCCCTTATCGATTCAAGAAATTCTTAAATTAATTTCTGAATTAGATAATTATAAAAACAGAAACAAAATCGAATCTGTCGGAGAAATGTTAGCAGAGCAAATGACTATTCATGATAAGAACACAGGTGAAGTACTACCTCAAAAAACAAGAGAGAGTATTTTTAAAGGTGTTTTGCTATATCTCTTTAAAGATAGACATGTGAATGGTCTTGAAAGAACGATGGAAAATTCATTCAACCAATTCGAGATTAATGAAATTTTAAAAGAATCATTTAAATCAAAAGTAAAAAGTGCATTAAACGAAATGGATGAGCAATCTCTAGAATATTTCATATACAACCATTTCTATCAAGTTATTCGAGATTTTGACTACAAAACTAATCATTTCACACGTGCTAAAAGAAATTAGGTGAAATCAATGGAAAATCAAGTGAAGATTCATAAAGAAGTGAATAAATCTCAAAAAGAGCCTTTAGACATCGCTGAAAAAGTCTTTGGAGATAAGATCTATTTTTCAATTATTTGTGGCATCATCGCTTTATTGATGTTACTAGTCGCAAATTATATTACCAATGTCTTTTACAGTAGTTTTTTTGTTAAAAAAGGAAATATCTTTGAAAAAGCACAGTATTTTCCAGAGGCACTTAAAAATGTAAAAAATGCTTTTATTCCTAACTTTTCGATACTTTGGTTACCTGGGTTAATTGTCTTAATATTATTTTTCTTTATTGGACAAAAATTATATTTAGTCTATAGAAAATACCGTAAATTAGATTATGGTCAATATGGTGATTCTAAATTTGTAGATTTAAAAGAATTAAAAAAAGAATACAAAATAATATACCAACAAGAAGAATTTTATAAAGGAGATCCAGGATTTCCAATAACTCATTTTGATAATAAATATTTAATTGATACAGAAACGCACAATCAATTAGTCGTTGGAACGTCTCGATCAGGTAAAACAGAAATGGTTGTTTTTCCAGCAATAGACATAGATTCTAGAGCTGAATTTCAGCCATCACTGGTTATTGGAGATTCTAAGGGAGAACTCTATAGTGGCAGTGCTGATACTTTAATAGAGAGAGGATATGAGGTTCATAAACTTGATTTAAGTAGTCCTGATGATGGAATGAGTTATAATCCTCTAGAAATTATTAAAGAATTTTATGATAAAGGGAATATTTCTAGAGCTGAAAAATATACCAATACATTAACAACAATGATGTTTCATGATCCAAATGCTAGGGATCCATTTTGGAATAACAGTGGGGCAAATTTAGTTAAAGCCATTATTCTTGCATTACTTGATAAGTGTTACTCAGAAAATCAACCAGAAAAAGTAACGATGTATAACGTTGCAAATATGCTAACAGAATTAGGCGGTAAGACTATTCACGAAAAAGTATTTCTTGATGATGATAAAGAAGAGGTCGTTGAAAAAAATGCTCTAGATAGCTACTTTGAAAATTTACCACAAGGACACATGGCTAAAAATGCATATGCACAAAGTAATTTTGCGAAAGGTAATACACGTTCTAGTATCTTTAGTGTCGCTGCGGAAAAGTTAAATATATTTACTCAAGAAGAATTAGGTAAAATGACTTCGCATAATGAATTGGATATGCGTAAAGTTGGTTTTAATCGAATTATTGATGTGCAGTACGATACATCGATGAAATATCTTAAAGGCAGTTATTATTTTACTGATACAGAAGGCAATTCTACTAAAAGAAAAGATATTGAACTTGATAACTTAGGGAATGTTCAAATCTTCTTTGATGAAGAAATTAAAACTGGTTATAGTCTTAATCTAGAAATATACAAACATGATGAAGTATATAGTCAATCTATTTTACACATGATGGACGTTGAAGATTCTGATAATAGTTATACAGTTTCACTTTTAGAAGAAGGCGAACAACCACACAGTGTAGGAATTCATTATTCAAAAAAACCTGTAGCTATTTTCTTAGTGATACCCGATTATGATACATCTAACCATATTATTGCAAGTTACTTTATTTCTCAATTATATACGTTACTTGCAGAAACAGCTTCGTCTAAAGAAGTAACTAATTCTAAAACACAAAGACGAGTCATATTTAGACTTGAAGAGTTTGGGAATCTGCCAGCTATTAATGATATGGATAATAACGTGACGGTATGTTTAGGAAGAAACATTATTTTTAATCTCTTTGTACAGTCATTACAACAATTACAAAATGTTTATGGGGAAAATACAGCAAAGATTATCGAGGGTAACTGTCAAAACGTAACGTACATTCTATCACTTGATCAGTATACAGCAAAAACGATATCAGAGCGATGTGGCTACCATACGGTGACTACAAAACAACAAACGAGCAATGATGGACAAGCAACAATATCTCGGTCACGATCAGCTGAAAAGCAACCTCTCATTACTGAAACTGAATTATTACAGATGAATAAAGGGGATACAGTGGTTGTTCGTTCAACTTCTAGAACAAAGATGGAAAAAGGAAGTCAGAAAAAGGTAAGACCACATCCTATTTATAATACAGGCAAGACAAGCATGCCTTATCGTTATCAATTTTTAGGTAATCGATTCGATCCCAATGCGACGCCTCAATTGGTTACAGCTTCTCAACATAAGCATTTGAGTCTTAAGGACAATATTATTGATTGGAATAAGAAGATACTCAATGACATTACTGAAAAAGAACAAAGAGAGGCATATGAACGAGATAATTATTTAAGTGATTTGCTAGATAAAGATCAACTCTACAAATTTAAAACAATTTTGAGGGAGAGAATGAATCTTTCTAACGACGAAGCAAATTTGATAATTGGAGAAAAAATAGCAAAGGCAAAATTTTATTTAGAAAATGATCATAGAGTTGAAGACAAGAATGAACACGCGAAACAAGTAAAACAACTTTTTGATGACTGGATTAATTATAACCAGGAAGGAGGTAGCAAGGATGAATCAATGGGTTAATTACCTCATGTTAAATGATACTGATGCGGATAAAAAGTTAGAAAATATTGATAGTAAAACTCAAGAATCAATTTATCAAATTTTATCTAATAATCTTGATTTATTTCAGGCTTCCTGGTTAGGGAATTTATTTAAAATTCTAGGCTGGCTGATTACATGGTTATTTTATTGGATTACACAGATGATGCTGAATACGTTGAAAAACATTTTCACATTAGGTGGATTACTGGACAATAAAGAGGTTACTCATCTGAGCCATCAACTAATGCCTATTGCGTTGTCTATTATGTTAATAACAGTGGCAGCCATAGGTCTCATGATGATGACAGGGAAACGTATTCAAATCAGTAATGTGTTTGTCAATCTAATTTTAGCCATTTGTTTTATCACAATGATTCCATACTTATTTCACACATTAAGTGATATGACCAATGAATTTGTAAAAGGTCAAGATCAAATTACAGAAAAAATGTCCTATTCAAAAGAAGATAAGGATCACAATAAAAATATGGACTTACCCTCACGAGTGATAAAAATGAATGTCGTGGATCTAGCTGATTACGCAAATAAAGATTTCCCGTCTAGGAAAAAAGTTAAACCTAAAGATTTAAATCATTTATATGTTCCCAATAACTCAACTTCTATTTTTGATTCCTTTGATTATAGTGAAAAAGTTAAACCTTTCTACCAAGGAGAAGATGATGACAACATAGGCTATCATGAAATATTAAAAATGGAATCCAAAAAAGAAATGGGAAAGAATAAAAAACCTAACGACTTATTACAGAAAAATATCATCCAACAAAAATGGGATGAAGGTGTTAGTAATTTAGGTCTTAACAAGTTCGTTCCAAATGGCAATACAAAAACAGCTAAACAAAAACGAGATATCATACGGAACGGTGTCTTTGATTATCAAATTAACTATGACAGAGATGCTTGGCATTTGACACCGTCTACAGATAAAGATAAAGATAAATTGATATATAGTCGTATGGCACCTTCGGAAGATAGTGGTGCATTTAAAGCAGCAGCAGGTATTTTAAAATTCTTTGACGAATACCCACTTCGCTATCAAGCTAATTTCTTAGTTTTATGGTTATCATTAGGTGGTTTGGCGATTGTTTATCTTTTCTCAGCATTTAAGGTTGTTAAGCTGATGTTTGATATCGCATTCCAAAAAGTATTGACTCCATTTGTGGCCGCAACTGACTTAACAACAGGACAAAAAATGAAATCCTTATTTAGTAATATTGTTCTGAACTACGCGGTAATCTGGTTAATATTCGTTCTATTTATCATATATAACATCTTAATTACAGCTGTCATGAATTCAAATGCTGGAATGGCTGTTAAAGCTATCGCATTTATTGCTTTATCAATTGCTTGTATTGATGGCCCAGATACAGCTAAACGTGTCTTAGGTATAGATACAGGTGTCCAAGATGGAAAAGCAGCAGCCTTTGGTGCATATGGACTTGGAAGAGCTACAGCTAAAACAGCAAGCGCTGGGGTAAGTGGTTCTAAATCTCTTTATAACTCTATGACAGGCGGCAAAAAGACAGAATCGTCTAATAGTAACAGCATGTTGAAAAGTGATAACAAAGTATCCAATGGAAATAGTGACTTAGAACCCACAGATTTAAGTCAATATGATATGGGTCAAGGTCAAAATAAAAATGAACAATTTGAAGGCGGTCAATCGACATCAAATAATGATCAAAAAGTCGATGATGCATCTCAAGAAAATAAAAACATCAGTGAAAACGCTGATGGAGATCAAAATGCAACTAATGCCGAATCATCACCTCAGGATGTTGAAAATCAAAATGAACAACAAGCTGATCAAAAAGTGGCAAATGAAGATGAAACAAGCAATTTAGAGAACGGGCAACAAGGTGTTAATGAAGGTGATCAACAAGGTATTGCTAATGACCAAGATCAAACTGAAGCAACAGGTATTAATGAAAATGAAAAAGAAACAAATGGTTTATCTAATAATCAAAAACCAGGCATTAATGAAGAAAGTACAGATGTGAATGATTTAGAAAATAACGAGCAAACAGGCATTAATGAGGACAATCAAGAAGTACAAGATCTTGAAAATACTAATCAACCAGGTGTGAACGATGGTAATGATGCACAAAACGGCTTAGAAAACACACATGAAGGAAATACATTAGAAAATAATGAATTTGATTCAGAAACAAAAGAAAATGTTAAAGGTATGAATGGATTAAATAATCAACAACAACCAGATGTATCTAACGATATGAATAATGAATATATGCAAGAAAATGCGCAAGGTATTTCATATCCTAACAACAACAATATTTCTGAATCGAATGCAAACGCAAATCAACAAACATCAGAGCCACATAAAGCAGATAATATCTCATCACCATCTAATAGAACAACACAACCAACGTCGGCACCAAAAGAAGGCAGTGTATCTGGTTCAATGCCAAATAAAGGTCAAAGTGTAACAACACCACGAAACAACTACATGCAAGGTGATAAGCAAAGTCCAAACGTCGGTTCAAAAGCATCATCGCCAAGAAGTGCTTCTAATGCATCTAATACACAATCACAAGGTCGTCAAGGCTTATCATACTCAGAAGCTAAGTCTAAAGCGCGACAACGAAGATCAGTACAATCTCCGACGAATGGGGGAATAAATCGACCAACAGGAAAAATGAATGCAACAGATATGTCAAGACGCGTTCCATCTAATTTAGGTCAAGCATCGTCTAATCAAAGACAAAAAGTAGAAATACCGAGACAACATCGTCCATCAGCAACTCATAGTAGAGAGGGTAGATTGTCATATTCAGAAGCTAAATCAAGAGTAAAATCTATGAATACACATCCGTCGCCAAATCCTCAAATGCAAAGACCATCACAAATGAATCAGGCACATTCAAAGCATGTACCACACAAGTCACAACGCTCAAACCATATGGCACAACAAGCGCCATCTATGGATAAAGCAATGAACAAAGCTGAAACAACAAATGACAGCAATACCAAATCATCAAAATAGTATCATGAAATTATTTTTAAAAAATGAACTCGAGGTGGTGATAGAGATGGCAGAAGAAAGACCGAATCAATATACAGTGACAAAAGGTGTCGATTCTACGATCAACTTTAAAGGCATCTTAAGTATTCAGTCTATTATGTGGTTTATAGGAATTATTTTCATAGGCTTTATCGTGACAGATCAGTTACAAATAACTGGTCTGCCACAGATAATCGTTTTAATACTACATGCATTTTTAGCAGTTTTACTTACATCAACACGACCTTCTCATCCAGACCGAAGAACAATATATGTAATTATGCATATTTTATTTAAGGAAGATACACATAAATATCAAAGTATAGATATCAATAAGTATCGAAGTGATAGAGACCATTGATCATGAAAGGGGTGATTTAGTTGAGTTTAATTACTGAAGAAGAATTTGAAAGATCCCGTCGTAAAGAATTAAGGAGAAAACGAAAAGGTCGACATGGTTCTAGAAACACAGCAAGTATTTCTAAGGTCATTGGTTACTCTGAAGAAGAGTATTGTATTTTTGATGATGGTCGTTATGGCGAAGTATTTAGAAGTACGACAGCACCCATAGATTTTATAAATCAGAATGAAAATAATAAACACATGTCTTTTTTAGCAACCTTGTATCGTATGTATGATGGCGATATTAAACAAATTGGTTTAGCCTATCATACCAATACGACAGAGCTACAAAATAATTGGATGGATATTAAGAATAAAGCAACAACAGAAGAACAACGACTGCTTGCCAGAGAGCAACAAATGCGTTTCAAATTAATATCAGAATCCCAACTTAATCAAGAATACTATTACATTATTTATGGGGATAACCTTCAAGATTTAGTTTCGAAAATAAAGGACTTTAAAAGAGCATCGATAGGATTGGTTGAAGAAGAAGCACAAACTAAAGATCAAAAAATAAAGCTTTTTACTAAACTTAATAATCAAAATACATTTATTTAGAGGTAGGGGGAAAGATGGAAAAGAGGAGAAAAGATAGGAGCATTGCAGTACGTGTAACGGCGTCACAGCATAAGAAAATTAGACAATTAGCCTCAATAAGACATATGAGCATTGCAGATTACTTAAGATCTACAGCTTTAGGCAATCAAATCAAGCCCACAGTCGTTAAATGTAAAGATGATTCGGATGAAATCATAGAACAGCTCAAAAACGACAACGAGGCACTTAAATCAAACGTTGAAGCACTCAAACGTAATAATCAAGAACTCAAACAACATATCTATGGTATGAAAGGTGACGTATCGAAGTCCTAAAAAAGTATTGAAAGGTGTGGAAAGATGGGAATTTTATCGAGGTTTAAAAAAGAACCAGAACCGATTCTTGAAGAAGACTTTGTTGATGATGGTTACGATATGGAAAGTATTAGTCTTTCTCAGCCTCAAGGTGGGTTACAGTTTAAAGAAAGAAATATTATAGGTGGTGACGGGTATACGACATGTTTAACAATTTATGATATACCCTCTAAACTCAATGATAACTGGTTAGATCCAATCGTGAATAGAGAAGGTGTGATTTCTGTTGTCGATATTGGTGAGGAAGATAGATATCGTACAATTAAAAAGCTTCAAAGATCAATGGGAGAACAATATACGAGAGTGATTGATCCTAATGGTCAAACGCTATCTAAATTAGAAGCAAGAAATTCATATGATACGTTGCGAGATATGTTAGAGAAAATCAATCTACATGGTGAAACAATAAAACGATTTAATGTTCGCCTGTATATCTCTAAAGATACAGAAGATGCTTTAGAAGAAGAAGTCTCATCAATTAGAAAAGATTTAGAGGCTAAAGGTTTTAAGTCCCAACTGATGCAATTTGAGTCAAAAGATAATTATTTATCAATGTTTTTATCTCTAAAACAACAAAAAGAAAACTTAAGTAACTATCGTCGTGGTATTCCAATGGAAGCAGGGATACTAGGTGGGTCATATTACTTTAACCATGAACAAATTATAGATGAACGTGGTGCTTACTATGGACAGACGTTAACCCAAGGGTCGGTTATCCTAGACTTCTTTAAACATGATGCTATTCGTACATACTACAATACAGTTATATTTGGAAAAATGGGTTCTGGGAAATCAACGCTATTAAAAATGATTGAAGAAGAACAATATGCCAGAGGTAACTTTATTCGAGGATTCGATAAGGCAAGAGAATTTGGTGCGATATTGGAAAGACAAGGCGGTCACATCGTCGCATTGGATGGGACAGATGGACGTATTAACTTCTTACAAGTCTACCCTACAGCTACAAGGAAAAATGAAAAGGGCGAGCATATTATTTCAGAAATAGGCTCTTTTAAACAGCACATATCGAAACTTAAGATGCAATTCAGTTTAATGAATAAAGAGCTCACAGATACAGAACTTAAAGAAATATCAAGTGCAATATATGATTTCTACATTCATAAAGGTATTTATGATCCTAAAAAGGGAGAAAATCAGAATATTGTGAACTTAAAAAATG
This sequence comes from Staphylococcus caprae, assembly GCF_002902725.1. GTDB lineage: Bacteria > Bacillota > Bacilli > Staphylococcales > Staphylococcaceae > Staphylococcus > Staphylococcus caprae. The sequence continues at coordinate 23,401 of NZ_PPRT01000019.1, forward strand.
AGGAATACCCCACATTAAGTGAATTTCATGATTATATCGTTGGATATATTAAAGAAGCAAAACGCAATAGTGATATTACACAAGAAAAGATTCGTTCTTTCGAACGTATTTTAACAACAGTTAAAGAGATGGTTACAGAATATGGAGAAATCTTTGATGGGCACACAACCATTGAAGATATGGAAAACGAACAAGTTGTATTCTTTGATATAGAAGGACTGACATCTCTATCTAAAGAAGTACAAGACACAATGTTATTTACAGCACTTCAACTGATATGGTCACAAGCATTAAACCAAGGTCGTAAGTACAAAACAATGATCGAGAACGGTGAGATCAATGAAGCTGATGCTAAACGTTTTATGTTTTTCATTGACGAGTGTCAAAACATTATTAATGCGAATAATCTTCAAGTAGTAGAATTTGTTGTTAAGTTCCAAAAAGAAATGCGTAAGTTCTTAGCAGGTATTATTTTTGCGACACAATCTCCTAAAGAAATCCTTCCAGAGAGTAATGATCAGATTGTTGTCAGTAAGCTTAAACAAATATTTGCGTTAACACAATACAAGTTTTTGTTTAATCTCGATTCTTCTGAAATAGAACAAATGAAACGAGTACTTGGAGATATTTTAACTGAATCAGAATATCGTATGATTCCTAAGTTTAAACGCGGTCGTACCTTACTAAGTATCCAAGGATTGAGTAATACTATTTTTAATGTTCACCCGACAAGACAACAGTTGGATAGATTCAAGGGTGGATTATAGTGGACAAAATAAAGCACTACATTAACTGGAAAATAATATCTTGGATCGTGGGTATTATCGGAGGACTTTGGACATTACTTATTGGTTTAATTCTTTTAATACTTTTATTAGTTATTGTAGTTATTGGTCTTAATGACTCTGGTCAAAAGTCAGGGTGTAGTGTTGATGGTGCACCTGTAGCAAGTGATGTTTCAAATAAAGGGAAAAAATTATTTGAACAGAACGCCAAAAGTGGAGAATTAGAAGGTAAAGTAGATGCTGCAATTAAGATTGCCAAACAAGAAAAAGTACCACCTTCTTTATTCTTAGCAATTATAGCAAGTGAATCAGGATGGGGAAAATCAGCTAATGCAACTGATCAGCACAATCCTCTTTCTATTATGGGGAGTGGCCCTTTAAGACGTTTTGATACCATTGAAGATGGAATGAAAGCAGGTGCGAAAAACCTCTACGATTTATATATATCAAAAGGATTAGATACACCTGCCAAAATACAACCCAAATACGCACCGAACGGTGCAGGTAATGACCCTACAGATTTAAATAGTAATTGGAAACGCTCAGTGGAAAGTATTCAAAAACAAATGTCTAATGGTAAATCTAGTGATTCTTTTGATACTGGTGATTTAGCAGGAGATAATTGTTCAATGTCTTCTTCATCTGTAACTGGTGGAGGAAGCTTAAAAGCACTTTCCAAGTTTAAAGGAAGCTTACCATCACCTAAGAATAAGGCACATTCGACACAAGCAGCACAAGGTAATCTATATACATATCTTGAATGTACATGGTATGTATATAACAGACGTAAAGAACTCGGTATTCCAATATCAACATTTTGGGGTGATGCAGGCCTATGGGCAGGCAATGCTAAAAAAGATGGTTATGCAGTAGGTAAAAAGCCAGTAAAAGGTGCGTGTGTCACATGGCCGATACAAGGAGGTATGCCTCATGGTCACGTTGCATTTGTTGAAGGCGTCTCTAAAAACGGTAAAACAATACATGTAAGTGAGTATAACTGGGCACCCAAAATTCATAGTTATGGAGAACGAACAATTAAGGTTCAAGATCAAATGCAGTTCATTTACTCTAAAAAAGGAAAAAAATAAAGTGAAGGAGTATTGTCGATGAGAAATCGAAAAGTATTAGGTTTGGTATTAGTACTCGTGGCGATAGCATTAGGTTTTGTATTATTCTTTGTTGTTAAAGACCAATGGTTCGGAAATTCAAACCAATCAAATCAAACGGAATCTCAATCCGACAGTAAAAAAGAAAACAAAGATGATGAAAAAAAGATTGAAGAATCCAAAAAAGAAATTAATGACATGGATAAGAAGTCAAAAGATAAGAAAAAATCTAAGGACGAAGATAGTAGCCAAAATAGTAATAAACAAAACAATTCAGGAGGGGATTTAAATAAACGTACTGAATATTTTATAAACAATATGTTTACTAATTTAAACCAAGAAAATTATCAACGTATAAAAAATAACTTAAGTACCATATGTACACCTCATTTCATGAATAAATATTTCAGAGATAAAGATAGTCAATATAATTTCTATATGGATGTAAATATTTCAGGGTTTGATATTTTTGAGTCTAGACGTCCACGTCCAAACGGAAAAGTGCTTATTGCGACATTTGAGCGTCAAACAAGTCCAGCACATTCAGAAAATGCTGATATTAAGCCATCGCATGAAGAAATGACTGTTCAAGTCACTTATAAGAAAATGAATGGCAAAATGTTAGTTGATGATTTTGAAATTAAGAATACTGAAGACTTAGATGATACGAATGATGAAGTAGATGAATAATCAAAAAGCATAAAAAGGAGGTGAACTTGAGGTGGGAAATGTTAAAGAAGCTACTAAGAATGGATTCAAGAAGTTTAAAAGTAGTAAGAAGGCATTTTATTTGAGCCTTCTTGCGATCCCTTTTTTGATATATTTAGGTATTTATATATATTCTCTGACGCAAAATCATACTTATAAGCTATCAAAAGAAGACATGGCAGAAGGTGCCTCATTTGATAACTTTAATTTAGTCGTTCAAGACCAGAAGTATAATCCTAACAATGGAACGTACATTATAAAAATTAAAGCTGATACTGATAACGATGAGAAAGTTATTTTAGATAAAGATAATTTATCAGTCAAAGCGATTACTAATAAAGAAAGAAAAACGTATAAACCTAATGTGTATCACACATTAAATGACTATTTTATAGTAGAACTCGAAGACATTCCTAAAAATTATGGTTCTTTAAAACTACACTTTGACTATAAAAGTAATAAAGGAAATGATGAAGGTGTAGATAAAGAAAAAGAAAGTGATTTATATGTTTCAGCACTTGGTAAAAATATCGATAAATCACTCCAACCAAAATCTAAGAAAGAATATTATAAAGAAAGTTACACGTATCTAGAAGACAAGATCACCAAAGAGATTGAGGGAAAACAAAAAGATATTAAAGAGAACAAAGATAATATTCAACGATTAAAAAAAGAAAATAAGAAATTAGATCCGAATGATCCAATATTAAGTAATAAAGATAAAAGACAGACTCGATCAACTTTAGACGATAATAATTCATCTATACATGAATCTAAAGAGAATATCCATAAGGATAAAAAAGATATTAAAGAAAAAGAAAAAAATAGGGAAAGCGTAAATAAAATTATAAATAAATTGTAAAAAGTGATGAAAGGAGGTGATTATAGTGATAAACTACAATTGTGCTCAACAAAAAAAGAGAGCAATTCCAAAAAGAATTGCTCCCGTGATGGTCAATTTGGTGTGTGAAGTCAAATTGACATGAAAATGATGAGTTGTGTGAAATTCACCATTTTCGAATTGGTAAACTAATAATAAAAAGTATTGAAACACAACAACACACAGCTCAAAAAACAAACGCCTAATTAAATAACACATAAATATGTGATAAGCCTTTGATTGTTAAGAGCACTTGTATGTGATGTGCTTGTTTAATGATACTATTTTTTATTCTATAAGTAAATAGAAAAAGCTTAGTATACCATCATTCTTTCGTCGTAATTGTGAAATTACGACACAATTTATTAGCCATTGGTAAAAACTAATTTTAGAAAGTAGGTTGAATTGATGAAAAAATCAAATGTTGGATCAAAATTATGTATGACAGGATTATCAACGGCATTGTTGATGTCTTCATTAAGTTATAACCATGCTAATGTTGCACATGCCAAAGACACAAATGACAATACATCCAAAAAGAAAGCACAACAATCTCAAACATCATCAACTTCAAAAGCAGTCGATGATGCGGATTTGAAAAGTGCAGTAGCAGAAGCAAAAAAAGCAGGTGTTAATGTTAAACAAGGTAACATTCAACACCATAAAGTTAGTGGAAAAAATGCTAAAGAAACACAAAAGAAAATCCAAGAGGATTATCAAAAACAAATTGATGAATTAAAGAAAGCAACTAAAAAAGCAAAAGAAGATCAAGATAAATATAAAAAAGAAGTTGCTGCAGTTAAGGAATATAACGATAAGCAAATCAAAAAATATAATGATGAAGTAAAAAAAGAAAAGTCAACTGTAGATAGTGGTAAGAAAAACCCTTCAAAACCAAAATATGGTTCGAATATCAATGGTGATAAGGGTAAATACTATACTAAATCTGGTTCATGGCATAATTTAAAATCAAAAACAATTGATAACGATATTCATGTGAATGCGACAGGAACTGTAAAATCCTTTAAAGACTTACAAAATGGAAACTTTGCTATTCATGCATATTCAGACAAAAAAGGTAAGCTTGCGAATGACAAAATCGTTCAAAAAGTATCATGGGGCAATGTAAAACCTAAAGGTAAAGTTGTCAAAGGGGATAAAATTACTGAAGATATGCATAAAAAAGTGCCTGGTTTTAACAAACCAGCATACAATACATCAGGTAAAAACAATCCATTTGGTAAAACAACACAACTCTATTCTGTTAAAGCAGGCCAATGGGTAACAATTCCAAACGCAGTTCATCTTGCTAATGGTAAGAAAAAAGACCTTAAAGTTAAATTCCAAAAATCAGGTACTAAGTTAGATTACGGTAGTAATTGGGTTACTTTCTGGAATGAAGGTGGTTCTATTAACTACTACGATGGTACACATGATTTATCACATACACCGCCGAAAGACAAAATTACAGCGAATTACAAAGTCGGAGACGGTAAAGATAAATACTTATGGACAGGTGCTACATTCGATATTGATGGTGGTCAAGCCCTTACAATGGAAGACAACAACTACGCTATTGTGGCCTTAGGTGGCGGATTAAAAGTAGATAGCGATAAAGTTAAAAAAGTAACAAGTGCCAAACCTCTTGGGAAAACTTGGGGTAAAGACAAAGGCTCAAATTTATTAAATGGAACATCATCAGTACCAGACGGAACAGCTATTTTTGCTAAATACGATAATGTCATCAGTCACTCAGTAAGTAATACTGGTGTTAAAGGCTCAACGTTAGTCGCAAATGGGGACTTTGGAATGCACGTTAATACGAGTATTGCTGAGTACCCAAAATTGAAAAAAGAGCCTAAAAAACCTACACCACCAAAAGTGCAATACAATCTTCAAGATATGAGTATCACTCCAACAACGAAAAAATCAGTAAGTAAAAAAGATGTAGGTTACGATAAAGATTATAACTATACACTAGATTACCAACTACCAGTAATTAAAGATAATCAAGACTCTAAGAAAACAAAAGATGAACAAAATACATCTAAAGCGACGAATAATGAAAACCCTAAAGATGAGTTTAATGGGAAATATGAAAATGATTACCATACATTTACTTTAGGAGACGACTTACCAAATGAGTTACGAATCCAAAAAGATAAAATCAAAGTAACGGATGACAAAGGTAAAGATGTAACTAAAGAGGGTGACCTTAAAGTAGATGAAAAAAATCAATCATTCAGATGGACACCTAAAAAGCCGTCAGATTTCTCATCTAAAAAGCTAAAAGTCACTGTAGCATCACAAGTAAGCAGTGAAGCAGACTTAAAGAAATGGAAAAAAGATAATAATACTTTTGAAATACCAAACACAGGATATCTTGAATTAGATGGAAAGACACTTCCAACAAATAAAGTGCCAGTATTTGTGAAGAAGAAAGTTAAAAGCGATATTAAAAAACATATTTTAGAAGATAACCAACTTAAAGAACACAATAAATCTGATAAAGGCAAAGATATTAATTATCAACTCGATTACACATTAGGCAATGATAAAAATTATAAAAAAGTATCACTCAAAGACGATTTAGAAGACGTTGAAGATTTAAAAGGCGTTAAAGTATATTTACCAAAATCCCAAAAAGATGAATTGTCTAAGAAGGAACTTTCAGATATTCAAAAAGCATTAAAAGATGCACATACGAAACAAGATCAAATTCAGCCAGATGCTAACGACGATAAACAAGATCAGTCTAAAGACGATAAAAATGAAAACAACAAGGCTAAAGCAGATGGTATTAACATAGATCTTTCATCTGACAATATTGAAAAAGCTAAAAAAGATAAAGATGGAAAAATTGATTTAAGTTCCTTACTCAAAATTAAAGATAAAGATAATGATAGCTTAAATAAAGATTTACAAGTGGATGATAATATTAAATATGACAGTAAACATCATGTTAAGCCAGGAACATACGAAGTAAATATTAAAGGTAAAGACATTGAGAAGACTGTCAAACTAAAAGTTGAAGATAAAGGTCAAATTAAGCTATTGCCAGGAGCTGATAATCAAAATGACAACACGCAAAAAACTTCAGACAAAGAAACAAAAGCATCAGACAATAGAAAGACTGAAAAAACATCTTCTAAATCAGAAGGTGAACGCTCAAATCGTAACGCTGACAGCCAAGTAAAAGAAGATGATAAAAACAGGGGAGACAAAGACGAAAAGGCAACAGAAGGTCAAACATCTAATAAAGGAGATATGGACATTACAAAGCTTGGTGATTTGAAAGTAGATAATAAAAAAGAAAGCTTTGTGTGGACACCTAAAGACACATCAATCCTTAAAGGCAAGAAGGTAAAAGTTTTATTAAACTCTAAATTCAAAGACAATGTCGATTATAAAAACTTTGCTAAAGGCGATAAATATGTAATTCCAAACATTTCTCAAATTGATTACGATGGTAAGACTGAAAATTCTAATAAAGTAGATACAGAAATTCCTAAACCTAAAAAACCAGAAGCAGCAGTACCACCTAAAAAAGAAGATCCTAAAAAACCAGAACCTAAGCAACCAGCACCTCAGCCACAAAAACCGACACCACCACAAAAAGCAGAAAAGCCTAAGAAAGAAGAACCGAAAAAAGACTTACCAATGACAGGTACTGAAAAATCTATCGCAGGTATTATTATTGGTTCAATTCTCATCGGTGTCGCTGGTTTATCAACATATATTTATAAACGACGTCAGTCGTAAGTATTGAGTATAACGGCACGTCTATAGTGCCGTTATATATATTAAATAAATAGGGGTGATTGGATGATGCTTGATTCAGAGATTGCACATGATCATAGAAGCTTAGTTTTGAATACTGAAGAATTAAGAGATCCAGAACTCGCTTACTTTAACGAAGATTTGGAACGGCGAGATGCTTTGCTTCGAATCATGGTGCAATACAATAGCAGTTTAAGTGAAATTATGGGGTATGAGGGAGAACAGTATAAAGATGTTCAATTTTGTATTAAAGAATTGGTAGGAAATATCAATAAAATACGCGTCTTACGTGAAGTTGAAGAAATGGACTTAAAATATCACAAAGGAGAATTAAAGTTTTGAAGAAATGGATTGCTACGTTAACCTTAGGGATTACAGTCGCTACTAGTTTGTCGCCACATGTGAGTGCACAAACAATGCACTCTAAACATGATAAAGTACAAAATATTGCTGATAATCATACGACAATAAGTAAAGATGCTAAGGAAAAATCTACTCCTAAAATCAATATGTATTTAGCTACACAAGAAAACATTGATTATATTAATGATGTACTGATGGGTCAAGGCTGGGATTTTGATGCCTATGCAGGTTTTCAATGTTTCGATCTTGCTAATGTCTATTGGTATCACTTATATGGGCATGGATTGAACGGTAGTTATGCTAAAGATATTCCATTCCAAAATAACTTTAGTGGAGAAGCCAGTGTTCATCGTAACACAGCATCTTTCAAAGCATATCCCGGGGACTTAGTTGTCTTTGGAGATCAATATGGAAATGGCATGGGACATGTCGCTATTGTGACAAATGGCAATGTTGATGGGAATTGGAATCAATTTGAAAGTCTGGATCAAAACTGGAACCACGGAGGTGCTAGTAAAACTGAAGTGGCACACAAAGTCATTCACAATTATGACTTGAGATCAGGTCAAATGTACTTCATTCGTTCATATAGATAATACAAAGTAAAGGAGAAAAGAATATGAAAAAGTTACCACTTAAAGTTTTATCAACAGCAACAGTTATTGGTTTAAGCACAATTACATTAGGTCAAGGATACGACGCACATGCAGATACAGGAGCAAAACCAACGATTACAGCACCATCTCAACAAGTTCAATATGGGAAAAAATGGGATCCTTATGAGAACGTAAAGGCAACAGATAAAGAAGATGGCGACTTAAGTAAAGAAGTATACTATGAACCACCTTATTTCACGACGACACAACCAGGTACATATCACGTGAAGTATGGTGTTTGGGATACAGATGATAATAATACTGAAACAAATCGAAAAGTCACTGTTTTAGAACAAGGTGCTCAAGCTTCTCAACCACAAAATCCTTCTGGACAAGGTACGCATCAAGGAGGGGAAACAACACCTAGTAAACCTGAACAACATTCACCATCGCATTCTAATCCACAAGATAAACCATCTACACAAGGGCATCAACAAAGTCCTTCGAAAGGCCAAGGACAAGTAGATTCTGGTTCACAAGATGATGTTCAAAATCATAATCAACAAGCAGCACCATCTCAATCACAACAAGATGGAACAACAAATAATGCTCAACAACAAACAAATATAGATAATGGCTATAATCATCATGACAATAAAGAACCTATTGCACCACAACACTCAGAACAAAATGAGGTAGACAATGGTTATAACCATGATGGACAAGGAAATGAGATTGCTCCATCTCAATCACAGAACGTTAATAATGGAATTCATGATATTACACCAAAGGCACCACATCATTATGGAACAACAAATAATAATATCGATCAAAATGACACAAGTTCAAAAGAAGAAAGTAAACCAATGATTAATCACAACACAGGAGCAACTCAAAACTATACGCCAACAGTTAAAAACAATAAAAATCTAAATACAGTACCAACTAAAGTACAAAATCGTTATAGTCAATATGATAAAGATAAATTACCAGAATCAGGTGTATCTACAACTCACCAAGGTATTATTTTATCCATTATATCGTTAGCTCTAGGTGCAACAGCAGTAATCTTTGGAATGAAGCGCCGTCAATCTAAACAAAATTAATCAAGTGGAGGTATGTTGTAATGAAGAAAGTGAGTAAATTAACAGGTCTTGCAGGAGCTTTGTTATTAGGTTCTACTATTTTTTTAGGGAATGGAAAAGCACATGCAGAAGTTGCTTCCTACCCATATAATGGCTTAAGTAGTACAAACTACAATCAATCGATGAGTCTAAAACCTAACGCTGGAACTATTCATATGAAACATATTCAAAATCCTAAAAAGGCAGGATATTCAGCTATCGGTCGTGTATCTAATTACGATGGTTGGAAAGGTCAAGGTAAGGATAGTATGGGCACTGGATTCATTATCGATGCACATACGTTCATTACAAATTTACATGTCGTTCAAAATGCGAATGGTAAGATTGCTCGCAGCCAAGATGTAAGAATGGTTACAGAACGCAATGGTTCACATCATAAATATACTTTCAATGCATCATCAATACAAAAAGTTCCTGGTGCAGATGCTGTGGTAGTACATACAAATCAAAATATGAGTAAATATGTGAAACCTTTAAAACTTGCAAGTTCTAAAACTATTAACAACCTTCATACAGGTGATCAATTCAAGGCTCCTGGATATGACAAATATAAGCTTCATGGTTCAACAAATGATAATACAAAACTATGGGAAGCTAAAGGCCGTTTCCTAAGAACAACAACAAATGGGAAAGAAATGATGACTAAACAAATTTTCCGTTCTGGTGGATCAGGATCACCTATATTAACAAAAGATAATAGAGTTATGGGAATATCTGCTTATGGATGGAACTTAAATGGAACTAGTGGAAATGAATTAGCTGGTGGTTTTAAATTTACAAATAATGTAAGATCATTCATACAAAAACATATGAAATAGATGATCAAGTATACTTTGTTTCCGAGAAGCTCACACTTCAAGCGTTAAACCCTTAGGTATAGCTAAGGATTGAGTAGTTTACAGTAAAGGGTAGATTTTGGAACAGTAAAAAGGACATTTTGCCACAAAAAAACCGTTAGTTTTTACTAACGGTTTTTTGTTATGTGTTACTTTTTGAGAATGGCACACACATCTTTGTAAGCATGTTTGTATTCGACTTTACTTGGATTTGCCTCAGACTTGAAACGAAAATATGCTAAGAGTTCATGATACTCCATTGTTGTTAGGTTATCTGGGATGGCGATGTCTTTTGGCAATTTTACTAGTTGCATTAGACGTCACACACCTTCTATACATTGTATATTTTCATTGTACGCCTCTCTAAAGAAAGTAGCATCACAGTCATTTTACAATCATATTAAGTATCTTGTAATAGAACAAAAGGTATGTGATATAATAATGCTTGAGCAAGTTGGAACGATGGTGGCTAATCTCATGAAAATGGGGTGATGCCTATGATTTTGGTTTCTACTCCAAGAAAGGAATAGCATTGTCTGATTATGAAATGCTGATGATTGTATTAACAATCATCGGTTTAGTATTAATTAGAAACGACCAAAAAAAATAACCATCCAACTTTAGCGGGTTAATGGTTATTTCGTGAAAATTTAACTCAAGCTACCGTCTTTCGAACGGGCTCACAGGGCACGAGTGTTAGCAGCACTTGTGCCTTTTTTCATCTTAAATATACATCAATTTGTACGATTTGTAAAATTTCTTTCATTACATTTACACGTATATTAACATCTCTTAGTCTCTCATTCTTCTAATGAGATTGAGCTGTTCTTCTATCAAGATATTCGTAACTAAATTTCTTACCATTATGAAGTGCATGTCCTTTGTAATTGCCTTCTAAATAATACGCTTTATCCTCCATGAACACCCAATCAATACAACTAATGATGAAGAATTCTTCTGATGGATTAATAGTATATACTTCTTTTTTTAATTCTTTTTCCATTTTTTTATCATAGACTTTAATTTTGAATACATATTCTGTATTTTTTTGATTAGGGAAAATGTCTAACGTATAGTGTGATGTATTACGTTTTTCTGTAAACAAAAACTTAGGATTTAGGGATTTATTAACATATTTGATATCATCAGCTTTGGTAAATTTATATTTATACTTGAAGAACAGATATACGATAATTAGAATTGCTATTATTACAAATAAGAGCACGTTGACCAGTAAATTCATCTAAACATCCTTTCTTTTTAATATTTAGTGCGCTGAGAGAAGCCTTGTGTTGCATCGAGAACGGTATTACACGTATTACATCTCAAACTCGTTGTCTAATGTGTTTGTAATAATGGTATTTTGAACAAATCTTTTCTTCTTTTTATTGTTTGTTAGACCTATATCGTCTATATTTTTTGAATCAAACTTCTCTTTGTCTAATGTATCGTTTTGTTCTTTAGTCTTATTTTCTTCCACGCTTTTAAGGAAATCGTTCCAGTCTTTACCCTCATCTGGAAGATGTGTTTTGAAAGTAATATCATTATCACTCGGATATTTGTATTTAACTTTTTCTGTCATTTGTTCTGCAAATGCTTGACCAGGTTCGTCATTATCAACACACAAAATGACGTTCTCAGGTTCTTTCTGATATTTTTTCACGAAGTGATTAACATGCGCATAAGCATTAGTTTCTTTCAGTCCGGACATTGATGCATAGGCATTATTTTCATTAGGGTGCAAGCTAGCGTAACTCATTGCGTCAATAGGTGCTTCAAATATAAGTAAGTTATTAGGTTCAACGTTGCCAGGCTTAAAGTTAAATCCGAAATGTCCTTGGTCAGTATCTATTTTTTTGAATGGTTTTTCCCCAGTGCCTCTTAAGTCTTGACCAACAACCTTATCCTCATGGTCTTTCCACAAAAAGACGACGTTATTATATTTATCTTGTTTAATTAATCCTTGGTTTGTTAAGTCAGTAACTAATCCATCATCTATTTTTCGTGTACTAGTCAAATAATCATAAGACTTAAAAGCGTCGATTCTTTTTACATAATTATCCTCATTATAAGAGAATGAAGGAGCCTTTTTGCCTGTTACTAAATCTTTATTGTAATTACCTATATCTTGAGAATTAAGTAATTCTACAGCATCTTTGAAGTTGTCCTTATAGAGATCCCCGGCTAATTCAGGATTCTGAATGAACTGTATTGGGCTGCCACTCCAATTTTTGTCTCCTCTATGTGAATTCCAGAAAAAGGCGTTATCATCGGGTTTTAACATGAGTGAATCGTGTTCTATTCCTTGGTAAAAACGTCCAGCTCGTTTGAAGCTTTGTCCAGCTAAAGTAGCAACCTCTAAAATTGACTTTTCTTCAGCAACTTTGATCTTATCTTTCATATTATTACTGTCTTTACTGTTATCTTTTGAAGTGGATTTTTGTTGATCTAATAATTGGGTCTTATCTTTATATTGATCGCTATTTAATTGATTCACTGATTCTGAATATGTCATTCCGATATTAACGAGGCATCGAATAGGATCTCCACCACGTTTTTTCTCTTTATCATAATAAATATTCTTCTTTTGATTAACATAGATATGAGGATTTGTTTTATCCTTATAATAATTACCGCGATCATGTACAATATCATGTCCATTTTGGTTAAGCACATCGATGATACTTTTATTTTTAGCAATATCTCTTTTTTCTTTAGATATGGATACATATTCTGACTTTCTTGAATTATGAGACACACTTGAAATTTCTGTTTTATTCTTGCTTTCCTCAGTAGTACGATGTGTTTCTGGGTTTTCAAGAACCGAATGATCGATCTCATTTTGTATTTCTTGTAGTTTTTCATAGTCTATATTTTTGTTAATATCATTAATGAAGTTTTTTGAGGATTTTGTCACATGTCTAAGAGCATCTGCTGTATCTTTGATATCTCTCATATTATTAGAGTATTCAGCAATGTACTTAATAGAGTTTTCACTTGGTTCTATACCATAGTGTTGGCTAACGACGTATGCGACCATTTCTGCTTCCGTTTCTTTTTCTTCCAAATTTAATGACCTAGAATCATCATGATGATAAAGAGAATGTGTGAGTTCATGTATGAAAGTATGGTTTCTTTCTACAGGGTCTAGACCCTGCCTTAGACCAATAATATGATCATTATTCTTTGTTTTGGCGCTAACACCTTTTTCAGCGCCGCCTATATCTTTATTTGAAAAAGTATGTCCTGTATAGTTATCTATAACTTCAATATTATTATCTATTGCGATTTGTTTTAATGATTGATAAATAGATTCTGTCGCTTGAGGAGAAGAAGTATAAAGCTTTTCTCTTCTATTAGGATAGTATTCTGGTATTTCATCAGCCTTTGCATTTGTTTGAGTGACATCGAAAACCGTGGAAGGTTTATAACCATTGAATTTGCGAGTAACCTCTAATTCCTTCATTTTCACTTTATTTTTGGTATCTTGATCCACAGCGTGTAATGGCTCTAATTTGCCATCTACATCTACATATTCTTTGAATTTTGGAGCCAAGATTTTAATACCTTTTTCTCCTCGATTCACATGGAAACCTTTATTTTTGAAATGTTGGTATGAACCTACATATTGCGCTGACGGATACTGAGCTTGTATCAGTATTAGATTTCGATATGAATAATTAGGGCTTTTTGCTACAAAATCTAAATATTCTTTTACTTTCTGAGGATCTTTTTGAAATTCTTTTACACGTTTCACCATTAAATCAGTAATTTCATTTTTCATATATTCCACACCTTTCAATACTTTTCATATTAGATTCAATCCAACTCTAAGAATATACTAGTCCCAATCAACACCAACAACTTCAGCAATCATAACCTGTATCTTTTTTAGTTCGTCATGCTTATTCATGTATTCAGATTGAGGATATTGATTGAAGTATGTTTCCATTGCTATATATTCTATAATAGCTTTTTGGTATCTATGCATGACAGTCTCATAGTCTTCATTATTACGCTTTGCGACTTTGCTTACATATTCTATATCAGCGTACAATTCTTTTTCATACCATTTACGAAGTTCGCTGGGAGATGGGGTATAATTCAAAAGAAATCCTCCTTTTCAGTTCATCATAGATACCTTGCGTATTATTTTCTTTCTAGTATGCTTGCATAATCAATTGTTGGTTTTCTTGGGTTTTCCATGAGTCCTTTACTAATAATGTATGATTCACCAAGCTCTAACTCTGCAATATCGTATTTCATTTCTTCTGTAAAATCTGATACTAAATACTCTTCATTATTATCATCAATGAGTCTTTCAAAGATTAATATGTTCTTTTCTAAGTCTTTATGAATGAGTTCGTACAAGTATTTAAGCTCAACCTCATTTTCATCAGTTAAAATAGGATCTAGATCACTTTCAAAATTAGAGTTTCTCATTTTTATCATCCTTTTTACTCAAAGTTTTTTTTAATATCTTGTGGCGCTGTTCCTATCTTCATTTTATCAACAAGTTCTCCTCTAATCATCAAACGCTGTCTTGCTTGTAAATCCTGACAGGTGATTAAAGTAATAATTTTACTGCCCTGACTATTTTCAACGACTTCACCATCATGAACACTTAGAACTTTTCTTTGTGTCGTTTTATATTGATAGATATATTTTCCATCAAAGGTATAGATATAATACCCAATTTGAACTCGATGAAGAGGAGAAAATAATAAATTAGGTGCCTCTACATAATGACCAGCTAAAGCATAATTACCTTCACCCATCCTTTGATTGGGTTTCATAGTACCTGCACCAACCCATAAATTTTGATCTGATACTCCCTCTAGTATAGGTAGATTCAAACCAACTTTTGGAATCGCTATGCGTCCTCTCAGATAATTTTTATTTAAGTGGGCTTTACGCATGTCTGAAGCTTTAATTGGCCGAACATTTGAGTAATCATAAACAACACCTGGATCATCTTTAAGTGGAATACTTCCATCATTAAGTGCTTTTTTTATTTCTTCTCCTGTATATTGATTACTACCACTACTATTATTATCTACTGTCGATTTATTTGTGAAATTATCCATATAACCTTTGTTTTTACTATCGTAATTTCCATTATTTTCTAACAATTTGTCTAGTTTTTTATTGTTTTTTTGAATCTTATCATTAGGTATTTCAGCCACCTCCTTATTAACATGATGACTAATAAGAGGGGAAATAACATGTTCAAATATCGGATTACTAAATATAAATAAAATTCCAACAATAAAAGTAAGTGTTATTACTGTTACCGATATTCGACGCATCCATTTATTTTGACGATATCGTCTTTGTTCATCTAACATTGACACCTAACTCACCCCCATACTTACAGCAATAAAAATAAGTGAACTATTAAATAGTAAGTGTACTAACATTGAGTATATTATTCTTTGCGTTTTATAAGTTAAAAAGCAAAGTAATAAACCACTAATAATGTAAGGGATGATGAACCCTGAATGCGCTAAACCAAATAGTAATGAGCTGACACTCGCGATAATAACTGGATGATGGTATTTTTTAACAAAAAATTGGAAAAATAATTTTCTAAATATCAGTTCTTCAATTATCGGTGCAAACAACACTCCAATGATTAAAGTTATAGGATTATTAAGATAAGATTCCGATCGATCTTTAAAATCGGTTGGATGGTATAATCCTATTTTATCAGCTATGAATCCAGTAATAATTTGTGCAATAAACATAAGAAGCAAGACGCCCAATGACAGTAATATTTTTTTCCAAAGCTTTAATGGCTTTGACGGTGCTTGTCGTATTTGTTCTATCCATTTCCAATTAGGAAGGCTTACATTCAATTTTTGTCACTGCCTTTCTTTTGATTATTGTTAGGGAATTCAAAGGCAACTTTGTCTTCCTCTACTTTTAAAAATGCGTCAAAAGATTTGCCCTTCTTAGACTTAAAACCTTTAAGTAACGATGTCTTTTTATTTGTGATCAATTCTTTAACCTCTTGTTCCGATATTTTTCGTTTTGCAATCTCTCCCCATATGACGAAGTCACATGAGTGCGATTGACATGGATAAAATGTTTTACCGTTTTTCATTTTTCTCTTAACGATTTGATGTGTGCCACACACTGGGCAGGTACCTAAATCGTGATTTACCTTCTTGAGGTCTTCGCTAGATATATTATTATTTATGTAACTAGGTAACTCTTCGGAAAAACGCAAAATGAAATTCTTTGTTTTTTCAACAAATTCTTCTCTTGTACCTTCTTTCTCAGATATTGATTTCAGATAGCTTTCCCAATCTGCTGTCATTTCAACACTAGAGATTGCTGTGTTGTCCAATGCTTTACATAAAATATTACCTTTATCTGTCATATACAGTTTATTTTTATTTACACTTATATAGTCTTTTTCAATGAGAGAGGAGACAATCTGACTTCGTGTTGCGGGTGTTCCTATACCATCTGATAAGTGTTCTTTTTTATTTTCGTCATCGACCATCTTTCCACACTTTTCCATCAAACCACCTTCACCACCTAGAGAAGCCTCTGTTAGACGCTTTGGCGGTTGTGTTTCTTTTTCATTAATATAGATATACAAAGGATTTTCTTCATTAAATATTGAATTAACTTCATATTGTGGTAAAACTTGATTTTCTTTTTGATTGTCTGAAATAACGTCTTTCCAACCGTTTTCAATAATCGTTTGTCCACTAGTAGTAAATAACAAATCATTAACTTTTAAGTTCACATATGTCTGATTATACTTATAGTCGTCTGCAAACATTGCTAAAGAATGTTCTAAAATAGCTCTATATATATTTTGTTGCTCAATAGAAAATTCACTAAATGTTTGTGGGGTTGGTCGTAGTTTCGTAACAATAATTGCATAGTGTTCTAATACTTTTTCATCATTAACATACTTATTTCTGGGTTCGCGATGGACAGGATTAAAATCCATATCAAGTATTTTTTGATATTCGCTTAAATCTTCATTAAGATACTCAAATTCAGCATGCGTTATATATGTGCAATCTGTTCTAGGATAAGAAACATAACCTTTATCGTACAATGACTGAACAATTGCTAGTGTACGTTTTAGACTATAACCCCATTTACGGTTAGCTAACTTTTGGATACCTCCTAGTTTTAATAAAGAAGGTGCAGATTTATACTTTACTTCAGAGCTTATATCCTCAATAATGCCCGGTTGTGGTTCGTTTGTTTGAATAGAGTGTTGTTCTAAAAATAGAATTGCTTCTTCTTTAGAAGTAAATTTACGCTTGGATTTATCAGAAAATGATACTTTATTAATCTCATCATAAGCAGTTAACGTATAATACTTCTCTTTTTTGAAACTTTGAATGGCTTTTTCTCTTTCATAAACCATGAACAATGTTGGGGTTTGAACACGTCCTACTGTGTACAATCCATCAATATTTTTCTTTCGTAATAAAAGCGTAAGTTGCACTGTAAAATTGAACCCAATTAAATTGTCCGCAATTGAGCGTGCGTCTGCCTCTAAGAAAAGAGGGTATGTTTCTCCGCTTGATTTTAGGTTTTTGAAATATTTTTTTAATTCTTGAGGTTCCTGGGTATTAGCCCACAAACGTTGAATTGTGAGATTGTTGTTTTTAACATGAGGAATGAAATTCAATATACTATAAGCAATATTTTCTCCTTCTCTTTCAGGATCAGTTGCAATGATTATTGAATCATTCATATTATTGAGGTTCGTCTCAATTAATTCCTTTATTGCATAGAATTGTCGAGACGTATAAGGGAGTATTTTTCGTTTCATTTTTGAGGGGATAAATGGATAGTCTTGAAGATTCCATTTTTCATATTTACTGTCATATTCTTTGAAATCACATAAAGCCACTAAATGTCCTTTAGCCCATGTGACAATCGTTTTATCTTGTAATACAGGACTATATCCTTCAATATATGTTTCTTTTGTATCGTTAACTTCTAATGCTTCAGCATACTTTTTGCCTTGATTAGGCTTTTCAGCCAGAACTAAAATGGTCATTTAACTTCACACACCTTTTTATTATTATTTTTTACATGTCCATTTGATTTTCCTGTTCTTGTAAATCTTTTTGAATATTTCTTTCTAGCTTTTGGTGTTCAAGTTCATGAATATAGTCATCTCTTTTACGAGCTGTTCTTTTAGATAACTTATATGCACTTTTCTTGAAAATACCCATTGCTTGTTTCATTTGATTCTTACTTTTTATTTGAGAATATGTCTTTTTCTTCTCTTTATTAAAATTATCATATTGCTTATCTTTTTCAATATTTTTCAGTTCTTTTAAAAAGGCATTACCTATATCACTTTTTATACGTTCTTTTTTATTTTCTTTATAGTCTTCGTAGTTTGAATTCTCTCCATATAATCTTTTATAGTTTTTTGTTTGCTTATCCAAAAGTTCTTCTAGTTTATCTTCACTTTCTTTATAATAAGGTGCAACATACTTTTCTATATATTGATCAATATCTTTTTGAATGGGTTTAATCTTTTCAGAGTTATATGCCCATGATTGATTAGTAGGCGGTAATTTTTCAACCAAGTCTTTATAATCTCTCTTTTGTTGTATTAAATTCTTTAAAGAGTGAATATCAAGTTTGGAAGTTTTAGTTCTTTCTTTCGCTTTTTCTTTGATTTCTTTTTTCACCTGATCGATTTCTTTCATTAAATTAATATCTTTATAGATAGAATTAGCAAAGGTACTTTTCATATTATTAATAGTTTTTTTCCTTCTCTTACCTTTGAACTGACCTTCATACTTTCCACTTTGAATAACTTCTCTTGTATTTTCTTCTTCAGAGCTTGCGATATGAATATGAATATTGTCTGTATCATAATGGATGTTTGCACACCAAAATGTATTTTCTTTATCCATGTTATTATCTTCAATCATTTTTCTCATCATTTTTCTTGTAGCATTTTTTACTTTAGACTCATCCAACTTATCGAGGTCTTCGTTATATAATTGATTATCGATAAGAAACTGATTATCAAAGGAGATAATATCTTGATACATGACATGATTTTTTTCGTCAGCTTTTTTAAATTTTTCTTTAAGCTGATTCATTTGTTCTTTACCTATAAATTCATCTTCATTAAAACTTGATGTCGTTCTTTTTATAGCATTTTCTTTGTTATAATCAGAATCGCTTTTTAATTTGTTTATAGATATATAGTCCAAATAATTTTGAGATAGATATTCTTTTTTAGTATCTTGTTCTTTATATTCATTACTATCTTTATCTGTACTAATATAATCAACAAATTTTTTGTAGCTTTTACCTTTAGAACTTCCTACTCTATAATTACTTGTTAAAATAATTGCAGGCAGTTGTTTTTGACTCATTTATATCACCACTACAATTCTCTTCGATTTGCTAGATAATGTCTTGCATTTTCTCTAGCTCTTTCGTAATGTTTATTTACAGATTGTCCTAAAGGAACCATGTATCTTTCCATGACTTGATCTGAATCTGAAATATCAGATAACATGTGTAACTCTATTAAAGTATTGAAATCTATACCATTTAATTTTCGTTTAATATACTGTAATTCTTCCAAAAGTTTTTCATCAGTGATATTTTTTTCATTATTATTATCCACATCCCTTTTTTTATTTCTCTCTTTAATATAGAAATCAATTAAAAATTTAAAACAATCAGTAGTGGTGGAAATATTTTTCTCTGATTTAATACTTGCTATTTTTTCATTGTATAAGTCATTTGAAAAAAAAGATTTGCGATAACTTTTCATAATTATTCCTCCTGTAATGATTCAAATATAGATATAAAATCTTGCTGTTGTTTTAGTAATTCTAAAATCTCTATTTGATTATTTAAGATCTTCAATAAAATTTGATTCATCCCTGAATATGGATTAAAAGAGAATTCTTTATCCAAATATTGGTAACAATGATTTTGAATAATTTCTAAATAAAGACTATTTACAGTACATCCATTTTTTTTAGCTTCTTTTTTTATTAACATATCTAAATTTTCAGGAAGATTATTAATAGTTCTTCTCATTTTTTATTCTCCTTAATTTATGAATGTCAAAAATATTTTGGTGACTCTTTAAAATTCTTTTCATCGCACTCTGAAAATAAATTTGTAATTCTGTTTCGACTTCTGAAATAATTTTTTGAAAGTGCGATAAAATTTTTTTCGGACTTGGAAATTTTTTTGAGGACATGTTCAAATTTTTTTGTAGAGTTTCAAAAAATTCTGATGCTATTTACTTATCAAAATCCAAAAGCGTACCAAAACCGTACGTTTTTATTGGTACGTTTTACGTACGTCTCGCAAAATATTGGTACGTTTTACGTACGTTTTTAAATTCCATGGTGCGTTTCGAGTACGTTTTTGGTACGTTTAGCGTACGTAGAGCCCTTTTTTTGCACACCATTTTGGAAACCCATTTGACACTGTCAAATCAATTCTTATAGCAAATATTGGTACGTGAAACGTACCAAATTTGTGCACGTTTCCCTTATGCTCTTGATTGAATTTATTATAGTGTCATTATACACCATAAATCAGAAGTAATCAACGATAGTTTGAATGTGTTTT
Source organism: Staphylococcus caprae (assembly GCF_002902725.1). Classification (GTDB taxonomy): domain Bacteria; phylum Bacillota; class Bacilli; order Staphylococcales; family Staphylococcaceae; genus Staphylococcus; species Staphylococcus caprae. Next base: position 44,208 of record NZ_PPRT01000019.1, read on the forward strand.
GACCCGTGTGCGATAGAATTTTTTTCAGACTGGAAAATTTTTTGAGGACGTGTTCAGAATTTTTTCGTCGAACTTTGAAAATAAATTTGTAATTTTGGTTCGACTTTGAAATTATTTTTTGAAAGTGCGATAGAATTTTTTTCAGACTGGAAAATTTTTTGAGGATGTGTTCAAAATAAAAAAGAGACTTAAAAGTCTCTTTTTTTATATATGATAGTCACCTGCATGTGTCAGTAAAACAAAAAATGATTTATTATCATTTACATCTAGTTGCCACTTTAGTGATTCAATAAATGAATTCATTGTATATGAATCACTCATTATTTCTTCATTAACATTAATGAATAATCCAGATGTTTCATCTTTCTCCATGAGTTTTATTTGATTATAATTATTTATCATTGCTTCATTCATGTTATTTATTATATCTAATTGTGCGTTTTCGAATAAATAGAGTTTATCTTTTTCAACTTTTCTTCGTAAATTTGATAATCTAGTTAAGAAATTTATAAGGCGTTTTTTTGAGACATCAATCTTGATAAGTCCTTCATTGTCAGTAAATGACTCATCAATTTTAAACGGTGTGTGCGGCAGACAGTTAATAAAAATATCTTCTATTTCTTCTTTTGTAAGAGATTGATTATTGTAATCAACGTAGTCAATCATAGTACTTAGATGTTGAGGGTCTGGAAATGCATTTTCTAAATTGATACTTTCTTCAAGTTCTTCTAAATTAATGTCATTCGTATCTGTAAAATAGATAATCGGATTATGCATAACAAAAACTCCTTTTTTTATTATTTATTTATTTTTTCTGTGTTGCAAAGCCACAACAACAAGTCGTCATGAGAGATGACAAGGAGATAAGCCAAAAAATTTTTCGACTGGCTTATGCCTTAAAGAAAAAATTTTTGCGCCTTGTCAGATCGAATAGACTTGTTAATAGCATCATCTTTGATGATGCGGGTGAGCGTGCAACACAAAAAAATAAATAATAAAATTCCAAATAAATAGGGAAGTGATTCCTCACTTCCCTTCATTTTCATTAGCATTTTCTTATAGAAAATGCACAAGTGGCTAATGTATTTCATTAGCCACTTGCCAAAAAAGTTTGTCTTATACGTATTATATTTTGAGTCTTTTGTTATCTACATATCAAAACTGATTAATCATAATTAACGACCTACTGATTTTCCAAAATCAATTTCTTCTTCCCCGTAATATCCACGGTTACGATAAAAATCATGAATTTCGTCTATGATTGATTCATTACTTTTTGTAACACTAATCAATTCATCAAAACAAAGATGTGAGGTAAAATCAATGATTTCTTTTGTATTTTCGAAAACTTTCATTTGAAATTTTTTACATTGTTTATACTCATCAAATTGAAATGTCATTTCCCAAATCAATCTCATATTTTCAAGGTCTAAGATGACTTGAACTTCAATTTGTTCATCTTCTCCAATTGTTGTGTAAGCCAAAGAACATTTAAGGTTAGAATCAAAAACTCCTTCTCGTAAGTTCAACGTCTCTTCAAATTCTCTCAGCTTATATTTTCTTATGTTTTTACTTATTAGCAAATAATCATTAATAAACTCCTTAGTATTTGTCATACTCCACACACCTTTTACAAAAATATATTAATTATTTTCATGTTCATTAAGTAATGAAAACTCTAATACCAAATTGAATAACGCTAATAAAACACTTACCACTTTTAATAGAGTTATAATCTTTTCTTTCATTGTAAATACTCCTTTATATGATATAATAAAATTAAATTGAAGGAGGAGCCCAATCTCCTCCTTACAGAATTATCTTAGTAATTCTGTAATTAAAGTCACGATAGCTCTTAATAAGTTTATAATACTTATTAGGAGCTTTTTCGTGGAGTTCTTCACGAGAAACCACCTCCTTCAATTTCTCTTTCAATACCCAACCAACCACCACATCTCGTTGGACATCACCTCCTTTACTTTTTTATTATTTATTTAATTTTTTCTGTGTTGCAAAGCCACTGCAACAAGTCATCATGAGAGATGACAAGGGTATAAGCTAAAAAATTTTTCGACTGGCGTATGCCTCAAAGAAAAAATTTTTGCGCCTTGTCAGATCGAATAGACT
>NZ_PPRT01000002.1 GCF_002902725.1 Staphylococcus caprae
AAAAATTAAAATAATAAGGATTATGTTAGAAAGTTGAGTGTTATTTCAATAAAATAGAAATGTATTAGTTTATATCGAATGTCGCATTTTTAAGTAACAGACGAAAGGATAAAAAGTTCTATTAATGATTTATTTGTTATCATGTATTGTAAGGTGAATATTCAAAATTTTAAGAGGAGGTAATTTTATGAACCAATCTACATTTGAAAAATTAATAAATGATTATAAAAATCTAAGGTATAAAAAAGAAACTACAGCGATTAAATATAGCGGGGTCTTTAACAAAGTTAATATAAATATATACTTTGATGCTTGGGATGATGAAAATTATAATTTTCAATTAATTCTCCATAATAATAAAGATTACTATTTAACTAATTTAAATATAGTAGATGGCGAATTTTCATCTAAATACTTGATTAACCTTCCTTGTAACTTAAAACACTCCATTTCATCAAACTATAATCTAGATAAATTTTATTTAAAAGTTGAAGATATTATTAATAACAACCAACATTATCCAGTTAATTATAATAAAGATTCCTTAATGATTAACACAAAAAAATTCAATCCTCCTAAAGAAGAAATGTATATAAAAGGTCTGTCTCATAAAAATATGACAAATAATATGTATAAATGGGCTAAGAATAATCTTAATATATCTATAAAAACTTTAGATTTAATTAAGTATAGTCATTTAACATTAGTTAGAACAAATGATATAACTAAAAGAAAAAAGTTAAAAGTCATTTTAAAAAAATTCAATATTAATAGCAACTAAATTAAAAAGCATCCTCTACCATGAAGCGGAGGATGCTCTATTAGTTTTTTATAGATTACTAGCCATAAGTTCTGCTTGTTCTACGACCTGTTCTACAGCCATTTTTTGTAAATCAGGTGGATAACCGTATTTTTTAAGTAAATGTCTGACAGATACTCGCATTCTAGCTTTTGCACTACCACGTTTAGACCAATCGACACCCATATTTTCTTTCACTGTTTTAGTTAGCTCATGCGCAATAGCACGAAGCTCTTTATCTCCCATAGCTTCTTTCGCTGTTTCATGTGAAGCTAAAGCGTCGTAAAAAGCAATCTCTTCTGAATTTAGTCCTAATTCATTACCTCTTTGTTGCTCCTCTTTAATATCTTTAGCTAGTTGAATGAGTTCTTCAATCACTTTAGATGTTTCAATGGATCGACTGTTGTACTTGTTAATCGAATTCCCTAACATTTCAGAAAAACGTTTAGATACAGTCGCATTGGTTTTCATCAATGATTTGACTTGTCCTTTAAGTAATCGATTTAAAAGTTCAACTGCCACATTTTTCTGTTTCAATCCTTCTACATCTTTTAAGAAATCATCTGAAAGAATTGATAAATCGGGTTGTTCAAGACCTAAAGTTTTATAAACATCAATCACATCTTCTGTAACCACTGATTGTGAAACAAGTTGATTGATCTCTGCTTCAACTTCAGCAGGTGTTTTATTTACTTTTCCTGCTTTAGGAGGTTGTAATAACTTAACAAGTCCTGCTTTAACTGCTTTGAAGAAGGCAATTTCATCATTCAAATCTTGAGCTGTCGGTTCTGTAGCACAAAGGGCAAATGCCTTACTTAATTCCGTTACCGTTTTAATAAAGCGTTGACGTTCCTCTTCACCTAAACCAATTACGTAGTCCATTGTATCTGAAATCGTATAATAACGTTCAGACTTTTTCTCTGAATTAAATTTAGAATAATCAAGATTATATAACATGTCTTGAATAACATCATACTTCATCAACATTAATTCAACAGCTTTATCTGTATCTATCGCTGTTTGGGCTTGATCTGATTCAGTATATTCTTTAAGTGCTTCTTTTAAACTTTCAGCGATACCAACATAATCAACGATTAATCCGCCAGGTTTATCTTTAAACACACGATTGACTCTGGCTATCGCTTGCATTAAATTATGTCCTTTCATTGGCTTATCGATATACATCGTATGCATTGAAGGAACATCAAATCCTGTTAGCCACATGTCTCGAACAATGACAAGTTGTAATTCATCATTCACATCTTTCATTCGTTTTTCTAACAAATTACGACGTTTTTTGGGACCAATATGTCTTTGGAAAGAAGCAGGGTCACTAGATGAGCCTGTCATTACCACTTTAATGACCCCTTTATCATCATCATCTGAATGCCATTCCGGTTTTAGACGAATGATTTCATCGTATAAATCAACAGCAATACGACGACTCATGGTAACAATCATCCCTTTACCTTTCATAGCTTGTTGACGTGTTTCGAAATGTTGGATAATATCTTTTGCTAATGCTTCAATACGAGGTTGTGCACCAGCAAGGGCTTCTATTCGTGACCATTTAGATTTTAAGCGTTGCTTTACATCATCTTCTTGATCTTCTGTAATTTCATTGTAAGATTCATCTAAGTCTAAATTTTGAGGCAGATTTAATGGAATCACACGACTTTCATAATAAATTTTAACAGTACTTCCATCCGCTACAGCTTGTGTCATATCATAAACATCAATATAGTTACCAAATACCATTTGCGTATTTTTATCAGTTGAAGCTACTGGTGTACCTGTAAATCCTACAAATGTCGCATTTGGCAAAGCGTCTCTTAAATATTTTGCATAACCATATTTAATGCCTTCACCTTTTTCATCATATTTCGCATTAAAACCATATTGTGTACGATGCGCCTCATCTGCCATTACGATGACATTTTTTCGTTCAGTTACGGCTGCCATTGTAGTTTCATTTGCTTCAGGTTCAAATTTTTGCATCGTTGTAAAGATGATACCGCCTGACTCTACAGATAATAAAGATTTCAATTCTTTACGTGTTTCTGCTTGTTTCGGCGTTTGTCTTAATAAACCTTTTCCTGATCGTCCTTTTGATTTAGCAAACGTACTAAAGAGTTGATTATCTAAATCATTACGATCTGTTACGACTACTAACGTAGGATTATTAAGCATTTGAATTAATTTCCCAGAGAAAAAGACCATGGTTAAACTTTTACCTGATCCTTGCGTATGCCAAATTACGCCCCCTTTACCATCTCCTTGCCCAGATGAAGCTGATAAAGCTCTATCGACCGCTTTATTAACGGCATAATATTGATGATAAGCTGCTAATATTTTACTGAGATGTCCTTTACCATCATCTTGGAATAATACAAAATAACGAATTAAATCAAGTAAGGTTTCAGGATTTAACATACCGTGAATGAGTACATCTAAACTAGCTAAACTTGATGATGATTCAGTTTGGCCATCTTTACTGCGCCAAGTCATAAAACGATCATAGTTCGCAGTTAGTGAACCAGCCTTTGTATTAATACCATCACTTGTTACGAGTACTTCATTAAATGTAAATAATTGTGGGATTCGCATTTTATACGTTTCTAATTGATGATAGCCATCTTCGACACCTACCGTTTCATTCGTTGAATTTTTAAGTTCAATAACTACGACAGGCAAGCCATTCACAAAAAGCACAATATCGGGACGTTTTGTATAATCTCCATTGACTATAGTTAATTGGTTTACAGCTAGAAAATCATTGTTTCGTGGATGTTCAAAATCTACGATTTTAACGATTTCTACAATCGATTGTCCTTCGTCGTCATAATCTTCGATTTCAATACCATTAATCAAATTTTCATGGAAGGTAAGATTATTTTCTAAAAGGTGTGGTGACTTCTCTAAAGTTAGTTCATGTATCGCTTTCTCGATAAAACGAGGATGAATATCTGAATTAATTTTTTTTAATGCCTTTTCTAATCGTTCATGAAGGACAACATCTTTATCACTTTTACGTTCTGGCACTTGACTATTCGCACTAATTTCATTTCCTTTTTTGTAGTCGTAGCCTAGTAATTGTAGCCATTCTAGTGCAACTTGTTCTAAATCATCTTCATTAAATTGAAAGTTCATCAGTATTCACCTCAACATCATCAGGTATTTCTAGTTCTCCGGACATGAGTTTAGGAAGAAGTGTATCTCGTAATTCAATTAAATAACTAATTTGGTCCTTTATGACATCAATTTCCTTAAAATATATATTAGTAATTTCTTCATATTTGACTATAAGACTATCAGATTTAGGTATAATAATATTTATATTTTTGATATCTTTTTGTGATAATAGGGGCTGTGTAGAGCCTCTATTTAATGATTTATAATCGATATTTATTAAAATGAAATAAGTATAAATCATGAACTTAGACTTAATAATAAAAGTATTATCTGAAGGCCAGACATTATTATTAAATCGTTGAATAATGCCATGTGTACCCACTCTTCCCATTACTAATATTGGTTCTGATTCTAAATAGTTTGAAGTATAACCCATAATTTTACTTGCTCCGATAATGGGTATCTTATTCTTATTGTCCACAATATTTACTTTATTTCGAGGTCGTTTACCACTTTTGATATTTATAATTTTATCTAATTTACTTATTTTCCATCCCTTAGGTATTTCGCCTATTACACTATCAATCATTTCTCCACCACTAGATTTATAAGGATTACCATTTTCATCTGGAAATTCAAAATCTACAAACCAACGCTTAAATAGTGTTTGTGACAGTTCATCAAGGTTTGCTATTAATTTTTTATTGATTTCAATTTTATCATCTAAATTTTTCAGAATTGTGGCTATCTTTCTTTGATATTGTATAGTAGGAATTTCACATTCATATTCAAGAATTGATTCTTTTTGTGCACGTTGCCTACCAGAAGTACCAGTCATAGATTTTATAATAATATCTCTGATTTTATTAGTTCTAAATAAATAATATAAAAATTGCGAATTCAATTTATTATCAATGGCTCTTAAAACAAAAAATTCAGTAGAGCCAAAAGCTATTTCATTATCCTCTAAAATATCAACATAAGCGGTTTTTCCATTTTCTAAACAGGGTGTGATTCTTGCTAACAAGGTATCACCATTTTGAAATTTCGATCCACTCTTAAATTCTTCAATTGTGAAATTATCAATTTTTTTTTGAAATTCTTTTATATTTTCCATAGCTATTTTTTTAGCTTTAGAACCTTTTTTAAGCGTAACTTTAGGATTAACTTGTAGAAGTTCTTTCAATTTATATTTATTAAACTCCATAACCTAGTCCCTCCAATGATTTACGGATTTGGTCTTCAAGTTCTTTAGATTTTGCAAATTGTTCGCTTAATTCAGAAGTTATACGTTCCATTTTTTGTTCGAATGGCTCTCCATCTTTTTCAATTTCAGTTAAACCAACATAACGTCCAGGGGTTAAAATGTATTCATTATTCTTAACTTCTTCTAAACTAGCTACTTTACAAAAACCTGCTATATCTTCATATGGTTTATCGTTTGTTCCTCTCCAAGCATGATAAATTTGTGCTACTTTCTGAATATCTTCTTCTGAAAATTCTTTTAAGGTTCTAGATATCATATGGCCGATTTCACGGGCATCAATAAATAAGATTTCATTTTCTCGTTCTTTTTTGCTATTTTGCCCTTTATTGTTACAAATGAACCAAAGGCATACTGGAATTTGTGTTGAATAAAAGAGTTGACCTGGTAAAGTAACAATACATTCCACTAAGTCTTGTTCAATAAGATTTTTACGAATTTCAAATTCGTCTTTACCACTGGTAGACATTGATCCGTTAGCTAATACAAATCCTGCTGTACCGTTAGGAGCTAATTTTGAAATCATATGCTCAATCCATGCATAGTTAGCGTTACCTTTTGGAGGTACTCCAAATTGCCAACGATAGTCATCAAGCAAACGCTCTTGGCCCCAATCACTTGCATTAAAAGGGGGATTTGCTAATATGTAATCTGCTTTCAATCCTTTATGTAAATCATTATGGAATGTATCAGCATTTCTTTCACCTAAGTCATTATCAATCCCACGAATCGCTAAATTCATTTTGGCTAATTTCCAAGTTGTAGGATTAGATTCTTGACCATAAATTGCAATATCGTCTATGCGACCTTGATGTTTTTCAACGAAGCGTTCACTTTGCACAAACATCCCACCTGAACCACAACAAGGATCGTAAATACGACCTTTATAAGGTTCAATCATCTCAACTAGTAATTTTACAATTGATGATGGCGTATAGAATTCTCCTGCATTTTTACCTTCTGCACTCGCAAATTTAGCAATAAAATATTCATATACTCGACCTAATACATCTTGTTTACGACTTTCTGTGTCGCCAACTTTAAATGTAAATAAGTCAATAATATCACCTAATTTTTCTTTATCTAACGCAGGACGTGCATATTCTTTAGGTAATACACCTTTCAATGATTTATTTTCATTTTCAATCGCAATCATAGCTTTATCAATAATTTGTCCAATTTCAGGTTTTTTCGCATTGTCATTAATATATTGCCATCTTGCTTCTTTAGGAACCCAGAAAATATTTTCCGCTAAATATTCATCTTGATCTTCTTCATCTGCATATGGATCTTGCTTCAATTCTTCATACTTTTCTTCAAATGAATCTGACACATATTTTAAAAAAATCAACCCTAATGCTACATTTTTATATTCAGCAGCATCCATGCTCCCTCTTAATTTATCGGCAGCTTTCCATAAATCTTCTTCAAATCCTAATACACTCAATTTTAATCCTCCACTTTTCAAAATTTACCTATTTTATTATTTAGATTAGGTTTATCTGTTAAATTATTTAAAATAATCTATGTCTTTCCAATAATCTTCAACTTCAAATCCATATTCTTTTAAATTTTCAATTCCTTTATTAAGTAACTCAAAACTACAATTTACACATTTAACTCTGTCAACAGTTTCATAACTATCATAAATATCTGTACAAACTATTTGTCCAGTCAATATATCCTCATATTCAATTTCCTCATAATCAGTTATTACTTCTGTAGTATAAGTAACTAAAGATTTAGCATTACAAGATGGACATGTAATAATTTCATTAGTAGAACTAAAATCATTTTGTAACTCTGCTAAAGCTAATTGATGAGCACTTTCATCTTTAGAATCTATCATGATACCAAATCCCTTGCCGTAATGACTTTGTAAAGATGCTCTTCCTAGTTCTTTTAAAACCGCAATTCTATCATATTTTGGATTTTTATTTTGAATTTCTTGCTTTATTTCTTTGATTATATTTAGATTTAAAGGGCTTTTCCCTAGTCCAACTATACGACTTAAGTCATATTTGCTTAAATAATTTAAATTTTCTAAGAATATTTCTGCTAATGGTAGTATATATTTTGCAATTAAATTATCTAATGCAATATAAGTTAATATATTTTCTCCCTTATGCCATATAGAATTTCTTAGTTCGCTTAAGTAAATTAATACTTTTTTATTTTCTTTTATAAAATCATACCCAGATTCTTGTTTTAAATCTATATACTTAATTAATCTTTCTAATGAATTTCGAAATTCAAGAGTATTAGAATTAATATATTTTTCTTCTTTTATTGGTAACCCTTCAATTAGACTTATTAAAAACTCATCATTGTTCGATAATTTAAATGCTAACAGTCGGTTTTTAGTTTTTAATATATCCTTTATTAATAATTCAAAGAAATGTTGAAAATGCAATATTACTTCTGAATAATTTTCAAAATAATTTCTATTATGATTCTCTTTAAAAGTAAATCTGTCAAAATTCTCTCTCATTGATTGATATGTACTAAGATAAGCTTTAATGGCAATTCTAAGTGAGTTAAGAGCTAATATATTATCTTTGTCATCACTAAATTTTATTTCGTTTTTACTAAAAGTCTTATCAAACATATTATTTCTCATTTCATTTAAATCCATAAATTTGTCCTTTCTAATTTTACTATCAATTAAATATTATTAAACTAGCGATAGAATTTAATTGATTAGTTTTAGTTATTTTTCAATTCTTAGTCTGTCATAAATGTATGCATTTTAGGATAAATTGTTTCTTATTTACTCATTAGAGTTAGAATTGGTTTATCAGTATGTTGTGTTGATTTTTATAATTTAAAAAGTTTAAATTTTGTTATGTAATATTATTAAAAATTTTATATTGATCTTTTAAACTAGCTCTTTTGAGTACCATTAATATCTCGCTTTTAATCCACCCTTTCTCGCTCCCAATTTGATCACTCTTTTACTATGAATTCTAAATTATAAAACACCGCATTATTTATGATAACTTTCACCACGCATGATTTTGAAGGCGCGGTAGATTTGTTCGATTAAGACCACTCGAATCATTTGGTGTGGGAAGGTCATTTTGCTGAATGAGAGTGCGTAGTTGCTGCGTTGTAGGACGTCTTGATGTAAGCCGTTTGATCCTCCTATGACGAATACAAAGTCGCTTTGACCTTGGATCATGCGCGTTTGCAATTCTTTAGCTAATTCTTCTGAGGACAGCATTTTGCCTTGGATTTCTAATGTAATGACTGTGGATTGTGGTTTAATTTTGGCTAGTAGTCGTTGGCCTTCTTTTTCTTTAACTTGTTCTATTTCTTTGTCGCTCATATTTTCAGGTGCTTTTTCGTCTGGAACTTCTATTATTTCAACTTTGGTATAAGCTCCTAGTCGTTTTTCATATTCTGCTATGGCTTGTTTCCAATATTTCTCTTTTAGTTTTCCAACTGACAGGATTGTAATTTTCATTTTATCCTCCATGTAAATATGTATGATTTATCCAACTTATCCACAAGTTATTAACTTGTGCACACTATTCCCTCTTATTATAACAATAATATTTATATAATCTTAACTATTTTTGAGATTTATACACATTTTCTATGGAATAATCTGTTATTTTGTGGATAACCCTGTGTATATTGTGGGTATTTCTGTGTGTATTGTACACAACTCTGGATAACTATGGACATTTTAGTGGATAACTTTAAGGTAGTCTTAACTCAATTTTTACAATTAAGGCTCATATTATCTACTTTTTAGACCAACTTGAGTGTTATTTTCTTAAATTTCCATTACTTTTCCACAGAATTTTTCAAAAAAGAACCTACTTAAATCTCATATTTAAGTAGGTCGGGTGTCTTACTGTTATTTAATTATAGTGTATAAATTGGTGTAGCTTGAGCTTTATCCGTGTCGCAAAGAAGTACTTCTTTCTCAGTATCGATATCATGTTCATTTAACACTTGGCCTACACTCATACGAGCGAGGTCTTTCATGTTGTTATCTTGTGATAAATGAGAGAGGTAAATGCGCTTCGTGTTACCTGTGATGACGTCTGTCATTGCAAGACCAGCATCTTCGTTAGACACATGTCCCATATCACTGAGGATACGTTGTTTCGTCTTCCAAGGATAACGGCACATACGTAACATATCGACATCGTGATTACTTTCAAACATGAATGCATCACTGCCACGAATCATGCCTTTCATACGGTCTGACACGTAGCCTGTGTCTGTCAGCATCGTGAATTTCTTATAGTTGTTGTTAAAGATATAGAATTGTGGGTCAATCGCGTCATGTGAAACGTTGAAAGACTCGATATCAAAACCTGCAATAGTTTTCGTTTCATATGGATTGAATATGAACTTCTGATCCATGGGGATACGACTGTCTTTCTTTTCAATGGCTTTCCACGTGTTCTCATTCGCATATATTGGAAGATTATATTTACGCGCGAGGACACCAAGCCCTTTGATGTGATCGATATGTTCATGTGTGACTAAGATACCGTTAAGATCCTTGATATTTCTATCAATTTGGCTAAATAGCTCTTCCATTTTCTTGCCGGTTAGACCTACGTCTACGAGCAGGCTACCTTTCTCACTTTCTACGTAAGTGGCGTTACCTGTACTACCACTTGCTAATACACTCATACGTATCAAGCGGCTTCATCCTTTCTAATATGTACAATCTTTATTTGTTTGAGAATTGTTAGGGTGTGATGTGGATATGACGTGCGTTTAGGTGTTGTTGCGATTTGTGATAGTGTTCTGGGTTGTGTTTTTTAACTTATTGCACGTGAATGTGAGTCATAATTGAGATTTCGAGGTGTGTTGATTCTAATTATTTAATCTCGAAACGAAACGTTCTCTAAAATTCCTTTATATTATACTATACCAATTTTAGCAGGTGTGTGCCAATTGTCAGTTTATGAATAGTTAGTGACGTAGAATATCAATTTCTGACCGCTTCGTAATTGCATAAAGAAACGACCACTCTACTTCGGTGAGTGGTCGTTTTGTGTGTTGTAGTTCGAGAAACATCGCTGGAATGATGGACGGGCTTCAGTGAGCAGGTCGTTCGACAATAATACGCATCGCGCTAAAATTTGAGGAACAATTTTCGCTTGATGCTAGTTATTGCTCTCGACCTAAGCGCTCACTTCAGCACCTTTTCCTTAATTTATAACTTTTGGGTTTTGGTCGGTGGCTTCGACGTAGTAGGTTTCTATGTTGTCTTTGCCTTGGTGTTTGACTTTGATTTCCCAGTTTGGTTGTAGTAGTTGTACATTTGTTTCTTTTACGACTGAGTAGTAGCCTAGGCGTGCGTCGATGACTTGGTCATGTTGTTTTAAATATCGATTGTAGTAGAGTGCTTCGACGGCTTTACGTGGGCTGATGACTTGTTTCTTCGAGCTGTTTGAACCTTCTGCCATATGGATGTTATTCATGGCTGTTTGTTTATAGCTGGTTGCCTTTCCATTATTTAAATTAAAGGTTAAACGCGCTTTACTATTGTTCATAATTGGGTAGCCTTCGAATGTTTGTTCATAAGTCATGTTGTCTGAACTTAAGTCACTGAGTTGATATTCTTTACCGTTATAAACGTTACGCGCTATAAAATCTTTAATGTCTTGAAGGTTCTTGTCGCTGACTTTCACTGTCTTGTCTATGTCGCCTTCAAGTGTCTTGTCTGAATCTGAGGTGCTCAGGCTAGAGTGGTCTTTCGCATAGCTTGAGAAGTCCTTAGAACGTGCTGTGATTTGTGCGAGTTTAGTGTCTTTCACGCTCTTATTCAGCACGTCTTCAGGCACTTTAATTTCCTCTTGCTGAAAATTAACATGATTACTACTCTCAGCGTCGTTAATCTGTGCTTTATTGACTTTATCGATGTAAATCATGACGAGCAAGATGTTGACAAGAATAAATACGAAAATGAATAGCGTCTTTGTACGTTTCCAGTTCATTTATTCTAGCCTCCCATCTTTATAGGCGTACCAATTGCCGTCGTATTCAACGTACCATTGTGGTGTGAATTCACTGTTGCGTTGAACTTCAATATCATCTTTATCTGGTTTGTCATCCATTTCATAGCCGACTGCGAGGTTGGTTACCTTTTCAAAGTCAATATTACTATCATTGGCAAGTGCTGAACGCACGGATTCGGCTGTAGGTAGGTTCTTAGATTCTTCACTGTTCAATTGAACGCTACTCTTAAGTAATGAACGTTGGTAATCGAAGACACCTTTCTTGCCCCAAGTGACTTGAATTTCGTTTAAATTCTGCGTATTGAAGGTTGGATAACCATTTAAGAAACGTTGATATGTGAGTTTACCGTTCTTATTATCTGTGTTGAATAGACGGAAGTCTTCGTTAAGGAAGCCTCCATGACCATTGATAAATTCAAAGGTACCTGGAATTGTTTCTTCCATGTTACTTGAGCTTTTCGCGTCTTCGGATAAGTTCTTATAATGGTACATTTCACTCTTACCGTCATAATTTGCGACGCCGGTATTGTTGTTGTAAGTTGTTGCACCGCTTTGTGAGCTTCGTACGATAGTTGAATCATCGAAGAGGATGGAGTTCATTCTTTCGACGTTCATTGTTGAGAAGACCATGCGGTATGACTTTAAGCCTTTAGGTTTGCTTGGTGCGAATACATGTGTTGCTTTGTCGATTGTATCTTTGTTGGTGATGATTTCTGTATATGGTTGCATGTTTGATTTGATACTTTTTAAGGCGCTATCAATGTTTTTACCTTGTGCTGATGTTTTAAGTTTCACGACTTCGTGTCGGTCTTTACTAATCGCGTAGAGCACGACGTGATTGTCGTTGTCTTGGTCTACGAGTAATCGATTGAAGTTGAAGTGATTTGGCACTTTGGCATCGATGTTCAATACTTGGCTTAAGTATGTTGTTAATGGTAAGTCATATGTGAAATCGAGCACGACGAAATCATTGCTTAATTCAGGTATGACGAGATTATGATCGCGATGAGTGTGTGAAACCGTTTTGACTTCTTGGTTCTTCAACGGTTCGATGATGCTATCTAATGCATCGCCCGTTGATACTGTTCCTTGTGGTTTATCATCCTTTGCGTGGATGATTTGGAATGGTGTGATGGTGCCATCCATTTTTGCTGTCATTGGTTTACTGAGTGGTTTGGGTTCATTACTTTTACTATTTTCTGAACTAGCGACATTATTGAGGTCTGGCGTAAAGTTCCAGACCATATATGTCAACACGATACTCATGAGTACAAGTAAGCCTAGGATAATCGATTTGATATGCTCTTTACTATTCATCCCAATCACCGTCTTCAATGATTTCGCAAGGAAGTGTGATGAAGATAGACGTTCCTTGTCCTTCTACGCTGTTTGCCCAGATACGTCCATTATGTGCTTCGACAATTTCTTTAGAAATCGCTAGACCTAGTCCTGTACCACCCATCTTACGTGTACGTGCTTTGTCAACACGGTAGAATCTATCAAAGATTTTATCTACTTTATTAATTGGAATTCCGATACCATTATCTTTTATACGAATGGTCATTCTATTGTAAAGTGCATTTTGTTTCACATGAAACTCGACACGTTTATCGCCACGTGAATATTTCATTGCGTTGGTAATAACGTTGTCGAATACTTGTGTCATCTTATCTGGATCGATTTCCGCAAAGATGGTTTGTTGTGGAATTTCACGCACGAATGTAGTATCTTTAGCTGCCATTTCATGTCGATTAATGATTTTATTAATGAACATGTTAAAGTCGATGATTTCTTTCGTGATTTGATCTGACTCGTTGTCCATTTTCGATAATTGAAGTAGGTCGTTAACGAGTCGAATCATACGTTCTGTTTCTTCACGTGTTACGGATAGGAATTGTGGTGCGAGGCTTTCATCTTGCCAAGCGCCTCCTTCGAGTGCTTCGATATAGCTGTTCATTGATGTTAATGGTGTACGTAATTCGTGTGAAACATTGGCTACGAATTCACGACGTTCACGTTCGACTTGTTGTTGTTCTGTTACGTCATGTAACACGGCAATGTAACCTGTGACGAATCCTGTTTCTTGAACGATGGTACTAAATTTAACACGGACGATAATGCCTTCTTCTTCGTTAATGTCTAAGAGGAAGGAATCGTTATTTTCTTGGATTTCGTCTAGTGAGAATTCATTTTCAAGGTTGAGAAGGCCAAGCATGTAATAACCGATGACGTCTTCTTTCGCGAGACCGAGCATCTTGAGTGCCATGTCATTGGCAATACGTACACGACCACGGCGGTCTGTCGCAAGGATACCGTCACTCATATGTGTGATAACTGAGTCGAGTCGTCGTTTCTCACTTTCAGTATTGGCTTGTGCTTCTTGAACACGTTTGGATAGATTGTTGAAGGCGAGTGCGAGCTCACCAATTTCGTCGTTACCGTATATCTTTACGCGTTGGGTGTAGTTACCCTTAGACATCTCGACGGTTTGGTTACGCATGTCGGTAATTGGTTTGGTAATCGTTCGGGCGATGAAGAAACCGAGGATGACTGTGATGAATAACGATATCGCAGTACCGACGATAAAGATTTGATTGATATTGTTCAGTTGGTTATAAACGTCGTTGATTTTCGATTCTATGTAAATATCACCGATTGTTTGTTTATCGACTTTTACTGGTATGTTGTAAACCCAGACACGTTCTTTACCACTACCATAGTCTTTGAGAACCATGTGATTATTGGTTTCGCCTAGAGAAAGTGCCTTTTGGACGGAGCTGTCGTTCGCTTTTTGGTTAATTAGACCGCGGTTAGACTGCTTGGTTGTTGCCATGATGATTTGGTCTTTATCTATAAAGCGAATTTCTCCGATTTCTTGACGGTTGGCATATTCACTCAAAAGGTTTTGGATATCCTTCTGAGCGTTTACGGTACCTTTGTCATTATCGTTGTAAACTTTCTCTATGTTTACATCTAACTGCTTCGCGTATTGTGTTATGTTCTTTTTAAAGTTATCGAGTAATTCTTTTTCTAAACTATTAGTAAAGTACAAACCGATGATTTGCATACCAATAATAATCAGTAATACATAAACAATAACGAGTTTAGTGTGAAGGGATTGTAATTGTTTAAGCCACTTCATGAGATGTTGCCTCTAATCATGTTGTTGGAGGAAGTATCCAACGCCTCTACGTGTCACAATATATTCTGGGTGCGATGGATCGTCTTCAATTTTCTCACGTAGACGACGGATGGTTACGTCGACAGTACGCACATCACCGAAATAGTCATAACCCCACACTGTTTGTAATAAATGTTCACGTGTCATTACTTGACCCATATGTTTAGAAAGATAGTGGAATAATTCAAATTCACGATGAGTTAATTCGATATCTTCACCGCGTTTTTTAATTGAGTATGCATCTGGGTAGATGACAATATCTTTAATTGTAATTTCGTTTGTCGCGCCACTCACTTCTTGTGCTGGTTGTGAATAATGACGGCGCAAGTTTGCTTTCACACGTGCGATGAGTTCACGTGTACTGAAAGGTTTTGTTACATAATCGTCTGCACCTAATTCGAGACCTAATACTTTATCAATTTCTGAGTCTTTCGCTGTTAACATGATGATAGGCATTTCGAATTTTTTACGGACTTCACGGCAGACTTCCATACCGTCTCTGCCTGGTAACATGATGTCTAATAATACGATGTCTGGTTCTTCTTCGTAGATTAAATCTACTGCATCGTTACCATCGTAAGCGCAGAATACTTCGTACCCTTCTTTTTTCAAATTAAATTCTAAAATATCAGCAATTGGTTTTTCATCATCGACTACAACAACTTTTCTAGCCATATACTTTAAACCTCTTTTCTCAAAGTGTAATTCTTCCGTTCGTTTAATTATGTGAAGGCTATATTTTTCTAGTTTGAACCTTGTGAAAGGTGATTTACTCTGTATATATAGCGCATAGTTATCTAATATATAATTTACCATTTATGAACGGTTAATTCTATTTTAGTATTAAAAATTATAGAATAATATTATTTATAAGTTTACCACCGAAATACTGTTTCACAAAATATGTTGAACACTTGCAAATAGCTTAAAACGTTTATATATCAGTATTCTCATTATTTTGTAATATAAATAATTGGTGTAAAACGTATGGTTACGCGATTCCTCTTCTGAAAATATGAACAAATAGGACAAATGTTAAGTTTTTGTTGCAGCGTCATAGCGTTGTAAAGGGAGTAGATTTGTGTACGCTGAGGTCGAACCTGTTGGATGTGATTGTGGTTGATTGTAATAGGAAATTTGTGGATATGCAAGCATAAAAAAATGCCTACCCTATTGGGTAGGCAATACGGTCCCGACGGGAATCGAACCCGCGATCTCCTGCGTGACAGGCAGGCGTGTTAACCGCTACACTACGGGACCTATCATGGTGACTCCTACGGGACTCGAACCCGTGTTACCGCCGTGAAAGGGCGGTGTCTTAACCGCTTGACCAAGGAGCCGTTCTTAAGCACAAGATAGATTATAGCATAGCTAATCTTTTGATGACAAGCTATTTTTTACATAAATTTAACAATATTTTTTGTGGGTTAATAAAGGAGAAATATTGCTATAAAAGTGTTGAGCGTATGGTGTGAATTGTAAAGATATTTGGGGCTGAACTATTTTCTTCTATATATATAAAGTAAAAGACCGACTCGCTTTAATAAGACGAATCGGTCTTTTAAGGAGCAGAGACCTTTAACGTTTATGCTCTGGGAAACCGATTAACGGCGTCCCAAAAGCAGGATTTTCGGCAGTAACACTCACAATTCGACAAAATTTGAGAAACAATTTTGCTCATCGTTCGGTTCTGCTCAAATCCTAAACACTTTTGTCCCGACCTCTTTCTTTTATATCTTGTTTTACCATAATTGTTCTAATAAGTTTGTTTGTTCGCGGTCTGGGCCTACAGAGAAGATTGAGATGTGTACGCCACATAATTCTGAAATGCGTTCTAAGTATTTGCGTGCATTTTCAGGGAGTTCTTCTAAACTGCGGCATCCTGTAATGTCTTCTGTCCAACCTGGAAGTTCTTCAAAGATTGGTTTACAGCGTCTTAATTGATCTAAGTTTGCAGGGTATTCAGTGATTTCTTCGCCATCTAATTCGTAAGCTGTACAAATCTTAACTGTATCTAAGCCAGTTAAAACGTCGATTGAGTTGATTGAAAGGTCTGTAATACCACTTACACGGCGTGAGTGACGTAATACAACTGAGTCGAACCAACCTACACGACGTGGACGTCCTGTTGTTGTTCCATATTCACGACCAACTTCTCTAATGTGATGTCCGTCTTCATCGAATAATTCAGTAGGGAATGGACCATCACCTACACGTGATGTGTATGATTTACATACGCCAATAACTTTAGATACTGATGTAGGACCTACTCCTGTACCTACTGTCACGTTACCTGCAACTGGGTTACTAGATGTAACGAATGGATATGTGCCGTGGTCGATGTCTAACATGACACCTTGTGCGCCTTCGAATAATACCTTTTCATCTGCAACGTTTGCATCGTCTAAAATTTTAGCTGTATCTGTGACATATTCTTTTAAGCGTTGACCTGCTGCATAGTACTCGTCAAAGATTTCATCAAACGTAGGGCATGTTTCATTGAACATTCCTTTGAAATACGCATTTTTATATTCAATATTTTCTTTAAGACGGCGTTCGAATGTGTCTTTCTCCAATAAGTCTGCTACTCGAATACCAATACGTTGTGCTTTATCTACGTAAGCTGGGCCGATACCTTTTTTCGTTGTACCGATTTTATTATCTCCACGACGACGTTCTTCATATTCGTCTTGAGCTAGGTGATAAGGTAAGATGACTTGTGCACGGTTTGAAATACGTAAGTTATCTGTTGAAATGCCACGTTCGTTTAAACCGTCCAATTCTTTTAATAATGCGACTGGATCTACTACTACACCATTACCAATAACTGCTAATTTATCTTTATAAAAAATGCCTGATGGTACTAAATGTAATTTGTACGTTTCTCCACCAAATTGAATTGTGTGTCCCGCATTATTACCACCTGAAAATCTTGCAATCACATCTGCTTGTTCTGCTAAGAAATCTGTAATTTTACCTTTACCTTCGTCTCCCCATTGTGTCCCAACTACTACGATTGATGACATAAGAGCACCTCCAAGTTTTTCTCATTTAACCATTAGATATTCTACCAATATGATTATGAATTTGCAAATAAAAATCGAACATTAAATTGCTATAGGTTGTTTGCAATTTGTTAATTTTGTTTTTACTTTTATGCGGGGTTGAGTATTGTTATATCAGTGCTTTTAGGTTTATTTTCCGGAAAATGATATACATACTTCAAATGATTTTATAGGAGTAAATCAAAATAAAAACCGTACAATAAAACTTGTAATTAGTTTATCGTACGGAAAAAATATTTTATGACATTTCTGCATGAGCATAATCAATGTCAGTAAATTTATTATATTGTTTCATGAAATGAAGCTTAACGGTACCTGTCGGGCCGTTACGTTGTTTAGCAATGATGATTTCAATTTCGCCGTTATCATCATTTGTTTGAGGTTCGAAACCTGCATCATCGTCGTCCTCATCACCTTCACCGCGATTATAGTAATCATCACGGTATAAGAAAGCGACGATATCAGCATCTTGCTCGATTGACCCAGATTCACGAATGTCACTCATCATCGGACGTTTGTCTTGACGTTGTTCCACACCACGTGAAAGCTGACTCAATGCAATCACTGGGCATTCAAGTTCACGCGCAATTGCTTTAAGTGTACGTGAAATTTCAGAGACTTCTTGTTGACGGTTGTCTGAGAAACGAGATCCACTACCTTGAATTAATTGTAAGTAGTCAATCACAATCATGTCGAGGCCGTGTTCTTGTTTAAGACGACGACATTTAGAACGTAAATCAGTGATACGAATACCTGGTGTATCGTCTATGAAAATCTTAGTGCGTGATAATTTACCTACCGCAATTGTAAAACGATTCCAGTCTTCTTCAGTCATTGTACCTGTTCTTAAACGGTTAGAATCAACGTTGCCTGAACTACAAATCATACGTGTTGCAAGTTGGTCAGCACCCATCTCTAGAGAGAAGATACCAACTGTAAACATATCTTCGTGTGTCGCTACTTTTTGTGCGATATTAAGTGCGAAGGCAGTCTTACCTACTGAAGGACGCGCCGCTAATATAATTAAATCATTACGGTTAAAGCCTGCTGTCATTTGGTCAAGATCTCGATAACCTGTTGGAATACCAGGCGTTTGACCACTATTTTGGTCGAGTTCTTCGGCTGTTTCATAAACCTGACCTAAGACATCTCTAATATCTTTAAATCCATCACTTTCTCTTGTAGAAGAAAGTTCAAGGATACGTCGTTCGGCGTCACTTAGAATGGTATCTAGTTCTAATTCATCATTATAGCCATCATTCGCGATACTATCAGCAGTTTGAATTAATTTACGTTTCAACGCATGTTTAAAGACAATATCTGTATAGTATTGAACATTACGCGTTGTCGGTACGTTTGTCGATAGTTCTGCGAGGTATTGTGGACCGCCCGCTTCACTTAAACTTCCTTCGCTTGAGAGTTGATCCATGAGTGTAACAACGTCGATTTCTTTGTTGTCCTCATTCAGATGCATCATTGCGCGGAAGATATGTTGATGGGCGCCTCTATAAAACGACTCAGGAAGAAGGACTTCCTGAGTTGTGTTAATCAATTCTGGATCTATAATAATGGCACCTAAGACAGATTGTTCAGCTTCATTGCTATGTGGCATTTGATTTTGCTCATACATTCCATCCATTGTTTGCTTACACCTCTTATTTCAATCCATCTTTATTATTTCGAAATTCAGTAATGAGATTATTATAGTGAATTTAAATCAACGAACAATGTTACGCGACTCCCGAGGGAAAAGCGCTAAGCGAAGACTATAGGCTGATCTTGTGCCCTGGGAAAGCGTCGCAACAAAGTGAGTGAATGATAGATATCCGTTAATTCTATAAACATCACTATAATAACGGTTTAAATTACTGTTCTACTGTGTGTACTCGAATTGTACCTTCAACTTCTTTGTCTAGTTTAACTGGTACGTTTGTGTAACCTAATGCGTGAATACCTTGTGGTAAATCCATTTTACGTTTATCAATTTTAATATCATGTTGCTTATTAAGTGCTTCGGCAATTTGTTTTGTACTAACTGAACCAAACAATTTACCGCCTTCACCTGTTTTAGCTGATACTTCCACTTCGATATTTTCTAATTTTTCTTTCAATGCTTTAGCTTCATCAATTTCTTGTTGTCTATCCGCTTCAGCACGTTTATTTTGTTGTTCTAATTGTTTTAAGTTACCAGGAGTTGCTTCTACAGCATAGTTGTTTTTAAGTAAGAAGTTATTTGCGTAACCTACAGGTACGTCTTTCACTTCGCCTTTTTTACCTTTACCTTTAACATCTTGTGTGAAAATTACTTTCATGCGTCTTCACTCCTACTCATTTGTTCTGTAATTGCTTGTTGTAATTGTTCTATTGCTTCATCTATAGTAACACCTTTAATTTGTGTAGCTGCATTTGTAAGGTGTCCACCGCCACCTAATGCTTCCATTGTTAATTGGACATTGATGGAACCTAGTGAACGTGCAGAGATACCAATGAGATTATCCTCACGTTTTGCTACAACATAAGATGCTTCGATACCTTCTAAACTTAACAACTCGTCGGCTGCTTGTGCAACCGTCACAGGATGATAGATTTTCTCATCAGAGCCATGTGCAATTGCTATGCCATGATCTTGTAGTTTTACTGTTCGAATTAGCTCAGAACGATTAATATACGTATCTACATCATCTTTTAAGAAGTGTTGAGTCAAGAT
The DNA here is from genome assembly GCF_002902725.1 of Staphylococcus caprae. Classification (GTDB taxonomy): domain Bacteria; phylum Bacillota; class Bacilli; order Staphylococcales; family Staphylococcaceae; genus Staphylococcus; species Staphylococcus caprae. The sequence continues at coordinate 20,139 of NZ_PPRT01000002.1, forward strand.
TGTATCTGCGCCATGTGCACGTAAGTAACTTGCCGCATCAAATGTTCTTGAACCTGTTCTTAATGTGAAGTTTCTCGTATCTACGATAATACCTGCATACATGACTGTTGATTCTAAACGTGTCAGTCTTTGTTCAGTCGGTTGATATTCTAATAATTCAGTAACAAGCTCTGCAGTCGAACTTGCATATGGTTCCATATATACCAATAATGGGTTTGAAATAAAGCTTTCGCCACGTCTATGGTGGTCAATAACCACTTTACGGTTTGCTTTATTTAAAACATTTTCATCTAAGACCATCTCAGGCTTGTGCGTATCCACGACAACGACTGTCGTCTTAGATGTCATCATATCCCAAGCCTCATCTGATGTGACAAAACGCTCTTTCAATTCAGGTTTCTTATCAATTTCATCCATTACACGACGTAATGTTGGGTCGATATCAGACTCGTTTAGAACGACATAAGCTTCTAAGTTATTCATTAATGCAAAGCGTGACACTCCAATAGCTGCCCCAATTGCATCTAGGTCAGGACGTTTATGTCCCATAATAATTACTTTGTCGCCTTCAGTGAGGATATCTTTCAATGCGTGAGAGATCACTCGAGCTCGTACGCGTGTACGTTTCTCCATCGGGTCAGTCTTACCGCCGTAGAAACGAACGTTACCATTCATATTCTTAATGGCAACTTGGTCACCACCGCGTCCGAGTGCTAAGTCTAGACCTGATTGTGATAAATCACCGAGGTCGATAAGGTTCTCTGTCCCTTCACCGACACCTATACTTAGTGTAAGTTGTGCGCGGTAACCGACACTCTTCTCTCTTAACTGGCTTAAAATTTCAAAGTTTGAATCTTCAAGTTCTGCTAGAATCTTCTGATTGAGATAGGCAACGAACTGATCTGAATTATAACGTTTGAAATAAATGTTAAACTCTTGTGCCCAACGGCTAATTACACGTGTAACCATTGAGTTGATTTCTGAACGTTGTGTATCGTTCATATTCTGTGTAATTTCATCGTAGTTATCTAAGAATAACGTTGCGATGATTGGCTTTGAATCCTCATACAATTCGCTTGTATGTACACTTTCTGTGATATCGAAGAAGTATAAACAATGTTCATTATCTGAATAACGCACGTGATAATGATAGCTGTTATGTTCTATTTCTACTTCTTGAACCTTTTCTAATTGTTTTAATATGTTAGGAAAGACTTCGTTTACATTCTCAGAAATCACATTCGTTTCAACGTGCTCTGTCATGAATTGGTTCATCCACTCAATGTGATTATTCTCATCTAACACTATCATCCCTATAGGCAAATGCTTGATTGCTTTATTGCTACTTGCCGAGATATGACCACTTAAATCATCCACATAATTATCCATTTTAAGAAAAGCTTGTCTCAATAACACGCCACTAATGATAATCATCACGACGAGGATTGCTGCAGCAATGCCTGCGACGATTTGGTTGAAAATAAACCATACGATGACTAATGCAATGGCTGTAAGTACCATTAATATGAATGGTATGAGTAGCGCTTTTTTAGTGGATTGACGGTTCATTTTTCCACCTCTAATCACTATTTAATAATCATTTTTTTATTATTCGTTTCAAATTAATACATAAATCAATAACGCCAAGTAATCCTACGATATGTGTGAGTGGTGTAATTAATGTCCCTATCACCATCAAGAATATCGTTAAGGCATTCGGCCATTTCTTAGCTTTACCAAAGAAATGAATGACGCTTAAACCTTGGATATACATCACTAATGATAACACAATTTCAAAGTTTAAAACGATGCTTTGGAATGTGCCTGGTTGGTTCGCAAACATAACACATATGAGAACTATAAGATAAATCCATAATAATGTACGGCTCATTTGCCAAGCAAATAATGGTTTAAAAATAGGTGTTGCGACCTTGAATTTTCGTAAAATTGGAAATGTAATAATCAGATTAATTAAGATTAAAAGGAAAATGACTATAATGAGATAGCTAGGGAGTTGAACCGTTGATTGTCGGAAAACTTCCTCAAACATCTGTCTATAGTTAGAATCTACTCCACTTGTTAAGACGGCATCATGAATTGCATCTTTAAATGGCTTAATTAATACGGCTGCTTTTGGGATTTTCTCAAATGATTGTAATAACATGAATCCAATCAATGTGATTAAACTGATTGAAGCCGTTGAAATATATAGAATTCTTTCTTTTGAAGTTCTTTCCTTAAGTAATTGTCCGATGATAAAACTTAAAATTAAGATCAGTACCATCATACTTAAGACAAATGTATTACCTAATAACGTTGTAAGAATAACTGTTACTAATGCGCTAATTCCAAATGATTGTACAGATCGATTCCATAGCACGATGCCTGGAATCGTTGCAAATAAACATAAAATTAAGCCGAGAATAGGTAATACATGTGTTACTAAAGCGACTATAAGTAATGAAATTGTTGCAATAATAGTTGCTTTAGGTTGTATTTTTGAAAACACACACGCCACTCCCATACTTTTTGACTATAACCTCTATTTTAACCTCTTTGCCAAAAATTAACAATAAAGTCATACTTCTAATGACATCGTCATTAGTTAGTATGACTTATGCAATCGCAATAGGCGATTGTAATCCTTTATTGTAATGAGGCGGTCATTTAGTATTGCTTAGCTCCCTTGCCGCGGGCATGGCTTGAGCCTGTAGTCTCAAGACGCATGCTATTCCTGCAGGCGTGTCGCTACCAATACTCTATTTACCCGTTCAAAATAAAACTTTTGCCTTAAGTTCAACCTTATAAATATTATTACTCTATCGGGTGTTTATTTCCTTTTAAATTGTTTTAAGTTTAGGAAGTGATATAAATTGGGTGCCCAATCGTTAAAGTTGAGGAGGAAGCCGTCATGGCCTACGTTATCAGGTACAAAGAAATGACGATGATATTTAAATCTCTCCCCTACTGCTCTGACTTGGTCATCAGGATAAAGTAAATCATCTATAAAGCCCATGGTTAAGACTTTAGTTTCTAATGATTGAAACACCTCGTCTACGTCATCTCGTCCTCTATCAATATTATGACTATCTAAGACGTCCAGCAGTGTTAAATAGCATTTTAAGTCGAAACGATTTTTGAATTTATCGCCTTGATGTTGCTGGTAACTCACAACTTCTTCTGGCGTAAATCGTTGATCATAACTTTTCGAAGAACGGTACGTTAAGAAACCGAGTTGACGCGCAATACTTAAGCCTTCCTTTCCACCAAGGTGAATGGCTTGGCGTGCAATTTCATTAAATGCGCGACTATAAGATGACGTCTTATCCGTTGAAGCTAAAATAATGGCTTTATCGACATGAAATTGATTGTTATATAATAATTCCATTGCTTGCATACCACCGAGACTACCACCTATAAGAATATTAATCCTCTTGAAACCGAGCGCATGAATACCTTTCTCAATCGCTTTAACAATATCTCTTAACGTGAGGTGCTCTGGAAAGTTAGGGTCATTGAGCTTGGAACTTGAGCCGAAGGGACTACCGATAACGTTGAATGTTAGAAATTGGTAATCGTGAAGAGGGATATAACCACCATCAATAATTTCGCGCCACCATCCATGCTGATCATCGGTGCCATAGGTTAAGTGGTTGCCTGTTAATGCATGACACACGACTGCAAGTGGTTGCCCTGGGTATCCAACATGTTCGTAACGTAGTTTCAAATTGTCTATTGTCTCGCCAGATTCAGTTGTAAATGTGCCTAATTCTAACGTATCTACTTTATAATTCGTCATCCTTATCGCTACCTCCTCTTACTAAAAAAGCTTCTTACTCAAATGAACAAGTAAGAAGCGATTCAGTACTTATCATTCGAGATACTCGTTGGTTGTAGCACCGTGCTATTGCTAGTCGGTTGCTGAAGCATCGTTGGGCCAATTCCCTCAGCTTCTCGAAATAAGATTTCATCAATTTAGTTGTGTGATATTACTGTTGTTAATTCCAACTTCAATTTTCTAAATTTTCTAATTAATTCGATTTTATCTAACTTCTTTTATGACTTCAATGTTTTGCTGTCATTTTCAGAAATTAAAAGAAAAAGCGTAAACAAGCAATAATAATGATACCGCCAACAATTGTTAAAGTCAGACTGCGAGTGAAGATAGCGAGAAAGACAGTGGGGATGATAGCGACAATATATGGAAGATTTAGCGTATATCCAAATGCGTTGTCGTGTTGTTGAATGACCCCGTCGATGACAAGTGCAGTAAATAGTGTGATTGGAATGAACGAGAGCCACTTAACGATAATTTCTGGTAAATGCACTCTCGAAATTAATATAAATGGAATAATTCGCATCAGTAGCGTTACAATTCCGCATAAAATGATAAGTGTGAATGTATGTAAATCTGTGTTCATCTTTCTATCACCACCCCTAAAGCTGCCGTCACAGTTGCTGCAATTAATATCGCTACATATGATGGCATCATTAAGCTTAATGTAAGCATCATCACAACAACACAGATAATTAATAAAATATAAATTCTAAGGCGTGATTTCTTAATTGACTCAAATTGAGAGATGCCTAAAAAGATGAACATTGCAGTAATGGCAAAGTCTAAACCGAGCGCATTGGGATTAGAGATGTATTTACCAAATAATGCGCCTGCCACACATGAAATGGTCCAAAATAAATAAGCTGTAATATTGAGACCATGAAGCCATCGATCATTAATCTTTTCGCCTTTAATATAAGGAGTAATTGCAACGCCGAAAGTCTCATCGGTGAGTAATGTGCCGAGTCCTACCCTATTCCAAAAGCCGTAATGCTTATAGTTAGGTGCTAAGGTCATACTTAATAGGAACATTCTTGAGTTAACGATAAGTGTTGTAAGGACAATTGCAGATATGGGCGTGCCAGCAATTAATAAAGCACAAACGATAAACTGCGCTGCACCTGCATAAATAATAAGGCATAATAAAATAATTTCTAAAATACTAAATTTTTGAGAGGCTGCGACAATACCAAATGACAAACCTACGCCAGCGTATCCAAATAATGTAGGAATACATTCTCTTACCCCTTGCTTAAATGTAAGATGCGCCATTTATTCAGCCTCCATTCTTCCCGGTAAAATAGTAAAGTAAGTCTAATATATTTATTCTTTATATTCAATATCTTAAGACACCGGTTTGTGTGAGGTTAGACAACCCTAATACTCATAAGTATTGTTATGAATGCGTTTATAAAATTTCAGAATTTTGTTTCTTCTTTTAGACTTACCTCTCAAATTTGAGTTTATTTAAGGGCTCCCCCTCCCCTATTTTTGTTTTAAAAGTATTAAAAAAAAGACAATGACTTATTCAGTCATTGCCTATAAGACTTAAATTGATTTTGTCTTTTAATTGAACCCTTTGTGTTTATTATTTTGTTGGTTTATCAATTTTAGTTTTTCCACCCATGAATGGTACTAATGCTTCTGGAATTGTGATTGTACCGTCTTCATTTTGATAGTTTTCAACGATAGCTGCGAATGTACGTCCTACTGCTAAACCACTACCATTTAAAGTGTGTGCTAATTCAGGTTTAGCTGAATTGTCACGTTTGAAGCGAATGTTTGCACGACGTGCTTGGAAATCAGTACAGTTTGAGCAAGAACTAATTTCTTTGTAGTCATTATAACTTGGTAACCATACTTCTAAGTCATATGTTTTACTAGCACTGAAACCAATATCACCAGTACATAAGATTACGCGACGGTATGGTAAGCCTAATTCTTCTAAAATTGCTTCAGCGTTTTGTGTCATATCTTCTAAAGCATCCCAAGAATCTTCAGGTTTTTCGAAACGTACCATTTCAACTTTATCGAATTGGTGTAGACGAATTAAACCTCTTGTGTCACGTCCAGCTGATCCTGCTTCACTACGGAAACAAGCTGTTTGTCCTGTGAATTTTTCAGGTAATACACCTGGTTGAATGATTTCGTCTCTGTAGAAGTTTGTTAATGGTACTTCAGCAGTTGGGATTGTATATAAACCTTCTTTTTCAACTTTAAATAAGTCTTCTTCGAATTTAGGTAATTGACCTGTACCAAACATTGTATCTGCATTTACAAGTTGTGGTGTCATCATTTCAGTGTAACCGTGTTGTGTCGTATGTTTAGTAAGCATGTAGTTCATTAATGCACGTTCTAAGTGTGCACCTTCATTTGTTAGATATACGAAACGGGCACCTGATACTTTAGCAGCGCGATCGAAGTCTGCCATTTTAAGATCTTCTACTAAATCCCAGTGCGCTTTAGGTTCAAAATTGAATTCACGAGGTGTACCCCATTTTTTCAATTCAACGTTTTCTTCATCTGATTCACCTTGAGGTACGTCATCATTGATTAAGTTTGGAATGCGAATTAAAATATCTCTTACTTTATTATCTACTTCATTTAATTTCGCATCATTTTCTTTGATTTCGTCTCCTAAGTTACGCATTTCTGCGATTACGTCGTCAGCATTTTCTTTGTTACGTTTTTTCTGTGCAATTTCTTCGCTGACTTTATTACGTTTTGCTTTCATTTCTTCTGTTTTACCGATTAATTGACGACGTTGTTCGTCTAATTCTAAAACTTCGTCGACTACTTTAGGATCGTCTCCTCTTAATTCAATTTTGCTCTTAACTTTGTCTGGTTCATTTCTAAATAAACGAATATCTAACATGTAACCTTCATCCTTTCCCAAGTGTTTAAAATATTATATTTTTGGATGACTTCGTGCTGGTAAACAATAAAAAAAGACCACATCCCCGACAAGGGACGTGGTCTACGCGTTGCCACCCTATTTAACAATTTAAAATAAATCGTCATATCGATTACCTTAAATTGCACTTAACTAAAATAACGGTTATTACCGATTGCTCTCATATAGTAGGTAGATTCACATGAATAGCGATTACTTGTTCTCACTTACCACAAGCTCTCTGAAATCGCGTGATTAATGCTACTTGGCCTACGAACAATGTTTTATTAAGTTATTTTTAATATAGCAAAGTCTTTTGAACTTTTCAAGTAATTGTAAAATTATGATAATTAATTTGAAATTATGCGTTATTGTACGCATCATCTCTAAGATATTGTGCAACTGCTTCGATATCTTTATGAAATTGGCGATCTTGTATGATAGACGGCACAATTTTACGATATTCTTCATATTTCTCACGTGTTTTTGATGAAAGCTTATCCACACCTTTATATTCAACTACTTGTAAGGCAATCACGCATTCAATTGCAATGACACGTCGTGCATTTTCAATCATTTGGTAACCATGTCTTGAAGCAATTGTTCCCATTGATACGTGATCTTCTTGGTTAGCTGAAGACGGTATAGAATCGACACTCGCTGGGTGGGCGAGGGTTTTATTTTCAGAAACGAGACTAGCTGCAGCATATTGCATAATCATCGCACCACTTTGTAAACCTGGCTCTGGACTTAAAAATGCTGGCAAATCACCATTCAATTGTGGATTAATCAAACGTTCTAAACGACGCTCAGCAACGTTTGCTAACTCACTGACACCCAATTTCAAATGATCTAATGCGAGGGCGACAGGTTGACCATGGAAATTACCACCTGAAATGACTAATGTCTCGTCATCTTCATCGAAAATGAGTGGATTATCATTCGCAGCGTTCATTTCAAATTCCAATTTCTCTCTTACATAATTGAAAACTTGGAAGCTTGCACCATGAATTTGTGGAATACAGCGTAAACTATATGCATCTTGAACACGTAATTCCGCTTGGCGTGTTGTGAGTTGTGAATCTTCAAGCCAATGTCGCATACGTGCCGCCACATCAACTTGCTCTTGAATATTACGTACTTTATGGACGTTGTGGTTATAAGCGTCAGTGATTCCGTTTAAAGCTTGATGTGTAAGTGACGCAATCCATTCAACTTGATAGCCTAAGTCTTCCGCTTCAATGTAATTGATAACGCCTTGTGCTGTCATGGCTTGTGTACCATTGATAAGTGCCAAGCCTTCTTTCGCTTGTAGCTTTAATGGCTGACGTCCTAATTCATTTAATACGTGGCGACTATCGACTTGTTCATTTTCATAATAAACATCCCCTTCACCGATAAGCGCAAGCACTAAATGGGATAATGGCGCCAAATCACCGGAAGCTCCTAATGACCCTTGTTGCGGGATGACCGGAATAATGCGCTCATTAATAAAGAACTTCAATTGATCTACTAATTCTAAAGTTACTCCTGAGTGGCCTTTCAATAATGTATTTAAACGTAGTACCATCATTACTAATGCCACTTCTTCTGAAAATGGTTTCCCAATACCACATGCATGGGAACGAATGAGGTTAACTTGTAATTCATTGTATTGACTTGGATCGATTAATACATCACTAAATAAACCGAAGCCTGTAGTAATACCATAAATCGTTTCTTTGTTCTCTATAATGCGTTCAACAACTTGGCGACTCTTCTTCACACGTTCAATGGCATCTTCTGAAATATCAATTTGTAAATCTTGATTTAGAAGTTTCTTAATTTCTTTAATCGTTAATGATTCCCCGTTTAAGAATAATGTCATTTGAACAACCCCTTTGTTTAAATTTTAGCTCCATTATAGGAAAGTATACGTTTTCATTTTTGTAATCACAACACTTTTTGAAATTTTTATAATGCATTATCAATTTAATATTTTAATTAGTTAAAGTATCTGGGTGCCTCATTTTTATTTTTTAAAGAAAATTGGATTATGACATTTTTAGATTTTAAACAGAGGGATGACTTCGTTTTTTAAATTCTGAAATACCTATTGACGAAAGTGATTTACAGGTATAGTATTTTCTATTGTATTTAAAAGAGAATGAGCAATTTTAATGGGTCTTCAACTTCTTGAAAATAACTGTACACATCGCGTTATAAAGTGATTTTAAGACGGTAGGGCGTCTTGTGTATGGTAAACGGGAAGTAACTTTTTAATGGAGGTTATGTCATTATGGAAACGTTAGATTCTGTTAATATTCCTATAAGAAAAGACGAAACACATAAAGGCGATTACGGTAAAATCTTGTTAATCGGCGGTTCTGCTAATATGGGCGGAGCAATCATGCTTGCTGCACGTGCATGTGTATATAGTGGAAGTGGTCTAATAACTGTTGCAACACATCCTACCAATCACGCAGCGTTACATTCTCGTTGTCCAGAAGCGATGGTCATTGATATCAATGATACGAAAATGTTAACGAAAATGATTGAAGCCACAGATAGTATCTTGATTGGTCCTGGTCTTGGTGTTGATTTCAAAGGTAATAATGCGATTACTTTCTTACTTCAAAATATTCAACCACATCAAAATCTCATTGTAGATGGCGATGCGATTACAATATTTAGTAAATTGAAACCACAAATTCCAACGTGTCGTGTTATTTTCACGCCACATCAAAAAGAATGGGAACGTTTAAGTGGTATTCCAATAGAAGAACAAACGTATGAACGTAATATAGAGGCGGTTAACCGTCTTGGTGCTACAGTAGTTTTAAAGCAACATGGTACTGAGATTTACTTTAAAGATGATGCTTATAAATTAGCTATAGGTACACCAGCAATGGCTACTGGTGGTATGGGTGATACGCTTGCCGGCATGATTACGAGCTTTGTCGGTCAATTCGATAGTTTGAAAGACGCTGTTACAAGTGCCACTTACATTCATAGTTATATCGGAGAGAAATTATCTGATACTATGTACGTCGTGCCACCTTCTCGTTTAATTAGCGAGATTCCATACGTTATGAAACAATTAGAAGGTTAGTCAAATCTTATATTGCTATAAAAAAATCAGGTTCTTACTCTATATAGAGCGAGAACCTGATTTTTTCATATATTATTATTCATTGTCGTCTTCGTTATCTGAAGCACTTTCAATATCTTCATTTACACGATCCATAAAGTCTTGACGCACATCGATTCTATCATCGTTGTCATCTGTTTCAACTTCGGATGTCTCTTCTTCTACTTCTGTATGAATCGCATTACCTGGTGTTTGGTCATCTACAACTTCTTCCGTTGCTGTTTCAGAAGATGTTGTTTCATCTGAGTCCTCATTGTCCTCATCATTTTCATCTTCTTCTTTGACTTTAGCAACTGTTGAAACAAATTGACCTTCGCCTAATTTCATCAAGCGTACACCTTGAGCGGCACGACCATTTTGAGAAATATCTTCCACATCAAGACGAATGATAACACCTGCGTTTGTTACAACCATTAAGTCTTCTTCACCTGTCACTGTAGTGATACATACGATATTACCATTACGTTCAGTAATTGTTGCTGTTTTAATACCTTTACCGCCACGATTTGATAATCTGTATTCACTTACTGGTGTACGTTTACCGTAACCATTTTCAGTAACAACTAAGACTTCATCTTCACTTTCTGCATGAGCCACATCCAGTCCTACAACTACGTCGCCTTCACGTAATGTAATACCTTTCACGCCGGCAGCAGTACGACCTAAAGGACGCAATGCTGATTCAGGGAAACGAATTAATGATGCATGAGACGTACCGATTAGGATATCTTCATTACCTGTAGTTAAACGAACCGCAATCAATTCATCGTCTTCTTTAAAGCTGATTGCAATCTTACCGTTCTTATTAATACGTGAGAAGTTGCTAAGTGCTGAACGTTTAACAATACCACGTTTCGTAGCAAATACAAGATAATCATCTTCACTTTCAAGGTTTCGAACCGCAATCATCGTACTGATTGTTTCATCATTCTCAAGCTCAATGGCATTAACGATTGGAATACCTTTCGATTGACGAGAGAGCTCAGGCACTTCGTAACCTTTAAGTTTATACACACGACCTTTATTCGTGAAGAATAAAACATTATCATGTGTGCTTAAAGTAACTAACTGACTCACAAAGTCTTCTTCAAGCGTATTCATACCTTGCACACCACGTCCGCCACGGTTTTGTGAACGATATGTAGAAACAGGTAATCGTTTAATGTAATTATTGTGGCTTAATGTAATCACAATTTGTTCTTCAGGGATTAAATCTTCATCTTCTAAATCATCTAATCCACCTAATTGAATTTCAGTACGACGTTCATCTCCGAAGCGTTCTTTAATTTCTGAGAGTTCGTCACGAACTAATTGTAATAATACTTCTTCATCAGCAAGAATTTCTTCTAATTCTTTAATATATTCAAGAAGTTCGTTATATTCTGATTCAATTTTATCGCGTTCCAATCCTGTTAAACGTCTTAAACGCATATCTAAAATCGCTTGCGCTTGACGTTCAGATAGCTTAAAGCGTTCTTGCAAGCTTTCCATTGCGACTTTATCAGTTTCAGATTCACGAATTGTTGTAATAATTTCGTCAATGTGATCTAACGCAATTCGTAAACCTTCTAGAATATGTGCGCGATCTTTGGCCTTTCTTAAATTATATTCAGTGCGTCGTCTTACTACTACTTTCTGATGCTCTAAATAGTGAATTAACGCTTCTTTTAAATTAATTAATTTAGGTCTGCCATTGACTAAGGCAATCATATTCACACCAAATGATGTTTGTAATGGTGTTTGTTTATATAAATTGTTTAGAATTACGCTCGCATTGGCATCTTTACGCACATCAATAACGATTCTAACACCTGTACGTAAACTTGTTTCATCACGTAAATCTGTAATTCCATCAATTTTCTTATCTCTTACAAGTTCTGCGATTTTCTCAATCATACGTGCTTTATTGACTTGGAAAGGTATTTCAGTCACGACGATACGTTGACGTCCGCCACCTCGTTCTTCAATTTCCGCACGTGAACGCATTTGAATTGAACCACGTCCTGTTTCATATGCGCGACGGATGCCACTTTTCCCTAAAATTAAACCTGCAGTTGGGAAGTCTGGACCTTGAATATCTTCCATCAATTCATTAATCGTAATATCTGGATTCTTACTTAAACTTAATACACCGTCAATTACTTCTGTTAAATTGTGAGGAGGAATGTTAGTCGCCATACCTACAGCAATCCCAGCAGCACCGTTCACTAAAAGGTTAGGGAAACGTGCAGGTAAGACTGACGGCTCTCTTTCATTACCATCATAGTTGTCGATAAAATCAATGGTATCTTTATTGATATCACGTAGAAGTTCTAACGTAATCTTAGTCATACGTGCCTCTGTGTAACGCATTGCTGCTGCGCCATCACCATCCATAGAACCAAAGTTACCTTGTCCATCTACAAGAGGGTAACGGTAACTGAAATCTTGGGCCATTCTAACCATCGCTTCGTAGATTGAAGAGTCACCATGTGGGTGATATTTACCCATAACGTCCCCAACGATACGCGCAGATTTCTTATACGGTTTATCTGGTGTCATGCCTTGTTCATTTAGACCATATAAGATACGACGATGTACAGGCTTTAATCCATCTCTAACGTCAGGTAATGCACGAGAAACAATAACACTCATGGCATAGTCTAAGAATGATTCACGCATTTCACTGGTTATATTTCGTTCATTAATTCTTGATTGAGGTAATTCAGCCATCAAGAGATCCTCCTTCAAAAGTTCAGTTCATAGTGCTTAGAAATCTAGGTTGGCGTAAACTGCATTATCTTCGATAAATTGTCTACGATTTTCTACAACGTCACCCATTAACATTTCAAATGTTTGGTCTGCATCAATTGCGTCTTCAAGTCTCACTTGCAACATTGAGCGATGCTCTGGATTCATAGTCGTTTCCCATAATTGATCGGCGTTCATCTCTCCAAGACCTTTGTAACGAGAGATAGACCATTTTGGTGTAGGATTTAATTCCGCTTTAAGTTTATCTAATTCTCTATCGTTGAATACGTAATATTTCTGCTTACCTTGTGTCAATTTATATAAAGGCGGCTGAGCAATGTAGACATATCCCGCTTCAATTAACGGTCTCATGAAACGATAGAAGAATGTAAGTAATAGTGTACGAATATGTGCACCATCGACATCCGCATCTGTCATAATAACAATTTTATGATAACGTGCTTTTGAAATATCGAATTCTCCACCGATACCTGTACCAAACGCAGTAATCATTTGACGGATTTCATTGTTATTTAGAATACGATCTAGACGTGCCTTTTCAACATTTAAGATTTTACCTCTTAACGGTAAAATCGCTTGCGTTCTTGAGTCACGACCTGATTTAGTAGACCCCCCGGCAGAGTCACCCTCTACTAAGAAAATCTCACTTTCATCAGGATTTTTACTAGAACAATCTGCTAATTTACCTGGTAAGCTTGAAACATCTAATGCTGATTTACGACGTGTTACTTCACGTGCTTTTTTAGCTGCAACACGCGCTCTAGATGCCATAATACCCTTTTCAACAATAATACGACCCACAGAAGGATTCTCGTATAAAAAGCGTTCAAAGTGTTCTGAGAATAATTTATCTACAACTTGACGTACTTCAGAGTTACCTAACTTCGTCTTCGTTTGTCCTTCGAATTGAGGGTCACCATGTTTAATTGAGATAATAGCTGTTAAACCTTCACGCGTATCTTCACCTGAAAGTCTATCTTTATCTTCTTTGATGATTTTACTTTGCGTTCCATAACTATTTAATACACGTGTCAATGCACGTTTGAAGCCGTCTTCATGCGTACCGCCTTCGTAAGTGTGGATATTATTTGCGTAAGTTAATAAGTTTGTTGCATAGCCACTGTTATATTGGATGGCAATTTCTACTTCGATATCGTCTTTAGTTTGATGTATGTAGATAGGCTCTTGATGAATCGGTTCTTTGTTCTCATTTAGCAATTCTACATAAGACTTAATACCACCTTCATAGTGATAGGAGTCTTCGCGTACTTCTTCTTCACGCTCATCTCTTAAAGTGATTTGAATACCTTTATTTAAGAATGCAAGTTCACGTATACGTTGTTGTAACGTTTCGTAATTATAAACCGTTGTCTCAGTAAAGATATCGCCGTCAGCTTTAAAGCGGATAGCTGTACCTGTTTGATCCGTTTCACCAATTTCTTTCAAGTCAAATTGAGGTACACCTTTTTTGTAGGCTTGGTGATAAATCGTTTCATTTCGATATACGTATACTTCAAGATCTTGGGAAAGTGCATTAACTACGGATGAACCTACACCATGAAGTCCACCGGATACTTTATATCCGCCACCACCAAATTTACCTCCTGCATGGAGTACAGTTAAGATAACTTCGACAGCAGGACGTCCCATTTTCTCTTGAATATCAACAGGAATTCCACGACCATTGTCAGTAACTTTAATCCAATTGTCTTTCTCAATGATGACCTCTATTTGATCAGCATAACCTGCTAATGCTTCGTCAATACTATTATCAACAATTTCCCATACTAAATGGTGCAATCCTCTTTCGGAAGTTGAACCAATATACATACCTGGTCTTTTACGTACCGCTTCAAGACCTTCTAATACTTGTATCTGTCCAGCACCATAATTATCTGTGTTGTTTACATCTGACAATGTATTCACCATCACTTTCTTGTTACTTTAGTAATTCGCCTTGACTTATACGGTATAACTTAGCGTTATTCATGATTTCATGATCTATACCGTCCACAGACGTTGTAGTTACGAATGTTTGTACTTTATGTTGAATCGTACTTAAGAGATGCGTTTGTCGTGAATCATCAAGTTCACTAAGCACATCGTCTAATAGCAAGATTGGATATTCCCCAACCTCAATATTCATTAATTCAATTTCTGCTAGCTTAATTGACAATGCAGTTGTTCGTTGTTGGCCTTGTGAACCATATATTTGAGCATCCATGCCATTAACATTGAATCCTAAATCATCACGATGTGGTCCGTATAGACACACACCTCTCTCTTTTTCTCGCTTCAAGTTATCGTTCAATAATGTCATCACTTCATCTAGCAATTCTGACTCTTCTTTTTCATAGTCGCTTAACTTTAAGCTAGGTAAATATTTAAGTGCTAATTTCTCGCGCGCATTAGTAATGCCTGAATGAATGGGTTGTGCGAGTTCTTCTAGTTCCTTTATAAAATGCTCACGACGTAACGTAACCTTTAAAGCATATTGAGCAAATTGTTGGTTTAAAACTTCTAACATCGTCGTATCCGTCTTCTGTCCAATTTGTAATTGCTTTAAATAGTTATTCTTTTGTTTAAGAATACGTTGGTATTGAGCTAAATCATTTAAGTAAACGGCTGAAATTTGTCCCAACTCCATATCTATGAAACGACGACGTATTTGCGGAGAACCTTTAACAATATTTAAATCCTCCGGTGCAAAAAGCACGACGTTCAAGTGTCCCACATATTGAGTCAGTCTACTTTGTTCAAGGTGATTCACTTTAACTTGTTTACCTTTTTTAGTTATAAACATTGTAAGTGGCATTGTGCCATGTCTATAACTCAGCTCACCTTCTATTTTAGCATAATCAGAGTTAAAACGTATGAGTTCCTTATCATTGGAAGTACGATGACTTTTAGCAAGTGCTAGAGTATAAATTGATTCAAGTAAATTCGTCTTCCCTTGCGCATTCTCACCTATGAGAATATTCACTTCTGGATGACAATCTAATGTAACCTCTTCATAGTTACGATAATTCTCTAATTGGAGTGTATTGAGTTTCATTGTTCACCTTGATGAATGATTAGAAAAGAACCTGTGTCCTCAGGTAAATCTGTGATATCAATTCTGTCGTTGTGTTCTAATTTCTTACCACGACGCGTTTCACGTTGGCCATTGATTAAAACTTGAAAATCTTGTAGAAACCATTTGGCTTGTCCACCAGATTCAATAATGCCTTCAGTTTTAAGAAATTGGCCTAAAGTAATGTTTCCTTCTACAACAACTTCTTGAACCAAAATGATCACTCCATTTCTTTATATGTCATTAATATATTATACCTTTTTTCGCCTTAGATTTCATGTAAAACAAAGAATGAAATCACTTAACTCGATATATATTTTTATTTCTAAAAAATTACGTTACCTCTCATACATTTTTAGCGGTTTATAAATTAGTGAAATTTTAATTACCTATGCATGTGTATTTTGATTTTTGAGAGGCATTTTACTTAATTTTAACAAATAGGATGATTACCTCTCGAATTTTATTATCGTTTCACAGAACGTCTCTCAGTATCCTTAAAATAAATCTAAACCAACTAAAAAGAGATTGTCACTCGGACAACCTCTACGTTAAATATATAACAGGTTTAGCTTTTCTATAATTATCTCATTCATTATAACAAACTAATATGTTCTGATAGGTAAAATTAATTGTGTTACAGAATCGTCATCTTTTGGTTTTAAAATAAATGGTTTCATCGTTCCAAAGAATTCAACTTCAACTTCATCATTATCGATTGCTTTTAGAGCATCCATCATATATTTAGAGTTGAAAGAAATTTTTAAGTTTCCACCTTCAACATCATTTGCATTAACTTCTTCTTTAACTGTACCAATTTCAGGAGATGTTGAAGATAATTCTACTAATTCATTTCCAGTACTTAGTTTGATGACATTATTTCCACCTTCACGCGCTAATAAAGAAGCACGATCGATTGCATGATAGAAATCACCGTTATTAATTCCTAATTTGATTTCATAGTTTTCTGGGAATAAACGAGTTGTATCAGGATAGTGACCTTCAAGTAAACGTGAAATAAAGTTAACATTTCCAACTCTGAATAGAACTTGGTTAGATGCAAAGAAGATATCAATATCTTCATCACTGTCACTCATAATCTTGTTTAATTCAGATAATGCTTTACCTGGAATGATGACATTTTTGTTTTCTGAAGCATCTTCCAATTGTAACTTTCTTACAGCCAAGCGGTGTGAGTCAGTCGCTGTGCATATTAATTCATTATCTTGTATAAGCCAGTTCACACCTGTTAATACTGGGCGTGTTTCTGAGGTGGACACTGCGAAGTTTGTTTGCGCGATAATGTTTTTTAACACCTTAACTGATAATTGAATGGCATCATCTCTTGATACTTCTGGTAATAGTGGATATTGATCTGGATCTAATCCACTTAAGTTAAATTCAGAATGTCCTGAAGTGATTAACGTTTGGAATTGTTCATTTGTAGATAATTTAACATCTTTACCAGGTAACTTTTTAATAATATCTACGAAGAAACGACCAGGGAGTACAACTGATCCTGTTTCTGAGATATCAACGATGTCTTCACCGTCAATTTGTTTAGGAATTGTAATTTCAATTGAGATTTCTGAATCTGAACCAGTTAAAATCACTTCATTATCTTTAGCATCGATTTTAATACCAGTTAAAATAGGTAGTGTCGTTCTTGGTGAAATTGCTTTAAGTGTGTCATTAAGTTGATTAATAAAATAATCTCTTTTAATTGTGAATTCCATCATTAATTTCTAAACTCCTTCCAGTCGTTTATATATAATTATATAGGTTTTAAATTCATAGTAATAGTAGTAGGGGCTGTGGATTGGTGGATAAGTCCTAAAAAGTTTGTAATCGCCCAGTTATTCACATGTGGATAAACTGTGCACGCTGTGTATTACTTTTAAACATTATCCACAATTTCTCAAATTATTAACCTTAGGCCTCAACCTTTTCAAGAAATTTAATATGCTCTTTTTCGTTGTAATTATTCCCGAAATATATATTTTTAAATCTCTGTCTTAGTAATTTGCTACTTGTCACACTATTTCCCGCTACTGATTTCTAATTTCTTTTTCTAAATTTTCGACTTCTTGTTTAAATGTTGGATCTGCTTTAATGTCATTTACAATTTTTTCGTGTGCGTGAATCACAGTGGTATGATCACGACCACCGAATTCTTCGCCAATTTTTGGTAAAGAAAAATCAGTAAGTTCTCTAGATAAATACATTGCGATTTGACGAGGATACGCAATAGATTTTGTACGCTTTTTAGCGCTGAAATCTTCAATTCGCACACTGTAGTATTGACCTACGACTTTCTGGATATCTTGAATTGTAATTTTTTTAGATTTTGGTGCTTGAATAATATCTTTAAGTGCTTCTGCAGTTAATTCAGTTGTAATAGGTTTACCTTGTAATTTTGAATAAGCTAATAATCTTGTTAACGCGCCTTCAAGTTCACGGATATTGGATTGAATTTGATTAGCGATGTAGTTGAGTGCTTCAGGCGGTATATCAAGATTTTCTTCTTCTATTTTCTTTTGCAAGATTGCCATTCTTGTTTCGTAATCTGGTGGTGTGATATCAACGATGAGTCCCCATTCGAAACGTGAACGTAATCGATCTTCTAATTTAGCTATTTCTTTAGGTGGTCGATCACTTGAAATGACGATTTGCTTGTTATTTTGATGCAATTCATTAAATGTATGGAAGAATTCTTCTTGAGTTTGTTCTTTATTTTGAATGAATTGAATATCATCAATTAGTAACACGTCTATGTTTCGATACTTTTCACGGAAAGCTTCAGTTTCATTATCACGAATTGATTTAATAAATTCGTTAGTGAATTTCTCACTTGATGTATAAATGACTTTCGCATTCGGTTGGTTACTAAGGACATGGTGACCAATTGCATGCATTAAGTGAGTTTTACCTAAACCTACGCCTCCGTATATAAATAGAGGATTGTATGCTTCGGCTGGTGCTTCAGCTACTGCTAAACTTGCTGCGTGTGGGAAGCGGTTCCCCGGTCCAATTACGAAAGTATCGAATGTGTTATGCGTATTAAATTGTTCTTTTCCCCAATTATTTTCATCATGGGTTGGAGTAGCAGTTTGAGGTTCTTGAGTTGCGTGAGATGTCGCATTACTGTAGTTAGCAAGCTCATCTTCTGTAATAAAATGGGGTTTCACTTCATAACCAATGACATCATATATAATAGCCTGCATAATTTCGGAGTATCTTTGATTTAGCCAACTCGCATTAAATGGCAGACTTGTTAAAATAATGGCTTCGTCATTTTTAAGTGAGTAGAGTTGCGTATCTTTGATAAACGTATGATAGCTGGTATGTGAAATTCTTTCTTGGGCAATGTCTAAAACTTTGTCCCAAATTTCCTTCTCTGACATAAATAACTCCATCTTTCTTAAAATTTTAGACTTATACACAGAAATAACACCGGTGGATAAAAATAATCACAGCATGTTAATAATTATCCACAAGTTAATCACAGATAGTGGATAACTAATACAATACTATGATTTATTCACAGTGTTTATGTATATAAATTTGATAAATAAATCCTTATAAAATCACAATTTGAACGACTTATCCACATAATTATACTTTTTAACTTCGACAGATGTCAAATGGGTGTGAATATGTTTCTAAAAAATGTATAACCGTGTGAATGAAGAATACTTTATCCACAGAAAATACTAACATTTTTGTGAATAAGTGGATAACTTTATAAATTCTTCATCTTCTCTTAATAATCGCTTGGGAAATAATTTATAATACATGTATGAAAAATGTATAATGCGGAAAATGAGAGTCATATTTTGACTGCTATCTATTTAAAATCACATAATGTAGGTGAAAGTTATGCGATACGTCATAAAATCATCTTGCTTTATAAAAGGGATTTTGTTATATTGTAGTAGTTGCTTGAATTATGACTAGATAATAATGAGCTAAATAAAATATTTATTTATAGCAGACACAATAAGAGAGCAATTGCTCAAAAAGTATCTCAGTACTATAGGCTGTGCATACTTTGATAATTTATCTATGTATATGAGCCAGTTTCTAGGTATGAAATTGGAGATATTAGATAATTGAATACAGATGGAGGTGTTTTGCATGGTAAAACGTACTTATCAACCAAATAAACGTAAACATAGTAAAGTTCATGGTTTCAGAAAACGCATGAGCACTAAAAATGGCCGTAAAGTTTTAGCGCGCCGTCGTCGTAAAGGCCGTAAAGTTTTATCAGCATAAGATCACTGACTCATCAGTGGTCTTTTTTTTCGTTTTAATATAGTGAAAGATTCATTTGAAATAAAAATATTCATATAATGGATAATTGAATAAGCGAGTGATGTTATGTGGAAAAAGCATATCGTATAAAGAAGAATTCAGATTTCCAAACGATATATAAAAAGGGAAAATCTGTCGCAAATAGACAATTTGTTGTATACACCTATAATAATAGTGAAAATAAACATTTTCGATTAGGCATTAGTGTTTCAAAAAAATTAGGAAATGCTGTAACAAGAAATAGAATTAAAAGAGCGATTAGAGAAAATTTTAAAGTGCATAAAGAAGATATTATTGCTAGAGACATTATTGTGATTGCTAGGCAACCTGCAAAAGATATGACAACACTTGAAATACAAGGTAGCTTAGAACATGTCCTTAAAATAGCAAAAGTCTTCAATAAAAAGATTAAATAGGGTAGGGGACGGGTTTGTCAACACAGACCGAAGTCTTACCGCAGACAAACGTAAGACTAACCTAAAGTGATGTTTAAACAGTATATTAGCTTTTTATAATGAAACAATTTACAATGTTATAATGAATTTTTACTTGAATAAGGAGGCGAGACTCTTATGGATTTTGATACGATTACAAGTATTTCAACTCCTATGGGTGAAGGAGCTATTGGCATCGTACGCCTTTCAGGTCCACAAGCAATTGAAATTGGAGACACCCTTTATAAAGGAAAGAAAAAATTAGCAGAAGTGGATACACATACGATTAATTATGGGCACATTGTTGATCCTGAAACGAATGAAACAGTAGAAGAAGTAATGATTTCAGTATTACGTGCACCTAAAACATTTACTAGAGAAGATATTATTGAAATCAATTGTCATGGTGGTATCTTAACGATTAATCGTATTTTAGAACTAACGATGACATATGGTGCAAGAATGGCAGAACCTGGTGAATATACGAAGCGTGCATTCTTAAATGGTCGTATTGACTTATCACAAGCAGAGGCTGTCATGGATTTTATTCGTTCTAAAACAGACCGTGCATCTAAAGTAGCAATGAATCAAATTGAAGGTCGTTTAAGTGATTTAATCAAGGGTCAACGACAATCCATATTAGAGATTCTCGCTCAAGTCGAAGTAAATATTGATTATCCAGAGTACGATGATGTTGAAGATGCGACAACTGAGTTTCTACTCGAACAGTCTAAGAATATTAAAGAAGAAATTAATCGACTGTTAGAAACAGGCACGCAAGGTAAGATTATGCGTGAAGGGCTATCTACTGTCATCGTTGGTCGTCCTAACGTAGGTAAATCTTCAATGTTGAATAATCTTATTCAAGATAACAAAGCAATCGTTACTGAAGTAGCTGGTACGACAAGAGACGTGCTTGAAGAATATGTCAATGTAAGAGGGGTACCACTTAGATTAGTCGATACGGCAGGTATTCGTGACACAGAAGATATTGTTGAAAAAATCGGTGTCGAACGCTCACGTAAAGCATTAAGTGAAGCGGATTTAATACTATTTGTATTGAATAATAACGAACCTCTTACAGAGGATGATCAAACATTATATGAAGTGATTAAAAATGAAGATGTTATAGTCATTATTAATAAAACAGATTTAGAACAACGTTTAGATATGAATGAAGTAAAAGAAATGATTGGCGATATGCCATTAATTCAAACGTCTATGCTTAAACAAGAAGGTATAGATGAATTAGAAATTCAAATTCGAGATTTATTCTTTGGCGGAGAAGTACAAAATCAAGATATGACTTATGTGTCTAATTCGCGTCACATTTCGTTGCTAAAACAAGCGAGACATTCAATTCAAGATGCTATTGATGCAGCTGAATCAGGTGTACCTATGGATATGGTTCAAATTGATTTGACACGTACTTGGGAAATACTTGGTGAAATCATTGGAGAATCAGCTAGTGATGAACTCATTGATCAGTTGTTTAGTCAATTCTGCTTAGGTAAATAATGATGTGAGAAACGTGATAAATAAGACGGTAGGAAGTCTTCATTTTCAAGGAAATAAGGATACAGAATACGAGGAGGTAAAAAAGTGGTTCAAGAATATGATGTAATTGTCATCGGTGCTGGGCATGCAGGTATCGAAGCAGGTTTAGCTTCGGCAAGACGTGGTGCGAAGACGTTAATGTTAACAATTAATTTAGATAATATCGCATTTATGCCATGTAACCCATCCGTGGGCGGACCTGCTAAAGGTATCGTTGTACGTGAAATTGATGCGTTAGGTGGACAAATGGCGAAGACGATTGATAAGACACATATCCAAATGCGTATGTTGAATACTGGTAAAGGGCCAGCTGTCAGAGCATTGCGTGCACAAGCGGATAAAGTGTTATATCAACAAGAGATGAAACGTGTGATTGAGGACGAAGATAACTTAGATATTATGCAAGGCATGGTGGACGAGTTAATTATTGAAGATAATGAAGTTAAAGGTGTACGTACAAACATTGGAACGGAATACCGTGCTAAAGCCGTGGTTATCACAACAGGTACATTCCTACGCGGAGAAATCATCTTAGGAAATATGAAATATTCAAGTGGTCCAAACCATCAATTACCATCAATTACATTGGCAGATAACTTGAGAGAACTTGGCTTTGATGTAGTCAGATTTAAGACAGGTACTCCTCCACGTGTGAACGCGAAAACGATTGATTATTCTAAAACTGAAATCCAACCTGGTGATGATGTAGGTCGTGCGTTTAGTTATGAAACGACTGAGTATATTCTAGATCAGCTACCTTGTTGGTTAACATATACGAATGGCGAAACGCATAAAGTGATTGATGACAATCTTCATTTATCTGCGATGTATTCAGGAATGATTAAAGGTACTGGACCTAGATATTGTCCTTCAATTGAAGACAAATTTGTTCGCTTTAACGATAAACCTAGACACCAACTTTTCCTAGAACCTGAAGGACGCAATACGAATGAGGTGTATGTGCAAGGGTTATCTACAAGTCTTCCTGAACATGTTCAACGTCAAATGTTAGAGACAATTCCAGGTCTCGAAAAGGCTGACATGATGCGCGCAGGCTATGCAATTGAATATGATGCGATTGTGCCTACGCAATTATGGCCAACACTTGAGACGAAAGCAATTAAAAATCTATATACTGCAGGTCAAATCAATGGTACATCAGGTTACGAAGAAGCAGCTGGACAAGGTATTGTGGCAGGTATTAATGCAGCAGGTAATGTATTAGGTACTGGAGAGAAAATCTTAAGTCGTTCGGATGCATACATTGGTGTGTTAATCGATGACTTAGTGACTAAAGGTACGAATGAACCATATCGATTATTGACTTCTCGTGCTGAATATCGTTTATTATTACGTCATGATAATGCAGATTTACGTTTAACTGATGTAGGTTATGAATTAGGTATGATTTCTGAAGAACGTTATGCGCGCTTTAATGAGAAACGTCAACAAATTCAAGATGAAATTCAACGTTTAACAGATATTCGTATTAAACCGAATGATCATACACAATCAGTGATTGAATCTAAAGGCGGTTCACGCTTGAAAGATGGTATCTTAGCCATTGATTTATTACGCCGTCCAGAAATGACTTATGACACAATTCTAGAAATCTTAGAAGAAGAACATCGCTTACCAGAAGCGGTTGAAGAACAAGTTGAAATTCAAACGAAATATGAAGGTTATATCAACAAATCTTTACAACAAGTTGAAAAAGTTAAACGCATGGAAGAGAAGAAAATTCCTGAAGACTTGGATTACAGTAAAGTAGATAGTTTAGCTTCTGAAGCTAGAGAAAAATTAGCAGAAGTCAAACCTTTAAACATTGCTCAAGCATCTCGTATTTCAGGTGTAAATCCAGCTGATATTTCAATCTTACTTGTTTATTTAGAACAAGGAAAACTTCAAAGGGTGAATCAATCATGAGTGTAGAATGGCTATCTGAGAAATTAAGTGAACATGGTATCGAATTGTCTCAAACGCAAAAAGAACAATTCCAAACGTACTATCAATTACTTGTTGAGTGGAATGAAAAGATGAACTTAACAAGTATTACAGAAGAACATGATGTATACTTAAAACACTTCTATGATTCAATTACACCTAGTTTCTATTATGATTTCGATGGAGATAAGAGTATTTGCGATGTTGGAGCTGGTGCAGGCTTCCCAAGTATTCCTTTGAAAATTGTTTTTCCTGAATTAAAGGTAACGATTGTGGATTCATTGAATAAACGAATTCAGTTTCTCAATCATTTAGCTGCTGAGCTCGGTCTCCAAGATGTAAGTTTTGTACATGATCGTGCGGAATCATATGGCAAGGGAGACTACAGGGAGTCTTATGATATTGTTACAGCTCGTGCCGTTGCACGTCTCACAGTATTAAGTGAATTGTGCTTACCTTTAGTTAAAAAAGGTGGACAATTCATCGCACTTAAATCTTCAAAAGGTGAAGAAGAATTGCAAGAAGCGAAGTTTGCTATTAATATTTTAGGTGGAAATGTGAGAGAAACATATACATTTGAATTACCTGAAGATGCTGGCGAAAGACAAATGATTGTGATTGATAAACGTAGACAGACTTCTAAGAAATATCCTAGAAAACCAGGTACGCCAAATAAATCTCCACTACTTGAAAGTTAAGATTTAACATCATTCATATACAAATAATTGAGAGGGAGAGAATGGATATGAAGAAACCTTTTTCAAAATTATTTGGTTTAAAAAATAAAGATGACATCGTTGGTTATACTGAAGAAGAACGCAATAATAATGTAGAATCCATTCATATTGAACGTATCGTACCCAATCGTTATCAACCAAGACAAGTATTTGAGCCAAATAAGATAAAAGAATTAGCTGAATCAATTGAAGAACATGGTTTGTTACAACCTATTGTTGTACGCCCGATTGAAGAAGACATGTTTGAAATTATTGCTGGTGAGCGTCGATTCAGAGCATTGCAATCTTTGCATAAACCACAAGCTGAAGTAATCATTCGCCATATGAATGATGAAGAAACCGCAGTAGTTGCGTTAATTGAGAATATTCAACGTGAGAATTTATCTGTGGTAGAAGAAGCGGAAGCATACAAGAAATTGCTTGAAATTGGAGATACAACACAAAGTGAATTGGCTAAAAGTTTAGGTAAAAGCCAAAGTTTTATCGCTAATAAACTGCGCTTGTTAAAGCTTGCTCCTAATGTGATTAAACGATTACGAGAAGGTAAGATTACTGAAAGACATGCGCGTGCTGTCTTAGTCTTATCAGAGGACGAGCAAGAGGAATTAATTGAGCAAGTCATTAATCAAAAATTGAATGTGAAACAAACTGAAGATAAAGTTCGTCAAAAGACAGGTCCTGAAAAGGTTAAAGCACAGACGTTCCAATTCTCTCAAGATGTGACTCAAGCGAGAGATGAAGTTGGTAAGAGTATTCAAGCCATCGAGCAGTCTGGCTTACGTGTTGAACATAAAGATAAAGACCATGATGACTATTATGAAATAAAGATTAGAATATATAAGAAATAGTAAGAAGAGAAAACGAGTTAATGCAATATAGGGTTGCACTTACTCGTTTTTTTGTGTTTATTGGAGGTTTTTATTTACTTTTTAAATCATTTAAAAGTTTAATTCAGTAACATTATTGATGATAAACGTTGGGTCTTCGGATTTTAGTTCATCTTCGCTATGTGTGCCCCAAGTTACTGCACATGAGGATACGTTTGCGCTATTGGCCATTTGCATATCAAATATGACATCACCGATATAGATCGTTTCTTTATTATTGAGGCGATACTTATTTAAGATGTAGTTGATACCATCAGGCGCAGGTTTGTAATTGTCAACTTTGTCAGAACCAATGACTTCGGTGAAGAGATGATCTATTTTTAATATTTCTAGATTACGAATCAGTACATCTGTTTTTTTACTCGAGACGACAAACAATCTCTTGTCTTCAGCAAGCATGCTAAGTTGTTTAGACATCCCTTTGTAAAGTTGTAGATAAGATGCCTCTATGTCTTTGTAATTCTTTCTAAATGTGGTGATGATTTCTTCTAATTGTAAATCGTCTAATGGTGTTGGACTCATTAATCTAAAGGATCTTTCAATAGGGATTCCCATATAATATTCAATATCTTTCACTGTAGGTTCTGTCATACCTTTATCTCGAAAAGTCTTCTGTGTAGCCACCACACTACATTGCTTAGAATCAGCAATTGTTCCGTCAAAATCAAAGATTAAATTCTTATACATAGATGATTAACCTCGCTTGTTTGGAATTGATTTGATAAAACTTTAACACAAAAATATTAAGTAATAAAATTCGCATCAATATATTTGCAATCACTTAATTTATTAGAGGGAAGGCAGTCTTAGGAGAATTGTATAAATGACTTCCCCCGTTTTATTACTTCTATCGACAGTAAGAAATATATTAATACTATTTATTACAAAAAAAGAAGAAGTCGAGTTAACTTCTTATCTCTCAACTTCTTCTTATTTAATTTCTAAATTGATTTAGATTTTCGTCTTCGTCTGCCTAATAAAATAAGGGTGCCCAATCCAGCGAATACTGTAGCGAACAATGTTTTATCGTTATTCTTATGAGAAATGCCAGTATCTGGAAGTGAAGCTACTTTATGCACCTCATTATATTTATTGAATTTAGTTTCTTTCATTAATTCAATTTCTTTATTATATTTCGCCTTTTTATCGTATTCAACTTTATGTTCAGATGTTTTTTGAGGTTTTGGCACAAGAACTTTATTTGGTGTTGGCGTTTTTACTGGCGTGAACGTATTATTAAACTCAATATCTGCTGGCAATTCAGTTTTACTTACTAAAATATGGCCTTCTTTTGTAATTGTGATTTTTACTTTAGCTTTCATATGATCGTAAGTAATATTTGAATCATTGCCTTGAAGTTCTTCTATTGTATAAGTATACGTACCAATATCGTTATTTTCGAAAGTAAGATTGTTGAAAATGACTTTACCATCAATCGTGTTTTTAGTACGTGCGACTTCTTTACCTTGTTCATCTTTAAGTACAAAGTCGAATTCATGAGCTTTTAGAGGTCGACCGATTAATTTTTTAGAGAAATCAAGACTTAAAGAAACGGGACTCACATAATAGTTATTAAATTCAGTGTCATTTGGATTAACAATCACAGCTTCGTAATTTCCAGAAAGATGATTTTTAACTACATTTACTGTAACAGTCGCCACCATAGGATCATAATCAATATTCGTATCTGTTCCTTGCAATTCTTTAATTGTGTACGTATGACTACCTTCAGAATCATAAGTTAAATGATCGAATATCACTTTACCATTTTGATTAGACACTGTTTGAAGCACATGGTCACCTTCAGAAAGAGTAAATTGGAACTCGCCATTCGTTAAAGGTTTACCAGTAAGGACATTATTAAATTCAAGTTTAGCTATTGCTGGTAAAGGAATATAAGTGTTATTAAACTCAGTATCCGCCGGCAATTCAGTTTTACTTTGCAGCATATGTCCTTCTTTTGTAATAGAAATTTTTACATTAGCCTTCATACTATCGTAGGTAATATTCGGATTATTTCTTTGTAGTTCTTCTACTGTATAAGTGTGCGTACCTACATCACTATTTTTGAAAGTAATGTTATTGAAAATGATTTTTCCGTCAACCGTATTTTTAGTACGTGCCACTTCTTTACCTTGTTCATTTTTCAGTACAAAGTCGAATTCGTCAGCTTTTAGAGGTCGACCAAGTAATTCTTTTGAGAAATCAAAGCTTAAAGCAATTGGATTTACATAATAGTTAGTAAATTTAGTGTCATCAGGATTTACAATCACAGCCTCATAATTACCAGTGATTGGATTTTTAGTTACATTTACCGTAACAGTCGCAACCGCAGAATCATAATCAATATTCGTGTCTGTTCCGGGGACTTCTTTAACTGTGTACGTATGGCTACCTTCAGAGTTATAAGTTAAATGATCGAAAGTGACTTTGCCATTCTGATTTGTCGCTGTTTGAAGTACATGATCGCCTTCAGAAAGGGTGAATTGAAACTCGCCATCAGTTAAAGGTTTGCCAGTAAGAAGAACATTATTAAATTCAAGTTTAGCTGTTGCTGGTAATGGAATGTAAGTATTATTGAACTCAGTATCCGTTGGTAATTCAGTTTTACTTTGTAAAATATGGCCTTCTTTAGAAATTGAAATTTTCACAATAGCTTTCATATTATCGTAAGTAATGTTTGGATCATTACCTTGGAGTTCTTCTACTGTATAAGTATGCGTACCCACGTCACTATTTTTGAAAGAAATATTATTGAAAATGACTTTACCGTCAATCGTATTTTTAGTACGTGCGACTTCTACACCTTGTTCATTTTTCAGTGTGAATTCGAATTCATCAGCTTTTAAAGGTCGATTAAGTAGTTTTTTCGAGAAATCAAAGCTTAAAGCAATTGGACTTACAAAATAATTATTAAATTCAGTGTCATTAGGATTAACAATCGTAGCTTCATAATTACCAGTAACTGGATTTTTAGTTACATTTACTGTAACAGTCGCCACCATCGAATCATAATCAATATTCGTATCTGTTCCCGGTACTTCTTTAACTGTATACGTATGACTACCAACAGAATTATAAGTTAAATGATCGAAAGTGACTTTGCCATTTTGATTCGTTACCGTTTGAAGCACGTGGTCACCTTCAGAAAGGGTGAAATGAAATTCTCCATCAGTTAAAGGTTTGCCATCAAGAACGTTAGTAAATTCAAGTTTGGCTGTTGCTGGTAATGGCGTGTAAGTATTATTAAATTCTGTATCTAATGGT
This sequence comes from Staphylococcus caprae, assembly GCF_002902725.1. Lineage (GTDB taxonomy): Bacteria > Bacillota > Bacilli > Staphylococcales > Staphylococcaceae > Staphylococcus > Staphylococcus caprae. The sequence goes on from NZ_PPRT01000002.1 coordinate 48,964, forward strand.
GCGATTGATGTAACGGTAAGTGCATGTAGTTCTGTATTTTCAAATTTAAGTACATTAACGGAGATTACGGCTTTCATCGGATCACTTGTCATACGTTCCTCGTTACTCGGAACTTCTTCTACATTATATTTAAATGTATGTCCAACATCTGCATTGGTATACGTAGGGCGTTTACCGTCTAAGAAGGTAAAGTTAATTGCACCTTGAGCATCATTGACACCTGTAGCAAGCACTTCTCCCTTATCATTTTTTAAAGCAAAATGAAACTCTCCATCTTTTAAATTACGTCCTGTTAAAGATTTAGTGAAAGGAATATTTAAATCAAAAGGTTGGGGTTCAACGTAATAATTTGTGAATGCCTGGTTACCATCATTATCCCCATCGTAACTATAAACCACATTTGCTTTTAACATCTCGTCTTCTTCAATAACAGTAATTGTAGCAGTTACTCGCAACGGTTCAGCATCATAATTAGGATTTAAATTTGTTTTATTTTCAGTAATTGTATAAGTATAGGTACCTGGCTTAGTAAACGCGATTTTATCAAATGTTACTGAACCATCCTCTGCATTCGTTTTTGATTGTGAAGCATCTGGAATTGCTGGTGAATGAGGGCCTGCCTCTATATTAAAGGTGAATTCACCTGGAGTTTGATTATGATCGCCCTTAATTATATTATGCACTTTTAACGTTACTTCAACTGGATCAAGCGTAGTATAGTAATAGTCTGCTGGTTTGATTCTTGCTAAAAAGTTTTGTAAGCGGAAGTTACCTCCAGAACCAACTTGAACCCCGTTAATGACTTGTTTAGGTGCGAAAAGCATACCTGCAGCGTCACCTTCACTTGCTGGTTGTATTTTAAATGGTTTCGGATAACCAGGTATATCAATGTATTCACCTAGATGTTCCATGTTTCTTTCACCAGGCTTTAACGTTTCTGCATAAACTCTCACGTAGTTAGTAGTGTCAATACCAGTTGATTTAGCGGCCTCTGACATATGGTCGATAGATAGTGTCCAAATTTCAACACGTGTTGTGCCGTCTTCGCCTACTACCTCTTTGATACGTTTGATACCACCGTTACTATTTGTAGCATCTACATATCTTAATCCTACTGGGTATGCAGATATCAATGTACCAGACATATTATCAGGACTCACAGTTTGATATAATTTATAGCCTTTAAATCTACGAACATTCGAAGCGGTGTATGTTTGTCCTCCCATACCTTGAATTGTATAATGAGCTAATTCTTGTTCAGTATGATCTGGCTCATAAGTTTGTGTATTGATATCGTTTTTATCAGCTTGGAATGTAGGATTATTTTTATTTATTACACGATAGTGCGTTGTTAGAGAAGCGGTTATCGGAATAAAATACTGAGGATCAGGAGATGTATTTCCTTCATTCGCACTATTAAAAACGTCAAAAATTCTTAGACTCGTACGTTGATTACCAAGATTACCATTTTTATCACTTTTGAATTGCACTTTAATCGCTGGCACAGTTTGTTTAAACTGATTTAGAGTATGTAGAAACGTGAAATCTAGTAAGGCATATTTAGCTTTGTTAGGATCTTGAGTTGCTACAACATGTGCCAAACTATTTTCTCCAAACGTTACTACACCATCTGCGTTGATTGATTTTGTTTCAACAATAGAATTATTTACACCGTCTACTAATTGAATAGTGATATTATCAGAGTCGTCATATGGTTTTGATAAACGATAATAATATTTTGTATGGTATGTAGTATTAAAATTTGTTAGATCTGTGATAGCAATGGTGTATTGATTAGGATCAGGATTTGCTTCAAATACTACATTTGGCGTTGGTGTTGTATTTGAATTTTTAGGCTGTGGAGTTACGACCTCTCTATTTTTAACTGACGCACCATTTGGATTATCCATATTTGGTGTAGCGATAGTTGCGTGATCAGTTAATACACCTTCTGAAGTAATAGGTGACGTTGCAGAACGTCGTACACGAGTATGTACTTTTTGTTTGTTCGTAGTAGACGAAGAGGCAGTTGTTTGCGCATTCGTTTTATCTGTTATTTGTTTTGGTTTTTCGCTAGTTATGTGAGAATCAGTTTCTTTAGTGTTAGCAGTGTTTTCAGATTGAGTCGTGTTAGTTGTTGGTGCTTGGGTTGATACTTCTGAATTTGATGACTTAGTCACTTCATTTTCCAAAGGTTGTGGTTTTGAAGTCGTATCACCTAATTGAGGTGACGTGTTATTGTGGATTTCATCTGCATGAGCTACATCTTGAAAGCCTACGAATAAAAAGGCACCTAGTAATACAGAGCCAGTTCCTATTGAAAACTTTCTGATAGAGAATCGATATTTTGTTTTTAATTTCATAGCTTGATGTCCTTTCTTAGATGAATTAAATAATTTCTTTAATTTAATTATAAAATATATAAAATGGAAAACAACATTGTGTCTAAATTGTCATAAATATAATATAAATAGCAAAACACCGTTTACAGATAATGAGATTTCGTTATTTATAGTTAATTACTCTCTTTTTCTTCATGACGTTTTAGTGCATAATCGTTTTTCAGTAAGCCGAATTTCACGCATATAAAAAAGTTCACAATACTACGTAAAATAAAGATAATTATTACTAAACTCAAACCGTTCAATTCGACGAACGCACTTTTAAACTTAGTAAATTTTCTTTCATATTCAATAATTTGAATCACTGTTTAACGTGAAACAATGAATATTTGTATTTTTAGAAAATTAGGTATTTTAAACGATATGTTTACAACAACCTTTAATCGATTTAAACTAAAAGTAAACGAAACGTTTCGTTTAATAATTAATTGATAAGAAGGGTTATTGTGTTTGGAATATCGATTTCTAGTGCTATTCTCCATTTCGTTATAGGTGGTCTTGCTGTCGCACTGGCATCAGTGATAGCAGACAAAGTTGGCGGTAAATTAGGTGGCATTATTGCTACTATGCCGGCAGTCTACCTGGCAGCTGTGATTGCTTTAGCTATAGACCATAGAGGACATCAACTTATTCAAATGTCTATACATTTAAGTACAGGCGCTGTAGTTGGAATTGTATCTTGTATCATTACTGTCTTTTTAACTTCTTTATTTATAGGTAAGAGAAATTATAAGAGCGGAACGATATTTGCAATTGTATGTTGGTTAGTCATTTCTGTAGCAATATTTGTAGTCAAACATATTTAATGATGGAGGCATTTAAGTAATGAAATTAGTGTTAATAAAATTTCTTGTAGGTGGATTTGCGGTATTAATTAGTTATATCGTCTCAGTCGTATTACCTTGGAAAGAGTTTGGAGGTATCTTCGCAACCTTTCCAGCTGTGTTCTTAGTTTCAATGTTTATCACTGGTATGCAATTTGGCGATAAGGTTGCGATGCATGTGAGTAGAGGGGCAGTCTTTGGCATGATAGGTGTACTCTTTAGTATTTTAGCTACTTGGGGTCTTCTTCAAGCTACTCAAATGTGGTTAGTTAGTATTATTGGCGGATTTGTTGTATGGTTTGTAAGTGCATTAGTTATTTTTGAAATGGTTGAATTTATTTTCCGTAAAAGAAGGGATAAACATGGCTGGAAGACCGAAAGATCCAACGATAAATAAGAAAATTTATGATGAAATTAATCGTTTACTAGAAACAACGCACTTTAGAGACATTACAATTGACCAGATTTCGGAAAATACAGGCATCTCTAAAGCGACGATTTATCGCAGATGGAAAGATAAAGCTTCAATTATTATGGATATGTTTGTTGAACAATCTCACAAAATATTTATAGACGATAATGGCGATTTATATGAAGATTTGTTTCAATTTCTAGTGAAAATTAAAGATATTTATAAAACGAAATTAGGTAGTGCAGTCATTGAAATACTTGTCAGTCACCAACAAATAGAAGCACGTGAAATGTTCATGACGAATTATTTCAATAACAACCGTAAAACATTAAAAAAGATTATTAGCAATCATATTAAAGATGAAGAACAAGATTTATTTATAGATCTCATCTTCTCACCCATTTACTTTAATATATTAATTAAACCTGATTCTTTAGATGAAAATTACATTGAAAAGATGTTGAAAAAGATTATTCAGGCATATAAGCCAAATTAAAGAAGTTATAGGAATTTTGTGAGAGAGCATGAAGGTAAGTGAATTAGGGTATCAATCCTATGAAATGGAGTAAAAAATGAGAGGGTATATTGAAAATTTAAATAATAATATTAGATATAAAATTTTAAAGAGTGATAGAGAAGTATATTTAATTGATTTACAACAATATTTAATCTCTTATTTTTTCCCAATGATTAATTGGTCATATATCAATGGTTATAAATTAAGTGAAAAAGAATATAATGATTTAATTAATCCTAACCAATCAAAAAAGGCTAATAAAAAATATTCGCCTATTGTTGCAGGGTTGACGATACTCATTGCTGTATTATTGAGGCCTTTAATTCAAATTGCAGGAATACCTATTCATTTTATTTCTGCAATATCAATAGTTATTATCACATTTTCAATAATTACTCTATTGCATTATTTTCTAAGAAATAAAAATAAAATCAGAATGTTAAATACGAAAGAAAATAGTCATAAGATTTTGGTAACACCAACCTTTAAACATATATGTGCAATAGTCACTTTATATATTATTCTAACCTTAACTTTGTATATAGGAATAAATATGTTATTTATTCAAACGGAAATAAATTATATCGTTTACATGTTTTGGTTTTTGTTAATGGTTTTTCAAAATTTTTAAATACGATGACATTTAACCTTGGTAAAGTTAAATATAAAATTTATAAACAGCATGGTTGAGTTATAGTAATTCTAAATCAATGTTTAAATTAAAATAGAATTGGTGAGAACGAATGGAACAGGTATATACAATATATAAAAATTCTAGATATAAAATCATTCAAAAAGATAATCAATATTTAATGATCGATTTAGAACAAAATTGGTATTCTTACCTGTGTCCTATGCTGAATTGGTTTATACCTATTAAATACACAAAACTTACTTACCAAGAGTTTAATAATTTAAATATATTTTCAAATGGAAGTAATTCTAGTTATGGAATGATAGCTGGTGGTATAGGTGTCACAATTAGTGTACTGTTAAGAAGTATAGTGGGTTTAATGGACATTAATATTAGTCGAATATGGATGCTAGTCATGTTTTTAATTGGATTTTTTGCTGTGATTGGGCTTCGTTTAGCTATACGAAAGAAGTTGAAACATCCATCGTTCAATAAGAACAGTAAACAAAAAGTAAGACTGATTCCAACATTTAAAAATTTCATGCTTGTGGTATTTTGTTATTTTATGACATTATTTTTGTCAATTGCACCTACTCAAATGATTTTTGATGACAGTCAAAATATTATAGGTTATGTAGGTTGGTTAGTCGTTTTCTTTATGTTTACTACTTTAAATATATTTTCAATTTTGGATAGAAAAGTGCATGCCAAAATAATGAATTGAATATGTAAATCTAACTACAAAATTATATTGGAAGTGAAATTCTAAACATATGCAAATAATAATCTAGAAAAAATTTAGAGCCATGTGAATCTGAGACAATTAATTAGGCATTCCTTGTTAAGAAGGGGAGCATTTTTTATGCGAGGAGTCTAGAAAGAAGTGTAATTAAAGGGATTTGTTACTCTAGTATCTAATGGTAATGTTTAAAATTAGTGAGAAATTAAAAATTTATTAGAAATAGCGAAAAACTTTGGAGAAGCGGTATAAACCTAAATATAAGGGAAATATCCAATGAAATTGAAAATACAAAGAAAAAGTAGCAAATGAAGTTGGGCAGTCTGTTGATAAAGAAAAAATAGTGTTAATTCAATGGAATGGAGCTGGTGAAATGGTTCAAGGAACTATTCAATCGATAGGGCAATCCAATCGCTATAAATTAATTATATATAGCGGTAGGTTTTATATTTTAGATATCGAAAAAAATATATTTACTTACTTTTTTCCATTTATTAATTATTTATTTCCTAGATGCCTTCAAGAAATAGATCAATTGACTGCAGAAAAATTAATGACTAAACAGAAACCCAAAGTAAAAAAGTCCAATTATGTTTTTCCTATATGCTTATCTATAGTAATAAGTACTTTGCTCAGAACGGTTGTACATCAGTTCGACATATCAGTTAACTCAATTTTTTTGATATTTTCAGTTATAATATCTATTTCATCAGTTTTGCTTTTGAGACTATTGCTAAGTTATTTTAACAATAAGCATGTAGAAATTAAATATAGTAATCATAAAAGTAAAGCTTTGTTAATTCCGCCACGTAAATACATTTTTAAAAGTATAGGAATATTTTGTTACTTTAGTATATTGTATTGTTTGGGAATGTATGCATTTATAGTATCTAATAAATTTAATTTACTAATACTAATAGCGGGAATGATATTATTATTCATAATAACTTTAACAAATTATTTCTTGTATCCTATGGAGGAAGAAAATGTTGAAATCCATGAAATAAAATCTTCTGTTACCAAGTCACTAAAATAAGACGCTTGTTGCAGTTTGCATTTGATTTTATTGTTAACTAATTAGCATGACGAAAGTCCATAGTCGTTAAGGGAATCTAAAAACGTTAAAAATAGCTCCGAATATAGTAGTAACAAAGCAAAAAAAGTCGAACATAATGTTGGAGAAGCTGTCAATAAAATCAAAAAAGTAGTAAATCCAATGAAATGGAGCGAACATATACATAATGGAACTGGTATATACAATCTATAAAAATCCTAGATATAAAATTATTCAAAAAGATAATCAATATTTAATGGTCGATTTAGAACAAAATTGGTGTTCTTATCTATTTCCTATGTTGAATTGGTTTATACCTATTAAATATACAAAACTTACTTACCAAGAATTTAATAATTTAGATATATTTTCAAATGGTAGTGGTGCTAGTCAAGGTATGATAACTGGTGGGATAGGTGTCATAATTAGTGTATTGTTAAGAAGTATAGTGGGTTTAATGGATATAAATATTAGTCGAATATGGACTCTAATCATGTTTTTAATTGGATTTGTTGCTGTGGTTGGGCTTCGTTTAGCTTTAAGAAAGAAGTTGAAACATCCATCGTTCAATAAGAACAGTAAACAAAAAGTAAGACTGATTCCATCATTCAAAAATTTTGCGCTTATGGTATTTTGTTACGTTATTGCAATTTACTTAATAGTGGGATTATTTTATATGATGGTTATTGATAATATACAAAATATTATGATTTATATTTGCTGGTTAGGAATATTTTTGGCATTTTCATTTATGAATATAGCTTCAATTTCTGATAGAAAAGTGCATGCCAAAATAATAAATTGAATGTGTAAATCTAACTACAAAATTATATTAGAAGTAAAGTTCTAAACATATGCAAATAATAATCTAAAAAGAATTGTAGAGCTATAAACTTGAGACGATTAAGTAGACGTTCCTTATTGAGTAAGGAGCGTTTTTTTATGCGGGTTGTCTAGAGGGGAGTGTAAGAACATTAAGTATCCGCGATGTCAAAGGATTTTAACAACAAAAAGGATGAAGTTGTAAAAGAACTTTGGTAGTTTTTATTTAAGACACACGTTTCAATTTAATTATCACTTTTAAATAAAGTGAATGATTTATGAAAGATCGTTATAAAAACAATTAGGGGTTAAAAATATGGATATTAGTAATCAAATTAAAAAATTTAGACAAAGAGATGGTTATTCACAAGAATTTCTGGCTGAAAAAATGTTTGTTTCAAGACAAACGATATCTAACTGGGAAAATAATAAGAGCTATCCTGATATTCATAATTTACTCATGATGTGTAACCTGTTTAATGTTTCTTTAGACGATCTTGTAAAAGGAGACGTGGAGAAATTGGAATTAACAAGAGATAAAAAGGAATTAAATTTTTGGTCGTGGATGATGATTCTACCATTTTTAGCTAGTGCAATTTTGATAGGTCCTCTTATTCATTATCTAAGTTGGTGGGGCTTAGGAATTGATTACTTTATAATTTTAATAGGTATATTTGCGTCTAGTAAAGTAGAGAGAATTAAGATAAAAAATGATATAGAAACTTATGATAGAATAGTAGCTTTTATGAATGGTAAAGATCCAAGTGAAATAAAATCTACGAAACTTAGAGATGTGTTTACATCATTTATGTCACTTATCTCTTTTGTGGGAGTGTTAGTATTAATAGGTTACTTGAGTATATTATTGACTGATAAATTTCTATAACATAAATGAACTCCAGTAAGATTTCAATATACTGGAGTTTAATTTGTGGTTAGAATTATTTTTTCTTTTTCTCATTCAAGCTAATAATAATTGGTATCATACCACAACAAATGATTATCAATAATATTAATCCTGAGTTCATTTTTGTACCTCTTGTGATTATTTAGTGTTCATATTTGGCATTGATTGACCAGAAGCTCCACTGATTAATCCAAATCCAACTAATAAAACTAAAGCAACAATGCCTAATATGATTGATGTTTTCTTGGATAAACGACTTGTTGAATAGTAGACTACACCTGTTAAAAATGCTTTTAATACATTAGTTAAACTAATAGCCATAAGGTACTTATTATCTTTAGCAAAGATATTTAAGCTATCTAATTTATATTCAAAAATACTTAATCCAAATAATGCTTGAATAATAGTAATAATAAGTGAGAAAGTATCAATTATTATCGCGTATGAAAGTGCAGCAGAAAAAATACTACTACCCTTAGCATCAGATTTAAATATTTTAGAAATAACTAAGAAAATCACAAAAATTATTGCTGTATTAAAAAGAATACCGAAGAAACCGGTGAATAATGAAATTATCAAGTATAATCCTGAATTCATTTGACCGTTAGATTGTGATATTACAGTATCTTTCGTAGCCAAGTAACTTACGAATGCAGTTATTAATGCTAAAACTATTAGTATTAATAACTTCACTAACCACTTTGGATTTTCTCTTAATTTACTAAAGTGACCTACAAATGGAATGCTTGAATTCTCTAGTTGGTTATTTTCAATATTTTGATTTTCCATATTATGTATATCTCCTTTGTTTAATTGTGATAGTAAAAGGTTAACATTTTATTCTATTTAATAAAATACGCAATTTAAATTTTTGATTAAAATTACTTGTAAGTACTAAATCATTTTAACTAAATAATGTTTTTTTAATTTTAACTATTCTAAGATTTTGTAAATTTCTCTTAAATAAAATATTACTAATATTACGAGTATGTTATCATTCCAATTGTAATTAATTATTAAGGAGAAATAGATATGAAAAAGAAAACATTGTGGATCATCATAGGAATTGCAATCATCCTATTATTAATTATCGCTGCTTTTATCGTGAAACAGGTAAATGGTTCAGGTAAGAAAGACAGTGAAGGTTACGATACATATACAGTTAAAAAAGAAACACCTATCAGTTTGGAGGGGAAAGCTTCTCCTAAATCTGTAAAAACATACAACAATAACAGTTCAATTGGAACATTCTTAAGTGCATCTGTAGATGATGGACAGAAGGTTAAACAAGGGGATCGTTTAATCAATTATGATACGAATGCTAGTAAACGTGAACAATTAGCCAATAAAGTGAATCAAGCACAAAGCCAAGTGAATGATGATTATCAAAAGATTAATCAAAGTCCGAATAATAGCCAATTACAATCTAAGCTTACGCAAGACCAAAGTTCATTAAATGAGGCTCAACAATCACTTGCACAACACGACAGACAAGTGAATGACAGTATGTATGCTACTTTCGATGGTAAAGTAAATATGAAAAATGATTCAGATGTCGGCGATGGACAACCGATTTTACAGTTGATTTCAGATAACCCTCAAATCAATGCGACAGTTACAGAATTTGATATTAATAAAATCAAAGAGGGAGATAAAGTCGATGTCACTGTAAATAGTACCGGTAAAAAAGGTGAAGGTAAGATTCTAAAAATCGATGAACTTCCTACAAGTTTTGATGCTGGTAGTGAAAGCGAGGCCTCTGGTGGTGCTCAAGCAGGTGGTGAAGAAGGTGAAGGCGCTCAAGCTTCTAATCCAACTGTCAACAATCCTTCAGGAGGTAAAGATGGCGACACATCTAAATATAAAGTTGTTATTGGAGATTTAGATATTCCTGTAAGATCAGGTTTCTCTATGGATGCGAAGATTCCTTTAAATACTAAGAAATTACCTAATAATGTGCTAACAAAAGATAATAATGTATTTGTCGTTGATAAAGATCACAAAGTGCATAAACGTGATATCAAAATTGAACGTAATAATGGACAAATCATTGTTAAGAAAGGCTTAAAATCAGGCGATAAAGTGATTAAAAACCCTAAAGGTAATTTAAATGATGGAGAAAAAGTTGAGGTGTCATCATGATTGAGTTGAAGAAAGTCAATCGACATTTCAAAAATGGTAATGAATCCAATCATATTTTAAAGGATATTGATATTCATATTGATGAAGGGGAATTTATCGCTATTATGGGACCTTCAGGTTCAGGTAAGAGTACGCTCATCAATATTTTAGGGTTTATCGATCGCGGATATGAAGGGGAATACCTTTTTAATAATGAAAATTATCAAAAAAGTTCAGACAACAAGTTGGCTGAAATTCGAAATCATACTGTAGGGTTTGTCTTTCAAAACTTCAAGTTAATTCAAAATAATACTATTCTTGAGAATGTTAGTATCCCTCTTATTTATAACGGAATGGGCAGTAAAGAGCGTAAAGATAAAGTTTTAGACGGTCTTCATGACGTCGGTCTAAAAGGTAAGGAAGATTTATTGCCGAATAAGTTGTCGGGCGGCCAACAACAACGTGTGGCTATTGCCCGGGCAATTATTAATAATCCTAAATTCGTCATTGCCGATGAACCTACAGGCGCGCTTGATTCTAAGACGTCTCAAGATATTATGGACCTCTTTGTTAAATTGAATAAAGAAAAGAAAACGACCATGATTATGGTGACGCACGACCGTGACGTCGCAGATAAAGCTGACCGTATTATCCATATTCTTGATGGACGTGTGCAAGAGGAAGAGGTGTTAACGCATGAATAACTTTTCTAATGTTATTGCAGTTGCCTTTCGCTCTATTCTTAAGAACAAACGTCGTAATATCTTCACAATGATTGGTATCATCATTGGTATCGCAGCTGTGATTACCATTATGTCTCTTGGTAATGGTTTTAAGAAATCTACGAATGAACAATTTGATGAAGCTGGTGCAGGTAAAGATCAAGCTTCCATTTCATTTATGACTGAAAATATGGACGCACCAAAAAATAATCCATTTAAACAAGAAGATATCAGCGTGGTGGAACAAATTAACGGTGTTAAAAGTGCCAAAGTAAAAGATAGTGAAGATAGTACATATTCAGCTAAAATTACGAATACGCATGGTAGCGGTGATACAAGTCTGAAAAAAGTCAATGAATTAACTGATCCAGAAAAAGGTAAGGGATTCACTAAAGATGATAATGACACAGAAGAGAAAGTAGCTGTTATTGATAGTAAAATAGCTAAAAAAGTGTTCAATAATCATGCGTTAGGGAAGTCCCTCTATATCAACGGTGAAGGATTTAAAGTTGTGGGAGTATCTGAAAGTTCAGGGATGGACGCCGGAGGTATGGGGATGCCTGAAGAATCTACAGTGCAACTCCCTACAAAGACATTTAATAAATATATGGGAAATTTAACTCAAGGTATGCCTCAATTATTAGTATCTGTTGAAAAAGGCGCTGATAAAAAAGAGATAGGTAAAAAAGTTGAAAAAGAGTTAAATAAAAAAGGTACTGGCACATCTGAAGGTCAATATAGTTATCAAGATAACGAAGCAATGATGAAAGGTATTGGTAAAGTCTTAGATACCATTACTTACTTTGTTGCGGCTGTGGCAGGTATTTCCCTATTTATTGCTGGTATAGGTGTTATGAACGTGATGTACATTTCAGTTACTGAGCGTACTGAAGAAATTGCGATTCGACGAGCATTTGGTGCCAAAGGTCGAGATATCGAAATACAATTCTTAGTCGAAAGTGTTGTACTATGTCTTATTGGCGGTATTATCGGTCTGATACTCGGAATTATCATTGCGACACTCATAGATGCAGTGACGCCAGAGATGGTTAAGAGCTCCGTCAGTCTAGGTTCCGTCATTTTAGCAGTAGGCGTATCGACCCTCATCGGAATCGTCTTCGGTTGGATACCGGCACGTGCTGCTTCTAAGAAAGAATTAATTGATATTATTAAGTAATTAAGATTTAAATTTTTGAAACAAGTAAGTAATTAACCTCGTGGTAGTTACTTGCTTGTTTAATATTGTTTAGAGGTATAATAAGACAATTTTATATTGATTTAGGAGGAGAGAAAGATGTCTATCAAAGAAATGTTTCACGAGCTGATTAATAAAAAATGGACAGGTGAAGATTTGTGGACTATTGTTTTATCAATTGTATGTGCAAGTTTCCTAACCACACCTTTATTGGGCATACCTATAGGGATAGCAGTGTACTTTTTATTCTTTTATAAGCAAGAAGATTGGGATAAGGCTTTTAAACATAATGATTATTTTGATAAGAAAGAGAAATAAAGGAGAAAACGAGTTTAATTAATAAAAAAATTTTTTGATGAGACTGCGTGTAGTGAGAAAGACATTAAATTTTAAATAATTTTATACGAAGAGAAACTGGAAAGTTGTTATTTATATTGAGACTTTCCAGTTTTTTAATTTGTCTTATTTTGAAACGATACAATATGTAAGTCCAGTTAAAGTCAATGTAAGAATAATTGTCAAAACCAATGTAGTAATTATTCTTTCTACAAGAGAGACATGGCGTAATCCTATAAAAACTGTAACAGTAAAGAACACAAAGGCACAGATTAAGTATAGGATAAACGCAATCAATACGAATGTATTAGGGCTGTCTAAGAATTGTTGATAGTTCTCCATTGATATAACCTCGCAAATGTTGACCTTTATATAATATATCAAAAAGTAGTAAGTGTATCGAATAAAAATTGATAAAGATATAACTGTTTATTCTTTGACAAAAAATACATATTTAATATTTTAAATGAAAACAAAAAATTTAACACTAAATCTCAAAAACATAAAATTAACTAAATTTTAATAAAAATAGTTAAATAATTTAAAGAATTCTATGTTATTGTG
>NZ_PPRT01000020.1 GCF_002902725.1 Staphylococcus caprae
CCACGCTTCCACCTCGAACCTATTAACCTCGTCATCTTCGAGGGATCTTATAACCGAAGTTGGGAAATCTCATCTTGAGGGGGGCTTCATGCTTAGATGCTTTCAGCACTTATCCCGTCCATACATAGCTACCCAGCTATGCCGTTGGCACGACAACTGGTACACCAGAGGTATGTCCATCCCGGTCCTCTCGTACTAAGGACAGCTCCTCTCAAATTTCCTACGCCCACGACGGATAGGGACCGAACTGTCTCACGACGTTCTGAACCCAGCTCGCGTACCGCTTTAATGGGCGAACAGCCCAACCCTTGGGACCGACTACAGCCCCAGGATGCGATGAGCCGACATCGAGGTGCCAAACCTCCCCGTCGATGTGAACTCTTGGGGGAGATAAGCCTGTTATCCCCGGGGTAGCTTTTATCCGTTGAGCGATGGCCCTTCCATGCGGAACCACCGGATCACTAAGTCCGTCTTTCGACCCTGCTCGACTTGTAGGTCTCGCAGTCAAGCTCCCTTATGCCTTTACACTCTGTGAATGATTTCCAACCATTCTGAGGGAACCTTTGAGCGCCTCCGTTACCTTTTAGGAGGCGACCGCCCCAGTCAAACTGCCCGCCTGACACTGTCTCCCACCACGATAAGTGGTGCGGGTTAGAAAGCCAACACAGCTAGGGTAGTATCCCACCAACGCCTCCACGTAAGCTAGCGCTCACGTTTCAATGGCTCCTACCTATCCTGTACAAGCTGTGCCGAATTTCAATATCAGGCTACAGTAAAGCTCCACGGGGTCTTTCCGTCCTGTCGCGGGTAACCTGCATCTTCACAGGTACTATGATTTCACCGAGTCTCTCGTTGAGACAGTGCCCAAATCGTTACGCCTTTCGTGCGGGTCGGAACTTACCCGACAAGGAATTTCGCTACCTTAGGACCGTTATAGTTACGGCCGCCGTTTACTGGGGCTTCGATTCGTAGCTTCGCAGAAGCTAACCACTCCTCTTAACCTTCCAGCACCGGGCAGGCGTCAGCCCCTATACATCACCTTACGGTTTAGCAGAGACCTGTGTTTTTGATAAACAGTCGCTTGGGCCTATTCACTGCGGCTCTTCTGGGCGTGAACCCTAAAGAGCACCCCTTCTCCCGAAGTTACGGGGTCATTTTGCCGAGTTCCTTAACGAGAGTTCGCTCGCTCACCTTAGAATTCTCATCTTGACTACCTGTGTCGGTTTGCGGTACGGGCACCTGTTATCTATCTAGAGGCTTTTCTCGGCAGTGTGAAATCAACGACTCGAGGAAACAATTTCCTCTCCCCATCACAGCTCAGCCTTACGAGTGCCGGATTTGCCTAACACTCAGCCTTACTGCTTGGACGTGCACTCCAACAGCACGCTTCGCCTATCCTACTGCGTCCCCCCATCGATTAAAACGATACTAGGTGGTACAGGAATATCAACCTGTTATCCATCGCCTACGCCTGTCGGCCTCAGCTTAGGACCCGACTAACCCAGAGCGGACGAGCCTTCCTCTGGAAACCTTAGTCAATCGGTGGACGGGATTCTCACCCGTCTTTCGCTACTCACACCGGCATTCTCACTTCTAAGCGCTCCACATGTCCTTGCGATCATGCTTCAACGCCCTTAGAACGCTCTCCTACCATTGTCCTACGGACAATCCACAGCTTCGGTAATATGTTTAGCCCCGGTACATTTTCGGCGCAGTGTCACTCGACTAGTGAGCTATTACGCACTCTTTAAATGATGGCTGCTTCTAAGCCAACATCCTAGTTGTCTGGGCAACGCCACATCCTTTTCCACTTAACATATATTTTGGGACCTTAGCTGGTGGTCTGGGCTGTTTCCCTTTCGAACACGGACCTTATCACCCATGTTCTGACTCCCAAGTTAAATTGATTGGCATTCGGAGTTTGTCTGAATTCGGTAACCCGAGAGGGGCCCCTCGTCCAAACAGTGCTCTACCTCCAATAATCATCACTTGAGGCTAGCCCTAAAGCTATTTCGGAGAGAACCAGCTATCTCCAAGTTCGATTGGAATTTCTCCGCTACCCTCAGTTCATCCGCTCACTTTTCAACGTAAGTCGGTTCGGTCCTCCATTCAGTGTTACCTGAACTTCAACCTGACCAAGGGTAGATCACCTGGTTTCGGGTCTACGACCAAATACTCAACGCCCTATTCAGACTCGCTTTCGCTACGGCTCCACATTCGCTGCTTAACCTTGCATCAGATCGTAACTCGCCGGTTCATTCTACAAAAGGCACGCCATCACCCATTAACGGGCTCTGACTACTTGTAAGCACACGGTTTCAAGTTCTCTTTCACTCCCCTTCCGGGGTACTTTTCACCTTTCCCTCACGGTACTGGTTCACTATCGGTCACTAGAGAGTATTTAGCCTTAGGAGATGGTCCTCCTAGATTCCGACGGAATTTCACGTGCTCCGTCGTACTCAGGATCCACTCAAGAGAGAATATGTTTTCGACTACAGGATTTTTACCTTCTTTGATTCATCTTTCCAGATGATTCGTCTAACATGTTCTTTTGTAACTCCGTATAGAGTGTCCTACAACCCCAACAAGCAAGCTTGTTGGTTTGGGCTCTTCCCGTTTCGCTCGCCGCTACTCAGGGAATCGATTTTTCTTTCTCTTCCTCCGGGTACTAAGATGTTTCAGTTCTCCGGGTCTGCCTTCTGACATGCTATGAATTCACATGTCGATAACATGACATCACTCATGTTGGGTTCCCCCATTCGGAAATCTCTGGATCAACGCTTACTTACAGCTACCCAAAGCATATCGTCGTTAGTAACGTCCTTCTTCGGCTTCTAGTGCCAAGGCATCCACCGTGCGCCCTTAATAACTTAATCTTTAAGATATGTTATTAATCTGTGAGTGTTCTTTCGAACACTAGCGATTATTT
>NZ_PPRT01000021.1 GCF_002902725.1 Staphylococcus caprae
TTCTTGTTCTATATATATACATTTATAGTTATTTTTATTAATTTCCAAACTATATCTATACTTGACAATATTTTTGATTATTTTCTCTGAAATTTTACGTAAAATCGCGCTATAGTCTTCATTAGTTACTAATTTATTAATTTCTTTAATATATGTCTCTTTTAAAATTAAAGTTTCCTTTACAAAACTTTTATAAATTTCAAATTCAGGCCATAACTTTGCACACATCAAAGTAGGAACGTGACCATTGAATTCTATATTGAAAAGGAGACAATATTTTTGAACATCACTTTCATGAAACGTAACCGTTCTTCTTTCTTCACCATCTTTCAAATAATACTGCATTACCCATGCCTCCCCCTATCCCCATAGTAGCAATAGATCTATAATAGGATTTCATATGAAATAATCGAGCGACTAAAGCTGCTCCACTTGCACCATATGGATGGCCAGATGCAATGGCACCACCCCATCGATTCAGTTTCGCAATCGGTATATTCAGTTCATCCTGGCATGCGATGACTTGAGAACTAAACGCTTCATTAAGTTCCAATGTATCGATAGCCTCCATACTTATATTGGTTCTTTTCATCAACTTTGTTACAGCTGGCACTGGACCTATACCTAAATACTTAGGATCAACACCCACTGTGCTACTTTCTATAAATTTTAATCCCTCTTTAAAACCTAACCTTTTTGCAAGTGATTCTTCCATAATAAGCAGTAAAACTGCCCCATCATTTTTCATGCAACTATTTCCTACTGTAACAGTACCTTCATTTAGCAAAGGTTTAAATCTATTTAATTTTTCTAAAGTAAGTCGTGGTTTAATACTTTCGTCTCTATCAAACCAAGCACCTTTAACTTTAATAGGAAGTATTTCTCGGGAAATATTCCCGTTATTTATATGTTCATTGGTCAATTGATGACTTCGATAGGCAAACTCGTCTTGTCTTTCTCTTGAAATGTGGTATGTTTGAGCGACATTTTCTGCTGCTTCAATCATTGAGGGATCTTGCCCATCAGGTGCAAATGATGCTCTTTCGAAGAATTGAGGAAACTCCGCTTCATAAACTGATTGTGGACGTTTTAGTTTCCATGGCGCTCTACTCACACTCTCCACACCACCAGCAATATAAACTTGGCCCGCATTACTCTGTATCATCCTACACGCTTGGATGATGGTTTCTAATCCTGACCCGCATTGTCGATCTATAGTAACACCTGGAATCGTGTGGCTTAAACCTGCTTCAAGTAATGATTTCCTAGCAATATTCCCACCATTGCCAACTGTATTTCCAATTATTACGTCCTCAATATATTCCATTATTTCAGGGTATTCTTCCTTAAAATGATTAAACAATGGTTGTAACAATTGCTCAGGTTCTAAATGCTTTAAGTTACCACCATATTTACCAAAAGCCGTTCGTTTGGCAGTAACAATCACTGGTTGCTTCATGAATAAATCTCCCCATTCAAATATTTAGATTTCATCTTTCCTCTAGCAATTTTTCCAGATTCTGTATAAATCATAGCGTCGATTTTCTTTATTTTAGACGGAACTTCATACCTAGAAAGATACTTCGTTAAATACTGTTTCAACTTTATATATTCCAATTCTTCATTACCTGTATATAACAGAACTAATATTTCTCCAAATTTGTGATGAGGTTGACCAATAATTATAGCTTCTTCAACACAATTAAGCTTCATCACCAATCGTTCAATTTCAGATGGATAGACATTCACACCGCCAACTATAAGTCGGTCACTCTTCCTACCTACTAAATATAAATTTCTGTTTTCAATATAGGCATAGTCACCTGTCTCAATCCATGTTTCATCAACTACGAGTTCATTTACATATCCACTAAATGTCATGTCACTTCGCACCATCAACAAACCGATTTGATTCGAATCTTGCTCTAAAAGTTGAATTTCAACATTCGGAAACAGTGTACCAACTGACTGCTCCGGCGCCGATTGATTCAAGTTATAACTTATAAAACTTGCTTCAGAAGTACCGAAAAACTCGATTAAATCTATATAAGGATAGCGTTGTGTCACATTATCGAATTGCTCTTTTGAAAGTTTCGCTCCACTACTAAAAATAGTGCTAATATTAGAGGCATATAAATCATTCATAACAAGTTGATGGAGCATTGTCGGTACAACAAACAAAGCACTCGGTTGATGAACCTTGATTATGTTATCTATTAATGCCTCTGCATTAAATACTTTTTGTCCGATAAAAGTTCTTCCAGTAAACAATGCGTAAATACACGCATATAGTGAGAGTGAATGCGATAGAGGGCCAGGCGCTACAATCACTTGTGACGTATGATTAATTAATTTTTCATTTTCTTCATAAGAAATTAACCACGAAGGTTCATTCCGATAATAAGCTTTAGGCAAACCTGTCGTTCCTGAAGTAAATCCAATGTGAAGTAACGGATTTTTAATATTATCTTCAAAGTTTTTATCATCACATCCAGTTGAAAGTAACTCTTTATCTTGAATTAACCATTCAATTTGATACTTCTCAACGAGTTGCTTTACTGTAGATTCACTCCATTGATGATTTAAAAAGCATGGAAGACCACCAAGATTATGAATTGCGAAATAATTAATAAGATTATTTATAGGATGATCGCTCAATAAACCTACTCTCTCATTCTTTTGGATATCAGTTAATAGATTCGTTCTTTCATCAATCACTTGAATGAACTCTCTATAGGTAAACTTCTCTTCATCAAAGACGAGTGCTAATTGATGAGGTTTACTCTCTGAAAAACGATATAAATTTTTTACTATTTCTAACATGTCATCACCATATGTAAACTTTATACATTAATATGTTAACATTATTTACTGCAGAACTCATCGCAAAAAAGAACGCCTCAACTTCCATCACAGAAATTAAGGCGTTATATACTTATAAAATTGTAATAATTTCTTCTGGTTCATTAACTACATAATGAGGATTTTCTTGTAATAAATCATGAGCAGATTGTGCTCCCCAAGTCACCACACATGATTTAATATTTGAAGCATTGGCACTTTTAACATCATAAATTGTATCGCCAATATAAACTGTTCGACCTGAATTCAAATGATTATTTTGAATCAGCGTCTGTAACGTTTCATGATGTGGCTTCAAATGTTCCCTTGAATGTAATCCTAACGCATCTGTCATAAAACGATTCAGTCCCAAATAATTTAAGTGCTTTGTCACAACATCTGATTTTTTACTGGATACCACAAAGAGTTTTTTCTTTTTATTATGTAACAATTGCAGCATTTCGCTGATGCCTGCATATTCTTTTAAATGATGTACCTCATAACGATCATAGTATTGATGATACGCTTGGATAAATGCTTCAACTTGTGCTTTCGTCACATCTTTATTAACTAAATACTTAAATCCCACTTCTAAAGGTTGATTCATTACTTTTAATATCTCATCTTCACTAGGTATTTCTAATTCTAAATTTTTAAAAGCTTCTTGCGTTGCATATACATGGCATGAAGTCGTATCTGCCAAAGTCCCATCAAAATCAAAAATATAGTTGTCAAAATTCATGATGTTTCACCTCTTAAATAGTAATCACATTATAAATATACACTTTTTTGATTAAAATTTCGATAAATTGTAAAAAAGCCATCGACTTTGTATCAAATTTACAAAATCAATGGCTTAATTATTCATTATTCTAAATTTGCATGGTTCTTCTGCATTGTTTCTTCATCAATGTGAAATGCATCCATTAATGGTAATACAACGCTATCTAAAAATACAAGCGATGCTTGTTCAAACAAACTACCTAATGGTTGCTTTGAACCTTCAACCTCATGCTTAGTCCCTGCCGGTAATTCAACTATTGTTTCAGCTAATTCTCCAATAGAGGACTCAGCTTTTGTAGTAATCAAGACAACTTTTGCACCGATTGATTTTGCTTTATCAGCTAATAATCTTAAGTGCTCAGTTGAACCTGATCCTGAAATAATAATAAATAAATCATGTTCTTTAATAGATGGTGTTGTTGATTCCCCTACAACAAACGCATCTTCACCAAGTTGATTTAAACGCATCGCAAAACTATTTGCTACAAAACCTGAACGGCCTTTGCCGGCTACGAAGATTCTGTCTGCACCAATGACATCATTCGTAAAGCGTTCATAATCCGTATCATCAACATGAGATAACGTATGCTCTAATTCTTCAAGTATAAGACGGTAATTATTAAATTCTGACATCCTATCTACCTTCAATCGCATCGCGACATTGTTTTGCTGCTTCTACAGGATCGTCAGCATTTGCGATACCGCCACCAACAATGACTAAATCTGGTTCTTCGGCAACAATATCTTTAATTGTATCTGGTTTAATACCACCAGCTACAGCGACTTTAGAGTTTTTAATCACTGATTTAACAGTACGTAAACTATCTAATGGAGATTGACCTTCAGCTTGTAAGTCGTAACCAGTGTGTACAGCGATATAATCTGCACCCATTTCATCTAATTCTTTCGCACGTTTTTCTAAATCTTGAACGGCAATCATATCCACTAATAATTCTTTACCATGTTTATGCGCTTCTTCAACTGCTGCTTTAATTGAAGCATCTTCTGCTACACCTAAAATTGTTACAACATCTGCGCCAAATTTAACGGCTTGGCTTACTTCATAATCTGCTGCGTCCATAATTTTTAAATCTGCTAATACTTTTGCATTATTAATATTTTCATTTAAGTGTTGTACTGATGGTAAACCTTCATTAATCACAATCGGTGTACCAATTTCAACAATATCTACGTATTCTTCAACTTTTTTTGCTAATTCAGCGGCTTCTTCTTTATTTAATAAATCAATTGCTAATTGTAATTCCAATGAAAACATCCTTTCATTTTCGAGTATTTAACTCTTATATGAACGTGTTTACCCTTCATTACTTTTTTAAAACTGACCTAAATATAATCACCTTAGCGATGTGCTTATTCATTACTGTCTGGAGCCGCTTCATCATCTACATAAACTTCCACATTCGGATGGGCATGTAAAATTGTAGAAGGAATGTCTCTTGTCACTTGGTTCGTCATCAATTTATGAATGGCTTCTTTCTTTTTTTCACCAAATGCTAGTAAAATAATTCGTTTCGCTTTTAATATACTTGCAAGTCCCATTGAAACTGCTTGTTTTGGTACATCTTGCTCACTTTCAAAATAACGACTATTTGCACGTATCGTACTTTCAGTTAAATCAACAATATGTGTCTCACTATGCAAATCCGTACCTGGTTCATTGAATCCTATATGACCATTCTCCCCAATACCTAATATTTGTATATCTACTGGTCCTTTATCATTGAGTAATTGATTATAACGTTCTGCTTCCTCTTCTAAATGCTTGCTATCCCCTTTTGGTATATGAATATTATCCTTTTTAAAATGAGGATATGCGTTAAATAATACTTCGTCCATGTAATGATGGTAACTTTGAGGATGCTTAGGCTGTAACCCGACATATTCATCTAAATTAAATGTTTCTACATGTGAGACGTCTAGTTGATTCTTTTCTAATAAACCTACTAAATATCGATATACATCAGTCATTGTCCCGCCAGTAGCTAGACCTAACTTGCTATTAGATTGTTGACTCATTTCTTTAAATAGTTCACACGCTACGTAAAATGAAGCAAGTTTTTTTGTACCTAAATTGATGATTTTCACTTTAAACACCTCGGCATATTTTAATTCTGTCTACTTACACCTTTCCAACTTACCATTATAATATACTCGTTATATACACATTTAACAAAATATAATTCTTAATTTAAAGTAATTTAACAAACTTAAATATGTCCTCTTTAATCCGGTATTGAAAATTTTCCTAACTAAATCAAGCATTCGTGTACAAATATTTAACGCTTTCTAGTAAAATAGATAGATAAACGAATTTGCAGATATTCTATTATCGCATTATGTTATTTATAGCCATCATTTTTAAATCAATTATGAATAATAGATGCTTTATAAACAAACAAGTTGCGATATACCTTTACTAAAGCTTTACAATAGACTGCAAATGATAAGGGAGTGAACGTGTTGGAACCTATTAATGAGCAAGAAGTATTAAATTTGTTAACTTCTTATGAGAATAAACCCATATACTTACACGTTGAGACAACAAATGGAGCCTATGCAAACCATTTCGATGAACGTGTATTTAACGCTGGTACATTTCTAAGAAATATTCAAGTCACATACGAACATGCACAACTTAAAGGTGGCGAAAAAGATCCTTATCGCGTTGGTCTCAAATTACGCGATGGCGGTTGGGTTTATGTACAAGGGCTAACACACTTTGAAGTCAACGAAGACAACGAATTCCTCATCGCAGGATTTAATTACGAAGGACAATTGGCAGCTACAATAGAAATTAGCGAAAAGCCATTTACAATATAAAAGGAGGTTATGATTCATGACTGATGAAAGACACGTACTTGTCATCTTCCCACATCCAGATGACGAAACTTTCTCATCTGCTGGAACTATTGCAAGTTACATTGATGCAGGCGTTCCAGTCACATACGCTTGCTTAACACTAGGACAAATGGGCCGTAACTTAGGTAATCCTCCTTTTGCGACAAGAGAATCACTACCTAAAGTTCGTGAACGCGAACTTGAAGATGCTTGCCGAGCAATCGGTATTACAGACCTACGAAAAATGGGATTACGAGATAAAACTGTAGAATTCGAACCACATGATCAGATGGATAATATGATTAAAAATCTAATTGAAGAAACAAATCCATCATTAATCATTTCATTCTATCCTAAATTCGCAGTACATCCTGACCACGAAGCGACTGCCGAAGCTGTCGTTCGTACAGTTGGTCGCATGCCAGAATCTGAACGTCCAAGACTTACACTTGTCGCATTTAGTAACGACGCACCAGATATTCTAGGACAACCAGATATCCAAAACGATATTTCTAAATATAGTGATTTAAAACTCAAAGCCTTTGAAGCACATGCTTCACAAACAGGACCTTTTTTAAAACAAATTGCGAGTCCTGATATTGATGGACAAGCACAAAGTTTCTTAAAAGTTGAGCCATTTTGGACATATCACTTCGAATCTTAAATGGAGGTAAAACATGACAGAATTTGATTTATCTACTCGAGAGGGTCGCTGGAAACATTTCGGCTCTGTAGACCCTGTCGAAGGTACAAAACCTACAACTAAAAATGAAATGACCGATTTACAAAGTACACATAAAAATTTCCTATTTGAAATAGAAGAAG
The DNA here is from genome assembly GCF_002902725.1 of Staphylococcus caprae. Classification (GTDB taxonomy): domain Bacteria; phylum Bacillota; class Bacilli; order Staphylococcales; family Staphylococcaceae; genus Staphylococcus; species Staphylococcus caprae. The sequence continues at coordinate 7,309 of NZ_PPRT01000021.1, forward strand.
TAGGAATTAAAAATTTAACATATCCTGTGTTGATTGATCAGTATCAAACTGCTGGATTATTTAGTTTTTCAACGAGTTTAAATAAAGATGAAAAAGGCATCAACATGAGCCGTATATTAGAAAGCGTTGAAAAGCATTATAACAACGGCATTGAACTTGAATTCAATACGCTTTATCAAGTCTTACGTACACTTCAAGAAAAAATGAACCAAAATGCAGCTGGGGTTGATGTATCAGGAAAATGGTTCTTTGACCGTTTTAGCCCAGTCACTCATATAAAAGCGATTGGAAATGCTGATGTCACATACGGTTTAGCCATCGACGGCGAAAAAGTGACACGTAAAGAACTAACTATCGAAGCTGCAGTGACAACGTTATGTCCTTGCTCTAAAGAGATTAGTGAATACTCAGCGCACAATCAACGTGGTATCGTTACGGTCAAAACTTATTTAAATAAAGACACAGATGTCGTTGATGATTATAAAGATAAAATTTTAGATGCGATGGAAGCCAATGCGAGTTCGATTTTATATCCAATCTTGAAACGTCCAGATGAAAAACGTGTAACAGAACGTGCATATGAAAACCCACGCTTTGTAGAAGATTTAATTCGATTAATTGCAGCAGATTTAGTTGATTTTGATTGGATTGATGGCTTCGATATAGAATGTCGTAACGAAGAATCTATTCACCAACACGACGCATTCGCCCGCCTAAAATATAGAAAATAAAAGCACATGTCGCCAAAAGGAGTATTGTGGCGACACGCCTGCAGGAATAGCATGCGTCTTGAGACTACTTGTAAGTCAGTTGATTTTTAAAAGACAGGCTACGCAGTAGCTGATTGATATTGAGCTCATAAAATGGCTCAACATCTAATCATCCTTGCGGGGGTGATAATACGAATTCTTAAATTCTAGAATTCTGTATCACTCCCAAGCCATGCCCGCGGCAAGGGAGCTAAACAATACGAAGTATTAGTTTCCCTACTTAATCGTTTAATAAGGTTTTCTACAGTCTAAATAATATACTTTTATTGTTATGAAAACAGGCATTGCCTCACTACGTGCGAAGCAATGCCTGTTTTTTCTTTAATTTAATTTATAACTTCTCATGAGCGTATAGCATAGACCTTTTACCAAATAAAAGTTGCGCCAGGCGTAAGCTAATGTTTGGCCATCTTCTTCTCACCTGGTTTAACAAAGCACATTGCTACAATACTAACGATTGAAGCGACAACTGCTGAGATAAACATTGTTGAATAACCATGTGTTGCAACGAGATAACCTGTTAAAGTTGGTGCAATCACAGTAGCGGTATTAACGAAGAAGTGTGTAATCCCTCCATATGTGCCGGTCTTATTTGGTGCTGTATCAATAATGACTGCCCAATAAACAGCGTTTGGTAGGAAGATAAATGCGTTACCGAGCATCATCAGTATCATGACAGCGACAATACTATGTGTGAATGGAATAATTAAGAAACAGATTGCCGCACAAATCATGCCTGCAATTGAAAAATATGATCGTGCGATTCTTAAACTACCCGTCTTTTTACGGAGCCAATCGGACATTTGACCGCCGAAATAGGCAGTAAAACATGCGCCAATCCATGGAATCATTCCTAGATACCATAATGAATGGATTTGAAAATGATATTCATCTTGGAGATACTTTGGTGTCCAAGTCAAAATGAGAAAGTTCACGTACTGGAATCCAAAGTAGCCAATCATATTCCCGACAAGTGTTGGACTTTTGAAAAAATGATACCATTTTTCACTTGCGTCTTCTGTTTCGACTGTTTTCTCGACATTTAGACTATCTTCCGTGGATCGGATTTCGTCTAACTCTTCTTCTGAAACCTTTTTATTATCTTCTGGGTAATCTGTAAAAACCTTTGCCCAAATCATAACCCAGACTAGACCGAGAATCCCTAATAAAACAAAGAGTATACGCCAGTTCGCGACTGAAAGGAAACCTGACACAATCGGTGCAGTAATGAGTGCGCCTAATGGAACACCAATTAATCCTAAGGCTGATAATACGCCACGTTCTTTTGGCGCTGCCCAGTTGGCATTTGTTTTACTAATTGTTGAAAAGATTGGTCCTTCTGAGATACCGAAAAGTACGCGCAGTAAACCAAAACCTGCAAGTGCTGATCCTCCAAATACAGCTATACCGAGCTCACCCGCAAATGCCATAGCAATTTCAACGATTGACCATGCTGCGCCCGCTAAAATCCAAACAAATTTTGGTCCCTTTTTATCTGCTGTAATTCCACCTAGTAATGAACCAAACATATAACCGTAACCGAAGTAGCCTAGGATAGACCCCCAAGCAATATTGTCAAAGCCAAATTCCTTTATGATATCTTCTTGTGCATAAGAAATTGCGCCACGATCGATGTAATTAATCATTGTCATAATGACAATCATCGTAATAATAAAATATCGATAACGTTTCATTGTATCCCCCACCCCTTTATTTGAAACATCTCTTCCGTGTAAGTCTATCATAAAAATGTGTGTAAGCGCTAACAATATTTTAAATTTTCTGACTGTTAGGTTGGTTTGATTACATGCAAATCGTTGATATTAGTAGGATTAATCAATTTTTCTATTTTTTTATTTTTAGTTCATTTTATATTTAAAGATTTTATTATGTTACAATATTTGTAAAATAAATTTAAACTTAAGAGGTATTGAATGTTTTATTTTGTAGGAAATAATATAGGTCAAAAAATCACTGGTATAGAAAAAGCTATTATTAATCGTTTAAATCTTTTTAAAGAATATCATTATTCAGCAAGAATTGTGCTACTAGCATGGAATCGTTATTTAACAGATACGGCTTCAAATTATATAACTAATGAAGATTACATTAATATGTATGATTATTTACAAGAATCAACAAATGTGATGTCTATATTTAGTAAAAATTGGTTACATTATTGGGAAGAAGAATGTGGCTATACTGTTAGAGATGTGCACCAAGCGAACGATGTGCGGGTGTATGATGGTGAAAACTTTATTATGTACGCTCATTTTAGTGATGACACACTACGAAAAATTGATTATATCAACTATTTTGATACATCTCGTAGAAAAATTAAACGAGAACTCTATGATACGCGCGGATTTTTAAGTTGTACAAGAATTTTATCAACAGATCAAAAAATACAATCAGAGTTTTATCATTCTCCAAGTGGCGAAGTAAAAATTGAAAAGTACTATGATATTGATTCAAATGAACCTAACGTAGCAAAGAAAATACTATTGAATTACTGTGAAAGAGTCTTATTTTTCAATAATGACAATGAATTAGGTGCATTTTTCATAGAAAAATTATATCAAAATGGCGATGTATTCTTTAGTGATAGAAATTTAATTACATCACATGTTTTCAATTCAGTATCAAACACTATTCCTGTAGTCGCTGTTTTACATAGTACGCATGTCAAAGATATCAGCGATTTAGAACACTCTCGTATAAAAAATGTGTATAAAGGTGTGTTCGACCATTTAGGGCGTTATCGTGCAATCGTTGTTTCGACACAACAACAAAAAGAAGATGTGAGCCATAGAATTCGTGATGTGATCCCTGTTTATGCGATTCCTGTAGGCTTTTCAGAGGAGGCGGCCGAGTCTAACTTCGGTTATCAGAATCAAAAATTAATATCAGTGGCGAGATATTCTCCTGAAAAACAATTAGAACAACAGGTTCGACTTGTAAATAAATTAAAAGATGAATTTCCTCATATTGAATTACATTTATATGGATTTGGTGCTGAAGAAAGAAAACTAAAAGATTTAATTCAAGAATATCATTTAAATAATCATGTATTCCTAAGAGGTTTTATTAATGATTTGTCTGATGAGTTCAAGACGGCATATGTAAGTTTGGTAACAAGTAATATGGAAGGTTTTTCATTAGCGTTATTAGAATCGCAATCACATGGTGTACCTACGATTAGCTATGATATTAAATATGGACCAAGCGAATTAATTATCAATGATTATAACGGATTACTCGTTAATTTTAATGATGAGAATCAGCTATATGAAAAGGTTAGAAATTTACTTTTAAATCCTGAATTACAAAAAATGTATTCCAAAAACAGTATTGAAACGTCACAAAATTATAGTAAAGACGCCATTATAAAAAGATGGGAACAGCTATTAAGTTTATTTAACTAGTGGTATTGGACAGGCGGCTAAGGCATTATTTATTGTCTTAGCCTTTTTTAACATATGGGCAGTAGAGGGCTAAATTATGTTCCTATTCCCCCCTTTTTTAGAGGGATACTATTTGGAAATTTATGTTACAAAAAACACTGCCAACAAAAGCAAAAGCTTTGTCGACAGTGTATGAGGAACCTCTAGGAAATGGCGATTGTAATAAATAGAGGAACCGTTCGCTATGATACTTTTTATTTCAAATGTTCATATGGACTATTATTTACAAATGAGACGATTTGGTCTACGAATAATTTTGCACGTAATTGGAATTCATTATCCTCTAAATATAATGTACCATCGTCCAATTTAGCATAATCTGAATCATGTGTAGCGATTTGCGTTGGTACGGCAATCCCTAATAAACTACGTACAATCACTCTTAAATGAGATAAAGGTTCTGAGCTTACTATGCCTCCACTATTACCAATTAGACCTACGGGTTTCATTTTAAAGTAATCCATGTTGAGATGGTCGAGTGCATTTTTAAGAATTCCAGAATATGAACCATGATAATTAGGCGTTCCTAGAATGAAGAAATCAGCATTCATGGCCTTTTCTTGAAGATCTTTCACATTCTTCTTAATCTCATCAACCGCTTGAGTTGTACCTGAAAAGTCTAATTGATGAATAGGCGTTTCAGCTAAATCGAATATTTCAACATCCACCCCGTGTTCGTCTAATTGACCTGTAAGGTATTTAGCTAACGCGTTCGTATGTGAACCTACTCTAGCACTACCTACTATAATTAATCCTTTCATTATTTACACCTCTTGTTTATGATAATTGATTTTCATCTTTTAAAAATTTCATAATTGCTTTACCGACGCCACTATTTTCATTTGTATCAGTGACATACTTAGCCACAGCTTTCACTTCTGGTGCAGCATTATCCATGGCTACAGGGTAGCCTACTCTTTCTAGCATCGAAATATCATTTAAGTTATCTCCGAGTGCCATGACATTCTCTAAGTCAATACCAAGTTGTTTAGCAATGGTCGCTAAGGCAATCCCTTTTTGTGCATCTGAATGCGTAATTTCTAAATTACCTCTTGAAGAAGAAGAAACGGCAAGATTAGGTGATTTGGCTAGTTCTTGACCTACAAGATCAATTTTTCCTAAATCAGAATCGAACGCTAAAATTTTCATAATCAATTCGCCAGGGATGTCTTCAATTTTGTCATAGTTATCTACAATTTTTAAAGTTCCATTATCGATACGTTTTTGAATACTATTTTTAATTTTTTCAACATCTGCTTTTTGACCGGCACGTTCAGCGATATCAATATATATTTCTAAATCTCTTTGAGGATCTTCTGTATAAATTCCTCTATTTGTATAGACTTGATAATAAATGTCTTCCTTCTTCAACGTAGTTGTAATCTTATTCACTAAGGAATGATTGAGATGAGACGTGCTCATGATATTGAACGTTTCGTCGCGAACTTCTGCTCCGTTCAGGCAGATATATGGTACTTTCAAATCTGTTTCAGCAACGGGTGTATTCGCTTCGTAAAAGGCACGTCCTGTTGCGATAACGACTGTAATACCGTGTTCTTGCGCAAATTTAATAGCTGCTTGATTTTCTGGAGTAATTTCATGTGCTGCATTAAGTAGCGTTCCATCCATATCTGTTGCAATTAACTTTATCATTCATTGACCTCGTTTCTTCCTGTTTGAAGGTAATATTTATGTTTTATTTTTTGAAAAGGCGAACGTGAATAGTCACCTTTAATTTACACAGTTATTCTAACAAATTTGTGTCATTTTGTATCTTGGCTTGTTTGAGGGCTCTTTTGTGTTGGCGTATATTTTTGAAAAATTCACGTAGCAGTGTGCTGCATTCATTTTCCAAAATACCAGACTCAACTATCGCTCTGTGATTAAATTGCGGCTGTGCTAATAAGTTCATTAAACTCCCTGTACAGCCACCTTTAGGATCAACAGCACCGTAAACGACGCGTGGAATACGACTCATCACAATTGCACCTGCACACATCACACACGGTTCCAAAGTGACGTACAACGTGCAATCTTCTAAACGCCAACTCCCAATCACTTCTGACGCTCTTTCGATAGCAATGTGTTCAGCGTGAGCCGTGGGTTGTTGTAATGTTTCCCTCAAATTATGAGCGCGAGCAATAACGTGATTATCTTTCACGATGACAGCGCCAATTGGAACTTCCCCTAGTTCTTGAGCCTTTCTTGCTTCTTTAATTGCTAAACGCATGTAATCATTATCAGTTCTCATATGTGTTGCAATACCTCACTTATGGTACAATACTCAATGTCTATTTTAACATTTGGAGAAGTGAATATGAATAAACCATTTATTGCAATTGAAGGACCTATAGGTGTAGGTAAATCCTCACTTGCACACAAGCTCAGTCAGACGCTTAACTATTATGAAGAACGAGAAATTGTTGACGAAAATCCATTTCTCTCAGATTTTTATGACGATATTGAAAAATGGAGTTTGCAAACTGAAATGTTCTTTTTGTGTAATAGATATAAACAAATTAGAGATCTTGAAGCGTTAGATCAAGGTGTTGTAAGTGATTACCACATACATAAGAATAAAATTTTTGCGAGCAATACGTTAGATGAGAAAGAATTTGATAAATTCAGCCGTATTTATGATATTTTAACTGAGGATCTTGAAATGCCTAATATGATTATCTTTTTAGATGCAGATTTAGATATTTTGAAATCTAGAATAGCCAAACGTAATCGTGACTTCGAACATACGATTGAAGATGATTATTTATTAACATTGAAAAAAGATTATAAAGCATATTATGAATCTTTAAAAAAGGAAGGCGCAAACGTGATCCTTATTGATACAACCGAGAAAGATTTTGTGGAAAATGATAACGATTATAAAGAAATTTTAGAATTAATAAAACCCATGATTGGAGATAGCAAAGATGAATAATTTTGGCATTCCTCAAAATGCAGTGATTACGATTGCAGGTACTGTAGGTGTAGGTAAATCTACATTAACGCAAGCACTTGCTGACAAATTAAATTTTAAAACTTCTTTTGAAAATGTTGATCATAATCCTTACTTAGATAAGTTTTATCACGACTTCGAACGTTGGAGTTTTCACCTACAAATATACTTTTTAGCGGAACGTTTCAAGGAACAAAAACGTATGTTTGAATATGGTGGCGGGTTTGTGCAAGACCGCTCTATCTATGAAGATGTTGATATCTTTGCGAAAATGCACGAAGAACAAGGTACAATGAGTCAGGAAGATTACCATACATACGCAGAATTATTTAATGCTATGGTAATGACACCTTATTTTCCAAAACCAGATGTACTGATTTATTTAGAATGTGATTATGACGAGGTCATTGACCGTATTAAGCAACGTGGTCGTGACATGGAAATCAATACAGATCCAGAATATTGGAAGAAGTTATTTAAACGTTATGAAGATTGGATTAACAATTTCAATGCGTGTCCTGTCGTGCGAGTCAATATCAATGAGTATGATATTCATGAAGATTTCGATTCATTAGACCCAATTATTGAGAAAATTGCACACATCATACAGACACATCGAAATGTAGATACAAGATCGTAAAACGACTTGAAACATAGTTCATATCCTATGTTTGACAACCATATAAATTAAATATACGTTAATATTACAAGTTAATTATTTGCACTAGGGGTGTTTTTTAACTGAGATGGAGACAATCCAAACCCTTTGAACCTGAACTAGTTCGAACTAGCGTAGGAAAGTGTGGACATCAATCTTACCATTAAACTGTTTTAATATTTAATCACTAAGATGCACAACTTTTCTTACGGAAGGGTTGTGCATTTTTTTACCTAATTACAATTATTTTATTGGAGGATTATTATGTCAAAAACAGCAATCGTTACAGGAAGCAGTCGTGGCCTAGGCGCTAAAATCGCTCAAACATTAATTGAGAAAGGTTATAATGTCGTCGTCAATTACAAGCAGAGTAAAGAAAAAGCCGAAGCGTTAATTGAACATATAAGTGATGAAAAAGCCATCGCAATTCAAGCAGATGTGACGTGTCGTGATGAAGTTAAACAAATGATTGAAACAGCTACAGCACACTTTGGAAACATCGATATTGTGATTAATAATGCGTTAGTTAACTTTAAATTTGATCCTAATCAACAAAAAAGTTTCAAAGATTTAACATGGGATGATTACCAACAACAACTGGACGGCACTTTAAAAGCTGCATTCAATGTCACTCAAAGTGTCATTCCGCAATTTATCAACCAGCAAGATGGCAGAATTATAAATATCGGCACAAATTTATATCAAAATCCTGTAGTTCCTTATCATGAATATACTACTGCAAAGGCTGGCTTGATAGGATTCACACGTAACATTGCAGCAGAGTTAGGACAATATGGGATTACTGCAAATGTCGTTTCTGGAGGATTATTAAAAACAACAGACGCAAGTGCAGTCACGACACCTGAAGTATTTGATTTAATTGCTCAAACTACACCTTTAAAAAAGGTAACTACACCACAAGATGTAGCAAATATGGTGGCCTATTTGGCATCAGATGAAGCTCGTGGCATCACTGGTCAAAATATTACAGTTGATGGCGGATTAACAATGAATTAATGTCTCAATTTTTCGAGTCATTCTTTATTAAAATAGAGAGACAAAGAGGTGTCATAATTGGAAGAATCTCGTGAACTTAACATAGGTGTTTTACTTTATGGATGTGGACATCATCAAGCAGCATGGCGAATGGATGATTCGTATATAGAACAAATCGGAGACATATCGTACTATCAGCATCTGGCTCAAATTGCTGAAAAAGGATATTTTGATGTTGTATTTTTTGCAGATAATCAAGCTTTTAATGCAAGTGATGATACAACGTTGCCTGCGTTTTGGTTTGACCCTATCATTAATTTAACCGCAATTGCTCAAGTGACCTCTCATGTTGGTTTGGTACCCACAATCTCTAGCACCTTTTCAAATCCATTTACAGCAGCACGACAATTACTCAGTCTAGATCATATAACTCAAGGTCGAGTGGGATGGAACTTAGTCACATCTATGACCGATGCAGAAGCTCAAAATCACAGTCTTAAAAAGTTACCAGAAAGATCTGAACGTTATAAAAAAGCGGATGAATTTGCGTCAGTCATGAACCAATTGTTTACATCATGGTCAACTTCATCTTTCGTTCCTAACAGACAGGACGATAAAATACTAGAATCTAACGATATTCAACCTTTCAATCATAAAGATGACAACTTTCAAGTACGTGGGCCATTAACAACGCCACAAAGCCCTCAAGGAAAACCAATATCTATGCAGGCCGGTGCCTCTAAAGAAGGTGTCGCACTAGCCGCAAAATATGCTGATGCTGTTTATTCTGTCTCTTGGAATATTGAACAAGCACGTGCTTACCGTGACAAATTGTCTGATGCCATTGCTAAAAGTGAAAACCCAAATAGAACCATCAAAATTTTTCCTGGTTTAGTTACGTACGTGGCAGAGACACACGAGCAAGCAATGGCTAAAAAAGCAGAATTAGATCGTTACCTACCTATTGAAGATGCCTTAAAGCAATTGAGCTTTTTCGTTCAACAAGATTGTTCAAATTGGGAACTGGATCAACCTGTACCAGACTTACCACCTGTTGAAGCGTTCAAAGGCCCCGTTGGCCGTTATGAAACCGTGCTCGCCATTATTGAAGACAAACAACCTACTGTACGCGAATTACTAGGATATTTGAGTGCGGGAGGTGGCCATCTTACTCTAATAGGTACACCCGAAGAAATTGTAGATACCATGGAGAAATGGATAGATGAAGGCGTCGCTGATGGTTTTAATCTTATGCCACCTTCTTTACCTTATAGTTTAGAAGATTTTGTGGAATTGATTGTACCTGAATTACAAAAACGTGGACGATTCAGAAGTGCTTATCAAGATGAAACCTTCCGTATGCGTTTAGGATTAGAATAAAGCAAAACGTTAAAGCGCAACTAAGATATTTTAAAAAGCGTGGTCTTTTTCTTGAGTCTGTACTGTACCCAAAAGTTGTACTTTGGTTTAGTATAGTGATTCAAGTTCCCACGCTTTTCTATATCAATTTGATTCATTTTTGTACTGGTCTAAAATTTGTTTCACATCTTTAGCACTATCAATAATGACATCCGCTCCATGCAATTCTTCTCTTTTAGCAATCCCAGTGAGTACACCAATGCCTAGTCCTAGTTTAGCATTAATTGCCGTTTTCATATCGTTGGCTGTATCACCTATCATCGCCACTTGATTTGGTGAAACATCATATGCATCAAATAAGGGTGCCAACACCTTTGGATTAGGTTTCTCTTCAGCATGTGTTTCTGTAGAGATGATGAGATCGAATAATGATTTCGACTGTGTTTCCTCTAAAAATTGATTCACGCCTTTTTTCGTATCGCTTGTGACAATACCAATTTTATAGCCTTCATTTCTAAGTTCTTGAATCACATCTTGTACGCCTTCAATCCAGTTATTTTCAGGAACTCTCGTATCAACAAGTTCTTGACTTGTATCTCTTGTCCAGTCCGTTGTATCTTGACCCGTCACATCATTAAAAGATTTAATCATATCTCCTAGAGATCCTGAACCCATCACTGAATCAGGAACAATTTTGTCATCGATAATTCCAAGTTGACGATGCGCAACCTCTTTGTCATGAACCGGAAATGTTTCTAATAGTTTATCAACGAGACGGACACCAATTTTCTCCCAACTTTTATCAAATTCGATGAGCGTGCCATCTTTATCAAATAATATCCATTCCATCTTTACTTCTCTCCTGAAAATGATTTTATTAGTTTATACGTTTATCTATTATTGTAATATAGAGACATCGATAATTATAGAAAAGAGGATTGTTATTGATAATAATGGTATTTAAAAAGAGCCCTCTCATATGAGAAAGCTCTTTCTGAAAAAGACAAATTAATATTTAGGGACTTCTACTCTCCAGCCGTATTTATCTTCTAATTTGCCACTTTGGATTCCTGTATAAGTATCGTAAAGTTTTTGTGTAATTTCACCAGGTTCGTTGTTATTGATAACAATTTCTCTGTCTTCATAGCGAAGTGTACCAACAGGTGAAATAACTGCTGCTGTACCTGAACCAAATACTTCTGTAAGTTCACCTTTATCGTAAGCATTGAATAATTCTTCGATAGAAACTTTACGTTCTTCAACTTCATATCCTAAATCTTCAGCTAATTGGATAATTGATTTTCTAGTGATACCTGGTAAAATACTACCATTTAATGCTGGCGTAACTACTTTTCCATTTTCAACGAAGAAGATGTTCATGCTACCCACTTCTTCAACATATTTCTGCTCAACACCATCTAGCCATAAAACTTGGTCATATCCGAGCTTGTTAGCATTGGTTTGTGCAAGTAAGCTAGCAGCATAGTTACCAGCAACTTTAGCGAATCCTACACCACCACGAACGGCACGTACATATTCATCTTCCACATAGATTTTTGTTGCTTTCAATGTGTCTCCACCGTAATAAGCACCGGATGGTGATAAGATAATTAATAATTTATATTGTTGAGACGCACGTACACCAAGTATACCTTCTGTTGCGAAGACGAACGGACGAATGTATAAAGATTGTCCTTCTCCTTCTGGTACCCAATCACGTTCAACATCAATAAGTTGTTTCAATCCTTCTAGTAAAGCCTCTTCATCTACTTCAGGCATTTCTAAACGTGCTAATGAATTATTAATACGTTTGAAATTTTGGTCTGGACGGAATAAAACGACTTCATCATTATGTTTATATGCTTTAAGACCTTCGAAAACTGCTTGACCATAATGTAAACCTTGCGCAGCTGGTGAAACTTCTAATGGTGCGTAAGGCACAATCTTCATATCATGCCAACCTTTATCTGCGTCATAATCCAGACTTAACATGTAGTCTGTGAAATATTGACCGAAGCCTAAATTGGATGGATCTGGCTTCTCTTTTAAGTTATCTCGTTGTTCAAATTTTACTTTTTCTGACATGATTATTGCCTCCTAATAATTTCTCCCAATCGAATAGTTATACTAGATTATATCAATCGTATATTTACTATTCAATAAGTTTTCTAAATATTCAAAATAAATACCCAAATGTAATTATGTATTCTTAATTAGTTAAACATTACCATACTAAAGTTACAAGTTTCGTTATTTATATTATACAAAATACTTGAATAAGAAATTAACTTCGCAACAAATTAAAAAAACCCCTTTTAAAGAATTTTAACTTTAAAAGGAGTAAAAAATAAGTGAACTTCGTTGTAAATAGTGAGTGGTTATTTAGCAACCTTTTCTTTCTCTTCGATAGCCTCAAGCATTACCTTTGTCATTGAAGCTAAATCATACTTAGGATCAAATCCCCATTCGCCACGAGAACAACTTGTATCAATACTATCTGGCCAAGTTGATGCAATTTGTTGACGGTCTGGATCAACATCATAATCTAATTCAAAGTCTGGATAAAATTCTTGAATCGCATTCTTAACCATTTCAGGTTCAATACTCATTGCACTTAAGTTATATCCATTGCGTGTTTCTAATTTAGCACCATCAGCTTCCATTAATTTAATAATGGCATCGATTGCATCATCCATGTACATCATATCCATGTATGTGTCTTTATCGATATAACTTGTATAACGACCTTCTCTCACTGCTTTAAAGTATATTTCTACTGCATAGTCTGTTGTACCTCCGCCAGGCTCTTTCACATGTGAAATAAGTCCAGGGAATCTTACACTACGAGTGTCTACACCAAACTTAACGAAATAATACTGGCATAATAATTCACCTGCGACTTTATTTACACCATACATCGTTGTAGGCTGTTGAATTGTTACCTGTGGCGTATTGACTTTAGGCGTTGACGCACCAAACGCCCCAATAGAACTTGGTGTAAAGAATTGCAAGTGATATGTACGTGCCGCTTCTAAGGCATTCATTAACCCACCCATATTTAAATCCCATGCAAATAATGGGTTCTTTTCAGCAGTCGCAGATAATAATGCTGCCATATGCATCAATGTATCTGCTTCAAAGTCTTTTACTAATTCAAACATATGATCTTTATCTGTAACATCTAAAATTTCGAACGGTCCATTTTGAACCGGAGAATCGACTTCAGGTTCCCTTATATCAGTAGCCAATACATTTTCAGTACCGTAAATTTCCCTACATTTCACAACTAACTCGGTTCCAATTTGGCCTAATGCGCCTGTAATCATTATCTTTTTCATCACGAAATCTCCCCTTGTTCATTTATAAAAATGCGATGTCCTTCTGATATGTACATATTCTTAATTTACATCTATATTATATTATAAAAGCGCTTTCTTGTATATGTAGTGAGCACATAATTGTATGAAAATAATATTTGGAGTTTTAAAATTTGGAGTTATAACCATATTAGTGACTGTGCTTTATACTCAGTGATTTTACTTTTTGTTAAATAGGTCTAAATTTAAAGTTAAAAATTTTAATAAAATAATTATCTATTCTTTTTATATGGTAATATTACATTGTAAATCCATTTTTATAAAGGAGGAAAATATGAAGAGAATACTTATTAGTATCATCATTACACTACTCGTTGGTTTAGGTATTGTACCTAACGTAAATGACGTCTTTGCAGCTGAACATACGAGTTCGAGTCACTCGAATCAAGACCAGTCTCTAAGTAAACATAAGATATTACATACAAATGATATTCACGGTCGCTTTGTAGAAGAAAAAGGTCGTGTGATAGGCATGCCAAAATTAAAAGGATTAAAAAATAAAGAAAATCCTGATTTAGTTCTAGATTCAGGAGATGCCTTTCAAGGATTACCTGTTTCAAACCATTCAAAAGGTGAAGAAATGGCTGAAGCGATGAATACGGTTGGTTATAATGCCATGGCTATCGGTAACCATGAATTCGACTTTGGCTATAACCAATTATTAAAGTTACAAAGTAAAGTGAAATTTCCGATGCTTTCTTCTAATATTTATAAAAACGGCAAAAGAGTTTTCAAACCTTCCACAGTGATTAAAAGGAATGGCGTACGTTATGGAATTATTGGTGTCACAACTCCAGAAACCAAAATTAAAACTTCTCCAGACGCTGTTAAGAATGTAGAGTTTAAAGATCCTTTAAATAGCGTTAAAAATGCTATGAAACACATTGACGGCAAAGTTGACGTTTATATTGTTTTATCTCACCTTGGTATCGATAAAAATACGAAAGAACAGTGGCGAGGCGATTATTTAACGGATCAATTATCGAAGGACAAATCATTTAAACAACCTATTATTGTATTAGACGGTCATTCTCACACGGCTATTAAACATGGTATGAAATTTCATAATGACATCTTAGCTCAGACTGGGACTGCTTTAGAAAATGTTGGTAAAATTGATTTCACTTTTAACCATGGTAAAGTTTCAGATTTAACAGCGAGTCTGATTAATGTTAAAGACACAAGCAATGTGAAAGCTGACCCAGCTCTTGAAAAACAAGTCAATAAAGCAAATGATGAATTCAAAAAACAAACTTCCACTGTTGTCATTCCTAATAATAAAGTCGAATTAAACGGCGAAAGAAATATAGCTCGTAAACAAGAAACAAATCTAGGCAATTTAATTACGGATGCAATGGAAGATTATGCAACTAAGAACTTTAAACATAAACCTGATTTCGCTATCACAAATGGTGGCGGTATTCGTGCATCAATTTCCAAAGGGAAGGTTACAAAATATGATATTATATCTGTTCTTCCTTTCGGTAATTTAATATCTCAAATTAAAGTTAAAGGTTCAGATGTGAAGAAAGCTTTTGAACATAGCTTAAGTGCACCAACTGAAACTAAGAATGGCAAGAAACAACTCTCATCAAACGGCGGTTTCTTACAGGTTTCTAAATCCATACGCGTTTATTATGATATCAATCAAAAATCTGGTTCAAGAGTGAAAGACATTCAAGTGGTTAATCACGATACTGGAAAGTTTGAAAAATTAGACCCTAATAAGACATATTATGTAGCTACGAATGACTTCACTGCTAATAAAGGTGATGGCTATGATATGTTTGGAGGAAAACGTGAAGAAGGTATTTCGTTAGACGAAGTTGTAGGCAGTTATATCCAAAAACATGATCTAAGTAAATATAATACTACTCATCCTGTAAGAGTGATTAATGGTAAACCAAGCTCAGCTAAGAAATCCACAAGTGATTCTAACCAACATACTCACTCTAAAAATTCAACATCAAAAACAGCACAACCTCATAAGAAGTCAGCATAAAAATAAAGTGACTCTGAGTTGAACCTCTATTCTCAGAGTCACTTTTTAAAATTTAATGATCGTTCTATACTTCCATTAGTTTACCCACATTGCGCATAATTCTCGCTTTTTTATAACCATGTATGTCATGAAGTTCTTTATACGCACTAAATAACTTTTTGTAACGTTTCACTTTCTCTGGTGTTGGCTCAATTTCATATAGTACAGGTTCTTTCATTGCACCAATTGCCTGATTTAAATTACTATGTGCCCCACCACATAACGCACCTAGTATTGCTGCTCCTATAGCAGGTGCATACTCACTATCAATGATTGTAATTTTTTTATTTAACACGTTAGCGTAAATATCCATCATTAGAGGATTCTTTTTAGGAATACCACCACAAGCGAAGACTTCTTCTACATCCATATTCCAACTTTGATACTGTTGCATAATCATTTTAGTACCGAACGCAGTAGCTTCTAAATAAGCACGATATATTTCTTCATGAGTTGTTTGTAAAGACATTCCAAATATACAACCTTTAAGATTGCTATCACTAAGTACACTTCTATTACCATTGTGCCAATCTAACACAACCAACCCACTCTCACCTGGTAATTGATGTTCAACTTTTTCATTTAATAATTCAAATATTGAAATGTCTCTTTGTTGTGCTTCATCTACATATTCTTTCGGTGCTTGTTTCGCAACGTATTCAAACAAATCTCCAACTGCTGATTGACCAGCTTCGTATGCATACAATTCCGGAATAATTGCGCCTTTTACCGAACCAGAGATACCTGGGACTTTATGTTGTTCCTCATTAAGCATCAAATGACATGTGCTCGTACCGATAACCATCGTCATTTGTTTATCTTTTTGTGAACCAATACCTAATAAACTAGAATGGGCGTCGATAATAAATGGGCTGACCTTTGTTTCTTTACTCAAACCTAATTTCTGAGCCATTTCTTTAGATATTGTACCAACTGTTTCTCCAATTTTTACGATTGGCGCATCGACTTTGTCACGCACGATTGCAGATAATTCATCGTCGACTTTATCAAATAAATCATAATGGAATCCTTCATTTTCTTCCCAAAATGATTTGAAACCAAGCCCACAATTCGATCTCACATTTTGACCAGTAAGTTGGTTAACAATCCAATCACCGGCTTCCATAATATTCTGAGTCACATTCATAACTTCAGGCGCTTTATTTTTCACTTCCATAATTTTTGGAATCATCCATTCACTGCTCACATTAAATCCATAATATCCTAGCCAACGATTTTGGTTATCTAGTGCTGTTTGAAATAGTAAATCTGCTTCAGCTTGAGCTCCATGATGTTTCCATAATTTGACGTATGCGTGCGGATTATTTTCGAACCCCGGCAGGTTATGAATCGGTGTTAAATGTTCATCTGTAAACATGACCGTAGAAGATGTGAAATCTATTCCAATTCCTACGATTTCACTTGCATCGACACCAGATTCTTCAATAATTGCTGGTATCCCTTCTTCTAAAACTTCCATATAGTCATTACTATTTTGTAAAGAAAAACTTTGAGGTAACTTTGTACCATTTAATGATCGTTCTATTGTGCCATGTGTATACGGCTTTACATACTTAGCAACAATGCTCCCATTATCTGTATTCACTAAAAAAGCTCTACCTGAGCCTGTACCATAATCTACACCTATACTATATGTCATTCGTAATACCCCCGATAGTATCTATCTTTAACATCTCTTTATCAATAGCTTAAGAAAGCGTTTTCTTAAATAATAAGCATAAATAAACAATAAATCAATGATAAAGTTTCCAACGAAACATAAATGTGCAGATTTTGAACAAAAGTGATTGACAATTACAATTGTAAGCGTTTACTATTATTCACATAAACAAAAAAGAGCAATCGAATTAAGGGGAGTTGAACATAAATGAGCATTAATGCAGATGCATATCGTTTAGTAAAACCGGGAGAATTTGAATTCACTACTATCACACATGAATTTAACGATGGAGATGTCATCGTAAATCCTAAAAAAGCAAGTGTGTGTCACGCAGATTTACGTTATTACACAGGTAATCGTCGTAAAGAAGCGTTAGAGAAAAAATTACCTATGGCATTATTCCATGAAGGTATTGGCACAATCGAAGAATCGAAACATCCTAATTTTAATAAAGGCGACAAAGTAGTGATTGTACCAAATATTCCATCTCGTCTTAGAACAGGTGATTTCGCAGAGACAGATTTATTAGATAATTACGATGAAAATGCCGTGTTTATGGGTAGCGGTTATGACGGTATTTGCCAAAATAGAATGGTCGTACCTGGAGAAAATATCGTAAAAATTCCTGATCATTTGGATGAAGACGTCGCATTATTAGCAGAACTTTGTTCTGTATCACTATTTCCAATTAATCAATTAAAAGAAGTCACAACTCAGTCTTCTCCTCAAGTAGCAGTCTTTGGTGACGGACCTGTAGGCTATCTTGCTGCTACTGCACTTCACTACATTTATGGTATCGATAAAGAAAATTTAATTGTCTTCGGTGCGATTGAAGAGAAATTAAAATCATTCGAAAGTTTTGCTACAACGCATCTTGTTTTTGATTATGACTTTAACAGTCATAGAGGTGTACATACTGTGTTTGAATGTTGTGGTGGTAAATTCTCAGAGTCAGCAATTAACCAAGCGATTGATTTAATCGATCGTCAAGGCCAACTCGTATTGATGGGTGTCACTGAAGAACTTGTTGGAATAAATACGAGAGATGTCTTAGAAAAAGGATTAACTCTATCTGGTAGTTCTCGAAGTACAAAAAGAGAATTCGAACAATTAATTCAAGCATTCGAAAACGAGGAATACCAAGAAGCGTTAAAAAAATTAATTCCAGAAGATTACTATGATATTTATAGCACTGAGGATCTTAAAAAAGCAATGGATGACACTGCAGCTCATAAAGGTTGGAAGAAAACATATCTTCAATATCACTGGGCTTAGGTTAATTACATCTAAGGAGAGAGTCATATGATAAATCAAAACACTATTTTAGGTATGCCACGCAAAATTGTTTGGGGATATATAGGTATACTTGTCTTTATGATGGGTGATGGCTTAGAAATTGGATGGCTAAGTCCATACTTACAACATAATGGTTTTAATAGTCACGAAGTAAGTTGGTTATTCAGTTGTTACGGTATAACAGTAGCCATTGCAAGTTGGTTCAGTGGTGTACTTGCAGAAGCACTTGGTGGAAAACGTACGATGTTTATTGGGCTCATTTTATATGTGATTGGAACTGTCTGCTTCGTAGGTATTGCCCTACCATCAGAAAGTTTAGCAATTATGTATCCAGCTTATGCATTAAGAGGACTAGGTTATCCACTATTCGCCTATTCTTTCTTAGTTTGGATTTCTTATCGTTCTGAACAACGTACTTTAGGCGCAGCAGTTGGCTGGTTCTGGCTCGTCTTTACTGGCGGTTTAAATGTGCTAGGTGCGTTATACTCAATTTTCGCGATTAAATATTTCGGACATATTGGAACATTATGGAGCTCACTCTTCTGGGTTATTCTCGGTGCTATTTTAGCGTTAGCGTTGAATCGAGATAAATTACCTACGGATAAAAGTAATGCTAAATCTAAATTATTAGAGATGGGCAAAGGTTTTACAATTGTAGTGGAACAACCTAAAGTTCTTTTAGGCGGTATTGTCCGTGTAATTAACACAACTGCACAATTTGCATTTCCTGTATTCCTACCTCTCTATTTAGAACATTATGGTATTCCTACCTCTAAATGGCTTGCTGTATGGTCAGCTATTTTCTTCGGAAATATCGTCTTTAATCTAATTTGGGGAATGATCGGTGATAAAATTGGTTGTCGTAATACTGTTATGATTTTTGGTGGTATTGGTAGTGGTATTTCATGTCTATTAATGGGCTATGTGCCTATTTGGACTCATGGTAATATTATCTTACTTACAGTAGTCGGTGTTGCTTGGGGTATCTTCATCGCAGCTTATGTTCCTTTAACTGCTTTAATCCCTTCACTCGTTAAGAAAGACAAAGGTGCAACACTTTCTATATTAAACTTAGGTGCAGGTTTACCTGTATTCGTAGGTCCTATGATTGTACGATTCTTCTTAGATCCTTTAGGTGATTTAGGAGTCATTTGGATTCTTGGTATATTGTATTTCATTAGTACTATTTTAACGTTCTTTATAAAGATGCCTAAAAGCCAACAATACGGCGAAATAGAATAGGTAATAGGCTGTAGAGAGAATTAGATTCCTTTCTTTCTACAGCCTTTTCTCTTCGTTTGTTATAATAACGTTGAAGATAACTCTTATTTATTGAAAATTAATATAAAATCTCGAGATACAAATACATATCATACATTTTACACAAATCAATGATATCGAAAATGGAGACGACGCCTATGTTACCAGCAGAAAGAGAACAAAATATAATTTCATACTTGAAAAAACATAAAACTGCAACGGTTCATACCTTAGCTGCAGAGTTCAACGTACATGACGCAACCATACGTCGTGATTTAATTAAACTTGAACAATATAATCAAATTAGACGTACTCATGGTGGTGTCGTCTTAAACAGCACTGACGTATCAAGTGAACTTAATTTTGATGATCGAGAAACTACAAACTACTATGAAAAATTAGGAATCGGTCAAAAGGCAGCGAAATTTGTCAATGACGGAGATACACTCATCATTGATTCTGGCTCAACGACATTACAATTTGCAAGAGCGATAGTACATAAACAGAATCTCACTGTCATCACTAATGATATTCATATTGCCTCAGTTTTACGTTCCACGAATCATCGTGTCATCGTAACAGGTGGCGTATTATATCATAATAACTATGTACTCAACGGCTTTATAACAACTCAAACATTACAATCCTTTAATTCTATGAAGGCATTTATAGCGACGCCTGCTTTAGACGCTGTCAAAGGTATGACGCATTATAGTGAAGAATTTATTGCTGCAAAAAGACAAATGGTCGAACAAGCGCATGAAGTCTATTTACTTACTGATAGTACGAAGTTAGATAAAGTTGCATTCTATCAAGTGAGTCCAATTGAAAAGATTGATACACTTATTACAGATAACCAACATGATTTAAGTGCATATCGTGAAGTATGTTCGAACGTTGTAGCAATTGATCCCAAAGATTATGAATAGTTTATCATGTTATTTGGAAGTATTATTTCTCGGGAAATAACTTAAAGCATTAATCTCTTCTATTCAGTCTGAGGTTTGTCTGAAGTCAGAGTGAACACCCTCTTTTTTGAAAACATTTGAAAATGATAATTGAGAACGGTATCATTTATTATATAATCGTAAAGTACAAGGATGATTGACATGAAAGAGGCACCAAAAACATATAAACAAGAACAATTGGGTTTAATCATTTCTTTAATCGTGTTTATATGTTTTATCTATCAAGATATACATATCCTTTGCACGAAACAAGAATTAACTCGTATTCTTCTTTGTAGCTTTAGTTTAATTGGATTTCTGTTTCTTTGTGTGCTCAACGTTATGCGCATTATTTCAAATTATCGTCGCCGACCATAAGTGATTTTAAATAGGAGATCGGGACATAATTCCATTAAAAAAGTAGTAGCAAGATGACTTCAATGGAAAATCATCTTACTGCTACTTTTTGTTTATCTTTTAAGGATAATGCTTTTGTTTACCCTCATCTGATTATGATTTTTTATTTTCTAGTGACTTTTTATAAAAATACTGTGCAACAACGATATCTACAATTGCTAATCCTACTGATTTAAATAATGTGACCTCTTTTTCGTCTTCACGACCTTCTTTCTTTCCTGATACGATATCACCTAACTCACTGTATAACATATCTTCAGTCAATACACCCTCATCTTGAGGCACTTTTAAGTCACCTGTTTCCTCCATAGCTGCTTCAGTTGATTCTACAACGATCTTATTAGCAACCATCATAGACTCTGAAGGTAACTCTTGCATATCAGGCTTGAATGATCCTACTGCATTAAGATGTACGCCCGGATGTAACGTATGTGAATATACTGGCTTTGAAGCATTTGTAGCTGTTACAACAACATCTGCTCCTTCCATTGCCTCATCAGCTTCATCATAAACTTTTACTTTAACTCCGAATTGTTGTTGAGTTGCTTTAGCAAGTTTTTCAGCCTTTTCCTTTGTCCTACTTGAAAAGTGAATTTCCTCGATATTTCTCACAGCCATTACAGCTTCTATGAGACCTTCAGCTTGTACACCAGCACCAATGATGGTTAGTACTTTAGCATCTTCACGAGACAAGTATTTGGTAGCAACACCAGAGATCGCGCCTGTTCTAATTTTAGTTAAATAACCACCATCTAATACTGCTAGCGTTTCCCCTGTTTCATAATCGCTTAATATGACTGAACCAGTAATCGTTGATTTTCCTTTTTTAGGATTGTCAGGAACGAAAGAAACTGTTTTTAACCCAACAATTTTTAATTCATCTGATAATGCTGGCATGACTAAATAACGATTCTCTTCATTAAATGGTATGACATGTCGTAGCGGTGTTTCTGTCTTACCTTCTGAAAATGCCTGAAGCGCTTGTCCTACCTCTTCGATAACTTCATTCATATTTAATAACTCTGCTTGAGTTTGTTCGTCTAAATATCGCATTTAATCACTCCTTATTAATGAAAAAGCCTCTTTTTTAATAACATTCCCTATGAAAAGAGGATGTAACACTTTAATTAATTTTAAAACAAAATCGGTAGTAATATTGGAAGAAGTACAATGACATTAAAGAGATTAATGAAAATACTGACATTAAGAACATTTTTAATCAAATTTTGACGTTGAAGTAGAAATCTCAAGCATAATGAAATGATAAGTAAAGTGATACTAAACAAACCAAAAATTGATATAATATCTAGCCCAAATTTACTTATATTGTTGAAATTGATACAAATCCAAATGATTAAAATAAGATAATTCAATAGGTTCATTCCATAAATTAAATACTTCATTGTTTGCTCCTATTTATGTGACTTTATTTTCATGTGCTATGATACATAAGCATTTAACTTTTCTAGATGATATATTGACTAAATCCGATATTTGAAACAAAAGTGTTGGATTTATTAAATTTATGTTGTGGCAATGTAAATTCCGTGCTATTCTTTTATTTATAAATAAAAGGCAATGTGCACTAACACATTACCTTGCGATTTTGCTTTTATATAAGCAAAACTATTTAACTAACTTTTGACACATATCATTCTTCGTTTTCGAAGGATGATTTTTTTATTTTTATTATTTATTCAAAATTTGATATCGATTAACGACTTTCCCATTCTTTTTAATATAGGGTTCGATTTCATAGCCACCGTACTTTTTTATTACATTTTGTGAAGCATAATTGAATGGATTTGTAGTCATGAGCACTGTTTCAACATTGAGAGATTTTAAATAATTAAGAGCTTGTCCTAATAAGATTGAGGCATACCCTTTACCTCTATATGATGACGCGACACCGTATCCAACATGACCACCAATATTACTTAACCTATGATTAAGTTCATGTCTAATATCTACTGCGCCCACGATATTTCCGTCAACAAAATAGAATAGTGTCGTTGAAGGAACACCACCCTCACTCGGCTTTTCTTGATTAAGCTCATCAACCATAGCTTTAAATGATTGATATTCTTTCAAATTTGTATTTCCTGGGACTACTTTCTCATCATTGTCATACCATTCTTGAATATAAACTTTGAATGCTTCTTCGTCTTTATACGTAAGTTGCCTTAATTCTTCCACACCGTCATACCTCTTCTCATCCATTCTTGTCACTTTTTATTGTAAAATGAATGCCCCATCATATTAAAGCATTTTAAATAGAAAAATTAAGGAAGTGGGGTAGAAATATAATTTAGTAAAATTACTTTCATTTCCCACTCCCTATATAATAGCAATTTATATAATATTTAATTCTTTTCCGACCTTTTCATAAGCAGCGAGCGCTTTGTCTAACATGTCTTTCGTGTGCGCAGCTGTAGGCATGTTTCTTACACGGCCAGTGCCTCTAGGAACTGTTGGGAAGACGATTGATTTAACGTAGATGCCTTCTTCTTTAAGACGTTTACTGAACGCTTGTGTATCTTTCTCATCACCAATTATTACAGGAGTAATTGGTGATTCTGATTTTCCAGTATCGAACCCTAATTTAGAAAGTCCATCCTTTAAGTATTGTGCATTCTCCCATAACTGATCGTGTAGTTCTGTAGAAGCCATTAACTTTTTAACAGCTTCAGTAATAGCCTTCGTATCTCCAGGTGCAAGTGATGTTGAGAATAAGAATGGTCTTGATTGTGCTTTCAGCCAGTCGATTAATTGTTGAGATCCGGCAACGTAACCACCTACTACACCGATTGCTTTAGACAATGTGCCAATTTGGAAATCGATTTTATCTTGTAATCCAAAATGTTTAACTGTACCTGTACCTTTGCCCATCACGCCTGAACCGTGCGCATCGTCAACGTATGTTAATAAACCAAATTCTTCAGCAATTTCAACGATTTCTGGTAGTTTGGCAACGTCTCCATCCATACTGAATACGCCATCAGTGATGTACATCACTTTATTATATTGACCTGACTCTACCGCTTCTTTAGCTTTTGCACGTAAATCATCCATATCTGAATGATTTACACGGATAATTTTAGCTTTAGATAAACGACAGCCATCAATAATAGAAGCATGGTTGAGTTCGTCAGATAAAATCGCGTCGTTCTTATTCATGACAGCTGAAATAGCAGCCATATTACAGT
This sequence comes from Staphylococcus caprae, assembly GCF_002902725.1. GTDB lineage: Bacteria > Bacillota > Bacilli > Staphylococcales > Staphylococcaceae > Staphylococcus > Staphylococcus caprae. The sequence goes on from NZ_PPRT01000021.1 coordinate 31,734, forward strand.
TAAATCCTGATTGATATGCGATAGCTGCTTCAGTTCCTTTAAACTTTGCAAGTGTTTCTTCTAATTCATCATGTAAATCTAACGTACCATTAATAGATCGTACAGCACCTGCACCCACACCATGTGTATCGATAGCTTGTTTGGCTGCTGCTTTTAAATCATCGTTTGTTGCTAGTCCTAAGTAGTTGTTTGATGATAAATTAACATATGTTTTTCCATCAATTTTAATTTCAGGTCCGTTGGCACCTTCAATTGAATCAATTTCATTGTATAAGCCGTTGTCTTTTAAGTATTGAATATTTTCATCTAAAAACTCATGTAGTGATTGAACCACAATGGAATCCCCCTTGCATTGTCTATTTTCTTTAATGATACCTTAATTTTCAAAATCATGAAAGCCTTATCATTTGAGCATTATAACTGTTTAACACTCTTGAAAATAATTCATATGAAGGTCTACTGTAGCTATGGCAATAATGATATACTTATAACGATAATATGACGGAAGAAGTGGTAAACGTGTTTGATTGGTTCCAATTGGCAAGCAAAAAAGAGAAGAGAATGGTTCAGCTGCGACGATATTTACATCAATATCCTGAACTCTCTTTCGAAGAAAAACGTACACATGACTTTATTGTGAATCAATTAAGCCAGTTATCATGCAACATTGAAACGCCAGTTGGACGCAATGGTATTAAGGCGACGTTCAAAGGCGCTGAAGACGGTCCTACAATTGCGTTTCGTGCAGATTTTGATGCCTTACCTGTTCAAGAATTAAATGATGTTCCATATCGCTCTAAACATGAAGGCTGTATGCATGCATGTGGTCATGATGGTCACACTGCCATCTTACTTGGCGTTGCTGAGATTGTGAATGAACATCGTCATTTGTTGAAGGGTAATGTGGTGTTCATTTTTCAATATGGTGAGGAAATCATGCCAGGTGGTTCTCAAGAAATGATTGATGCTGGATGTCTTCAAGATGTTGATAAGATTTATGGAACGCATTTATGGAGTGGTTATCCATCAGGTACAATTTATTCAAGACCCGGAGCGATTATGGCATCGCCTGATGAATTTAGTATTACGATCCAAGGAAAAGGTGGTCATGGTGCAAAGCCTCATGAAACGATTGACCCTATCGTTATCATGGCTGAATTTATATTGAGTGCTCAGAAGATTGTTTCTCGTACGATTGATCCAGTTAAAGAAGCCGTATTAACGTTTGGCATGGTTCAAGCTGGTTCTACAGATAGTGTGATTCCTGATACCGCGTTCTGTAAAGGAACCGTTCGCACCTTTGATACTGCACTACAAAATCATATCCAAGAAAAAATGGATAAACTTTTACAAGGGTTAGCAGTTGCTAACGACATCACATATAAGATGGAGTATATTAAAGGGTATCTTCCAGTGCATAATCATCCTCAAGCGTATGAAGTCGTTAAACAAGCAGCAAATGATTTACATTTGAGATTTAATGAGTCTGATTTGATGATGATTGGAGAAGATTTCTCACATTATCTTAAAGTACGTCCTGGTGCTTTCTTCTTAACAGGCTGTGGTAATGAGGATAAAGGAATTACAGCACCTCATCATAATCCATATTTCGATATTGATGAGACAGCTTTTAAATATGCAGCAAGTGAATTCTTGAAGATTTTAGAAATTGAACAGGTATTTTAGTTTTTAGATACAAAGGTAGTGTATGATTCTTACTTTTAAACAAGTGAGCACTCATACGCTACCTTTTTTATTTTTGAAAAATATATCAAGTGGTTGTATTTCGAGTATCGCTTTTTTAGAAATAATAACTCTAGAAGACGATGTGAAACATGATAGGATAAATTGCGCACAAAAAAAGAACCCCCAAAAGGGAGTCCTTTGTATCAAATAATTAATATTATTCGAAGATTTCAGTTACAACGCCTGATCCTACAGTACGTCCACCTTCACGGATTGAGAAACGAGTACCGTCTTCAATTGCGATAGGAGCGATTAATTCAACTGTCATTTCAACGTTGTCGCCAGGCATAACCATTTCAGTACCTTCTGGTAAGTTTACAACACCAGTTACGTCAGTAGTACGGAAATAGAATTGTGGGCGGTAGTTACTGAAGAATGGAGTGTGACGTCCACCTTCGTCTTTAGATAAAACGTATACTTCAGCTTTGAATTTAGTGTGTGGTGTGATTGAACCAGGAGCAGCTAATACTTGACCACGTTGTACGTCTTCACGAGCAACACCACGTAATAATGCACCGATGTTGTCACCAGCTTCAGCGTAGTCTAATAATTTACGGAACATTTCTACACCAGTAACAGTTGTTTTAGAAGTTTCGTGGATACCGATGATTTCAACTTCTTCACCAACTTTGATTTGACCACGTTCAACACGGCCTGTAGCAACAGTACCACGACCAGTGATTGAGAATACGTCCTCAACTGGCATCATGAATGGTTTGTCAGAATCACGTTCTGGAGTTGGAATGTAGTCATCAACTGCTTGCATTAATTCTAAGATTTTTTCTTCGTATTGAGCATCGCCTTCTAAAGCTTTTAATGCTGAACCAGCGATTACAGGTACATCGTCACCTGGGAAGTCATATTCGCTTAATAAGTCACGAACTTCCATTTCAACTAATTCTAATAATTCTTCGTCGTCAACCATGTCAACTTTGTTTAAGAATACAACTAATGCTGGTACACCAACGTTACGTGATAAAAGAATGTGTTCACGAGTTTGTGGCATTGGACCGTCAGCAGCAGATACTACTAAGATACCGCCGTCCATTTGAGCAGCACCAGTGATCATGTTTTTAACATAGTCAGCGTGTCCTGGGCAGTCAACGTGAGCATAGTGACGTTTGTCAGTTTGATACTCGATGTGTGCAGTATTGATTGTAATACCACGTTCTTTTTCTTCTGGAGCGTTGTCAATCATGTCGTATGATTGTGCAACAGTGTCACCATTTTTAGCTAATACAGTTGCGATAGCAGCTGTTAAAGTTGTTTTACCATGGTCAACGTGACCGATAGTACCAATATTGGCATGTTCTTTTGAGCGATCAAATTTTTCTTTTGCCATTATTAAATCTCTCCTATTCTTAGTAAAAGTTATTTCAAATTTATCTCTCATGATAGTTTCTCACCATCATGAGAAGATAATTGATTGAGTTTAGCCTAAAAGAATTTATAATTCTTTTATAATGCATTTACCCCTAAAAATCAAATCATAAAAGTGATAGCTTAACAATAAGCTCAACCTGTATTTTAACCTAGCATGGCTAGTCTTAACAAGTTATATTATTCACCTTTATTTTTCTTGATGATTTCATCAGCGATTGATTTAGGAACTTCTGCATAGTGGTCAAAGTACATAGTGTAAGTACCGCGACCTTGAGTGTTAGAACGTAATGAAGTTGCATAACCGAACATTTCTGAAAGTGGTACAAAGGCATTTACAACTTGTGCATTACCACGAGGTTCCATACCATCTACACGTCCACGACGAGCAGTTACGTCACCCATGATATCGCCCATGTATTCTTCAGGCATTTCGATAGTTACTTTCATCATTGGTTCTAAGATAACTGGATCACATTTTTTAGCAGCTTCTTTAAGTGCTAATGATGCAGCAATTTTGAAGGCCATTTCTGATGAATCGACATCATGGTATGAACCATCAAATAATTTAGCTTTAACATCGATTAATGGATAACCAGCTAAGACACCATTTTCCATAGCATCTTTAAGACCTTGTTCAACTGATGGAATGTATTCACGTGGAACTACACCACCGACGATAGCGTTTTCGAATTCGAAACCGCCACCTGTTTCGTTAGGTGTGAATTCAATGTGAACATCACCGTATTGACCACGACCACCAGATTGACGAGAGAATTTACCTTGAACTTGTGCAGCTTGCTTGAATGTTTCACGGTATGAAACCATTGGCGCACCTACATTACATTCAACGTTAAATTCTTTCTTCATACGGTCAACTAAGATGTCTAAGTGTAATTCACCCATACCACCAATGATAACTTGTCCAGTTTCTTCATCAGTGTGTGCATGGAATGTTGGGTCTTCTTCTTGTAATTTAACTAAAGCTTGAGTCATTTTGTCTTGGTCAGCTTTAGATTTTGGTTCAACAGATAAGTGGATAACTGGTTCTGGGAATTCCATTGATTCCAAGATAATGTCGTTTTTCTCTCCACATAAAGTATCACCAGTACCTGTTTCTTTAAGACCTACCGCAGCAGCGATATCGCCTGAGTAAACAGTATCGATTTCTTGACGTGAGTTTGCGTGCATTTGTAATAAACGACCTACACGTTCACGTTTGTCTTTAGTTGAGTTCTTCACGTATGAACCTGAAGTTAATGTACCAGAGTATACACGGAAGAAAGTTAATTTACCAACGTAAGGGTCAGTCATAACTTTGAATGCTAATGCAGCAAATTCAGCTGAATCGTCTGGTTTAGCAATCACTTCTTCTTCAGGGTCATTAGCACGGTGACCAATAATTGGTTTAACGTCTAATGGTGAAGGTAAGTAATCAATTACTGCGTTAAGCATTAATTGAACACCTTTGTTTTTGAATGCTGTACCACAAAGTACTGGGTAGAATTCTACGTCAGTAGTTGCTTTACGGATAGCAGCTTTTAATTCGTCGATTGAAATTTCTTCGTCACCAAGATATTTCTCCATTAATTCGTCATTGTTTTCAGCAACGGCTTCAATTAATTGAGCACGAGCTTCTTCAGCTCTTTCTTTGTGATCGTCTGGAATTTCAATTTCGTCGATTTCTGTACCTAAATCGTTTGTATATTTAAAGCATTTCATTTCAACTAAGTCAATGATTGCTTCGAATTCATCTTCAGCACCAATTGGTAATTGAATAGGTGCAGCGTTTGCTTGTAAACGATCATGTAAAGTGCTTACTGAATAGTCGAAGTTCGCACCTAATTTATCCATTTTGTTTACAAACACGATACGTGGTACACCGTAAGTAGTTGCTTGGCGCCAAACAGTTTCTGTTTGTGGTTCTACACCTGATTGAGCATCAAGTACAGTTACCGCACCATCTAATACACGTAATGAACGTTCAACTTCTACAGTGAAGTCTACGTGTCCAGGTGTATCGATAATGTTTACACGGTGTCCATCCCATTGTGCTGTAGTTGCAGCAGATGTGATTGTGATACCACGGTCTTGTTCTTGTTCCATCCAGTCCATTTGTGAAGCACCTTCGTGTGTTTCACCAATTTTGTGGATACGACCTGTGTAATAAAGAATACGTTCAGTCGTAGTAGTTTTACCAGCATCAATGTGAGCCATGATACCGATGTTACGAGTATTTTTCAAAGAAAAGTCTCTTGCCATGTGTTTTTCTCCTTCCAGTATTTACTGAATAAGTACTATAGATATGGCGATGCCCTAAGCATGAGCCATTATTGGTAAACCATATAACGGAACACACTCAGGGTAAAAGCTTTCATCTTACCAACGGTAGTGAGCAAATGCTTTGTTTGCTTCAGCCATTTTGTGAGTGTCCTCACGTTTTTTGACTGCACCACCTGTATTATTTGCAGCGTCTAAGATTTCGTTAGCTAAACGATCTTCCATAGTTTTCTCACCACGAAGACGAGCATAGTTTACTAACCAACGTAATCCTAAAGTAGTACGACGTTCTGGGCGTACCTCAACTGGTACTTGGTAGTTAGAACCACCCACACGACGAGCTTTAACTTCTAATACTGGCATAATGTTATTGATTGCTTCTTCGAATACTTCTAATGCATCACGACCACTACGTTGTTCAACTAGGTCGAATGCAGAATAAAGAATTCTTTGAGCTGTTCCGCGTTTACCGTCTAACATAATTTTGTTAATTAATTTAGTAACTAACTTAGAGTTATGAATTGGATCCGGTAATACGTCTCTTTTTGGTACTGATCCTTTACGAGGCATAATGTAAATCCTCCCTTCCTATTATAGTATAATCTTTAAAAATGTATTTAAAATTTACGTAATCTTAAACTTAATTTTTAGGTTTTTTAGTTCCGTATAATGAACGTCCTTGTCTACGTCCATCAACACCTGAAGTATCAAGTGCACCACGTACGATATGATAACGCACACCAGGTAAGTCTTTTACACGTCCACCACGTACAAGTACTACACTGTGTTCTTGTAAGTTGTGTCCGATACCAGGGATGTATGCGTTGATTTCAATATTGTTTGATAAACGCACACGTGCATATTTACGTAACGCTGAGTTAGGTTTTTTAGGTGTCATAGTACCTACACGAGTACAAACACCACGTTTTTGAGGTGAGTTTAAGTGAGTAAATTGTTTCTTTTTACTATTGAAACCTCTGTTTAAAGCTGGTGAATCTGATTTTTTAGATTTGCTTTTTCTTGGTTTACGTACTAATTGGTTAATAGTTGGCATTGAATGTGTCCTCCTCTCTTCATTTTTTAATCCCACACATCCAGGTGGTTCATTTTAAGGTTAAATAAAATTTAGTAAGTAAAATACTTACTAATTCTCATTCAATAACGCAACAATCGTTGCATTAACGTTGATACCTACATATTCTCCTAAAGCACGTTGGCTTCGGAAAAATGTAACTGGTATATTTTCTTGATTGATATAGCTTAACACGCGAGTCAATAGATGAACTTCAACGTCTTTAGCAATAATCAATGATGTAACTTGATCTTTCTTTAACGCTTTAAGCGTTTCTTTAAGACCAACTACATAGTGTTGTTTGTTAAAGCGTGCAACTTTTTCATTAGACATGTACATATCCTCCAAAGTTCTGCTTGCATCAACCTTTAATATATTAACATTTTTTAGTACACATAGTCAACATTATATCTATGCTTTTATAAATTAATATAAGAGAGTGGGAAATGGTCTCTCCCACTCTCAAAGAATATCTTATTCAGTGATTTCTACTTCTTCATCAACTTCTGTTACAGGAGCTGATGTTTTCTCATATTGAATATCACTATAACGTCTCATACCAGTACCAGCTGGAATCAACTTACCGATAATAACGTTTTCTTTAAGTCCGAGTAAGTCATCGCGTTTACCTTTGATAGCCGCATCTGTAAGTACACGTGTTGTTTCTTGGAATGATGCAGCTGATAAGAAGCTTTCAGTTTCAAGTGAAGCTTTAGTAATACCAAGCAATACTGGTTTAGAAGTTGCAGGGCGTTTACGATGTTTGAATGCTTCTCTGTTAGCATCTGTAAAGCTGTGGATGTCTACAAGTGAACCTGGTAATAATTTAGTGTCACCAGCTTCGATTATACGAACTTTACGTAACATTTGTCTTACCATTACTTCAACGTGTTTATCGTCAATTTCAACACCTTGCATACGGTAAACTTTTTGTACTTCTTTAAGTAAGTAACTTTCAGTTGCATTCAAGCCAGCAACGGCTAAGTAGTTCTTAGGTTCAATAGAACCTTCTGTAAGAACTTCACCACGTTCTACAGATTGACCTACTTCTACTTTAAGTCTTGAAGTACCTGAAGCTAGATAAGATCTAGTTTCATTAGCACCTTTAACGATGATTTCTTGTTGACGGTCTTTAGCTAATTTAATATCTTCAACGACACCTTCGATTTCAGTAATAACCGCTTGACCTTTAGGGTTACGCGCTTCGAAGATCTCTTGAATACGTGGAAGACCTTGTGTGATATCGCTTCCTGCTACACCACCAGTGTGGAAGGTACGCATTGTAAGCTGTGTACCTGGTTCACCGATTGATTGAGCGGCAATTGTACCAACTGCTTCACCCACTTCAACTTTTTCACCAGTTGCAAGGTTTTTACCGTAACATTTTTCACATACACCGTGACGCGTGTTACAAGTAAATGCTGAGCGGATGTACATTTGTTCGATACCAGCATCTGTGATTTGTTTAGCGATATCTGCTGTGATGAGTTCATCTGGACGGATAATAATTTCATCAGTCTCAGGATGACGAATTGTTTCTTTAGAATAACGACCTTCGATACGTTCGATAAACGGTTCAATCATTTCTGTACCTTCTTTGATATCAGAAACTAATAAACCTCTGTCAGTACCACAGTCTTCTTCACGAACGATAACATCTTGTGCAACGTCAACAAGACGACGAGTAAGGTAACCTGAGTCAGCTGTTTTAAGGGCTGTATCGGCAAGACCTTTACGCGCACCGTGTGTAGAAATGAAGTATTCTAACACTGTTAAACCTTCACGGAATGAAGATGTGATAGGTAACTCGATGATTTTACCTGATGGTGCAGCCATTAATCCACGCATACCTGCTAATTGCGTGAAGTTAGAAGCGTTACCACGGGCACCAGAGTCACTCATCATGAAGATTGGGTTTGTTTTCTCAAGTGATTGCATTAATTCGCCTTGAATTTGGTCTTTCGCATCAGTCCAAATTTCAACAACAGCGTTATAACGTTCATCTTCAGTGATTAAACCACGGTTAAATTGCTTAGTAACACGTTCAACTAATTTTTCGTGTTCGTCTAAGATATCTTGTTTATCTGGAAGTACCACGATGTCAGATACACCAACTGTAATACCAGCTTTAGATGAGAATTTGAAACCTAAGTCTTTCATTCTATCTAACATCATAGAAGTATCTGTAATACTGAATCTGTTGAATACTTCTGCAATGATATTTCCTAAGAATTTCTTATTAAATGGCTCAATAAGTTCTTCATTTTCAAAGTATTCTTTTAAGCCACCTTCACCTAATTGTGTAGGGTCTACAAAGTATCTATCAGGTGTTGTACTTTCTAAGTTTGTTTGGCTTGGTTCATTTATATATGCAAATGAATCCGGAATAATTTCATTGAAAATAATTTTACCTACAGACGTAGCTAAAATTTTACTATTTTGTTCATCAGTGAACGTTGGATTGTTGAATGAGCTTGCATGTACACCAATACGAGTGTGTAAATGAACATAGCCATTCGCATATGCTTTTAATACTTCGTTTGTATCATTAAAGATAGCACCAGTATTAACAGCATCTTTACGTTCTAATGTTAAGTAATAGTTACCTAATACCATATCTTGAGATGGTGTAACGACCGGCTTACCATCTTTAGGGTTAAGGATGTTTTGAGCAGCTAACATTAACATACGTGCTTCGGCTTGAGCTTCTTTAGATAGAGGTACGTGAACAGCCATTTGGTCACCATCAAAGTCTGCGTTGTAAGCAGTAGTTACAAGTGGGTGAAGACGGATTGCACGTCCTTCAACTAATGTTGGTTCAAATGCTTGGATACCTAATCTGTGAAGCGTAGGCGCACGGTTAAGTAGTACTGGATGTTCAGTAATAACATCTTCTAATACGTCCCAAACTTCGTCATCCATACGTTCGATTTTACTTTTCGCATTTTTAATGTTTGTTGCGATTTCACGTTGAACTAATTCTTTCATTACAAATGGTTTGAATAGTTCAAGTGCCATTTCTTTCGGTAAACCACATTGATACATTTTCAAGCTAGGTCCTACCGCAATAACTGAACGTCCTGAGTAGTCAACACGTTTACCAAGTAAGTTTTGACGGAAACGACCTTGTTTACCTTTCAACATGTGTGAAAGTGATTTCAATGGACGGTTACCTGGACCAGTTACAGGACGACCACGACGACCGTTATCAATTAAAGCATCTACTGCTTCTTGTAACATACGTTTTTCGTTTTGAACGATGATGCCAGGAGCACCTAAATCTAATAAACGTTTTAAACGATTGTTACGGTTGATTACACGACGATATAAATCGTTTAAGTCACTTGTTGCAAAACGTCCGCCGTCTAATTGAACCATTGGACGAATTTCTGGTGGAATAATTGGAAGTACATCTAAAATCATCCATGAAGGATTATTACCAGAATTTCTAAATGATTCAACAACTTCTAAACGTTTGATTGCACGAGTTAATCTTTGACCAGTAGCTGATTCTAACTCGTCACGTAACATTTTTAATTCTTCATCTAAATCAATTTCTTCTAATAGGTCTTTAATTCCTTCAGCACCCATTTTAGCTACGAATTGATTTGGATATTTGTCATAGTATTCTCTGAATTCAGCTTCAGATAGTAAAGTTTTCTTTTCTAAACCAGTTGGACCTGGATCAACTACAACATAAGAAGCGAAGTAGATGACTTCTTCTAATGCTCTTGGAGACATATCAAGCAATAGACCCATACGACTTGGAATTCCTTTGAAATACCAAATATGTGATACAGGTGCTGCTAATTCTATGTGTCCCATTCTTTCACGACGCACTTTTGATTTAGTTACTTCAACGCCACATCTATCACATACCATACCTTTGTAGCGTACACGTTTGTACTTACCACAACTACATTCCCAGTCTTTCGTAGGTCCGAAAATTCTTTCACAGAAAAGACCATCTTTTTCTGGTTTTAAAGTACGATAGTTTATTGTTTCAGGTTTCTTAACTTCACCATAAGACCAAGAACGAATTTTTTCAGGTGAAGCTAATCCTATTTTCATATAATGGAAATTATTTACATCAATCAAGGAGCCTACCTCCTTCAATTTAGATTAGCTGTGCTATTTGATTGATTTACATTCATTGAAATCGAATACCTTAAAGAGGTTGAAATGGCAACCATCTCATAACCTCTTTAGGATTCATTTATCTTAAGTGCTTATTAATCAGTTGTTTCTTTTTGTGATTCGGGAGCATTTTTTTGTTGTAAATCTACTTTGCGTTCAGTTGCATCTTCATCATCAACGTCCGCCATTTCAATTTCGTTGTCTTGCTCGTCCATCACTTTAACATCTAATCCTAAACTTTGTAATTCTTTCATCAATACTCTGAATGATTCTGGAACACTTGGTCTAGAGATATTTTCACCTTTAACGATAGATTCGTAAGTTTTAACACGACCTACTGTATCGTCAGATTTATAAGTTAAGATTTCTTGTAATGTGTATGCAGCACCATATGCTTCAAGTGCCCATACCTCCATCTCACCGAAGCGTTGACCACCGAATTGTGCTTTACCACCAAGTGGTTGTTGTGTAACAAGTGAGTATGGTCCAGTTGAACGTGCGTGTAATTTATCGTCAACCATGTGAGCAAGTTTAAGCATGTACATGACACCTACAGAAATACGGTTATCGAATGGTTCACCTGTACGTCCATCGTATAATACAGTTTTACCATCACGAGCCATACCTGCTTCTTCAATTGTTGACCATACATCATCATCGTTTGCACCATCGAATACTGGAGATGCTACATGGATGCCTAAGTTCTTAGCAGCCATACCTAAATGCAACTCAAGTACTTGTCCGATGTTCATACGTGATGGTACACCAAGTGGGTTTAACATGATGTCGATTGGACGACCATCTGGTAAGTATGGCATATCTTCTTCAGGAACAATTTTAGAGATAACACCTTTGTTACCGTGACGACCACACATTTTGTCCCCTACATGAATTTTACGTTTTTGAACGATATAAACACGTACCAATTGGTTTACACCTGGAGATAACGTATCATCGCCTTCTTCACGATTGAATACTTTAACATCTAGAACGATACCGCCTGCACCATGTGGTACACGTAATGATGTATCGCGGACTTCACGAGCCTTTTCACCGAAGATAGCATGTAATAATCTTTCTTCAGCTGTTAATTCAGTTACACCTTTAGGCGTTACTTTACCTACTAAGATGTCACCGTCTTTAACTTCAGCACCAACATAAACGATACCGCGATCGTCTAAGTTTTTAAGTGCACTTTCAGATACGTTAGGAATGTCACGAGTAATTTCTTCAGGTCCTAACTTAGTATCACGAGCTTCAGATTCATATTCTTCAATGTGAATAGAAGTATAAACGTCATCTTTAACTAAACGTTCACTCATGATAACAGCATCCTCGTAGTTATAACCGTCCCAAGTCATGAAACCAACTACAACGTTACGTCCTAATGCCATTTCACCTAATTCCATTGAAGGACCGTCAGCTAAAATTTCATTGTATTCTACTACATCACCAACAGAAACAATTGGACGTTGGTTATAACATGTACCAGAGTTTGAACGTTTGAATTTAGCTAATGGGTAACGATCTAATTCACCTTCATGTTCAGTGCCGTTTTCTTCTACTAAACGACGTACTAATACTTCGTTAGATTCAACGTGTTCAACGCGTCCTCTATGTTTAGCAGTAATCGCTGCACCTGAATCACGTGCGGCTACATGTTCCATACCTGTACCAACAAATGGCGCTTCTGGATTCATCAATGGTACTGCTTGACGTTGCATGTTCGCACCCATTAATGCACGGTTAGAGTCATCATTTTCTAAGAATGGAATACAAGCTGTCGCTGCAGATACTACTTGTTTAGGAGATACATCCATGTAGTCCATTTTCTCTTTAGCCATAACTGTGTTATTACCACGGAAACGACAAACAACTTCGTCATCTAAGAAACGACCATTTTCGTCTAAACGAGAGTTCGCTTGGGCAACAACATAACTATCTTCTTCATCAGCAGTTAAGTAATCAATTTGGTCAGTGATAGAATTCGTATCTAAATCTACTTTACGATAAGGTGTTTCAATAAAACCAAATTCATTTACTCGTGCATAACTTGATAATGAGTTGATTAAACCAATGTTTGGTCCCTCAGGTGTTTCGATTGGACACATACGGCCATAGTGAGAATAGTGAACGTCACGCACTTCCATTTGGGCACGTTCACGCGTTAAACCACCAGGTCCTAATGCTGATAGACGACGTTTATGAGTCAACTCAGCTAATGGGTTAGCTTGGTCCATGAATTGCGATAATTGTGAACTTCCGAAGAATTCTTTAATAGACGCAATAACCGGACGAATGTTGATTAATTGTTGTGGTGTGATTGAATCAGTGTCTTGAATAGACATTCTTTCACGAACAACACGTTCCATTCTTGATAAACCGATACGGAATTGGTTCTGTAAAAGTTCACCAACTGAACGTAAACGACGGTTACCTAAGTGGTCGATATCATCTGTATAACCAATACCATTTAATAAGTTGAAGAAATAACTCATTGACGCAATGATATCAGCTGGAGTAATACATTTAACTTCTGAATCTGGTAATGCATTACCAATTACAGTAGTTGTGCGACCTTCTTCATCATTAGGTACATAGACTTTAATTGATTGAATTTCAACAGGTTCGTCAATAACGCTACCTTCTAATTCGAAAACTTCACTGTTAGCGTTTGTTTCTAAAACGTCCATGATTTCGTCAATTTTACGACGATCTAATACAGTACCTTCTTCAGCTACAATCTCACCTGTTTCACTATTAACAATAGGTTCTGCTAATTTTTGATTAAATAAACGGTGTTTTAAATGTAACTTTTTGTTAGCTTTGTAACGACCAACACTTGCTAAATCATAACGTTTAGGGTCGAAGAAGCGTGAGTATAATAAGCTTTTAGCATTTTCAACTGTTGGTGGTTCGCCAGGACGTAAACGTTCATAAATTTCTAATAATGCTTGTTCAGTATTTTCAGTACCATCTTTTTCTAATGTATTACGTAAATATTCACTCTCACCTAGTAAATCAACAATTTCTTGATCAGTTGAGAAATCTAGTGCACGTAATAATACTGTCAATGGTAATTTACGAGTTCTATCGATACGAACGTATACTACATCTTTCGCATCTGTTTCATATTCTAACCAAGCACCACGGTTAGGAATGATAGTTGCATCGTAGTTTTCGCGTCCATTTTTATCAATTTTCTCGTTGAAATAAACGGATGGTGAACGTACTAATTGAGAAACGATAACACGTTCAGCACCATTGATAACGAATGTACCTGTGTCAGTCATTAATGGGAAATCACCCATGAAGACTTCTTGTTCCTTCACTTCGCCTGTTTCTTTAATAATGAGACGTACTTTCACACGAAGAGGTGCAGCATAAGTAGCGTCACGGTTTTTAGATTCTTCTAAATCGTATTTCGGATCACCTAATCTATAATCTACAAATTCTAAAGATAGGTTACCTGTGAAATCTTCAATTGGAGAAATGTCTCTAAACATTTCTAATAAACCTTCTTTAAGGAACCAATCGTAAGATTTAGTTTGAATTTCTATTAAGTTTGGTAATTCTAATACTTCTGAAATTCTCGCGTAATTTCTACGTTTACGATGTCTTCCATATTGGACAACTTGACCTGCCAAACAGATTCACCCCTCAAAAATTGTGTGTTTTACTGATACTTTTTAAAAGGAAACAATAACGAATATAAAAGACAAAAAGAAAACGGCAACACTTATGATGACACCATTTTCGATTTATATTTATACTTAATTTATTTATCCTTTTTACGTAAAAGTACACACTTATTGAACATAAATTTTTACATTTTATAACTATATCAGAATACGATTTTGAAATCAACCTTTTGAACTTTTCAAAATATAATATCCCTTACTCTTATTAACAACTTCTACGTTATTAAAAAGAGCTTCCATCTTTTTCTTCGCAGATGGCATACCTTGTTTCTTTTGAATCACAACGTAAAGTTCGCCCTGTGCTTTAAGCTTTTCATAAGCTTCTTCAAAAATACGATGCACAATATCTTTACCTGCACGAATGGGTGGATTAGTTAAAACATAATCAAATCGTTGATTATCTACAGCTGATAAACAATCACTTTCAATAATTTCAGCGTTTTCAATTTGATTTTTTGTTTTATTTATTTCCGCAAGCGCTAGAGCCCTGTTATTAACGTCTAGTAATGACAGCTGATGATGCGGAGAAATCTTTGCAATTGTTAAACCAATTGGCCCATATCCACACCCTACATCTGCAATATATTTACTAGGACCTGGAGGATGCTCTTTCAAAAAGGTTTGAATCAGTAAGTCTGAACCAAAATCTACTTTATCTTTCGAGAATACTCCTGCATCCGTAGTGAACTCTAGACGTGTTTTATCGAAATGATAGCTAATTTTCTTTTGATTACTTTTCACTTCTGGATTTTCATCATAATAGTGACCCATTTCTCCACCTCGAATCAAATTTATCAAATACGCATGTGCGTGATTACAAAATACGATATATTACCATAAACTAACTAAAAACCCCGTTATCGCAATAACGGGGTTTTAATTTCTCAAAGAATTCAGGTTGTATGCATGTTGACTAGACTAAAGAAGTTGATCGAACATGACGTTTCAACCTAACTATTTAATTAGAAAGTAGAAACTATTTTAATTCTACAGTAGCTCCAACTTCTTCTAATTGTTCTTTAAGTTTTTCAGCGTCTTCTTTAGGCATAGCTTCTTTAATTACTTTAGGAGCTCCGTCTACTAATTCTTTAGCATCTTTTAAGCCTAAGCCAGTTGCTTCTTTAACTGCTTTAACAACTTTGATTTTTGAAGATCCAGCTGAAGTTAATTCAACATCAAATTCAGTTTTTTCAGCTGCTGCGTCGCCGCCACCAGCTGCGCCTGCTGCTGCTACTGGAGCTGCTGCAGTTACACCAAATTCTTCTTCAATTGCTTTTACTAAATCGTTTAATTCTAATACTGACATTTCTTTAATTGCTTCAATGATTTGTTCTTGATTAGCCATTTTATAATTCCTCCATTAATTTTAATTTTATTATGCGCAATTATTCAGCGCTTTCTTCTTTTTGTTCACCAACGGCTTTAACTGCATAAGCGAAGTTGCGTACTGGAGCTTGTAATACTGATAAAAGCATTGATACAAGACCATCGTGTGAAGGTAATGAACCAACAGTTTTAACTTCTTCAGCTGAGATTACGCTACCTTCCATAACGCCTGTTTTAACTTCTAAAGCTTCGTGTTCTTTAGCAAATCCTGCGATAACTTTCGCTGGAGCTACAACATCTTCAGTTGAAGTTGCGATAGCTGTTGGACCTGTTAAGAATTCATCTAAGCCTTCGATACCTGCTTGTTCAGCTGCACGACGAACCATAGTGTTTTTGTAAACTTTGTACTCAACACCAGCTTCACGTAATTGTGAACGTAATTCAGTAACTTCTGCTACTGTTAAACCACGGTAGTCAACGATAACTGTTGATACTGAATTTTTAAGTTGTTCAGCAATTGCATCTACTTGTTGTTTTTTTGCTTCAATGATAGCAGACATTCAGACACCTCCATTTATATTTTTTGGTGCTTTTTTTAATTGCAATAAAAAAAGCACTTTCTACCCACGGCAAAAAGTGCTTGAAAGATCATTAATCATCACGTTCAAGTCAATTTTAGCCTCGGTAGGATAAGTTTTAAGTTATAAATAACTCCTACTGTCTTAGGTAAAATAATCACAATTAATAATATAACTTCTTTGATGTAATAAGTCAACAAAAAATTTACAGACCGAAAGATTGCTTCCTTCAGTCTGTAATCGTGTTGACTATTTTAAATTTATAGTTTGAAAGATGAAGTATCAACTTTAACTCCAGGACCCATTGTTGTAGTAACAGCAACAGATTTGAAGTAAGTACCTTTAGCAGAAGATGGTTTAGCTTTTGCTAAAACGTCTTGTAAAGCTTTGAAGTTTTCAACTAATTTTTCATCGTCAAATGAAACTTTACCGATAGAAGCATGTACGATACCAGCTTTTTCAGCACGGTATTCTACTTTACCAGCTTTGATTTCTTCAACTGCTTTTTTAACGTCCATCGTTACTGTACCAGTTTTAGGGTTTGGCATTAAACCTTTAGGTCCTAACACACGACCTAATTTACCAACTTCGCCCATCATGTCTGGAGTAGCTACAACTACGTCAAAGTCAAACCAACCTTGTTGGATTTTTTGTACGTAATCTGCTTCGCCTACGTAATCTGCACCTGCTTCTTCAGCTTCAGTGATTTTATCGCCTTTAGCGAATACTAATACACGTTGAGATTTACCAGTTCCGTTTGGTAAAACAACTGCACCACGGATTTGTTGGTCATTCTTACGTGTATCAATTCCTAAACGGAATGCTACTTCAACAGATGCGTCAAAGTTAGCAATGCTAGTTTCTTTAGCTAATTTAATTGCTTCTTCAACACTGTAGTGTTGCGTACGGTCAACTTTACTAGCTGCTTCTTGATACTTTTTACCTTTTTTAGCCATTTATTGTTCCTCCTTTAGTGGTTTTAGCGGAATTTCCTCCCACATTTACTTGCCTCTTGCAAGTTAAGAGCAGATAACAGTGGAAATTGAGCGAGATAATCATCTTATCTTTAACGAATGATTGCATTATCTCAACCTCATATGAATAGACAATATCAATTGTTTACCTTCTCTGTTACCTGCTTTTATCGTCTAAATTAAGTTCGTTTTAAAAAATTAATTTATAGTTTAACTTCAATTATTCTACAGTGATACCCATGCTACGTGCAGTACCTTCGATAATACGCATAGCTGCTTCTTCGTCTGCAGCGTTTAAGTCTTGCATTTTAGTTTGAGCAATTTCGCGTACTTGATCTTTAGTTACTGATGCAACTTTTGTTTTATTAGGTTCACCTGAACCTTTTTCTACGCCAGCTGCTTTTTTAAGTAGTACTGGAGCCGGTGGTGTTTTGGTAATGAATGTGAATGAACGGTCTTCATAAACACTGATTTCTACCGGAATGATTAAACCTGCTTGTTCTTGAGTACGTGCATTGAACTCTTTACAGAATCCCATGATGTTCACACCTGCTTGACCTAATGCTGGACCAACTGGTGGTGCTGGGTTCGCTTTACCTGCAGGAATTTGCAATTTAACTACTTTTTCTACTTTTTTAGCCACGATGTGCACCTCCTTGATATCGTGATGTGGTCACAGGGCTCAGTTTTGCCCTCCCACTCTTAAACATTTCGTGACGAAATGAACGCTCTAAAAGCGCGACCACATTATTTTAACACTCGCCCTATTGAAAAATCAATAGTAAAATTTCATCTTTTAATCGAAAGTTTTTTATCGTTTTTCAAATGAGCCTTTATAAATTCAGATTACAGCTTTTCTATTTGATCGAATTCAACTTCTACAGGTGTTTCACGACCAAACATATCTACAAGTACAGTTAATTTAAATTTATCAGCTTCAATTTCTTGTACTTCGCCAACTTGATTTGCAAAAGGTCCTGATTTAATGCGAACTTGTTCACCTACGTCAAGTTCAACATCAATTGTTTTTTCTTTAAGTCCCATTTGCTTAAGAATGAAGCGCACTTCTTCAGGAAGTAGCGGGTTCGGTTTTGAACCTGCTCCTGCTGAACCTACGAACCCTGTAACACCAGGTGTATTTCTAACTACATACCATGATTCATCAGTCATTACTAATTCTACAAGTACGTAGCCAGGGAATGTTTTTTTAACAAGTTTCTTCGCTTTACCGTCTTTAACTTGTGTTTCTTCCTCTTCTGGTATGACAACTCTGAAAATCTGTTCTGTCATATTCATAGATTCTACTCTTTTTTCTAAATTCTTTTTAACTTTGTTTTCATATCCAGAATAGGTATGCACAGCATACCAACGCTTTGCGCCCACTTCTTCAGACATGTCTCCACTCCTAACCTAATAATAATTGTTTCAATGCATTAATTCCTATATCTAACGCATAGAAAAAGACTAAGAAGAAAATAACTGTAGATACAACGATTACAGTATATTTGAACAATTCTTCTTTTGTTGGCCAACTTGTCTTTTCCATTTCTGACTTAACGCCTTTAAAGAAGTTCTCTTTTTTAGCCATTAGTAAGACCTCCACATTTTCAGACTCAATTCAAAGTCACATTCAACTTAATATTACTCTATTTTGATTCTTTATGAACTGTATGCGCATTACACTTTGGGCAATACTTTTTTAAAGTTAATCTTGTTGCTGAACCTTCCTTTTTAGGGACATTATAATTTCGATTGCCACAAACTTCACAATTTAAAGGTACTTTCTTCACGTTTATTCACCTTTACTCATTATAATACCAATATACTATACATAAATGTCGTTATAAATGTCAAACTTCCTTTTCTAGATGAAATTGCTTAGATAATAAGAATTATCATACATATATTACTTCTTTAATTGCCGTTTCATTTTAATTTTACAACGTTGTATAGCATTGTAAACGTCTTTATCTCTTAATCTTAATATATGCGCTATTTCTCTCGGTTTATACTCTCTTCTTACTAAATGTATAATCTCCTTTTCCATTCTGCTTAATGTAAATACTTGTTTGTTGAATTCCTTCGACAATTCCTTTCTGAAAAATGACCGCTCAACTTCATCAATTGCTAAAGCACAATTGTAATCCACTACACACTCATTTATAAGTAATGGCTCACGGTGGCGTTCAGCTTTCAACTTTCTCAAATAGTCATATTTAACAGAACGGATAAGAAAATATAAATACCTTTTAAATGGTATAGACCTACTAAAATCAAAATTTTGAAGAGCTAGATACATTTTTATGAGAATATCTTGATACATATCTTCAATATCAAATTGATTTGATGTTAAGTAACCAATCTTTCTAAAAATAAATGGACTTAATTCTTCAAGTAACGTTATAAATAATTGATCAATGTCTTCATTTGCATCAGTAAAATAACACTTTGATGTTTGCTCGTGATGTTTATTGTTCAAACTGATTTACCTAACCTTCCGCATAAATTTAGGTTAGTTTAAATGAAGAAAGGTCAAATTCGCAATAGTACCAAATCAGTCTTTATGATGGTTTCCGCGTCTTATTTTTTCAAATTCTTCTAGTATTTCATTTGATAGCTGAATTCGAGTTCTTGGCTTCTTTTCACTAAAATCATCAATGGATTTACTCACTGTTATTTCATTTTCTTTTAAATCGCGCCACATTTCTCTTGAGGAAATACGGTAGGCACCTGAGCCAAATATTGCATGTTGTTCACTCATATCGCTCGTTACAACAGTAATATGCGTTGTATGTTTGTCATATAACTCATAGACATAGCGCTCAATAAAGCTATCTGCAGTTTCCTTTTCTTTAGTGAACACTGTTTTTACACCGTGATACACATATTCTCGTTCGATACCTGATTGTTCATACGCATCAAAAACACAAACAATTTCATCTGCAATCAGTGCATTGTAATTCGCAATAGCGTCTAAAAGTTGTTCTCGTGCTTCTTCTAAACTTTCTTTAGCTACCGCACTGAGTGTCGGCGATTGCCCTATCATGTTATAGCCATCGATAATTAAATATCTTTCTTTCATGAGGATGCCTCAGTTTCATTTCTTTTACGGAAAACTTCATACATCATCAAACTCGCTGCTACAGAAGCGTTAAGACTATTTACATGACCGACCATAGGTATTTTAATGTAAAAGTCGCATTTATCACTGACTAAGCGACTCATACCTTGACCTTCACTGCCAATAACGATAGCTAAAGACATATCCGCTTGTAAGTCTCTATAATCTGTAGCATTATTCGCTGCAGTGCCTGCAACCCAAAAACCATTATCCTTTAATTCGTCAATCGTTTTAGAAAGGTTAGTTACACGAATAACTGGAACATGTTGTATTGCTCCTGTTGAAGCTTTAGCAACAGTTTGTGTTAAGGCTACTGAACGTCTTTTAGGTATGATAACGCCATCGACACCTGAAGCATCAGCAGTTCTTAATATTGAACCAAGATTATGCGGATCTTCTAAACCATCCAAAATCATTACAGTAGAAAAACCATCTTTATCTTTTTGACTTTGTAAAAATTGGTCAAAATCTGCATATTCATATGGGGCGACTAATGCAGCAACGCCTTGGTGAGGTGCATTTGATAAAAAATCTAATTTAGATTTCGGTACTGTTTGAACAATCAGTTTTTGAGCTTTTGCATTTTTTAAAATTTCGTTGATTTGTTGTTTTTTTATACCATCTTGAATCAAAATTTTATTAATGGCATGGCCTGAAATAATTGCCTCTTTAACTGCATGTCTGCCTACTATGACGATATCTTCCACATCCACACTACCTTTCATTTACTATTTCAACAATGTTATGAAGTAATTCTTCTAAACGCGTTTGTTGATGATCTAAATATAAAAAACCTATAACAGCTTCTAATGCTGAACTTTTTCGATATGTTTGAATATCTGTATTTTTAGCTTTTGTGTAACTTTTAGCGTTGCGCCCTCTTTTCAAGACATTCAACTCTTCTTCAGTGAACCAATCATCTGAGATTAATCGTTCTAATGTCTGTGCTTGACTTTTAGCAGAAACATATTGTTTTGATACTTGGTGTAAACGATTGGGTTTACTTTGCAACTTAAGAACAATGTATTCTCGAATATGTTGATCCAAAACAGCATCGCCCATGTATGCAAGTGTAAGCGGATTTAACAATTTAACATTCATCATTTAACCACGCTTAAATCTTACACCTTGTGGTGTATCTTCTAAAATAATGTTGCGTTCTTTAAGCATATCTCTAATTTCATCCGCACGAGCGAAATCTTTATTTTTACGGGCTTCATCACGCTCTTCTATTAATTTCTCAATCTCTTCATCTAATAACTCATCAGCTTCTTTTCCTTTAAGAGGAACGCCAAGAACATCACTAAAGATTTGATATACTTCTTTAAATTTATTGAATACCTTTGTGGAAGTTGTATTTTCAAGAACATATTTATTAGCGAGTTTAGCTAAATCATACCATGCAGTTACAGCATTGGCAGTGTTGAAGTCGTCATCCATTACAGTTTCGAATTGTTTAAGAATTTCATCAATTTGATTCATATAGTCTGTGTGTTCTTCTAAATCTGTAGCAATCGCTTCACGTTCTTCTATAAGTTTATAGCTGTTACGTATACGTTCTAAACCGCTTCGAGCTGCACCCACAAGTTCTAAATTATAATTGATAGGACTACGATAATGTACACTAATCATGAAGAATCGAAGCACATCAGGATCTATTTCTTTAATAATGTCATGCACTAAAATAAAGTTACCTAATGATTTACTCATTTTTTCATTGTCGATATTAATAAAACCGTTATGCATCCAGTAGTTAGCAAATGGTGCGTGATTGTGTGCTTCTGATTGGGCAATTTCATTTTCATGGTGTGGGAATTGTAAATCGGAACCACCAGCATGAATATCTATCGTTGGTCCTAACTCGTGGTAAGCCATTACAGAGCATTCAATATGCCAACCTGGACGGCCTTCACCGAATGGACTATCCCAGCTAATTTCTCCAGGTTTCGCTTTCTTCCATAACGTAAAGTCTAGGGCGTCTTCCTTTTGCTCACCAGCTTCAATTCGTGCACCTACTTTGAGGTCATCTAACGATTGATGGCTGAGTTTACCATATCCGTCAAACTGACGTGTTCTAAAATAAACATCGCCATCACTTTCATAAGCATATCCTTCATCTACGAGTTCTTTGATGAAATCAATAATTTCTTGCATATGATTCATCACGCGTGGATTTGATGTTGCTTTTTTGACGTTTAAAGCGCCAACATCTTCGTAAAATGCTTTGATATATTTCTCAGCAATTTCTGGGACACTTTCATTTAATTCCTTAGAGCGGTTGATTAACTTATCATCTACGTCAGTAAAATTTGAAACGTAAATAACTTCGTATCCTTTATATTCAAAATATCTTCTGACTACATCATAATTAATCGCAGGTCGTGCATTCCCGATGTGAATATAATTGTAAACCGTCGGACCACACACATACATTTTCACCTTACCTGGTTCAATCGGCTCAAATGTTTCTTTCCGACGTGTTAACGTATTATATAATGTAATCATCTTGAATCTCTCCATTCTTAGCTTTTTCAAGTTGTCGTTCTAAATGTTTAATTTGTTCGAAAAGTGGATCCGGTAAATTACGATGGTCAAATGTTTTACCAATTCGTTTGCCTTCTTGCTTAACAATGTGACCTGGAATACCGACAACAGTTGTATAACTTGGTACAGATTGTAGTACAACAGAATTCGCACCAATATTTACATTTGAATCAATTTGTATATTACCTAAAACTTTAGAACCTGCGGCGATTAAAACATTATCTCCAATATCAGGATGACGTTTCCCTTTTTCTTTTCCTGTACCGCCTAGTGTCACACCTTGGTAAATTGTGACATTATCCCCGATTGTACATGTTTCACCAATAACGACACCCATACCATGGTCAATAAATAAACGTTTGCCTATTTTAGCACCAGGATGAATTTCTATTCCTGTGAAAAATCGTGACACTTGTGAAATAACTCTCGCTGCAACATAGCGCTTTTTATTATAAAGTTTATGCGCTACTAAATGACTCCATACTGCATGTAATCCCGCGTAAGTAGTAACAACTTCTAAAGTTGAGCGTGCTGCTGGATCCTGTTCAAACACCATTTTTATATCGTCTCTCATTCTTTTTAACAAGACCTTCTCCCCCTTAGCCTAATCAAATTGATTTTTATTTCATCAATGCTTTTTTAATACATGTGCCTGATTTAAAAATTCATGATATCAAAATAGCGCCTCTAACAATTCAGTTGCTAGAGGCGCTATCGCACGGTTCCACTCTTCATTCAGCAATGATACTTTTACTCGTATTCATTACTCTCATTATCATTATTTATTTAAAGTAGCAAAGGTGCATTCATTAATCTATATGGTATGCTCGCAGCTACCGCACACTCTCTGAGTCATATAATGATTAATTACTAATCCTTTGATTCATTTTATAGTTATAATAATAGGGCGTTAGTAGTGAAATTTCAAGTCGTAACATACGCTTCTTGGAAAAATGAGTTTAGCGAATGTAAATGACAATCTTGAAAGCTCTTATACATATTTTTGTAAACGAGACAATACTTTTTCTTTACCTAATACTTCAATTGTATTTGGTAATTCTGGTCCGTGCATTTGTCCTGTTACAGCTACACGAATAGGCATAAACAATTGTTTACCTTTGATTCCAGTTTCTTTTTGAACTTCTTTAATTGTTTTCTTGATTTCAGCAGCTTCAAATGGTTCTAAAGCTTCTAATTTACCATACAAGTGGTTCATTAATTCTGGAACTTGTTCACCATTCACAACTTCTTGTTCTTCTTCATTAAGTTCAGGCATTTCATGGAAGAACATTTCTGATAATGGAACGATTTCACCTGCATAACTCATTTCTTTCTGATAAAGTGCAACAAGTTTGCGTCCCCAATCTTTATCTTCTTCAGAAGGATTTTCAGGGATGAGGTTTGCTTTGATTAGATGCGGTAAAGCCAATTCAAATACTGTTTCAGTGTCTTTCGTTTTCATGTATTGGTTGTTTACCCAAGCTAATTTTTGTCTATCAAACATTGCAGGTGATTTAGATAAACGTTTTTCATCAAAGATTTTAATAAATTCTTCTTTAGAAAAGATTTCTTCTTCGCCTTCAGGTGACCAACCCAATAATGTAATAAAGTTGAATAGTGCTTCTGGTAAGTAGCCTAAGTCACGATATTGTTCAATAAACTGTAGGATTTGACCGTCGCGTTTACTTAACTTCTTACGTTCTTCGTTAACAATAAGGGCCATATGTCCAAAACGTGGTGGTTCCCAACCAAACGCTTCATAAATCATTAATTGTTTTGGTGTGTTAGAAACATGGTCGTCGCCACGAATAACATCTGAAATTTTCATATAATGATCATCTACAGCAACTGCAAAGTTATATGTTGGTACACCGTCTTTTTTCACGATAACCCAGTCGCCTATATTATTAGAGTCGAATGAAATTTCACCTTTAACCATATCGTTAAATGTATAAGTCTTATCTTTAGGCACACGGAATCGAATAGAAGGTTTACGGCCTTCTGCCTCGAATTGTTGACGTTGTTCTTCTGTTAAGTGTGCATGTTGACCACCGTAACGAGGCATTTCACCACGAGCAATTTGTCCTTCACGTTCTTCTTCTAATTCTTCTTCTGTCATATAACATTTATATGCTTTATCTTCGTCAAGTAATTGTTGAATTAGTGGGTTATAAATGTCCGCACGTTCAGATTGGCGGTATGGGCCATAACCTTTATCTTTATCGATAGATTCATCCCAATCTAAGCCTAACCATTTTAAGTTATCAAATTGAGAAGATTCTCCGTCTTCGAGGTTACGTTTGCTATCTGTATCTTCAATACGAACAACAAAATCTCCATCATAATGTTTCGCAAATAAATAGTTAAATAATGCTGTTCGAGCATTACCAATATGCAAGTATCCAGTTGGACTCGGTGCATATCTTACTCTAATGCGTTCACTCATTATATTCACTCCTATGATTATTAATTATGGGCTGATGTAATGGCAGAAGTTGATTAAAAGAAATCATTACATTTTAAAAGCAATTGTAATTTCTTTATTTTTTAGCCACTTTTCAAACCAATTTAAGCATGTAAGCTGCCAAGTTTTTGATGGTTTAATTCAATTTTAAAAAAGTTATTCAAAAGTTAATGATGTGTTGGACCATTCCTTTGTGAATAACTTCCCTCAATAATTGATTATTCATTCTTACATAACATTCAGTAATATTGTAGCACTTAAATCCGTCTTTGATAAGTCTATTGTTTACGTAAGTCTTCTTCAAACTTCTCTTTATATATAAAAAGGTTTCATGTAAAATTCATATTTCAGTTCAAAATATACCGTTTCACATGAAACCTGCTTTTGATTTAATTTTCAGAATTGGGAGTGTCTTCTTCATGATGTTTCGCAAAAACAATCCTACCTGAAGAAGTTTGTAATAGACTCACTACTTCTAAATTAACCTGTTGACCAATTAATTTCTTCGCGTTGTCAACAACTACCATCGTACCATCATCTAGATAACCTACACCTTGACCAGGTTCTTTCCCCATCTTAGTTAAAAGTATATTTAAGCGGTCACCCTGATGAACATTTGGCTTAATCGCCTCTGATAAATCATTGACATTTAATGCTGTAATGCCTTGCACGTGACACACTTTATTTAAATTATAGTCAGTGGTAATGACATGGGCATGATGCTGTTGCGCTAACTTAATGAGTAATGTATCGATATCACTATGAGACTTCGTCGGATGTATCACACGTGTAGGGTAATTCAAATCATAGAGTTGATTAAGGATATCTAAACCACGCTGTCCTTTCTCACGCTTTACACTATCATTTGCATCTGCTACAACTTGTAATTCATTGATGACTCCTTGAGGAATAAGGATATCGCCATCGATAAAACCGCAACGAATGACATCTAATATACGACCATCAATAATCGCGCTTGTATCTATAATCTTTGGTATAGCTTTACGTGTATTATAAGACATGGATCTTGCCATATTTTCCGGCAAAAACATTAACATCTCATCGCGTTTCTTTAAACCAAATTGGAAACCTAGATAACATAAAATAATCGTAATGATAATAGGAATAAAATGATTAAGTATCGAATTTCCTATAAGTTCTAAAATAAAAGAAACCATAACTGAGATAAAGAGTCCTATAATCAGACCAATTGTTGCAAATAAAATTTCCACTGCACTTCGTCGCATAATGACTTGTTCAAGTTCTTTAAAAGCATGGGTCACTCTTTTAATAAAAAATCCAAATATAGCAAAAAATAAAATAATGCCTACAAATCCATCTACATAGTGGTTCGTAATAATCGGTGGAACTTTCATACCTATATCAGCTACGACTTCTGGAATAATAATAATTCCTAATGCAGCGCCGATAATTATATATATAACTAACACCATTAATCTAATGATACTCAACCTTATCCTCCTCTCACGGATGTCTATTCTCTGTATGTATACTTATTTCAGTATTATTGAATCGAGATTTCATACGCGTAAAATTATTGTAGTAAAAAACGACATGCGTTGAATGAAAACATCAAATACACATATACTTCTTTGATACATGATGAACATTTTCATTCTTTTCACAAAATACTTTCTATGAAGAACGGAGCGCATATTTTAAAGCTTCATGGACAGAAGATACACCAATCACTTGGATACCTTCTGGGAAAGTCCACCCTCCTATATTCGTTTGAGGGATAATCGCACGTTTGAAACCAAGTTTAGCCGCTTCTTGAATCCGTTGTTCGATACGAGAGACTCGACGAACTTCGCCCGTTAGACCTACCTCACCTACAAAACAGTCTAAGCCGTCTACAGCTTGATCTTTAAAGCTTGAGGCAGTAGCTACTATGATACTTAGGTCTACAGCCGGTTCTGTTAACTTCACTCCACCTGCAACTTTGATATATGCATCTTGTTGCTGAAGCAAGTAATTTTCTTTCTTTTCTAAGACTGCCATAAGTAAGCTTAACCGATTATGGTCAATACCTGTAGCCATACGTCTAGGATTATTAAACGTAGTAGGTGTAACTAATGCTTGTACCTCAATCAGCAAAGGACGTGTGCCTTCCATGGTTGGCACAATGGTCGATCCTGGTACATTAGTTGATCGTTCTTCTAGAAACATTTCAGAAGGATTTAAGACACCTTTCAAACCACTCTGCTTCATTTCGAAAATGCCCATCTCATTTGTAGATCCAAAACGGTTTTTAACCGCTCTTAAAATTCGGTATGCATGATGTTCATCGCCTTCAAAGTAAAGCACCGTATCTACCATATGTTCTAGCAATCTCGGCCCTGCTATCTGACCTTCTTTCGTCACATGCCCAACAATAAATGTCGCAATATCCATTTGCTTCGCGATATTCATCAGACTTTGTGTGCTTTCTCTTACTTGAGACACTGATCCTGGCGCTGAACTTATTTCTGGATGATAAATGGTTTGGATGGAATCCACGACGAGTAAATCTGGGCGTTCATCTTTAACGGTTTGGTGGATAACTTCTAAATCCGTTTCAGCTAAAACGTTGAGTTGACTAGAATCTTCTTCTAAACGCTCAGCACGTAGTTTAGTTTGATTTATCGATTCCTCACCAGTGATATATAAGACATTTTTACTTTGAGATAACGCAGCACAGATTTGCAACAGTAATGTAGATTTACCAATACCTGGGTCTCCTCCGATAAGCACAAGTGACCCACTTACAATCCCTCCACCAAGCACTCGGTTAAATTCTTTTGAATCTGTGAGAATTCTAGGCGTCGTCTCATGTTTAACACTATTTAATTTCTGTACTTTTCCTGCTGCTTCTTTAGTTTTTACACCATGTTTAGGGTTCGCAGCTTTCTCTACAATTTCTTCCATTTGGTTCCATGCACCGCAATTAGGACATTTCCCCATCCATTTAGGAGATTGATAGCCACACGCCATACATTCAAATATTACTTTTTTCTTGGCCACTTTTGCACCTCCAAATTGTTATGAACAAATCTATTTTAAACTGACAATTTGATTATGACAAATTAAATGTGAATGATTTTGATATCGATTAATTTTATTATGAATTTATGCTTATGCGAGTTGAGAATTATTGATTTTTCGAGAAATTTAATTTCCTTAAGTTTAATTTAATTCTTATACATCGCACTGCATTCTATGAAAAATAAAGATAAATTAGTTTATCTGAACATACAGAAAAATTTATGAATAAAAAAAGGTACCCCTCCATTAAAGAGGAATACCAATCATTGTCATAGATTACTATCGTTGATTCAATTTTGCTTTCTATGCGTTATATCAATTTAAGCTTCTGTCGTTTCTTTTTCTGAAGACGTTTTCTCGTGAATATCATATTTAAACTCTTCGCCATTATGATCAATAGTAACTTCTTTACCTTCAATCTTGTTACCATCTAAGATTAATTCACTTAAGTTATCTTCTACAGTTTTTTGAATTGCTCTAATTAATGGACGCGCACCGTATTCTGGATCGTAACCTTCTTCAGCAATTTTTTCTTTCGCTTTATCAGTTACAACAATATTAATATTTTGTTCAGAAAGACGAGCAGTAAGTTTATTTACCATCATAGTAACGATTTCTTTCAATTCTTCTTTAGAAAGTTTGTGGAATACAATGATATCGTCTACACGGTTTAAGAATTCTGGACGGAATGAATTTTTAAGTTCTTTCATCATTGTTTTACGAATTGTTTCATAGTCGTTACCTTCAGAAGCGCCACCAAACCCTGCAAATCGTTGGTCTTGTAATTCTTGTGCACCAACGTTTGAAGTCATGATGATGACTGTATTACGGAAATCTACAGTACGACCTTTCGTATCAGTTAAATGGCCATCATCTAAGACTTGTAAAAGGATGTTAAATACATCAGGGTGGGCTTTTTCAATTTCATCAAATAGGATAACTGAGTATGGTTTACGTCTTACCTTTTCAGTTAATTGACCACCATCGTCATGGCCTACATAGCCAGGAGGTGCACCTACTAAACGACTCACTGCATGTTTCTCCATAAACTCACTCATATCAACACGAATCATTGCATCATCTTCACCAAACATAGATTCAGCTAATGCACGTGCTAATTCAGTTTTACCTACACCAGTAGGTCCTAGGAAGATAAAGCTACCGATTGGACGTTTAGGATCTTTAAGTCCCGCACGAGCACGTCTCACAGCTTTACTGATTGAATTCACTGCGTCATTTTGACCAATTACACGTTCGTGGAGTGTATCTTCAAGATTGAGTAAACGTTCAGATTCAGTTTCGTTAATTTTAGTTAATGGAATACCTGTCCATCCTGCAATTACTTCTGCTATATCTTCTTCAGATAATGCCGTACTTACGCCACCTTGAGAATTTTTCCATTCATTTTTAGCGTCTTCATATTGTTTTTCAAGTTTAGATTGTTTATCTCTTAAATTAGCTGCATTTTCAAACTCTTGTGCATGAACAGCAGCATCTTTTTCATTTTTAACATTTTCAATTTCTTGTTCAATTTCTTTAAGATTGTTAGGTGTTGTATGACTTTTAAGTCTAACTTTAGAACTTGCTTCATCAATAAGATCGATTGCTTTATCTGGTAAGAAACGATCAGATACATAACGGTTGCTTAATTTTGCAGCTGCTTCTAAAGCTTCATCAGAAATATTAATTCTATGATGTGCTTCATAACGATCGCGTAAGCCTTTCAAGATTTCAATTGTGTCTTCTACTGTTGGTTCATCAACTTGAACAGGTTGGAAACGACGTTCTAATGCTGCATCTTTTTCAATATTTTTACGATATTCATCTAAAGTTGTAGCACCAATACATTGTAATTCTCCTCTAGCTAAAGCTGGTTTAAGGATGTTAGATGCATCAATAGCACCTTCGGCACCACCAGCGCCAACTAATGTGTGTAACTCATCAATAAATAGAATGACGTTACCAGCTTGATGAATTTCTTCCATAACTTTTTTCAAGCGTTCTTCGAATTCACCACGGTATTTCGTACCAGCAACTACAGTACCCATATCAAGTGACATGACGCGCTTTTCTTTTAATGTTTCTGGTACTTCATTATTAACAATCGCTTGTGCTAAACCTTCAGCAATTGCTGTTTTACCTACACCTGGTTCACCGATAAGTACTGGATTATTTTTAGTACGACGGCTTAACACTTCAATGACACGAGTGATTTCTTTATTACGTCCTACTACGGGGTCTAAAGTACCGTCTTTCGCTATAACAGTTAGGTCTCTAGCTAAACTATCCAATGTTGGTGTATTATTTGATTTATTTGCTTGAGCATTTTTATTACTCATTTCTGGGCTACCTAAAGCTTTAACAACTTGCGCACGTGCTTTTGTGATATTTAAATCTAAGTTGGCAAACACGCGTGCTGCGACACCTTCATTTTCACGGATTAAACCTAAAAGAATGTGTTCTGTACCTACGAAATTATGATGTAACTTTCTTGCTTCATCCATTGAAAGTTCAATCACTTTCTTAGCTCTTGGTGTGTAATGTAACGTGCCCATTTGTTCTTGACCGTGACCAATCAACTTTTCAACTTCTTCAATCACTTTGTCTTCAGTAATATTAAAACTTTCTAATACTTTAGCAGCAATACCTTCCGGTTCTTTCATTAAACCTAATAAAAGGTGTTCTGTACCAATATTTGAATGGTTCAAACGAATTGCTTCTTCTTGTGCATGCGCTAAAACTCGCTGCGCACGTTCTGTTAATCTACCAAATAGCATATATAAAATACCTCCTATTTTATATGTTCTCTTAATAAATCGGCTCTTTTTTCATTTACTGTTTTATCATCATCTTCATCTATTAAAAATGGTGACTGTATACCTACCATTAATTCATTAAATTTAAAATCATTAAGCGTTATATAATTTAAATCGATACCGAGTTTGACTTCACTTAAGCGATAGGATGCTTCTTCCATTGAGATAATTCTACTATTTTGTAGAATCCCTAGCGAACGATAAACTCTATCAAGCGTTTCTACTGGATTATGCTTATCAAGTCTTTCTCTAATTTGTTTCTCTTCATTGATGATTTGGTTAACGACTTCAGTTAAATTATCAATGATTTCTTCTTCAGTTTTCCCTAAAGTGAGTTGGTTTGAAACTTGATAAATGTGACCATATACTTGCGAACCTTCTCCATAAATACCTCGAATCGTAAATCCAAAACGGTTAATCGTCTGTGCAATGCGGTTCATTCTCTTCATGATGGAAAGTCCAGGCAAATGTAACATGACACTCGCACGCATACCTGTGCCTATATTTGTTGGACAGGTTGTAAGATAGCCTAAATGTTCGTCATAGCTAATATCTAGTTCTTGGTCCAAGTCATCATCAATCTTTGAAGCTCTTTGATATAAATCATTGAGCGACAAGTCAGTTCCTAACGCTTGGATACGAATGTGGTCTTCTTCGTTAATCATCACACTTAGAGATTCATCTTCGTTAAGCAATACTGCAGAGGCTGGTTGTTTAATAAGTTCAGGACTTACAAGATGTTTCGCAACTAATTTCATTTTACTTTGTTGATCCATTGTATCTAAACGTTGTAACTGTAAGTCTGGAAGCGCATCTTGAACTTCATTTATTACTCGAAATCCTTCTTGCTCGGATGGGAACATCAAAGGATGAACATGATTCTCAAGATTTCTTGCTAATCTTATTCTTGAAGAAATGACTACAGGTGCCTCTTCAGTCATTTTCATCCATTGACTAATGTTAGTATGAATGTCACTCATGACGAGACACCTCACTTTCATCTTTTAATGCTTTAATTTCGTCACGAATCACTGCAGCTTCTTCAAAGTTTTGTTCTTCTATTAATTTATTTAGATATTTCGTTTTTTCTTCGATTTGCTTTTTAATTGCAAGTTTCTTATGTGAAGATTGAGGCGTTTTACCTACATGTTCAAATTGTCCACCTTGTACGCGTCGAACGATATCTATAATGTCGTCTTTAAACGTGGCGTAGCAGTTAGCACAACCAAATTTACCAACATGCGCGATATCTTTCAGTGTCATATGACACGTCGGACATTGCTTCTCCTCTTTAAACGCCATTTCTTGAAAATTAATACCATGTTTCGTAGCGAGATGTTGTAATATTTGTTTGACTACAAATGCTTCTTCTATATCGTCTTGATGCGAATGGTAAGACGTGTCGTCATGAGCTTGATGCCAAGGATTATCGCCTTGTGCACATATTGAGCATACCCATTTTTCATGCGTACCGTCTTTACTTTTAACTGTTAATTTTACTTCCGCTTCATTTAAATGGCAATTTTCGCAAAGCACGTTTAAACACCTCACTTCATTTAATAATAGTTAATCACTGGTAATAATCGTTTTAAAATATTAGCTCTTATAATATCTCTTGCAACGACATCCATTTTTAGTGTTTCTCGATCAATAACTGCTTGTATCATTTTAGCTTCTCTGTCATTAATCAATCCTTTGTCTAATAAACCATCTATTATATAATAAGCTTGTTGTTGTGAAATAGAAGGTCCAATCAATTGAAGTAAGTGATTAATATAACCTGTTGCATCTTTGTTTTCAATTTTAGTGATTCGGATATAACCTCCACCACCGCGTTTACTTTCTATTTCATAACCATGTTCGTTTGTAAAACGAGTCTTAATAACATAATTTAATTGGGAAGGAACACAATCGAATCGTTGTGCAATATTTGCACGTTGGATTTCTACCACATCTTCGTTTGTTTCCTCGAATAAATGTTTAATGTATTGTTCTATGATGTCGGACATGTTATGCATGGATATCACCTCTTTTTGACCTTCTTTGACTTTATTATATGACCACCTTTGACCTTTTTCAACCAATTTGATTTTAAAATTTAAATTTTATGATGTTAGCGCGTTCAATTTATTGTATGATAGAGAATAGAAAAAATTAAAGGAATGAAAAAATATGCATATTGTGATTGGGATTATAGGAATTATTTTCTTTTTAGCACTCGCATTCTTATTTAGTTCAGACAGAAAAAATATACGCTGGAAGTATGTTGGTTTACTATTAGTAATTCAACTTATATTCGCATTTATTTTATTAAAAACAAATATCGGAATTACTGTTATCGGTAGTATTTCTTACGGCTTTAGTTATCTATTAAAGCAAGCAGCTGAAGGTGTCAATTTCGTATTCGGTGGTTTTAAATTTGTAGATCCAAAGAACCCACCATTCTTCTTTAACGTATTGCTACCTATTGTATTTATTTCAGCACTTATAGGTATATTACAATATACGCGAATCTTACCGCTTATTATTAATTTTTTAGGTTTCTTAATTTCTAAAATTAATGGCATGGGACGTTTAGAATCATATAACGCTGTAGCAGCAGCAATCTTGGGACAATCAGAGGTATTTATTTCATTAAAACAACAACTGCCATACATACCTAAACAACGTTTATATACGTTAACAGCATCAGCTATGTCTACAGTATCGGCATCAATTATCGGTGCATACTTCACGTTAATTGAACCTAAATATGTTGTAACAGCTGTTGTTCTTAATTTATTTGGTGGTTTCATCATCGCGTCAATCATCAATCCTTATAAAGTGAATGAAGAAGATGATAAATTATTAGTTGATGAAAGTGAAACTAAGAACCAATCATTCTTCGAAATGCTCGGGGAATACATTTTGGACGGATTTAAAGTTGCGGTCATCGTAGGCGCAATGTTAATTGGTTATATAGCTATCATCGCTTTATTAAATGGAATCGTCAGCGGTATCTTTAGTTTATTCTCACACGGCGCAATTACCTGGAATTTCCAAACATTGATTGGATTTGTCTTTGCTCCATTTGCATTCTTAGCGGGTGTACCATGGCATGACGCTGTTCAATCTGGTTCTATTATGGCGACTAAATTATTATCAAATGAATTCGTTGCAATGCAAGCACTTGGTAAAACACATGGTTTATCTGAACACGCTAAAGGTGTCACTTCAGTATTCTTAGTATCATTTGCTAACTTTAGTTCGATTGGAATCATTTCAGGTGCAATTAAATCATTAAATGATAAAAAAGGTGACGTCGTCGCACGTTTCGGATTAAAACTATTATTTGGCGCAACACTAGTATCATTTATTTCAGCAGCCATCGCAGGATTCTTTATTTAATTCATACTTAATTATTGCAGGAGTAACTTGGGGAGTTACTCTTGCTTTTTTATTTTTAATTTAGAATTTATACTTTTTTGAAATGCATTTTCCTCAAAATTAAAAACGGCCATCTTCAAGATGACCGCTTTATTAGAAAATGTTCAATCCTTCTTAATCATATGATTAATGAAATATTCAGTTACTCGATAATCATCGGTTAATTCTGGATGGAATGAGACTCCAAGATATTTCCCTTGTTTCACTGCCACAATTTTATCGCCTACTCGGCTTAGCACATCAACGCCTTCTTCAACCTGAGCAATATGAGGTGCTCTAATGAATACACCTTCAATATCTTCTGCAATTCCTTTAATATCAAGCTCAGATTCAAAGCTATCGACTTGTCGACCAAATGAATTACGCTCGACGGTGATATCCAACTTCTTCAGATAGCCTGACTCTCCCTCTACATCTTGGGCAAGTACAATTAAACCTGCACAGGTGCCAAACATTGGTAGATCAGAATTCTGTAATACTTCTTTGAATCCGTATAAATCCATTAATCGTCTTAATGTTGTGGACTCTCCACCCGGTAAAATCAATCCATCAATCTCTTCAAGTTGTTCTACTCTTTTCACTGCAATGCCCTCATGACCACTTAATTCTATATGACGAATGTGTTCACGAACCGCACCTTGCAACGCTAATACACCTATTTTCATAAATTACCAACCACGCTCTTGCATACGTTCTTCTAATGAAATTTGGTTAATATCTAAACCTTTCATAGCTGTGCCAAGCTCACTTGCTAATTTACCAATCAGTTCATAATCTTGATAATGTGTTGTAGCTTGTACAATTGCTTTAGCAAATTTTTCAGGATCTTCTGATTTGAAAATACCTGATCCTACGAATACACCGTCGGCACCTAATTCCATCATTAAAGCAGCATCTTGGGGCGTTGCTACACCACCTGCTGCAAAGTTAACTACTGGAAGACGACCTTTATCCTTAATTTGCTTTAATATTTCAAAAGGCGCACCTAATTCTTTCGCAAATGTCATGATTTCATCATCGTTCATAACAGTCAGACGACTCACTTCAGCATTTACACGGCGCATATGACGAACAGCTTCAACAATATTACCTGTACCTGGTTCACCTTTAGTTCGTAACATTGCTGCTCCCTCACCAATACGGCGTGCAGCTTCGCCTAGGTTACGACATCCGCATACAAATGGTACTGTAAATTGATCTTTTCTTAAGTGATATTCTTCATCAGCTGGAGTTAATACTTCAGATTCATCAATGTAATCGACACCCATTGCTTCTAATACTCTAGCTTCAGTAATATGTCCAATGCGGGCTTTAGCCATAACAGGTATAGACACTGCGTTCATTACTTCCTCAACAATTTTAGGATTAGCCATGCGTGCTACACCGCCTGCTGCTCTGATGTCTGATGGAACGCGTTCTAGTGCCATAACTGCAACCGCACCTGCTTCTTCAGCAATCTTAGCTTGTTCTGCATTGACAACGTCCATAATGACGCCACCTTTTTGCATTTCAGCCATTCCTCTTTTTACTCGTTCTGAGCCTACAATTTTTGACATGTTATTTACCCCTTTACTTCTTGATTAAATTCATTTTAAAAGATAAACTGATATTTAAAAAGGTACAATTTGCACATAAAACAAGGGGCCAGTTTATATGAAATCAACACAACCACTTTACTTATCCCTATATGAAAAATTAAAAAAACAAATTATTGAAGGTCTATACCATTCTAATGATAAATTTCCTTCTAAACGACAACTGAGCGAACATTTATCAATGAGTCATACGACTATTGAACATGCATATCAATTACTATTAGATGAGGGGTTTATTTATTCAAAACCTAGATCAGGTTATTATGTATCAGATATAGAATCTCTACCTGTTGTCAATACAGAGTCTTATCATGATTATATGGGGAATGAAATCAATGAAGAAACTTATAACAATGATGGACCTCAATACGCTTTTAACCTAGCTGAAATAGATTCGGAAAGCTTCCCTATGCACATTTTCAGAAAATATGCCAAAGACGTGTTCGAAGATGATCAACTCGATCTATTACAACGTGGTGAAGTTCAAGGAGTTTATGCGTTACGACAACAAATTGCACATTACTTATTTAATAGTAGAGGCGTAACATGTCACCCTAATCAAATCATCATTGGTTCTTCTACCAGTCAACTGCTTGATATGATTACCAACTTACTGAAACATGAAAAATTTATTATTGAGAAACCAAGTTACCCTCCAATTAAACACGTTTTAGATAAAAAGAATATGAATTACTTACAAGTTCCAGTTGATAAAAACGGTATACAAATCCAACCTATACTAAATTCACAAAATAACGTCTTATATATTACACCATCCCACCAATTTCCAACTGGCCACGTCACTAATCTCAAAAAAAGAACGCAACTTATCCAGTGGGCTCAAAAAGATACACATCGTTATATTATTGAAGATGATTATGATTCAGAGTTTAGATACTTTGGCAAACCAATTCCAGCTTTACAAAGTTTAGATACTAAAGGAAAAGTTATATATATCAGTACATTTTCAAAATCACTATTTCCTAGTTGTAGAATTGCATACATAGTACTGCCTGAAAAAGTAATGAACACTTATAAACAAAGAATATTTAAAGAAGGAAATACCGTACCCGTTCATCTTCAACATATGGTTGCAAGATTCATGAGTAGTGGTAGTTTTGAAAGACATTTAAATAAAATGCGAAGAATTTATAGAGATAAATTGAATTATATATTAAAAAAACTCGCTCAATATAGTGAACAGTTAAAAATAGAAGGCGCTTTGACTGGTATGCATTTCACCTTAACTGTAATGAATGGTTT
This sequence comes from Staphylococcus caprae, assembly GCF_002902725.1. Taxonomy (GTDB): domain Bacteria; phylum Bacillota; class Bacilli; order Staphylococcales; family Staphylococcaceae; genus Staphylococcus; species Staphylococcus caprae. Next base: position 69,202 of record NZ_PPRT01000021.1, read on the forward strand.
GAGTGTACCCCAATGCTTAGAGAAAGCAAAAAAGAACAATCTAAAATTAGAATTGTATAACTATGAAGACAAACCTTCTAAATATCCTAAATTCATTTTAGGTTTCGGCGGGATTAAACAAGATGAGTTAGAAGACCATGTGAACGCCCTGATTAACTCGTTAATTATAAAGTAACACTTCTTTTTTAAAAGTTAGTGTTACTTATGCGATAGCTTTTAGGCTATCGTATTTTAATTAACATTTGTGAAAAGAATCATTCTTTCTCCATAGCTAATAGACTACGTACCTGTGGGGCGCCGATTGCTTTTTAGACATAAAAAAAGAGACCTTCCGGTCTCTAACTTGCCTGGCAATTATTTCAGTGGTTCTTAATGGCTTTATGCCATTAAGTAAGAGGGAGTGGAACAGAAATATAATTTAACAAAATTATTTTCGTTGTCCCACCCCGGCAAGGATGGCTAGAATTGAAAGAAGCTTGATATAAGCGCACTTTCAATTCAGACATCTACTGCCAATATGTTAAAGAAAACTGAGACAATTAATTATGCCTCAACCTCCTTTAGACGTAAGCCGGGCTACCATCTGGCGCTAAGGTGCTTCCTCTGCTTGAGTCAAGCGTTCGCATCTTTCTTCATTCGCGTCTCTCGCTGACTCATTTAGCTCGACTAAACTCGTTGCGCTCTTTCCTTAATTCATCAGCTTCAATCGCTTTCTCTTCGCAGAGAATCATTCTTTCTCTATAGCTAATCGCTTTTGTACCTTTCGGGGCGCCGATTGTTTTTTAGGCATAAAAAAAGAGACCTTACGGTCTCTGACTTGCCTGGCAACGTCCTACTCTAGCGGGACGTAAGCCCGACTACCATCGGCGCTAAGGAGCTTAACTTCTGTGTTCGGCATGG